>JBDHVC010000043.1:0-40631 GCA_039809495.1 Sandaracinaceae bacterium
GTCGGCGAGGCCCAGGGCGGGGGCGACGCGGCGCCGGCGCTGCCCGCCGAGCCCGCCGCCGCGAGCCCCGAGGAGGCCGCCGTCCGCGCCCTCGCCGCGTCGGCGATCCGCGACGCGATCGACCCGTCGAGCCCGATCACGCGCAACCTCGCGGTGCGGGTCGCCGCGGGCGACGACGGCCCCTTCAAGGTCGAGCAGATCGCGCGGATCTGGAAGCACGTCCGGCTCGCGTGGCGCTACGTGAACGACCCGCGGGGGACGGACTACTACGCGCGCGCGAGCGAGACGATCACCAACGGGTTCGCCGGAGACTGCGACGACTTCGCCATCCTGCTCGCCGCGATGATCGAGGCGATCGGCGGCCGAACGCGGGTCGTCGTCATGGACGGCCCAGGCGGGGGGCACGCCTACACGGAGGTCTGCATCGACGGGCCGCCGAACGAGGTCTCGAACAAGATCGCGCGCTTCTACCGACAGAGCTGGGACCGCCGCCTCGGCGCACGCCCGCCCCAGCTCCTCATCCACTACCGCTCCGACGCGAGCTGCCCGGTGTGGCTCAACCTCGACTGGACGACGAACGTGATCGGCGGTCCCTACGCCGAGGAGCGCTACGCCATCGCCATCTACGCGGACGGCACGACGGAGACGCTCGCCCCCTTCCGCTCGCTCGAGGGCGCGGAGACGAACGAGACGAGCCTCCCCCAGCGCGCGCCGCTCGAGCGCTGACAGCGCGCCTCTTCAGCCTCCCGCGGCGCTCGGGAGCCGAAGCTCGAACGACGCCCCGCCGCCGTGCACTGAGCTCGCCTGGATGCTCCCGCCGGCGTCCTCGACGATCGTCTGGCAGACCGCGAGGCCGAGGCCCGTGCCTCGCCCGACCGGCTTCGTCGTGAAGAAGGGCTCGAAGAGCGCCGCGCGCGTCGCCTCGTCGAACCCGATCCCCGAGTCGGTGATCCGCAGCAGGATCAGCGCGTCTCCGGCCGGGCTCGTCTCACGCGTCGCCTCGATGCGCACGATCTCTTCGCTCTCCGCGGAGGTGCGCGCGCGCTTGGCCTCGATCGCGTCCGCGGCGTTCAGGAGGAGGTTCACGAGGAGCTGGATCAGCCGATCCTCGTCGAGCGCGACCGGCGGGAGCCCCTCCTCGACGTGGCGCTCGATCCGAATGCCCCGCAGATCCTTCTGGGGCGAGACGAGCCCCACGGCCGCCTCGATGGCGTCGCGCACGATCGTCGGCTCGCCGCGCTCGGGCTCGCGCGGCGCGCGGGCGAAGCCGAGGAGGTCACGGATGATGCGGTGGATGCGCGCCGTCTCGGCCTGCACGCGGGCGAGGAAGTCGGCCTCGTCCTTCGGAGAGAGGCCTCCCTCGCGCAGGAGCTCGACGAGGCCGAGGATCGCCGAGAGGGGGTTGCCGATCTCGTGCGCGACGCCGGCCGCGAGCCGCCCGACCGACGCGAGCTTCTCGCTGCGGACGAGGGAGCTCTGCGTGGCCTCGAGCGAGGCCTTGGCGGCCTCGAGGGCGACGAGCGCGGCCTCGCGATCCGCGAGGGCCCTCTCGAGATCCCGGAGCCGAGCCTCGCGCGCCGTGCGCTCCGCGCGCAGGTGCTCGCCGAGGTCGTTGAACGACCGCGCGAGCGCCGCGACCTCGCGCGCCCCATCGACGCGCACCGACGAGCGCTCCCCGCGCGCGAGCCGCTCGGCCGCGCGCTCGAGGCGCTCGATCGGCCGCACGATCAGGTGGGTGAGCAGCACGTAGAGGAGCGCGAGGATCGCGAGCGCGCTCACGACGGCGTAGAGGATGACGAGGCCCGAGAGGCTGCGCGTCCCGAGCTCGCTCGGATCCGTCACGAAGACCCGTACGCGCGTCCCGTCGAGCTCGGCCTCCCCCACGACCCCCTCGCCGGCGAGGCCGCGCGAGCGCGACGTGCCGTCCTCGGTCGTGATCTCGAAGCCGATCACGTCGTCTCGATCGAGGAGCGTCTCCTCGAGCCGATCGAGGACGAAGCGCGGCGCGTCGTGGCGCTCGAGGCTCGACGCCACGGCGCGCGCGACGAGGGCCGCCTCGTGCCGACGCTCCCGCTCGAAGGCCCGCGACGCGAGCCGATCCGTCGCGAGCCCGACGAGCACGACGGAGAGCGCGATCGTCGTGAGCGAGGCGAGGCCGATCTGCGCGCGCAGGCCGATCCCGAGCCCTCGCCGCGACGTGCGGAGCGAACGGAGCTCGCTCCCCACGACCGTGCTCGGATCGCTCGCGCGGTGCTCGGGATCGGGCGCCTCGGGGGTCATCGACGAGCGCCGTTCAGCCGCCCGCGCGGCTCGCGCCGCGCCCCGCCGCGCGCGCGAGCGACCCGAGGAGCTCGAGCCGGCCGAGCACGATCGCGTCGCGCTCGAGCGCCTCGAGCGTCCACGGCAGCCGGACGCTCCAGTTCATCGGCCCGACCGTGTTCGGCGTGTTGACCCGCTCGGGCAGGGCGAGCAGATCGTGGATCGGCAGGAGCGCCGCGCGGCTCGCGCTCCCCACGATCGTCTCGAGGAGCGCGCGGTAGACCGCCTCCGAGAAGCGCGCGTGGGGCAGGGAGGCGCCTGGCGCGCTCGCGAGCTCGCCCGCGAGGGGCGCGAGCGTCGGGAGCGCGAGGAGCGCCGCCCGCTCCTCGGGCGGGAGCGCCTCCCACCACGCGCGCGCGCTCTCGGTGTCGTGCGTGCCCGTCGTCGCGACGCTCGTCTCGGGCCAGCTCGCCGGGTCGCGGAAGCGCTCGCCGTCCTTCTCCCAGCGCAGGACGCGGTAGCCCGGGATGGCGAGCCGCGCGAGCGACTCGCGCACGAACGGCGGGATCACGCCGAGATCCTCCGCGATCAATTCGAGCCCCGCGCTCGAGAACGCGCGGAGCACCGCCTCGCCCTGGGCTCGCTGCTCCGCCTCGTCGCTCGGGACGAAGTGGTGAGCGCTTCCGTCGAGCGGTCGCACGTAGGTGCGGTAGAGCCCGACGACGTGATCGAGGCGCGCCCCGTCGTAGAGCCGTGCGGCGTGCGCGCCTCGCTCTCGAAAGAGATCGTAGCCGCGCGCGCGAAGCTCGTCCCAGAGGTAGGGCGGCAGCCCCCACTCCTGGCCATCCGCCGAGAAGGCGTCGGGCGGCGCGCCGACCGTCGCGTCGAAGCGGAAGCGCTCGCGGTGCGCCCACACGTCCGCGCTGTCGTCGGCGACGAGGAAGGGCTCGTCCGCGAAGAGCGCGACGCCCTCTCTCCGCATCGAGGCCCGGGCCGCCTCGAGCTGGGAGAACGCGAGCCACTGGAGATAGCGGCGGAAGGCCAGCTCGTCCTCGTGCTCGCTCGCGAAGCGCGCGAGCGCGCTCGGCTCCGCCTTCGAGAGCGGCTCGGGCCAGTCGCGCCAGCCCTCCGGGTGGACGCTCTTGATCGCCCGAAAGAGCGCGTAGGGCGCGAGCCAGCCCGCGTGCTCGGCCTCGAAGCGCGCGAGCGCGACGCGGCGCGGGTCATCGGCCGCCTTCTCGAGGAGGCGCGCGAACGCGCGGCGCAGGGCGCGCATCTTGAGCCACCGCGCGCCCTCGTAGTCGACCAGCGGGGCCCGCTCGATCGCGTCGAGCGTGAGCCGCTCGCGCGGCTCGAGCGCGTCGAGCCCACCCGCCTCGACCCACTCGGGCACGTCGCGGAGCGCGACGTAGATCGGATCGAGCGCGCGAAACGAGCACGCGGAGTAGGGGCTCTCGAGGCCGGGCGAGGGCTCGAGCAGAGGGAGCGTCAGGAGCCACGAGACGTCGCCTCGCCTCGCCCAGCGCGCGATCCGCACCAGATCCGGGTACTCGCCGACGCCCCAGCCCTCGCCGCGCAGGGAGAAGAGGGGCACGAGCAGGCCGACGCTTCGACGGTCGAGGATGGGCATGCGCGTGACGGTATGCGTTCTCTCGCCGCTCCGGAAGAGCGCTCGGTCGCCCTCGTCGGCGCGCCGTCAGCGGTCGAAGTACTCGTCGCGATCGAAATTCCGATAGACGTCGTAGAAGGTGTCGTAGTGGACGACGAAGTGGGCCGAGAGGACGACGATGGAGAGGACCCAGAGCGCCGTCATGAAGCGGGCGAAGGGTCTGAGCCGAGGGAAGATCGTGACGAGCGTGTACGGGACCAGCATGAGCGCGATGAGGATCGTCACGTCGCGCCGGATCCCCGGCCAGCTCGGGGGCTGCTTCGCGAAGTGGGGATCGAGGACGAAGTTGAACCCGTACATGACGCCGGTGAGCGTGAACAGCCACCCTCGGAGGAAGTCGGGGTCTTCCCAGAGATCGGCGATGAAGCGGCCCGCGCCCAGGCAGAGGAAGGGGAAGATGGGCATCATGTACCAGCCGAAGGTCCAGTTGCCGGACCCGAGGCCGATCGCCGTCAGATAGAAGAGCGGGATGAGATAGATCGCCGCGTTCTCACGCTTCGTGCGGCGGAACGCCGTCGCGAGCGTGCCAATCCAGAGGAAGATCAGCCAGCCTCTCCCGACGAGAGACATGTTGATCAGCGGATCGTCGAAGAAGCGCAGGAAGAGGTTGTAGTGGGTCGGTCGACCGCCCTGCAGGCGCTGCGTCTCGACGAAGACGCGCCAGTCGACCCACGCGCCGAAGACGGGGAAGAGGCTCGCGATGGACGCGCCGATCGCGCCCGCGCGCAGGCCCTCGCGGTAGGCGCGCTCGAGGAAGAAGAGCGCGACCAGGCCGGCCACGGCGGCGAGCCCGGTGACCTTCGCGAGCATGCACGCCCCCGCGAGGGTGGCGGCGAGGATCGCGTCTCGCGTGCGGCGGCCGTCGTCGCGCCACCGCAAGAAGAAGAGCGTCGTCGCGAGCAGGAGAGGCGTGAGCGCGGCCTCTTCCTTGATCACGCGGCCCTGGATCGAGAGGAAGGGGATCACCGCGTAGAGCAGGCCGGCGAGGTGCGGCGCGAGCCGGCTCGCCGTCCGCCGCCCGTCGATCCGGCGCGAGAGCGCGATGACGAGCCAGGTCGTGAGCGTGTAGAGGGCGATCGGGACGAGGCGCCCATGCACGAGGCGCGCGTGGGACCAGCTGTCGGCGCCGCCGATCGTCGCGGCGAGGCCCACGAGGAGGTGGAGCAGGGGTGGGTGCTCGAAGTAGGGCTCGATGACGTGCCACTCGCTGCCGTGCATCGAGAGGTTCGTGATCGTGACGGGGAGCCCCGCGTAGGCGCCCGCCCAGAGGGACCAGCCGCGCGGCACGCCCTCGTTCAGGATCGACCAGCCGTTCCACATCGCGAACAGCTCGTCGCCGTTCTCGAGGTACTGCGGCATCACGTCGTAGTCGAAGAGCCGCAGGCCGAGCGCGAGGAGCAGGATGGCGGCGGTCGCGAGGCCCTCGAGCCGCCGGCGCCGCGCTCCCTCGAGGGAGGCGAGCGCGCGCGCGAGCGAGAGCGCGAAGAAGAGCGAGACGGCGAGCGCGCACGCCCAGAAGGCGCGTCGGGACGGCGGCCAAGCGCCGACGTCGCTCGTCAGGCGATCGCGCGGGATCGGGTCGAGCGCGTCCGGGTGCTGCCCCCACTCGAGCTCGAAGTGCGTGCTCTCGCTCGGGCGCGGCTCGGACCAGCTCACCTCGAGCCGATGGACGCCCGGCGCGAACGCTCGCGAGGGCTCGCGCTCGCCGTCCACCGTGACGACGTGTCGGCCCGAGCTCGAGGCGCCGAGGTAGAGATCGGGCCCCTCGGGGATCGTCACGTCCGCGAGGACGAGCGCGTCGATCGGGGGCGACATCGGGGGGGGGAGGCGGTGGTAGTCCCAGCCCTGGACGTAGCGCGCGACGGGGCGATGCGCGTGCGAGAACGTGATCCGATGCTCGATCGTCCGGGTGACCTCGAAGCGGGCGGTGGGGCCCGCGCCGAGGGCGGGATCCTCCGCGCGCCACGACACCGTGATCGCGTTCGCGAAGAAGGCGCGATCGATCGCGTCGCTTACCCCGAGCAGCGCGAGCGCGAGCGCGAGCGCTGCCCCGATCGCGAGGAGGCGAGTGCGGCGCGGCTCGTCGAGGCTCGACATCGAGGGCTGCCCTATACCACGCGACGCGTCGGCGCCGGGGCGCGTCGGAGCGCGCTCGGGAGCGCCCTCATCGGAGCTGCGCGGTGAGCTCCGGCTCGCCCTCTCGGGTGGGCCCGACCTCGAACGTGAGGCGCGAGCGCGAGGGCCCGAGGATCGCGACGAGCCCCGACGCCCTGCGCGCGCGTCGTCGCGCGAGCGCCTCGGGCTCGCCCGGGCATCGCGTGCTCACCACGACGAGCCGCGCGGCGGCCGCCGCGCGCAGACGCTCGGCCCACGCGCGGAGCGCCGCGCCGTCGACGCTCGCCTCCACCGCGCTCCCGCAAAGGAAGCGCGCTCCGAGCCGCTCCGCGGAGGGCGGGGTGGGCTCCCTCGCCGGGCGCGCGGCGCTCGCTCGGGGCGCGCTCACAGGCGGCCGCGTCGCGCTCGGGTCCACGACGTCGGCCTCGAGCCGAGCCGTGACCGCGGGCGGGGGCTCGGTGGTGAGCGCGCGTGCGGGCGTGGGGGGCCCCCTCGCGTCGAGCAAAGCGACGAGCCGCGCGGCGCGCCGCGACAGCGGATCCGCGTCCCCCGCGCGCGTGGAGAAGGGGCGGATGAGCGGGGGCGCGGCCGAGGTGCGCCGCGCCTCGATCCAGTACGTCGCGACCGACGGCGGCTCGATCGACACGCCTCCGCTCGTCCGCGTGATCCGGAGCGTGACGATCACCGCGTCGCGGACGTGCGGCCGGGGGGTCGCCTCGGCGTGTCGCTCGGCGCGCATCGCGGCGACGAGGTTGCCGAGCGAGTTCAGGACGAGCGCGCGTCGTCCGTCGAGCTCGAGCCACTCGGCGGCCGCCGGGACGTGGGGGCCGTGCCCGACGACGACGTCCGCGCCCGCCAGGGCGGCGCGCCGTGCCCACGCTCGCATCGCGCGCGACGGCATCCGCTCGCCCGTGTCGGTGAAGTGGAGCGCCGCGACGACGACGTCCGCGCTCGCGCGCGCGCCTCGGATCCACGCCTCGAGTTGTGCTCGCTCCAAGACGGCGACGCGCGGGCTCGGCGCCTCGTCGTGCGTGGGTCGAACGTTCGTCCCCTGCGTGAGCGAGACGATTGCCACGCGGACGCCGCGGACGACGCGGAGCGTGAAGCCGGGCGCCTCGTCGAGGCCCGCCGCCTCGAGGCCGACCCTGCGCGTCTCCGCGATCGTCGACGCGAGCCCGGCGACGCCTTGGTCGTAGGCGTGGTTGTTCGCGAGCGTCACGAGGTCGACCCCCGCCCCGGCGAGCGCCTCGACGAACGCAGGTGGCGCGGCGAAGGTCGGGTAGTCCTGCTCCGCGTCGCGCGAGCGCCGCCGCGGCCCGACCGGCGTCTCGAGGTTCACGATCGCGAGATCGGCGCGCTCGAGCGGCCCGCGGAGCGCCTCGAAGAGCTCGTCGTACGAGCGCGGGTCGTCGTCCGCGGCGCGTCGTGCGCGGAGCGCGTAGCTGAGCGGCGCCTCGAAGATGACGTCGCCGCCGAGCGCGAGCGTGAAGCTCTGCGCGAGCGCGCGGCTCGGCGCGATCGAGCACGCGAGGAGCGCCGCGAGGAGCGCGAGGCGGCGCATCGCGCGCTCAGCGGCTCATCGCGCGCCGCGCCCTCGCGGCGAGCGCGTCGTCCGTTCGCCCCGAGTCCAGGTAGCGCTGGTACGCCTCGCGCGCCTGCGCGGCGTTGGAGCTGGCGAGCGCCTCGCCGAGCCAGAAGAAGACCTCGGGCGGCGCCGTCGCGATCTCGCTCGCTTGCCGCAGCGCGTCCCTCGCGTCGCTCGCGCGGTGCTCGTCGAGCGCGGCTCGCCCGTAGAGCAAGAGCATGCGCGCGCGGAGCGCGGGGGGGCGAGCGCGGCTCTCGAGCGCGGCGCGAGCGCGGTCGAGCAGCCCCTTCGCCTCGCGCGCCCTCCCGCCGCGGACGTAGAGGTCGGCGCGACCGATCAGCGCCTCGGGCGAGCTCGCGTCCTTGGCGATGGCGCGCTCGTACGCCTCGAGCGCCGCGTCGGTCTCCCCGACGCCGAGCAGCGCGTCCCCGTAGAGCACGATCGTCGAGGCGCTCGCGCTCTCGGCGGTGGCGAGCGGCGCGAGGGCTTGGATCGCGTCGCCGAAGCGACGCTCGGCGACGGCGAGCTTCGCGCCGAGCAGCGTCACGCTCGCGAGCTCGCGATCCTCGGGGCGGATCCCCTCGAGCTGCACGCGCGCGTCGTCGAGGCGGCCAAGCCCGATCAGCGCCTCGATGCGTCCGAGGCGCGCCCGGAGCGCGGAGGCGCCGCTGCTCGCGCCCGGGCCTCGGACGAGCTCCGCGAACATCGCCTCCGCCGCTGCGTACTCTCCCGCGTCGAGCAGCAGCTCCGCGAGCGCGATCCGCGCGTCTTGGAGCTCTGGGCGCAGCGCGACGGCGCGCTCGAGCTCCGCGCGCGCGCCCGGGACGTCGCCTCGCATCCGCCGCGCGCGCCCGAGCAGGTAGTGCCCCTCCGCGTCGTCGGGCGAGGCCGCGACGACGGTCTCGAGCGCCCGGTTCGCGGCCTCCGCGTCGCGCGCGCGGAGCGCGACCTCGCCGAGCGCGAGCGCCGCGAGGGGGTGACCGGGGCTCTGCCGCGCGAGCGCGCGAGCGGCGTCGAAGAGCGCGCGCAGGCGAGCGCTCGCGTCGGCCGCCGCGTCGTCGAGGACGAGCAGGCCGAGGCGGATCCGAAGCGCGCGCACCTCGACGCTCGCGTCCGGATGCTCGCCGATGAACGCCTCGAGCGTCGTGCTGGCCGCCTCGAGCGCCTCGGGCGTGCCCACGAGCAGCGCGGCGCGCGTCATCATCAGGATGACGTCGGGGTCGGACGCGGGGAGCTGGGCGAGGACCTCGAGCGCGCGTCGCCCGTTGCGGCGCTCGAGGTAGATGTCGGCGAGGAGCTTGCGGAGGCCCAGATCCGCGGGCGCCCCGCGCAGGGCCTCGGTGGCGGCGGCCTCGGCCTCGAGGAGTCGACCCTCGGCGCGCGCGACGCGCGCGATCGCGCCGAGCAGACGCGGATCGGTCGCGCCCGCGTGCATCGCCGCCTCGAGCGCCTCGATGGCGGCGTCGTGGCGCCCGGCGCGCCGCTCGAGCCGCGCGCGCGTCACCGCGCGGAGCACGACGTCGGTGACGGATCCGCGCTCCATCTCGGGCTCGAGGGCCGCGAGCGCCGCGAGGCCCTGCTCGACCTCGATCTCGTCGGCGGTGAGGTCGGCGCGGAGCAAGCGAGCGCGGAGCGCGTGCTCGTCCCGCGCGAGGACGCCGTCGATGCGCTCGAGGGCCCCGGCGTCGTCCCCCTCGTCGTGGAGGAGCTCCGCGAGCGCGAGCGAGGCCGGCGCGAGCGCCGGATCGAGCTCGAGCGCGCGCTCGAGGCGATCCCGCGCGCCCTCGACGCCGAGGCGATGCTCGATCCGCCCCGCGACGTACGAGAGGAGCGGATCCTCGGGCGCCGCCTGGGCGGCCTCCTCGATCGCGCTCCGAGCCCGCGCGAGATCGTGCTCGGCGAGCGCGATCACCGCTCGCCCCGCGCTCGCGTACGCGGACGAGGCGCCCGCGCGCTCGGCGCGCTCGAGCGCGGGCCGCACGAGGCTCGCGTCGAGCACGCCGTCCTCGAGCGCGGCTTGCATGGCCACGAAGACGAGCAGGCTCGCGCTCTCCGCGTCGTGCCCGTTCAGCTCGCGCGCCTGGCGCAGGTGCCGCTCCGCGTCGACGAGGTGCTCGTGTCCGCCCGCGCGGCTCTCCTCGCGGGCCTGGGCGACGAGCCGCGCGGCCTCGGCGTGCTGCGCCTCGAAGTAGGCTTGAACGCCGAAATATCCCCCGCCCGCCAGGGCGAGGACGACGACCCACGCGCCCGCGAGCATCCAGCCGAGGCGGGTTCGCTCGGGCTTCGCCTCCTTGCGCGTCGCCCACGCCGCGCGCTCGCCGCCCGGGGCCTCGAAGATGCCCTCGCGTCGCAGCATCTCGAGGATCTCGTCGACGTCTTCCTGCGCGCCGAGCCGCTCGCCGAAGGCGACGTCGTCGGCTCGGTCGATCGGCGGGAGCGGCTCTCCAAGTGGCGGCTCCTCGAAGGGCGCCTCGCCCTCGAGGAGGGGTCCCTCGTCGTCGAGCCGACCCGCCTCGCCGACGCTCGAGCGCCGCGGCGCTTGGAGGGCGGAGCCGTCGCGGGTGGGTGCCTCGAACCCGCCGGGGGTCGTGGCGCTCGCCAGTTCGGCCGGGTCAAGAGGCTCGAGCGGCTCGGCGCCGCTCGCGCCGGCCCACGGCGGCTCGAGCCGCGGCGCTGGAGCGACCGCGGCGCTCGAGGGTGGCGACGGAGGCGTGAGCGGGGCGCTCGGCGGGGCGGCTGGGCTTGGGGGGGCGACCGGGCTCGGCGGGGCGACCGGGCTCGCCGTGGGTGACGGCTCGAGGGGGGCGCCTCCGAGCCCGAACGCGGACGCGCGCGCCACGCTCGGGGGCGGTGGACGACTCGCCCCCACCTCTCCTGGGCTCGAGCCAAAGGCTCCTCGAGCCAGGCCCTTCGAGGACTCCGGCTCCATCGGCGGGCCGACATCCTCGGAGGGAGGTCGTGCGCGCCCCGCGGGCGCCGGGTGGGCAATAACCGCCGAAATCGCTGGAATATTCGGAGGTGTCGGATTCCCGACACCTCGCGGAATCGGTGGACGAGCGGGGGGAAGGGGCCTACGGGGTGGGGGCTGGACCCTCGGGAGGTTCGGGACGTCCGCGACCCGCGTGACCTCCTCCTCGTCGAAGGCCGGCGGCGGCGCGCTGATGCGAGGGGCGAGGTCCGCGCGCGCCTCCCCCTTGGCGGGACCGGCGGGATCGACCGAGCGCGCCGGCGGGGGAGCCTCGAGCCGGCCGCTCCCGAGCCCCTCCGCTCGCCTGAGCAGGGTCTCGATGATGCGGTCGCTCGGGTCGAGGGCGCGCGCGCGGCTCAACACCTTCGTGGCGCGGGCGGCGTCCCCTCGACGCAGGAGCACCTCGCCGAGCCAGCGGTAGGGCTCCTTGCGCTCGCTGATCTTCGCCGCCGCGAGCAGCGCCGCTTGCGCCTCGAGCAGGTGATCGAGCGCGAGGTGGGCGCGGCCGGTCACCAACAGGAGCTCGAAGTCGTCGGCTCGTGCCTCGAGCCCTCGGCTCGCGACGTCGAGCGCGTCGCTCGCGCGATCCGCGTCGAGGAGCGCATTCGCCAGCGCAACGGCCGGCTCGCTCCCGGGTTGGGTGCGGAAGCGGAGCAGGCGAGTGTCGAGCGCACGATCGTTCGGCCCAGCCACGGCCGCATGGTAGAGCATGAAACCGACCTCGAGCGCACGAAAAACAGCGCACGGTCGGTGCGATCGTGGCTGGCCTCACTCCGGGCTCTCGACGACCCACCCCCGCGCCTCGCGCACCAGCACGGCCCTATGGCGATCGCCATAGGACATCACGGCGCGATCGCCCGTCTGCTCGAAGTGCGCGCCGTCGAGGGCGTCGCGGAGCCCGGTGACGATCCGCTGGACCGCCTCGCGCGCATCGCCTCGCCACGCGGCGCGCAGCGCCTCGGCCGACCACCGCTCACGCTCGGCCGCGGGCAAGAGGCGGAGCACGACGTCGAAGCGCTCGCGCTCGATCGCCCGCACGAACGAGCGGAGCGCCTCCTGCGGCGACGCGTTGGCGTACGCGTCGAGGACGTCCGTCGTCACGCGGAAGGCGCCGTCCTCGCCGCGGAGCACGATCTCGTCGCCGCTCGAGAGCCGCGCGCGCGCCTCCTCCTCGATCGCGAGCGGGTGCTCGAGCGCCTCGGCCGTCGCGCGGATCTCCTCGGGCTGCTCACGCATCACGCGGGCGAGCTCCTCGAGCGAGACGCGCTCGCGGTAGCTGCTCGACATGAGCGCGTAGGCCGCCTCCGCGTCTCCGCGCCGCAGGGCGCTCGCGAGCGCCGAGAGCGTGTCGCGCGGGCTCGAGGGCGGAGCGGCGCAGCCGCCCACCACGATCACGAGCGTGGCCAGCCATCCGAGGAGCCTCGAGGCTCGCCCCGCCATCGGTCAGCGGGCTCCCCGCCGCTCGCGCGCGCGCGCCTGCTCTCCCGGCCGGAGGATGGTGAACTCGACGCGCCGGTTGAGGGCGCGGCCCTGAGGCGAGTCGTTGGGCGCCACGCCGTGTCGCGCGCCGTAGCCTCGATACTCGAGCCGGTCCCGGGCGACGCCGCGGCTGACGAGGTACTCGACGACCGCGCGCGCGCGCCGGAACGAGAGATCGACGTTGTAGGCGTCCGAGCCGAGATCGTCGGTGTGCCCCTCGACCCGGATGCGGAGCGAGGGATCGAGGTGGCCGATGACGTCGGCGACCTGATCGAGGAGCGGCATCGACACGGGCCGGATCACGTCGGTGTCGAACTCGAAGTAGATGGTCTCGCCGATCAGGATCCGCGTGTCCGAGACCGTCACCGCGACCGCGCGGGGGCCCGGCTCGGGGCAGCCGTCTTCGTCCTCGAAGCCGTCGCGATCCTCGGGATCCATCGGGCATCGATCGAGCCCATCGGGGACGCCGTCCTCGTCGTTGTCGAGCTCGGGGCAGCCGTCCTCGTCCTCGAAGCCGTCGAGATCCTCCGAGCGCATCGGGCAGGCGTCGGCGGCGTCGGGGATCGAGTCGCCGTCGTTGTCGAGCTCGGGGCAGCCGTCCTCGTCCTCGAAGCCGTCCTCGTCCTCGGGGTCGTTGGGGCAGCGGTCGACCGTGTCCTCGATGCCGTCGCCGTCGTTGTCCGGATCGCGGCAGAAGTCGCCGTCCTCGAAGCCATCCTCGTCCTCGGGGCCGAACGCGCAGCCGCCGGCGTCGATGCGGTATCGAAGCGTGACGAAGCCTCGGACGAGCGGCGCTCCGTAGCCCGCGAGGACGCCGGCGCCGATCCCCGCCTCGACGCTGAACGGGCCGCTCGGAGAGAGGCGCCCGCCGACGTCGATCTCGAGCGGCATCTCGCCGACGGAGGGGGCGCGCCCGGACGCGAGCGGGCCCCCGAGCCCGACGCGGTACTGGACGTCGAGGATGGCCTCGAGCTCGGGGACGATCGTGACCGCGGCGCCCGCCGCGAGGTGGAGCTCGTCGTCTTGGATGAAGTCCCCGATCCCACGCCGCTGCCTCAGCCGATAGGCGATCGCGCCCGAGACGCGGACGATGCCGACCGCGCCGCTCGCGACGAGGCTCGGCGCGAACGACCAGTACCGGCTCGAGGCGAACCACGGCAGGCTCGCGCAGCTCTCGCCGGCGCAGGGCGGGATCCCCATCGACACGACGGCCGCGAGGGCGAAGTCGCCGCGGAGGAGCGGGACCTTCAGCGCGAGGCGGACGTCGGAGCCGCCGATCTGGAAGCTGTCCGCGGAGGCGCCGGGATCTCCGAGGTTCGGCCGTGTCCCCGAGGCGTCGGGCCCCACCGCCTCTCCGAGGACGAGCGGCACGGCGACGCCGACCTCGAGGGCGTGGAAGAGCCCGAGGGCGGCGAGCAGCTCGACCTGCGCGATCGGGCCGACGAGCGGCGTGCGTCGATCGGCGTCGAAGCGCTGGAACGTGTCCGCGGCCGCGTTGCCGTGGAGGCCGAGCGAGAACGAGAGGTGCGGCAGCGGCTCGGGGCGCTCGATGAGGAACGTCGAGCCCTGCGCCGCGGGCGGCGTGAAGAGCTGGAGATCGAAGGCGCGCAGGCGCAGCGGCTCGTCGAGCGCCTGAGCCTTCGTCGTGCTCGGTGGAGCGAGCGTCACGAGGGCGAGCGCGAGGGCGAGCAGCGGGCTCGAGAGACGGCGCGCGTGAGCCTCGGACACGCGGACGATGCTAGCGCGCCCGGAGGGCTCGTCGGAAGCGGCTCGGGTGCGTTGCGTCAACGTCGCTCCGTCGGCTCGCCGAGCGCCCGGAGGAGGCGCTCGAGATCGTCGGGCAGCTTCGCCTCGAAGCGCATCCGCTCGCCGCTGGCCGGATGCTCGAAGCCGAGGAGCCGAGCGTGCAGGGCCTGGCGACCGAGGGCTCGCGCCGCGTCGCGCACCCGCGGATCCTGGCTGGCTCGGCCGTAGACCGCGTCGCCGAGCAGCGGGAGATCGGCCTCGGACAGGTGGACGCGGATCTGGTGCGTTCGCCCGGTCTCGAGCCGACAGCGGACGAGCGACGCGCCGCCCAGCACCTCGACGCGCTCGATCTCGGTCACCGCGCGCTTGCCGCGCGAGACTCGACCGGAGAAGCGCTTGCGATCCGTCGGGTGGCGCGCGTGGAGGGTCTCGAAGCGCGCGTGGAGGGGCGCCACGCCCTCGACGACCGCGAGATACTCGCGATCGATCGCGTGGACCGCGAATTGACGCATGAGGCTCTCTCGCGCGCGCTCGGTGCGCGCCACGACCATCACGCCGCTCGTGAAGCGATCGAGCCGATGCACGATGCCGGGGCGAAGGAGCCCGCGCGGCGCGCTCGAGGTGGGGTCCTCTTCGTCTTCGTCCCACTCCGCGTGCTCGTCGCGCGGAGACGGGCTCTCCGCCGCGAGCACGCCGAAGCGATGGAGCAGCGCGTTGACGAGCGTGCCGCCTGGGTGGCCCGGGGCGGGGTGCACGACCATCCCCGCCGCCTTGTCGACGACGATCACCTCGTCATCGACGTGGAGGAGCGCGAGCGGGAGCGCCTCCGGCTGGGCGGCGCTCGGTGGGGGCGGCGCGGGCCGCACCTCGATCCGCATCCCCGCCCGCACCGTCGTCTTCGGCTCCTCGCAGACGCGTCCGTCGATCGAGACCCGCCCCTCTCGGATCCAGCGCTGGAGCGCGGCGCGCGAGAAGGCGTCGCCCTCGCGCGCGAGCGCGACGAGCGCGCGGTCGAGCCGCTCGCCCGCGAGCGCGTCGGTGGGCCGGAAGGTGAGGGGTTCGAGCGAGCGCGTCGCGCTCACCACGCCTTGCAGGCGGTGCTCCCCATCGGCCCGAGGATGGTGTCGATGATCGCGCGATCGTAGAAGCCGCGCGCGTAGACGTCGGGCGTCACGCGCGAGCGAAAGAGCGCGCGCCCCTCCTCGAGCTGCTCCGCGAGCGCGTCGAAGAAATCGTCGTCGGCGAGGCTCTTCGCGATCTTCTCGCCGTTGTAGACGAAGATATCGCTCGCGATCGCGGCCGCCAGCCTGCGTGCGGCATCGTCGTTTTCGATCAGCGCCATGCCCGGACCTCTCACGCTCGGGGGAGGGCCCGAGTCTCGTCTACGTCTACCAGCGATGCGGCGCGCATGTCAAAGCACGCGCAAGCGGCCCGACGCCGCGACGCGCCGTCAGCCGGGCTCGAGCCGCGGGACGACCCGCACGCGCACCTCGAACCCGAGCGCGCGCTCGAGCACCGGGGCGATGAGCTCGTCGACGACGACGGGCGTCCCCGGACACCCGCGGTACGCGCCGCCGACGAGCAGCGTGATCTCGACCGGCGCGCGCGACGCGTCGAGCGACTGGAGCGCGACGTCTCCACCGTCCGCCTCGACGAGCGGCCGGATGAGCTCGTCGAGCACCCGTTCGACGTCGGCGCGCATCGCTCGAGCGTAGCAGAGGCGCCCCGCGCGCGGGGCCCTCGCGTCGCTCCCACGGCACGAATCCGTTGCCCCGATTCGTGCTGTTCCTTCCTCGTCGGAGGGCCTGCCCAGAGCCTCTCCCGCACGCCGAGTGAGCCGACGTGAGCCTCCCACCCGCCGGGCCTGCGTGCCTCGACGCGGTGGAGCACGTCGAGCGAGGCGTGCTCTCAGGGATCGAACTGGATCTCGGCCTCGACGCGCTCGCTCGTGCTCGGCCTGCGGTGCGCGCTCGCGATGGCGCGCGCGACGCAGGCGGCGGCGCGCGGGTCGCGCACGGTGGCGCCGCGCCCGACGCTCGGCGCTGGCGCCGTGGCCGCGCGCAGCGGCAGCGTCAGCGGGATGACGCCCGCGGGGCTCTGCCCTCGCCGCCCCGCGCGGCGGCGACAGTCGAGCATCCCGGGCAGCGCGGAGCGCAGCACGCGGATCGCGTCCGCGACCTCCTCGTCGCTCGCGCCCGCCGCGCCGCGCACCTCGAAGCTCACCCCGCTCGCGCCGTCGCGCGCCGTCGGCCGATCGCCCTCGCGGGTGACGTCGACGGCCTCGGCCGCGCGCTGTCGACGCGCGACCTCGGGCGCGCCTTGCGCCACCGTGTTGTCGAAGTCGAGGACGACGACGACGCTCGCCGCGCGCATCGTCGGATCGAGCGAGAGCCCCTCGAGGAGCGCGCTTACGCAGCGGAGCAGCCCCTGCTCCTGGACGACGTCCGCGAGGACGCTCGTCGCGCCACGCCCGCGCGCGGGCAGATCGAGGCGCAGGCGGAGCAACCCGTGCGTCGTCGGGGCGCGCTCGAGCGCCTGCGCGTAGCAAGCGCGCACCTCGGTCATCGCGCCCGAGACCGCGCGGCCGAGGACGGCGACGCGCGCCCCACTCGTTCCAGGCACGCTCTCGAGCGAGACCGTGACGTCGGAGCGGGTCGCCACCGACGCCTCGCCTTGCTCCATGCCCGACTCGGCGACCCCGCCGAGGTCGCTCGAGGTGCCCTGTGCGTGGGCGTGGCTCGCGCCGAGCCCGAGGACGGTGAGGCCGGCGAGCAAGAGGGGGGTCGTCCGCATGGCCTCATCCTAGCAGGCACCTCGCCCATCGGTCGGCTCGGCATGCTCGCCGCGCGCTCGGGGCGTATGGTTCGAGCTCCATGACCCACGACGCGACGGGTGAGCGCTTCCGCTGCGACGCGTGCGGTCGGCAGGTCGTCGGCGCGCCGTCGGGCCGCGGCCTCCTGATCTTCCACCGCGGTGACGAGGTCGTGCGCGAGGAGCCGCCCCTCTGTGAGAAGTGCGCGCTCGCGATCTCGCTGACGGCGCTCCACCGCTTCGTCGAGGAGGAGGAAGAGGGCTGACTGTGCTCCAGGCCGTTCGGCTCGGTGCGCCGTGCGGAGCTCGCGCGACGGGCGCATACTCGCGCGAGGGCCGTCGATCGACGCGCGTTCGCTCGCTCGGTGGACCCGAGGAGCGGATCGCGCGGGACGCACGGGCGGTTCGCCCCGATCGCGAGCAGCGGGACCGCGCGTCTTCGGAGACGACATGAAGCACACACACCCCTCGAGCGAGATCCACGTCAAGCGGGTCTACGACGCGCCGGCCGCGAGTGACGGACGCCGCGTGCTGGTCGATCGGATCTGGCCGCGCGGCGTCTCGAAGGACGAGGCCAAGCTCGATCTCTGGCTCAAGGAGGTCGCCCCCTCGACCGAGCTCCGCACGTGGTTCGGCCACGATCCGGCGAAGTGGGCGGAATTTCGCGCGAAGTACCGCGAGGAGCTCGCCGCGCAGCCCGGCGCCGTGGAGGCGCTCGTCGAGGCCTGCCGCGTCCCGAAGACCACGCTGGTCTTCGCGGCGAAGGACGAGGCCCACAACAACGCTGTCGTCCTCAAGGCGCTCGTCGAGGAGCGGCTCCGAGGAGCGTAGGCGCGCGCTGCCGCTCGCGCTCGCGCCCGTCGGATCGACGTCTAGCGCCGCTGGCCGTCAGTAGAAGGCGAGCGCGCGCTCGATGATCGCGTCGGTGTGGGCGAGCGTGCGCTCGAGGTCGAACTCCGCGGCGACGCGGGCTTCGTCGAGGTGCGCGCGGATGTCGGGGTCGGCCGTGAGGAGCGCGCGGAAGTCGCCCTCTCCCGCGAAGGCGCGCATCGCGTTGCGCTGGACGAGCACGTAGGCCTCCTGGCGCGGGAGGCCTCGGCCGACGAGCGCGAGCAGGACGCCCTCGCTCGCCCAGAGGCCGCCCGTCCGCTCGAGGTTCTTCCGCATGTTCTCCGGGTAGACGACGAGCCCCTCCGCGAGGCGGGTGATCCGATCGAGCATCGTCGCGAGCGTCGCGATCGCGTCCGGCGTCGTCATCCTCTCGACCGAGCTGTGGCTGATGTCGCGCTCGTGCCAGAGCGCCACGTTCTCGAGCGCGGGGATCGTGGCCGCGCGCACGATCCGCGCGAGCCCGCAGAGGTTCTCGCTCAGGATCGGGTTCCGCTTGTGCGGCATCGCCGAGCTGCCCTTCTGGCCGCGCGTGAACGGCTCCTCGGCCTCGAGCACCTCGGTGCGCTGCCAGTGCCGGACGTTGGTGGCGAAGCGCTCGATCGACGCGGCGACGAGGGCGAGCGCGGCGTGCATCGCGGCGTGACGGTCGCGGGGGACGATCTGCGTCGCCACCGTCTCGGGGCGCAGCCCCAGCCGATCGAGCGCGTCCGCCTCGATCGCGGGGCTGAGGTGGGCGTAGGTCCCGACCGCGCCCGCGAGCTTGCCCCAGCCAATCTCCTCGCGCGCGGTGCGGAGCCGCGCGAGCCCGCGCGCGAGCTCCACGTAGTGCCCGGCGAGGACGACCCCGAACGTCGTCGGCTCCGCGTGGATGCCGTGCGAGCGGCCGATCATCGGCGTCCGTCGGTGCTCCTCGATGCGCGCGCGCAGCGCCGCGAGGAGCGGCTCGAAGCGCGCGACGAGCGCGTCGATGCCGCGCACGAGCAAGAGCGCGAAGCTCGTGTCGAGCACGTCGCTCGAGGTCATCCCGCGGTGGAGCCAGCGCGCGGGCGGACCCGCCAGCTCCTCGACGTGGGTGAGGAACGCGATCACGTCGTGCTTGGTCGTCAGCTCGAGCTCGTCGATGCGATCGGGATCGATGCGCTCGGCGCAAGGTCGCACGGCGTCGGCGGTCCCCGCGGGGACGATGCCCGCGCGCTCCATCGCCTCGCAGGCGACGAGCTCCACCTCGAGCCAGGTGCGGTATCTCGTCTTCGCGGACCAGAGCTCTGCTTGGTCCTTCGGGGTGTAACGCGGGATCACGGGCCGTCGTATGACCGGGAAGATGCGCTCGATCAAGCCCTGGCGGGAGCTGGACGCGCCGAGGAGGGCGCGCGGGGCCCTCAGGGGATCGGCTCGAGCGCGCGCGCGACCTCCGCGACGCTCGCCGGCCGCGCCTCGCGGTGCTTCGCGAGCAGCTGGACGACGAGCGCGTCGAGCGCGGGGGGGACGCCCTCGACGAGCTGGCTCGGCGGGACGGGCGCCTCGGTGAGCAGCGAGGTGAGGACCGCGAACGGCGTCGCGCCGAGGAAGGGCGGGATCCCGGCGATCATCTCGAAGAGGAGCGCGCCGAGCCCGTAGACGTCGGTCCGCTCGTCGAGATCGCGCTCTCCGCGCGCCTGCTCCGGGCTCATGTAGTGCGCCGTCCCGACGATGGCGCCCGTGCGCGTGACCCACACGCTCGCCCCCTCGCGGATCGGCTTCGCGAGCCCGAAGTCGAGGAGCACGGCGTGCTCGCCGAGGCCCTCGCGCTCGGCGAGCATCACGTTCGACGGCTTGAGGTCGCGGTGGAGCACGCCCGCGCGATGGGCGGCGTCGAGCGCGCTCGCCACCTCGAGCGCGATCACCTTGGCCTCGGGCCACGAGAGCCGCCCCCGTCGAGCGAGGCGCTGCTCGAGCGTCTCGCCCACGAGCCGATCCATCACGAGGTAGCGTGGATCCCCCTCGAGATCGAAGTCGTGGACCTGGACGATGCCGGAGTGCCCGAGCGAGCTCGCGGTCTTGGCCTCGCGCTCGAAGCGATGGAGCGACTCGAGGGAGATGCGCTCGTCGGGGAGCAGCGTCTTGAGGGCGTAACGCTTGCCCGTTCGCACGTGACGCGCGACGTAGACGCAGCCCATGCCGCCGGCCGCGAGGACGCTCTCGACGAGCCAGGTCCCTCCGACGGTGCGGCCGATGAGGCCATCGGGATCGGGCGCGTCGAGGGGGCGCGCGGGGAGCGGGGGCGAGAGCGCCGAGGGGCTCGGCGCCCCCGGCTCGCGGACGAGCGTGCTGGAGAGCGTGTCGTCGAGGGTTGGCGATCGTGTGAACGTCTGCGTCGAGGGCGGCGGCTCCGCGGCTGGCGGCGCCCCCGCGACGATCGGGGTGATCGGCGCTCGCGCGACCCGCTCCGACGCGCGCGGCTCGGGCTGCGCGCGCGTGATCGTCTCGGGGAGCGGGACGTCGGCTCGCCTCGACGGCGCGCTCGGCGAGGGGAGGAGCGCCCCGAGCGCGAGGGCGTCGGTGAGCGCGCCCTCGACCCGCGCCTTGCCGAGCCGCGCCTCGAGCTTGGGACGATCGAGCCTCCCGGATCCGTCGGTCGAGTGGAGCAGGGTCTCGATGGCGCCGGCGCGCGCGAGCTCGTGCCTCGCCTTGAGGAGGACGAGGACCGTCGCGGCCGCGGGGAGCACGCAGCCGAAGAGCGCGCAGCAGCCCAGCATCGAGAAGTCGTAGGCCGTCCGCAGCGGTGTCTGCTGATCGGTGGCGAAGAGCAGGCAGAGCGCGAGGCCGACGAACGTGGCGATGAGCGGAACGGCGGCGCTCCCGAGCCAGATCCCGCTCCTCTGCCGGATCTCGCGGACCGCGACGGCCGTCTTCGTCTGATCGACCAGCACACGCCCACCGTATCGCAACCCGTCAGCGGGTTCCGCCTTCCCGCGCGCCGAGCTCGGCGCGCCCCACACGTCGAGCCAGCGCGCCCGTGCGGGGCGGATCGCGTCGAGCGAGGCGCGCCGTCAGAAGTAGCCGTCGCGCTTGCGATCCTCCATCGCCGCCTCGCTCGCGCGATCATCGGCGCGGGTCGCGCCGCGCTCGGTGACGCGGGAGGCGGCGATCTCCTCGATCACCTCGTCGAGGGTGCTCGCGCGGCTCTGGACGGCGCCCGTGCAGCTCATGTCGCCGACGGTGCGGAAGCGCACCCACGCCTTGAACGTGTCCTCGCCCGGCATCCGCTCGATGAACGGCGCCGGGGAGTAGAGCATCCCGGCTCGCTCGAAGACCTCGCGCTCGTGCGCGAAGTAGAGGCTCGGGAGCTCGATCTGCTCGAGCTGGATGTACTGCCAGACGTCCAGCTCGGTCCAGTTGGAGATGGGGAACACGCGAAAGTGCTCTCCCCTGCGGAGCCGCGCGTTGTAGAGGCTCCAGAGCTCGGGGCGCTGGTTCTTCGGATCCCACTGACCGAAGTCGTCGCGGTGGCTGAAGATGCGCTCCTTCGCGCGCGCGCGCTCTTCGTCCCGCCGCGCGCCGCCGATGCAAGCGTCGAACTGGTGCTCCTCGATCGCGTCGAGGAGCGTCGTCGTCTGGAGGCGGTTGCGTGAGGCGCGCGGCCCCTTCTCCTCGACGACGCGGCCCTTGCGGAGCGACTCCTCCACGGACGCGACGATGAGCCGCTCGCCCAGCTCTCGGACCTTGCGATCGCGGAACGCGATCGCCTCGGGGAAGTTCTGCCCGGTGTCGACGTGCATGATCGGGAAGGGGAACTTCGCCGGTCGAAACGCCTTCTCCGCGAGCCGCAGGAGCACGATCGAGTCCTTGCCCCCCGAGAAGAGCAGGCAGGGGCGCTCACGCTCGGCGGCCATCTCCCGAAGGATGTGGATCGCCTCGTGCTCGAGCGCGCGGAGGTGAGACAATTGGTAGCGGGCCACGGCTCCTCCCTACTCGCTCGCCCCGCGCCAATCAAGCGCGACCGGCCGGGTGAGAGCGGGCTCGTCGGAGGATCCCGCGCGCCCCCGTCGAGGCGGCTCAGCGCGCGAGCGCGAGGTAAGACGCGAGCACGGCGACCGTGAAGCCGAGCGGGAACGCGACGCGTGCGACGCCATCGATCCGCCTCCAGCGCGCGACGTCGCCCGCCTCGGCGGCCCGGTGGGTGAGGATGATCTGGATGAGCGTGAGGCCGGTGGACAGGAACGCCGCGTACATCACGGCGTCGAGGAAGGTGACGTAGGAGATGCGCGGGAGGTGCCCCGCGATGACCTGCGTGAAGGCGACGATGCTGAGCAGCGCGATGAACGTGCGCTGCATCCGGGTGCCGGCCGCCTCGCCCGTCATCCAGAAGGTCGTCCACGTGAAGGCGACGATGACGAGGAGCGGCAAGAGCACCTTGCCGAGGTAGAAGCCGGGGATGCGGCGCACCTCCGCGCCGGCGCGGAGCTCCGAGAACGGGTGGCTCGAGCGCGCCTCGGTCGAGTCGCGGATCTCGTAGGAGAGGCCCCCGACGCGCCAGTCCTCGCCGACCCGCTCGGCCTCGACGCGCATCCGCGCCTCGATCGGCAGGAGCACGACGCTCCGCGCGTTGAACGCCCCGGACTGGATCACGATCGGCAGCGTCTGCGCGTCGAAGGGGAACGCGCGGAGGTCGAAGTCCGCCTGGAATTGGGCGTCGAACGTCTCGTCGTAGGTGACGATCCCGTTGCTCCGGATGACCAGCGAGCGCGCGTCGATCGAGCGCTCGCCCTCCTCGTTCTCGATGACGAGATCGGGCGACCAGATCTCCGCCAGGCGGCGCCTCGCCTCGGCGCCGACGAAGACCCGCCGATCTCCCTCCGCGCCGCTCGGCTCGAACGCGAGGCGAGGATCCGTCCAGCGGGTGGTGAGCGCGAGGGTCGCCGTGAACCGCTGGAAGGGCTCGTTCGGAGCGCTCACGTGGCCGATGGCGAGCACCGTGACCCCGACGCGCACCTCGGTCGGGCGAGCGGGGGGCTGCACGGCGGCGTCGCGGGCGTCCTCGCGCGCGTCGCCACCCCCCTCCTCGGGGACGATCGCGCCTCGCTCCGCGGCGGGGGCGTCTCCCGAGGGCTCCGCGCCGTGGAGCGCGGCGGGCAGCATGAGGACGAGCCCGGCGACGAGCGCGGGGGTCGCGTGGAGGAGGCGGCGTCTCTCTGGGTGCACGTCGTCTTCTTCGCTCCGAGGCCCGACGCGCGCGCGTCGAGGCCTCCTCGGTGGTGGCTCAGTCGAGCACGGCGCGGACGGTCTCCTCGATCCCGAAGCGCGGGGCGAAGCCGAGCTCGCGGCGCGCGCGCGAGTCGTCGACCATGCACACGTAGCGGATGTGGTCGAGCTCCGGGCTCGGGAACGACGTCACGCGATAGCGGAACGCTCGCGTGAGGCCCGCCTCGAGGAGCGCGCCGGGGACCGGCAGGGGCCTGCGCCCGAGGATCCGGAAGACGTGGCTCAGCGGCACCTCGCCGGGCCCGCGCAGGTTGAAGATGCCCCGCACGCCGCGCCGAAGCGCGAGGCGCACGGCCTCGGCGACGTCGCGCTCGTGGATGACCTGGAGCATCGGATCGAAGCCGAGCACCTTGAGCGGCCGCTCGAGGCGCAGGTAGTTCGAGGGCGCGTTACGGACGGCGCCGAGGATGTGGCAAGGCCTCAGGATCACCGTCTCGACGTCGAGGTTCTTCCAGAAGAACGACTGCGCGAGGTGATCGACCTCGACGAGATCCCGGATCTCGGAGAAGTGCGCCGCGCCGAGCAGGGGCGCGTCCTCCGTGAGAAATTGCGGGTTCTCGGGGCGAGGACCGTACACGTTGGCGCTCGAGAGCACGACGAGCTTCGGGACCCGGTACTGCGTCATGTACTCGAGCACCTTCTGGAAGCCCATGACGTTCCACGTGTGGTGCTCCTTCGGGCTCGCGCGCAGATCGTGGAGCACCCCGAGGTGGACGACCGCGCGGATTCCGCCGGCGCGAAAGACGTCGCGCGTCTTCTTGCGTCGGAGATCGAATTGATGGTGGACGATGTCCTTCGGGCGCCCGACGAAGGGGCGGCGATCGATCCCGACGACCCTCTCCTCGCGGTGGACGAGCCGCGCGGTGAGCCGCCCGAGCCGCCCGCAGATGCCCGTGATGAGGACGGCTCCGCTCCAGTCGTTCGGCTCACGGGGCGCCGAGATGTCTCCCGCGCTGGTCTCGCGCAGCACGCCGCTCGCTCGGCGAGGTCGCGCGAAGTCGTCCTCGATCACGAAGGGCGCCGGCTCGGCGACGCTCGTCTCGAAGAACGCGCGGAGCGCGCCGCTCGCGCTCGGGACGTGGCTCGGCGTCGCTCGCTCGGTGTGCGCCTCGCTCGCGCGCTCCGTCGCTCGTTCGGTGCGCGCCTCGCTCGCGCTCGTCGGCGCGTTCGCGGCGCGGCCTCGCCCTGCGCGCGCCGACGGGCGCTTCCAAGGTGCGTCGCTCATCGCTCCCTCGCGCGGATCATTCGACACGCCGATAGTAGACGTCGCCGTTGGGGCAGGAGGCTCCCGCCGTCGGGCAGCTCGCGCCCCTCCGGTGGTCGATCCACGCCGCGTGGATCCGAGCGCCCGAGACCGCGATCGTCGGCGTCTCGCTGTCGCTCGAGCCGATCGCCGAGCTGTCGAGGCGATAGTCCTGGGGCTGGAACGTCACGCCGCGATCCAGCGAGAAATTCGCGTAGATGTCGAGCAGCCCCGAGCGATCGTCGGACCACGCCAGCGCGATGAGGCTCCCTTCGCCCGCGAGCGCGAGATCGTAGCTCCCCGACGTCCCCGCGGCGGTGCTGGTGTCGACCCGCTGCGGCGGATCGAACGACGCTCCCGCGCTCCCGGAGCGGATCACCCACGGATCCGGCAGACCCGAGCGGTAGTCGATCCACGCCACGACGACCTCGCCCGACGCGGGCGCGATGACGCTCGGCCCGATCGAGTCGTGGTCGAGCGGATCGCCGTCGAGCTTGATCGCGTTCGTGAGCCAGCTCGCGCCGTCGTTGCTCGAGCGGTTGAGCCAGATGTCGAACGAGCCGCGATCCCGATCATCGACCCAGACCACGTACGCGTTCGACCCCTCCGCCGCGACCGCCGGCGAGAAGCTCGAGGACGAGCCGGCCACCGTGCCGACGTCCATGCGCTGCTCCGCGGCGACGAACGCCGACGATCCCACGTTCCACGCCCGCAGGTAGACGTCGAGCGAGCCCGACCGGTTGTCGCGCCAGGTGACGTAGACGCGCGAAGCGGTCGCGGCGATCCGCGCCTGCGCCGCGATGAAATTGGGCGCGGCGCTCGAGGAGACCTGGACCGGGGTCGTCCAGCTCGCGCCCGCGTCCGTCGAGCGCGAGAGGAAGATGTGTCGGTTGCGCGCCGACGTGAACGCCTCGAACGCCGCGAAGAGCGTCGAGCCCGATCGCGCGAGCTGGACGTTGTAGGCGTCCGTCGCGGCCGTCGCGCCGGTGCCGTTGACGCGCACCTCGCTCGCCGCGAGCGTGGCGCCCGCGCCGTCGGTCGACCCTCGCGTCCAGATCTCGCGGTAGCTCGTCCCGCCGCGGAAGTCCGCCCACGCCCAGAGGACGTTCGTCGCCGTGAACGTCAGCGTCGGTCGGAAGGTGTCGCCGTTGGTCGTGTTGAGCCTCCGCGCGGCCGCGAAGGACGTCCCCGCGTTGGTCGAGTACGCGGAGTGGATGCGGGCGTCGAGGTCGGCCCCACGCGCGATCGTCTCGGTCCAGACGACCTGCACGTTCGAGCCACTCGCGGCGAGGATCGGCTGGAGCGAGTTCGTCTCGCTCTGGTTGGTCTGGGTGTCGATCCGCAGATCGGAGCCGGTGACGCGGAGGCAGCCCTCGTCGATGGATCCGTCGCAGTCGTTGTCGAGTCCGTCGCAGCGCGTCTCGACGGCCTGGTAGAGCGCGGGCAGATCACAGCCCCAGCCCGACGCTCCGCGGCAGCTCGGGACACGCCCCGCGCAGACGCCGCGCGCCTCGGCGCAGCTCGGCACGCTGGCCGCGGGCGGCACGGCGAGCCGATCATCGACGACGCCGTTGCAGTCGTCGTCGATCCCGTTGCACGTCTCGGCGCCCGGCGCGACGTCGCCGGAGCAGGTGAGGCCGCCGCGATCGCAGATGACGGCGCCGTACCGGCAGCGCCCCACGTTGCTCGTGCCGCAGCGATCGCCGACGCCGGGGAGGGGCGCCTCGTCGGTCGCGCCGTCGCAGTCGTTGTCGATCGCGTCGCAGATCTCGGGGGTCGGGCTCACCCCTCCGATGCAGACGAGCGCGCCGCGCACGCAGACGCGCGTCCCGAAGCGACACGCGCCGACGTTGCTCCCGCAGTCCGTGCCCGCTATCGGATCGTCCTCGTCGAAGACGCCGTCGCAGTCGTCGTCGATCCCGTTGCACGTGTCCCGCGCCCCGGTCGGCGTGCACATGTACTCGCAGCCCGTCCTCGGGTCGCCGTCGATGTCGTAGTAGCCGGGGACGCAGTCCGAGGGCGCGAAGGTGCAGCTCCCGGCGACGCACCGGCCCGTCGCGTTCGGGAACGAGCAGGTGCGCCCGCACGCGCCGCAATTCAGCGGATCCGTGTCGAGATCGAAGCCCTCGTCGATCAGGTGATCGCAGTCGTCGTCGATCCCGTTGCAGGCCTCGGCGCCGGTCGGCGTGCAGGCGTACTCGCAGCCGTTCGACGGATCGTGATCGGCGTCGACGAAGCCCGTGTTGCAGGCGTCGAGGTGGCACGCGCGATCGACACAGCTCGCCGTCCCGTTCGGGAAGCGGCACTGGATCTCGCAGCTCCCGCAGTGGGCGAGGTCGCTCGTGAGATCGAAGTCCTCGTCGATGCGCCCATCGCAGTCGTTGTCGCGTCCGTCGCAGAGCTCGTCTCCGTCGGGCGGGCAGCCGTACTCGCAGCCGTTGCTCGGCACGTCGTCCAGATCGACCCACCCGATCTCGCACCGATCGACGACGCACTCGCCGGCCGAGCAGCTCGGGAAGGCGTGCTCGAGCGTGCAGCTGTGCCCGCAGCGGCCGCAATTGCGCGGATCGCCCTCGAGATCGAAGTCCTCGTCGATCTCGCCGTCGCAGTCGTTGTCGAGGCCGTCGCAGAGCTCTTCGCCCGAGGGGACGCAGCCGTCGGTCGCGCCCCAATTCGCGTCGGGTCGGCTCGCGTCGCGGACGCCCGCGTCGACGCGGACGTCCTCGTCGCAGTTGGCGAAGCAGAAGGGCTCGACGGCGCAGCCCTCGGCGGCGAGGCTCGCGAGAGCGATGACGACGGCGAGCCCGACGCTCGCTCGGGCGCGCAGCCGGGGGATCGCGCGCCCCCCGCGTCGAGCCCGTCGTCGCCCGACGACGAGGCCGAGGAGCGCGAGGGCGACGAGGCCCGCGAGGTCACGGCCACCGCCCTGATCCGGCGCTCCGGCGACGCTGCAGAGGCAGCCGCCGCCTCCCGCCGCGAGCCCGCGCTGCGCGGGTCGGCGCGGCACGATCGTCGGATCGATGCACTGACCGTCGTCGCAGCTGAGTCCGCCGGGGCAGTGGATGCCGCGGCAGGGATCGTCGATGCAGCGGCCGGCGCGGCAGACCCGCCCTCGCCCGCAGCCGCTCGGGCAGCTGTTGCGCTCGCAGCGTCCATCGACGCAGCTCTCGCCCACCGGGCAGGGGCCGCCGCACGGGTCGGGCTCGCAGCGCCCGTCGACGCAGCGCGAGCCCTCGTCGCAGACGATGTCGCAGCTCGCGATGCAGCGTCCGTCACGGCAGAACGTGCCGTCCGCGCAGCTCGTCGTGCGGCACGCGTCCTCGACGCAGGTGGGCGTGCCGCGCTCGTCCATCCGGCAGATCTCGCCGACCGGGCAGCCGCGCCCGTAGCAGTTCTCTTCGACGCAGGCGCCGCGCACGCACGCGTAGCCGCTCGGGCAGGAGATCCCCATGCAGAGGTTCACGCAGGCGCCGGTCTCCGGGTCGCAGATCGACTCGCTGTCGCACGTCACGCCCGCGCAGCGACCGGACACGCAGTAGCCACGGACCCCGCCTCCGCCGAGAGACTCGTCGCAGACGCGCCCGGGCGGGCACGGGAATTCGCCCGGATCGCAGGGCGACGAGCAGGCGCACTCCGTCGCGATGCACGCGCCGCCGGGGCAGAGCGGATCATCGGACGTGTCCTCGTCGATCTCGCCATCGCAGTCGTCGTCGAGGCAGTTGCAGATCTCGCGGCCGCCCGAGGCCGCGCCCTGGCAGACGAGCTCGCCCATCACACAACGCACGGTGCCGGGACGACAGAGCGTGTCGTCGCCCGATCCCCCGTCGGTGATGACGTCGTAGCCGCCGCCGGGGCGCGGGACGCACGCGTCGCCGCCCCCTGGGTTGCCGTCGTCGATCACCCCGTCGCAGTCGTCGTCGACGTTGTTGCAGATCTCCGTGGCCGGGAGCGGCGCGTCGCAGCCGACGAAGACGCCCGCCTCGCAGCGCTCCGTCCCGACGCCGCACGCCGTGGAGCAGGCGCGCGTGATCCCCTCGTCGATCATGCCGTCGCAGTCGTCGTCGAGGTTGTTGCACACCTCGATCCCGGGCCTCGGGGCCGTGCAGCCGACGAAGGCTCCGCCGATGCAGGCCTCCGTCCCCGCCCCGCACGCGCTCGAGCACGCGCGCGCCAGCCCCTCGTCGACGCGACCGTCGCAGTCGTCGTCCTCGCCGTTGCACGTCTCGGTCCCGGGGACGCGCGCCGTGCAGCCCGTGTAGCTACCGGCGACGCACGTCTCGACGCCGCTCCCGCACGCGGTGGAGCAGGGGCGCGTGAGGCCCTCGTCGATCGAGCCGTCGCAGTCGTCGTCTCGGCCGTTGCAGGTCTCGATCGTCGGCGTGGGCGCGGAGCAGCCGCCCCAGGTGCCCATGATGCAGATCTCGGTCCCGGCGCCGCACGAATTGGAGCAGGGGCGCGTGAGGCCCTCGTCGATGGCGCCGTTGCAGTTGTCGTCGACGCCGTTGCAGGTCTCGCTGCTCGGGGTGCGCGCGGAGCAGGCGCCCCACGTCCCCGCGGTGCAGACCCGCGTCCCGGCGCCGCACGCCGTCGAGCAGGCCTGCGTGAGGCCCTCGTCGATGGCGCCGTCGCAGTCGTCGTCTCGGCCGTTGCACGTCTCGGGGCGAGGATCGCAGTTGGGCACGAGCCCCGAGCCGCGCACGAGCATGTCCTCGTAGTCGTTGTCGCCGCCGCGCCAGAGATCCTCGAAGCCGAAGTAGAACGTGTCCGCGCGGGCCACGCTGCGGTAGACGAGGAAGTGGACGAAGTCCCCGTCGTCGTTCAGCGCCGCGCTCGTGAAGTAGATGCGGTTGTTGGTGTCGTTGCGACCGCCGCACAGGTCGTTGACGTTCATCCCTGCCGGATCACAGCCGAGATCGAAGGGGCAGCCCGTCGGGAAGGTACCGCCCTCGCGGGTGCCGTCGAGCCGCTCCGGCGTCCGGAGCCAGAACCCGATCTGGCGACCCACGCTGAAGCCGGTCTGCGTCTCGAAGTCGATGATGCGTGTCCGCGTCGTCGCGCAGGGGCAGTCGCACTGAGCGTAGGTGCGGCAGCCGAAGACCGTGTGGAGGTTCGCGGGGTTCGTGACGTCCTCGCCGATCCAGAACCAGCCGAAGGAATTGTGAAACCCCGCGCCTTCGCCGATGTCGGTGAAGGTGACGCGGTAGTGCCCGCTCACCGCGTCGAAGACGGGGCGGTAGGCCTCGGGGAGCACCGTCGCGTCCGCGACCGCGTCGATCGCCATCGGGCTGCCCTCGGAGTTGTCGAGGCACTGCTGGAGGCGATTGGTGACGGGGACGACCGTTCCGTCGGCCTGGTTGATGTAGGCGAAGCCGGAGCTCGGCTCGAGCCCGAGGAGCACCATCGCGAGCGCGAGGGCAAAGGCGAAGACGCGGCGCATCACGCGATGGTAGCGAAAAGCGTGGCGCAGGTCCGCTCGAACGCGTGGCGGCGCCGAGAGGGCGCGGGCGCCCACGCGTCGGCGCTCATCGAGCCGCGTCGGCGCCGGGTGCGTGGCCGAGGCTCGAGGCGCGCTCGTCCCCCCAAAAAAGCGGCGAGCCCCGGCCGAAGCCGAGGCTCGTCGACGGTCCGAGCGCTCGCCGCTCAGCGCGCGCGGCACGCTCCGTTCACGCAGTCGCGGCCCTCGCCGCAGTCCGCCGCGGTGCGGCAGTCGGGCGTCTCGAGCTCGTCGGACGCGAAGCAGAGGTGGTCGCTGCCGACCGCGCGACAGAACGGGAGCTGCGTGTCGATGGCCGAGCACTCGCTGTCCATCGTGCTCGGGCAGGAGGTACGGCACACGCCCTCGCGGCAGACGCGGCCGCTCGCGCAGTCGCCATCCTCGGTGCAGAACGGCGTCGGCTGCCAGTCCGGGCGACAGAAGTCGTCCTCCGCGCAGTAGGCGTTGGCGTCGCACGCGACCCCTCCGCGGCAGTCCTCGAGGCAGCGCCCGGCGACGCAGTGCTCGCCCGCGTCGCAGTCGCTCGTCGTGGAGCAGGACTCCCCCGGGCGGCAGAAGGAGCCGACGCAGGTGTCTCCGCTCGCGCAGTCGGCCGCGCTCGTGCAGACGATGGTGCACTCGTTGTTGAGGCAGACGGTGCCGCTCGGGCACTCGCGGTCGAGCTGGCAGGTCGTGTCCACCGAGACGCACTGGTTCTCGATGCAGAGCGTCCCGCCCGCGCAGTCCGCCTGCGTGCGGCAGTCGCTCGGGCCGTGAGGCACGCAGCTCGATCGGAAGTCGCACCAGAAGCCCGCCTCGCAGTCCGCGTCGCCCGCGCAGGTGCTCGTGCCCTCGCAGAAGCCGTCGTTGCAGTACGCGCCGCTCGGGCAGTCCCCGTCGGTGCGGCAGCTCGCGCGATCGACGCAGACGGATCCGGCGCAGATCTGGTCGGCCTGACACTGCGCGCTCGTCGTGCAGCTCCGGTCGATCACGCAGCGGCCATCCACGCACGCCTCACCGCTCGCGCAGTCGCTGGCCACGTCGCACTCGCGGCATCGACCGGCGCGGCAGTCATCGCCGTCGCCTCCCCAGTACACGGGACAACCCGACAAGAGCAGGCCAGCGAGCCCCATCATCGCGACGGTGAGGGTGGCCCGTTCCGGGGTAGCGTGGATGCGCATGTTCGACTCCTTCATGGGTGGCAGCGTCGGCGATAGCGATGATCGTGCCACCGCTGCATCGTGCGCGATCCCACCGAAGCTCGCCATTCCCGCGGGCTCGCCGCCTCGCCTCGTAGAGCGCGAGTGAACGAGGGTTCACGTCGCGGCTGGGAGCGATGACGACCCTTCACGTCGCCTCGGCGCGTCAGTTCGCTCGTCCGTCCTCGGCGTCAGCGCGCTCCGCCTCCCTCAAGGCGGTGACGTCTTCGAGGCTCGGGATGCTCGAGAAGAGCGGCCGCGGATCGATCCGGCGGCCGCCGCGACGGTATTCGAAGTGGAGGTGGGCGCCGTGCGCGAGCCCGGTCTGGCCGACGGCGGCGATGGGCTCGCCGCGATGGACGTGCTGCCCCGCGACCACATATGTCTCGACGCAGTGCGCGTAGAGGCTCACGTCTCCGTTCGGGTGGACGACGAGCACGGCGTTGCCATAGCCATGCATGCGGTTGTCGCTGTAGACGACGAGCCCGTCCTCGACGGCGTGGATCAGGGAGCCCTCGGGCGCGCCGATGTCCATGCCCTCGTGCATGTGGCGCCCGCGCGAGCGCCGCGAGTGCCCCTCGACCACCCGGATACCATGGCGCATCCCGAAGCCTCGCCAGATGCGCCCCTCGGCGACCGGGAAGAGGAGATCGGGCGACGGGCTCGCGCCGGCCTCACGCGCCGCCTCCACCCAGACCGAGGGCGGAGCCGCGCTCGTGGCGAGGTGAGCGACGCGCGGCCCGATCAAGCCGAGAGCCTCCGCGCGCTCGCGCGAGGTGCCCTCGAGCAGGGGGACCCGTCGCGGTCCGTCGCACATCCGCCGGCGGTGAAAGACGTGACAGTCTCGACCCGAGGCGGGCGCCCAGGCGTCGACCTCGGGCCGCGCGTCCGGCGCGAGCGGTTCGGGGGCTCGCGGCGCGTCGGCGCGCGCGGGTGCGGCGAGGCCGGAGACCTCCGTCTCACCCCCATCCGCGTATGCCGTGAGCGAGCGACCCACCAGAGCCAAGAGCGCGAGCCCTGCTCCGATCGTCAGCGTCGCTGTGAGGCGGCGTAGCACGACGGGACGGATCATCGCCGTTCGTGGACGGCCGCGCAAGGCGAACCGACCGGGTCATGGCGAATTGACGTCGGTCACCACCCGCGGCTGGGCGAGGGCCCCGCACCGTCGGAGCGCCTCGAAGAGCACGATCGAGACCGCGTTCGAGAGGTTGATCGAGCGGACGGCTCCGCTCGTGGGGATGCTCCACGTCGAGGCGGAGAACCGCTCGCAGAGCGCGCTCGGGAGCCCGACCGACTCGCGCCCGAAGACGAGCGCGTCACCCGGCCGGAAGTCCGCGTCGAACACGGATCGCGTCGCGTTCGCGCTGAGCAGGTGGACGCGGGCCTCCGGGAACGCCTCCTCGAAGTGGGTGAACGACGCGTGGACGTGGAGATCGACGAGGTGCCAGTAGTCGATGCCCGCGCGACGCACCGAGCGCTCGTCGACCCGGAAGCCGAGGGGCTCGACGAGGTGGAGGGGCGACTGCGTCGCCGCGCAGGTCCGCGCGATCGAGCCCGTGTTGGGCGGGATCTCGGGCTCGACGAGGACGACGTGGAGCGGCGGGGCGAGCGGCGCGACCCGCAGCTTGCTCGCGCTCGAGCGCTCGTAGCCGATCAGGTGATCATGCTTCCTTGATCCGGGCATCGTGCGAAGGCTAGCCTTGAGGCTCTTACCGCGTTCCGAGCGAGGTTCCCATGAGCGCGTCACCGACCGTATCGTTCTTCAGGCTCTTCTGCGTCTCGTCGTTGCTCAGCCTCGCCGCGTGCGCGACGGGTGGTAACGGGGGCCGCGACGGCGGGTCGGTCACACCGCCGCCGCCGGACGCGCACATCGTCACCTTCGACGCGCCGTTCCCGCGCGACACCGGGGCCGTCGTGGACACGGGTCCGCTCTCGGACACCGGGCCGCTTCCAGACACCGGCGTGCGGGTCGACTCGGGGCTCGTGTCGCGGGACGCAGGGCCCGTCACGGCGGACGCGGCGCGGACGTGTACGCCCGCCTGCACGGGCACGCAGACCTGCTGCGCGGCGGGCTGCGTCGACACGAACGTGAGCGCGCTCAACTGCGGGAGCTGCGGGAACGCCTGCCCCGCGGGGCAGACGTGCACCGCGGGCCGGTGCACGGATGGCTGCACGGTGAGCTGCCCCGCCGGGACGACGTGCATGGGCTCCCAGTGCCTCTGCGGGACCGGCCCGTCCGCGAGGGCCTGCTCCGGCACCGAGCAGTGCTGTAGCGGCACCTGCACGCGCCTCGACACGATCGCGAATTGCGGGGCCTGTGGGCGGGTCTGCCCCGGCACGGACGACTGCTGCGCGGGGAGCTGCCGCAACACGCGGAGCGATCGGAGCAACTGCGGAGGGTGCGGACGGACGTGCGACTCCGACACGACCGATGGCTGCACGGAGGGGCGATGTACGTGCGGCGGCGGGAGCGAGTGCGTCATCGCCTGCACGCCGCTGGTGGGCTGCTTCCCCTTCTGATCGCGGGGGGCTGCTCGCGGCTCGCAGGGAGCGCCTCGTCATCCGATCGTCGCGCCAATGCGCGCTCGTGCGCGAGGACGCCCGCCGAGGGTCTGCCTCTTCACCATGCGAGACGGCGCGAGGGCCGAGCCGCTCGCGCCGTCCAGCTCGCGTGACCGCCTCGAGCGCTCAGCGCGCCTGGTGCACGGAGAGCGTGCCGACGTAGAGGAAGCCGACCATGAAGAGCAGGACGAAGGGCACGCTCGCCCACGCGCCGATGAAGAGGCCGATGGCGATCGTGGCGATGAAGTAGAGGCCGAGGCCGACCTCGAGCCAGGAGAAGATCTCCTTCGAGGCGCGGTAGCGCTTCTTCGTCCAGCTCTCGTCGTTCTTCGTGACGCCGTGCTTGGGCGTGCGGACGAACTCGCTCTCGGAGCCGAAGAGCCCCTCGAGGACGGCGCGCGCGTTGTTGAGCGAGAGGCCGATGCCGAGCGCCATCATCAGCGGCAGGCGCACGATCGCCTGCCAGACGCTCTTATAGAGCGCGCGGTGGGTCGTCAGGTAGAAGAGCACGATCGAGCCGCTCGTGAGGGCGAAGAGGGGCACGTCGAGCAGGAGCAGCTCCGGGCGATCCATCCGCTGGCGGAGGATCATGTTCGGGAGCTGGAGGACGGCGAGCGCGAGCAGGAAGAGGTAGGCGAAGTTGTCCGTGAGGTGGAAGACGACCTCGAGCTTCACCTTCCAGGGGATGTCGGCGCGGAGGATCGTCGGGATGAGCTTCTTCGCCGTCTGCGCGGAGCCCTTGGCCCAGCGGAACTGCTGCGTCTTGAAGCTGTTCATCTCGCAGGGGAGCTCGGCCGGCGCGAGCGCGTCGGGCACGTACACGAAGCGCCAGCCCTTGAGCTGCGCGCGGAAGGAGAGGTCCATGTCCTCGGTGAGCGTGTCGTGCTGCCAGCCGCCCGCGTCGACGATCGTGCTCTTGCGCCACATGCCCGCGGTGCCGTTGAAGTTGAAGAAGCGGCCGGAGCGGTTGCGCGCGATGTGCTCCACGACGAAGTGGCCATCGAGCATCATCGACTGCACGCGGGTGAGCATCGAGTAGTCGCGGTTGAGGTGGCCCCAGCGCGCCTGCACCATGCCGACCTTCGGGTCGGTGAAGTGGTGGATGAGATCGAGGACGATCGAGCGCGTGGGCACGAAGTCCGCGTCGAAGACGAGGAGGTAGTCGCCCTTGGCGACGCGCAGGCCCGCCTCGAGCGCGCCCGCCTTGTAGCCGGTGCGATCCGTGCGGTGGAGATAGACGACGTCGTAGCCGCGCTCGATCAGCTCCTCGACCTTCGCCTTCGCGATGCCCTGCGTCTCGTCGGTCGAGTCGTCGAGCACCTGGATCTCGAGCTTGTCCTTCGGATAGTCGAGGGAGGCGACGCTCTCGATCAGCCGCTCGGCGACGTAGAGCTCGTTGAACATCGGGAGCTGGACGGTGACCCTCGGCAGCTCCGTGAACCGTCGCGGGGCCTTCGGCGCGTGGTCCCTGTGCCGCCAGTAGAGGTAGAGCAGCTGCGCCCGGTGGAACCCGTAGACGGCGAGGACCGTGAGGATCGCCATGTAGGTGGCGATGATGACGACCTGGAGGATCTCGGTGCTGTCCATCGTTCCCTTCGCGTGCCGATCGGGCTCGCCGAGGCGACGCGCGAGGCGTGGCGACGACGACGATCGAGCCCTCCCCGTATGCCACGGCGAATGTCATGCGAATGTCGTTCGTCGTGCTTCTTCGTCGGATCGCGTCGCGATCTCGCTCACGGGATCGCCGAGCGCGACGGTGCGTGGCTTCACTCCTCCGGCGTCGCTCGCTCGGGGAGGATCGTGAGGAGGAGGCGGCGCGAGACGCGCACCCCGTCCGCGTGCGCCTCGACGACGAAGGGCGCGTCCGAGACGATCGCGGCCGTGTCTTCGGCCTCGAAGACGAGCGCGAGCGCGGAGGGCAGGGGGCCGAAGGCGGCCGTCGCGTAGACGCCTCGCGGCAGGCCCGACGCCTTGAGCTCGACGTACGCGTCGTGCCCCTCAGCGCGGACGAGCGCGATCGGGAGCTGCGCGCGCTCGCCGGCGAAGAGCTCCACGCGGAGCTGCGCGGGCTCGATCGCGAAGCGCTCGGAGGGGGGGAGCTCGAGGGGCATCGCGCCATCGTGCGCGCTCGGGCCCGCGTCGTGAAGGGACGCGCGCCCCGGCGTCTCGCGCGCGGGGAGCGGCTCGATGCAGGGGATCGAGGGCTCCCGACGGGCCCGCGTGCGAGGCGAGTCGCCGGGCGTGGCGCACGCGGTCGTCGCGCCGAGCGCGAGCGGGACGAGGAGCGCCGGGACGACGAGGAGCGAGGAGACGCGATGGGACGGCATGGGACCTCCGATGCGCGCTCCATCGACGCGGACTCCCCGTCGTTGCTCCCCGGTGGCGCTCGCGGCCGCGCCGCGTCCCGCAAGCCCTTCAGCCGATGAGCACGGGCTCGCGCTCGAGCGTGACGTCGAAGGTGTCCCGCACCCGGGCCTCGATCTCGGACGCGAGCGCGAGGAGCTCGCGCGTCGTCCCGCCGCCGTGGTGGACGAGCGCGAGGGCGTGCGCGCTCGAGACCCCGACCGCGCCGCGCCGCAGCCCTCGCGCGATGCCGCTCTTCTCGATGAGCCAGCCCGCGGCGAGCTTCACGCGGTCGCCGGGCTCGACGAAGCGGGGCACCTCGCGCTCGCGCTCGACCAGGCCGAGGGCCCGCGCTCGCCGCACGACGTCGTCGGCTCGCGCGATCGACACGATGGGGTTGGTGAAGAACGATCCAGCGCTCCGACCGTTCGGATCGCCCGGATCGAGCACCATCGCCTTGCGGCGGCGCAGCGCGATGACGGCGTCGCGGACCTCGCGCAAGGAGGGGCGCGGGCGATCGGCGAGGGCGCGCGCGAGCTCCGCGTAGGCGAGGGTCGGCGGGCCATCCTGCGCGAGATCGAACGAGACCCGCGTGACGACCCAGCGGTCGGGCTCACGCTTGAGCGCGCTCGTGCGATAGCCGAAGGACAGCTCGTCGCGCTCGAGCACGCTCGCCTGGCCCGTGCGGCGGTCGATCACCTCGACCCGCGCGAGCGTCTGCGCCACCTCCTGCCCATAGGCGCCGACGTTCTGGACGGGCGTCGCGCCGACCCGGCCGGGGATACCGGAGAGGCACTCGAGGCCCGCGAGCCCGCGCTCGATCGCGCGCTGGACGAGCTCGTCCCAGCGCTCGCCGGCGGCGGCCGTGACGCGCACGACGTCGCGCCCGCCCTCGCGTCGCGCCGGCTCCTCGCGCACGCCGCGCGTCTCGATCGCGATGGTCAGCCCCGGGTGCCCCTCGTCGGCGACGACCACGTTCGATCCACCGCCGAGGACGAACACCGGGAGCGCGCGCTCCTCGGCCCAAGCGAGCGCCTCGCGGAGCTCGTCATCCGTCCTCGCGGCGACGAACCAGCGCGCCGCCCCCCCGAGGCCGAGGGTCGTCCGCGGCGCGAGCGGGGCGTCGGCGCTCGGCGTGATCGGCATCGCGCGACCCTAGCACGTCGGATCGCCTCACCCGGTCGCCCCGACGAGCCGTCTCGCCTCGCGCGCGGGCTCCGCGCGCGTCGGCTCGTCGTGGCTCGCCTCGCGGGGATCCGCCTCGCGAAAGAGGTGTCGCTCGATCGCGTCGAGCAGCGGCGCGAGGCTCGCGCGCTCGAGCGCGCTCACGGCGATGGCCGAGCGCTCGCGGGCGAGCCGCGAGGCCTCCCCGGGCTCGAGCCGATCGGCCTTGTTGAAGACGAGGATCGCGGGCGTGCTCGCGAGGCCGAGCTCACCGAGCAGCAGCTCCGTCGTTCGGATGTGCTCGTCGTGGGCCGGATCGCTCGCGTCGACGACGTGCAGGAGCAGATCGGCGTCGCTCGTCTCCTCGAAGGTCGCGCGGAACGCCGCGAAGAGCTCCTTCGGGAGATCGCGGATGAAGCCGACCGTGTCGGTGATCACGATCTCGCGCTCACGCGGGAACCGGACGCGGCGAGAGCGCGTGTCGAGCGTGGCGAAGAGCTTGTCCTCCGCGATCGTCTCGGACTCCGTGAGCGCGTTGAGCAGCGTGCTCTTGCCCGCGTTCGTGTAGCCGACGATCGACACGATGGGGATCTCCCGCCGCCCCCGGCGCCTGCGCCGCTGCTCACGCTGCACCGTGAGCCGCTCGAGCTCGGCCTCGAGCCGGCTCACGCGCTCGCGCGCGCGGCGTCGCCCGATCTCGAGCGTCGTCTCGCCAGGGCCGCGGCCGCCGATCCCACCGGTGAGGCGCGAGAGCGCGTCGTCCTTCTGTCCGAGGCGCGGGAGCAGGTACTTCATCTGCGCGAGCTCGACCTGGAGCTTGCCGTCGCGGCTCTCCGCGCGCTGCGCGAAGATGTCGAGGATGAGCTGGGTGCGATCGATGACCTTCAGGTCCGTGACCTTCGCGATCGCCGAGGCCTGGCTGGGGCTCAGGTTGCGATCGAAGACGAGGACGGTCGCGTCGAGCCGCATCGACTCGAGGATGATCTCCTCGAGCTTGCCGCGGCCGACGACGAATTTCGGATCGATCCCGTCTCGCACCTGGTGAAAGCGCGCGACGACCGCGACGCCCGCGCTCCGAGCGAGCTCCTCGAGCTCGCGCAGCGACGCCTCGCTCTCCTCGAGGTGCCTGCGGTCCGTCACGCGGACGAGGATCGCGCGGCCGTCCTTGCCCTCGACCGCGCGGGTGCGCGCGACGCGCGCGAAGCTCTCCTCGAGCCCCGCGACGAGCGCCGAGGGATCGACGACGTCCTCGCGGCCATAAGGGATCGGGCCGAACGTGCGGTAGGGGACGCCGCGCTCACCGTCCGCGAGGGCGACGTTGTGGCCGTAGTGGACCTCGACGGGGTGCCCGTCGGGGCCCAGGCAGATCGCGCACACGAGATCGAGCCGCAGCCGCGTGAGATCGACGAGGTCGTCGCGCGTGAGCCCCTCTCGATCGAGGTGCGTGTGGATCAGCCGGAGCCCGCGCAGGCGCCCCTCCGCCGCGCGCGCGCGGCCCACGTCGGGGAGCATGAGCTTGTGGGCGTCTCCGACGATCACCCGCTGCACCTGCCCCGCGCGATCGACGAGCACGCCGACCTGGCGACCGGTGGCGCTCGAGATCTCGGCCATCGAGCGGGTGAGCTCGGGGCTCGTGAGGCGATCGAAGGGGGCTCGGCGGCGGTACAGGCGCTCGAGCGCGTGGAGGTCGGAGGGCGAGAGGCCCGTGGTGTTCCCGTGGATCGTCAATGGATCGATCGTAAGGCACGCGTGGGCTCGACGAAAGAGGGAGCTCGACGAACGAGTGGCCGAGCTCGACGCCGCGTCGTGGACCAGCCGGTAGTCCGTTCAGGGCTCGCTCGGGAGCAGCGCGACGAGCTGGTGGGCGGCGGCGATCGCGCGACCCTCCTCGTCGAAGAGCGTGGCGGCCTCGTCCGCGAGCCCGCCCTCGACGTGATCGGAGCGCGCGTCGAAGAAGAACCACGGGTAGCGGCTCGGATCGCTCGGCGCCGACGGCAAGGGGACGAGGAAGTGGATCGTCAGCTCGAGCGAGGCGACCGGGCAGGGGCGCGTGGAGAGCGCCACGGCCGCCGGTGGCCACGCGTCGAGGAGCGCGGCGACGAGCGCCGGATCGGTCGGAGCGGGCTCGCGCGGGCGGCAGTAACCTCCGATGCGCGTCGGCGGTGTCCCCGAGAAGGCGCGCGGGCCGAGGCACTGCCGGAGCTCGAAGTGGGGCGCGAAGGTGGGCAGGTAGAGCTCGCGCGGACCCTCGGCGACGTCATCTGGCGAAGGAGCGCTCGGCATTCGTCGGCCGTGGTGCTCGAGCGGCGTGCCTGGCCGAGGGCGCGCGAGCGTCGCGAGACAGCTCGCGATGACGGCGCGCTCCTCGGGCAGGGTGAGCTCCGCGCGGAGCACCGAGACGTTGCGCGCGCTCCGGACGGGGGTGACGACGATCTCGCCGGGCCCTTCCGGCAACGGCGCCGTGAACGAGGTCGTGATCCGGACGAGCCGCTGACCGCGCCCCGCCTCGGCCTCGAGGGCGCGGACGAAGAGGGCGGCGACGAGGCCGCCGTAGATGCCTCGGCCCTGCCTCCACGACGCGTCGCAGAGGAACCGATGACGCCCAGCGCCGAGCGGCGTGAGCGTCGTCGCGCTGAGAAAGCTCGACACGCCGCGAGGCTCGGAGACTCGCTGGGCGGCGTCAAGGACGTGGCGCGACCCCTCGCCGCGCCGGCTCCGCGCGGGCTCGACGCGAGGCGACGCGCGGGTAGGCTCGGAGGATGGAGGTTCGTCGGGTCGCACGCGCCGACGAGCGAGGCGCTCTCGGCCGCATCGCTCGGGCCGTCGGGCTCTGCGCCGCGGGCGTCGTCGCGATCGCCGCGACGGGTCTCGATCCGGCTCCCGCGCCGCAGGCCCAGCCTCGGAGCGACGACCCCGTCCTCGTCGCGCTCGCCTCCTCCGATCCGCTGGCGCTCGCGAGCGCGGTGGATCGGGCGGGCGACGACGCCGTCCTCGAGCGCTTGGGCGACGCCGACGCCGCCTCGGACGCGCTCGATCCCGCCGTCGTCGGAGTCGCGATCTCCGCCGCGCCGTGGCTCGCGGAGCCCGAGCGCGCGTTTCGACGGCTGATCGCGATCGCGCGCGGGCACGATCCCGATCTGGCGCCCGCCGCGATGCTCGCGCTCCTCGGCGGCGTCGAGCGGATCGATCGCGCCGGGCTCGACGCGCGCGAGGCGGAGCTCGAGCCGATCCGAGAGGCGCTCCCGCTCCTCGACGAGCTCGCCGCCGACGCGAGCGTCCGGCTCGACATCCGCCGGGCGGCGGCGCGCGCGCGCGAGCTGCTCCGTGGCGTCCTCGAGCCTTGATCGCGGAGCGGACCGCGCGCGAGGCCCGCTCAGCGCCTGCGAGCCCTCGACGCCTCGAAGGGCAGCGAGATCGTGTGCGGGCCATCCGCGAAGACCTCCGCCTGGCGCGGCGCGTGGCCGGCGGCGCGGAGCTCGAGGCGGTGCGCGCGGCGATCCACCGTGACGGCGAAGGACGTCCCCGTCATTCGCTCTCCGTCCCAGTAGACCTCGGCGTCCGCCACGTTGGTCTGCACGGTGATGAGGGCCTGCTCGACGCGCGGACCGAGGGGGACGCTCGGGGTGGGATCGACGCTCGGCTCGCTCGGATGCGCGCGCTCCTCGTCGAGGCGCACGCGGTTGATCGCGAGCGCCCCGACGACCCCCACCACGCCGAGCACGACCAGCGCTCCGCGCAGCGCGGCGAGGCGTGACGAGGGCTCGCGCGTGAGGCGGTCTGCGCGCCCCGGTCGCGGCGCGGGCGGCTCGAACCGCGCCGCGCTCGTCGGCGCCGTCTCGGGCGCGCCGCTCACGCGCTCGGGCTCGCGCGCGTGCGCCGCGAT
>JBDHVC010000044.1:0-38048 GCA_039809495.1 Sandaracinaceae bacterium
CCGCGGCCCCGCGGGGCCGGCGCGAGGCGGCGCGCGGGGCGGGCGGCGACGCTGACGGCGCGCGCGAGCCAGGCTCGCGCCGTCAGTCGTTCACGTGCGCGCGGACGACATCGTTGATCTGCGCGAACGCGACCTTGTACTCGAACCACCCGCGCGCGATGGCCCCGACGAGGTTCGCGGCCTCGGGCGTGTCCGCGTCGTAGCCCTCGCCGAGGTTCGCGAGGTACGTCGCGAACGCGCCCCAGTTCTCGATGAGCGACGCGAGAGCCGTCCGCATCGCCTCGATCGGCGCGCGCAGGTCGTCGGTCGGCAGGAGCGAGTCGAGCGGCTGGACGTGATCGTTCAGGTTCGCGATGCAGGTCGAGCGGATGAGCTGGGCGTACTGCCCCGGGTTGAAGCGCGCGCGCTCGTGGACGGCCGCGGCGAGCTGCTCGTTGTTGCGGAGCTCGCGGAGGTTCGCGCGCGGGAGCGCGCAGGCCCAGAACGCGTCGAAGTTCTGCGCGCGCATCCCGTTCACCTGCCGCCCGATCGCGCCGTAGGGGCTCGGGCCGGACGAGGTGAGGAGGTACCCGAGGCCCGCGAGCAGCGCGAGGCCGAGGGCGATCGCGAACGCGATCATGCGCCAGCGGCCCTTGCGCATCGCGCGCTCCTCCTCCTCGAGGCTGGGGCCGGGCGTGGGGGCGGGCCCGAGGGGGGCAAAGCCCGAAGGCGGCTCGTTCGGGTCGTTCGACATGGTCGCTCCTCTCTCGCGCGAGCTTAGCGCGTGCGGCGCTCGGGCGGATCACCTCTGGCGTGCGCGCGCTCGCGCCGCACCGCGCCGCTCGAGGGGAGCGGTCCTCGGTTTCGACTAGAAATCCGCGATCCCGAGGGCTAGGGTCGCGGCGCCGGAGACACCCCGATGAGCGAACGAATTTCCCTGGACGAGGTGCGCAAGGTCGCGAAGCTGGCGCGCCTCGCGCTCGAAGACGACGCGCTCGAGCGCTTGCGCACCGACCTCGGCGACATCCTCGCGTGGATGGCCGCCCTCGAGAGGCTCGACACCTCGGGGATCGAGCCGACGTTCCAGGCGATCGAGGCTCGGGGGGCGCTCCGCGAGGACGAGCCGTCGCCCGGGCTCCGGCACGGCGAGGCGCTCCGCGCGGCCGCGCGCTCGTCGCACGGCGGCTTCGCGGTGCCGAAGGTCATGGAGGGCGAGTGATGCTCCACGACAGCTCGGCGCGCGCGCTGCGCGACGCCATCGTGCGCGGCGAGCGCGGCGCGCTCGAGGTGACGCGCGCGTTCCTCGAGCGGATCGACGCGCTCGATCCGAAGCTCCACGCGTTCCTCTACGTCGACGCCGAGGGCGCGCTCGCGCAGGCGGCGAGCGTCGAGCGGAAGAGGCGCGAGGGCGCGGCGCTCGGCCCGCTCGCGGGCGTCCCGATCGCGATCAAGGACAACCTCTGCGTGCGGGGGATCCCGACGACCTGCGCGTCGAGGGTGCTGGAGGGCTGGATCGCCCCCTACGACGCGACCGTCATCGAGCGGCTCCGCGCGGCCGACGCGATCATCGTCGGCAAGACGAACATGGACGAGTTCGCGATGGGGAGCTCGAACGAGACGTCCGCGTTCGGTCCCGTCCACAACCCCTGGGACCTCGAGCGCGCGCCCGGCGGGAGCTCGGGCGGGTCGGCGGCCGCCGTCGCGGGGGGCCTCGCCCCGCTCGCCCTCGGCTCGGACACGGGCGGATCGGTGCGCCAGCCCGCCGCGTTCTCGGGGCTCGTCGCGCTCAAGCCGACCTACGGCCGCGTCTCGCGCTATGGGCTCGTCGCCTTCGCGTCATCGCTCGACCAGATCGGGCCCTTCGCCCGCGACGTGCACGACTGCGCGATCGTGAGCGAGGTCATCGCCGGCCACGATCCCCGCGACGCGACGAGCCTCGAACGCGAGGTCGGCTCCTACACGGCGTCGCTCGGCGAGGGCGTCCGCGGCGTGCGCGTCGGGGTCGTGCGCGACACGCTGGCGAGCGGCGTCGAGCCGGGGGTCACGCGCGCCGTCGAGCGCGCGATCGAGACCTTGCGCGCCCTCGGCGCGATCGTCGTCGACGTGACGCTCCCGACCGCCGAGCACGCGGTGAGCGCCTACTACATCGTCGCGCCGGCCGAGTGCAGCTCGAACCTCGCGCGCTTCGACGGCATGCGCTTCGGCCCGCGGGTCGAGGAGGGCGGGCTCGAGGAGACGTACGGCAAGACGCGCGCGCGCTTCGGTCGCGAGGTGCAGCGGCGCATCATGCTCGGCACCTACGTCCTCTCCGCCGGCTACTACGACGCGTTCTACGCGAAGGCGCAGAAGGCGCGCACCTTGATCGCGCGGGACTACGAGCGCGCCTTCGAGGCGTGCGACGTCGTGCTCACGCCGACCGCGCCGTCGGTCGCGTTCCGCCTGGGCGCCAAGCTCGAGCGCCCGCTCGAGATGTACCTCGCGGACATCTTCACGCTCCCGGCGAGCCTCGCGGGCCTGCCCGCGCTGAGCGTCCCCGCGGGCCTCTCGGAGGGGCTGCCCGTCGGCATCCAGCTCACCGGCAGGGCCTTCGACGAGGCGACCTTGTTCCGCGTGGCCGCCGCGTTCGAGGCGGCGAGCGATCACCACACCCGCCGCCCGCCGGCGTTCTTCGGAGGTGCGGCATGACGAGCACCCGCTACGAGGCGATCATCGGCCTCGAGGTCCACGCGCAGCTGCTCACGCGGACCAAGATGTTCTGCGGCTGCTCGACCGCCTACGGGCTCGCCCCGAACACGGCGATCTGCCCCGTCTGCCTCGGGCTCCCGGGCGCCTTGCCCGTCCCGAACCGGACGGCGATCGCGTACGCCGTCCGCGCGGGCCTCACGCTCGGCTGCACGGTGCGCCGCGCGTCGCGCTGGGCCCGCAAGAACTACTACTACCCCGATCTGGCGAAGGGCTACCAGATCTCCCAATTCGACGAGCCGCTCAACGAGCGGGGCTTCCTCGACATCGCCACCTCGAGCGGCACGAAGCGCGTCGGGATCACGCGCATCCACGTCGAGGAGGACGCGGCGAAGAACCTCCACGGCGTCGGCGCGGGGACCGACACGCTCGTCGACTTCAACCGCGCGGGGATGCCGCTCATCGAGATCGTCGGCGAGCCCGAGCTCCGCTCCTCGGAGGAGGCCGAGGCCTACCTCAAGGCGCTCCGCGAGGCGCTGATGTTCGCGGGCGTGAACGACGGGAACCTCGAGGAGGGCTCCTTCCGCTGCGACGCGAACGTCTCGCTCCGCCCCGTCGGCGAGGAGCGCTTCGGGACGCGCTGCGAGCTCAAGAACATCAACTCCTTCAAATTCGTGCGCAAGGCGATCGACTACGAGATCGCGCGCCAGGAGGCGATCCTCTCCTCGGGCGGCACGATCCGCCAAGAGACGCGGACCTGGTCGTCCACCCAGGGCAAGACGCTCTCGCTCCGCTCGAAGGAGCAGGCGGACGACTACCGCTACTTCGTCGATCCGGATCTGCCCACGCTCGTCGTCGACGACGCGTGGCTCGAGGCGATCCGCGCGAGCCTGCCCGAGCGCGCGGAGGCGCGGCGCGCGCGCTACGAGGCCGCCCTCGGCCTCACCGCGTACGACGCGCACGTCCTCACGGCCCACCCCCGCATCGCCGACTACTTCGAGGAGACCGCGAAGGCCCTCGCGGCGAGGTGCGCCCGATCGCTCCCGCTCGCGCAGGCCGGCAAGCGCGTCGCGAATTTCGTCCAGGCCGAGGTGCTCCGGGTCGTCTCGACCGACGGCCTCGAGGCGAGCTTCCCGTGCTCGCCCGCCTACCTCGCGGAGCTGCTCGCGCTCGTCGAGGACGAGACGATCAACGGCAAGATCGCGAAGGACGTCTTCGCCGACGTGATCGAGACCGGCAAGGCGCCGGCGGAGATCGTGAAGAGGAAGGGGCTCGTCCAGGTGAAGGACGCGAGCGCGATCGAAGAGGCGGTGCGCGACGTGCTCGCGAGGCACCCGAAGGAGCGCGAGAGCTTCCAGGGCGGCAAGCTGAGCGTGAAGGGCTTCTTCGTCGGCCAGATCATGCGCGCGCTCAAGGGCGCGAACCCCGCCGTCGTGAACGAGATCCTCGATCGGCTCCTCGCCGAGCCGTGACGCGGCGCGGGGGGCTCGCCGCGCGCGCGCTCGGGGCTCCCGTTGCTCGCGCCGAGGCGCTCCTCTACAACGCGCGCTTCGTGCCTCGCCCTCGGCTCATCGTCCCCCTCGTGCTCACCGCGCTGGCGGCGCTCCTCCCGTGCCCGCGCGCCCGCGCCGACGAGCCGGGTGAGGCGGCGGGCGACGAGGCGCCCCCGACCGACGAGGCGTCGCCCCCGACGGACGAGGCCCCGCTCATGGATCTCGCCGCGCTCGAGCGAGCGGCGGTCCGCCACTACCCCGGGATCCGCGCGGCCGACGCGCGCGTCCGGGCGGCGCGAGCCCAGCTCGACGAGCTCTGGGTCACGCCCTTCTTCCAGGGGCAGGTGACGGCGGGCTTCACCTTCGCGCCCGAGCAGCGCGGGAGCCCGATCTTCTCGCCGGATTCGCAGGTGCCCGTCGAGAACCCGTGGCGGCCCGTGCTCCAATTCGGCGTCGAGGGGGTCATCCCGCTCTGGACCTTCGGCAAGCTCGACGCGGCTCGAGACGCGGGCCGCGCCGGCGTCCACGCCGCGGAGGCCGACCGCCGCCGCGTCGTCGATCAGCTCCGCTACGACGTGCGCCGCGCCTACTTCGCGCTCCAGCTCGGCCTCGATCTTCGGCAGATGCTGAACGAGACGATGCCGCGCCTAAGGAGCGCGAGGGAGCACCTCGAGGAGCGCATCGAGAGCGGCGCGCCGGACGTGGACGAGACGGATCGGTACCGCCTCGCGGCCGCGCTCAGCGAGGTCGAGGCCCGCGCGGCGCAGATCGCGCACCTCGAGGCGAGCTCGCGCGCCGCGCTCCGAGGGCTCACGGGGGTCGATCGCTTCCGCGTCCCCGAGTGCCCGATCGAGCGCGTCGATGCGACCCTCGCGCCCGTCGCGCGCTACGTCGAGAGCGCGCTCTCCGATCGCCCGGAGGTGCGCATGCTCGACGCGGCGCTCGCCGCGCGCCGAGCGAGCCTCGACGTCCAGCGCGGGGGCTTCTTCCCGGACATCGGGCTCGCTTACCTGTTTCGCACGAGCTACGCGCCGGGCATCACCGATCAGACGAACCCCTTCGTGATCGACTACGCGAACTACACCCAGATCGGCGCGGGCATCGTGCTCCGCTGGTCGCTCGATCTCTGGGGGAACGCGTACCGGGTCGATCGCGAGGCGGCGCTCTTCGAGGACGCGCGCGAGCGCACGAGCGAGGCGCGGATCGGGATCGAGCTCGAGGTCACCGAGGCCTACAACGCCGCCATCGAGGCGCGCGAGCGCGAGGCGGCCTACGATCGCGGCCGCCGCGAGACCCGCGCGTGGTTCATCGCGGCCTCGCAGGGCGTGGAGCTCGGCACCTCCTCGATGCAGGATCTGGTCGACGCGGCGCGCCAGTACCTCATGGCGCGCTACGCCCACCTCCAGGCGATCCAAGACACGAACGCGGCCTACGCGAACCTCGAGCGCGTCGCCTCGATGCGCGTGACCGAGCGCTGGGAGCCCGCCTGCGACTGAGCCGCCTGCGTCGGAGCCGCCTGCGACGGATCCGCCTGCGACGGATCCGCCTGCGACGGATCCGCCTGGGCCGGATCCGCCTGCGTCGGAGCCCGACCCCGACCGAGCCGTCCGCGGCGGGGCGCGTCGACGCGCGGGCCCGTGCGAACGGGCGGCGCGTGTGCGAATAACTCGGTGCGCCGATCGTCCGACGCCCCATCTCCGGCGCCCGAGGAGCCCATGCAGAGGTTCATCGTCTCGAGCTCGTTCGCAGCCCTCACCCTCGTCATCGCCGCCTCGACGATCGCGCTCGCGCCGCTCGGCGTCCGAGCCCAAGCCGACGGCCCCGCGACCCGCTACCTGCGGCAGCGCCACGAGGAGGTGAGCCGGATCCTGCGGCGCCCGGCGGCGAGCGACGCGACGCGCGCCGAGCGCAGCCGCGAGGTGACGCGCATCCTCTCGGATCTGCTCGACTACGACGAGCTCTCCCGCCGCTCGCTCGGATCGCACTGGGCCGCGCAGAGCGAGGCGGATCGTCGCGAGTTCACGAGCCTCTTGCGCCAGCTCGTCGAGCGCAGCTACGAGCAGAACCTCGAGCGCGTCGTCGACTTCGAGGTGCGCTACGTCGGCGAGACGGTCGCGTCCGACGAGGCGACCGTGCGCACGGAGGCCCGCTCGCGCGTCGAGCGCCGCCAGCCGCCGGTCGAGATCGCCTACGCGCTCCACCAAGACGGCTCGAGCTGGCGCGTCTTCGACGTCGTGACCGACGGCGTCAGCCTGGTCCGCAACTACCGCAACCAGTTCAACCGGATCATCAGCGAGCACGGCTTCGCCGAGCTCTTGCGGCGCATGCGCGATCGGCTCGCCCGTGGCCGAGAGTGACGGCGCGCCTCGCTCGACCTGATCCGCCGAGCGCGCGCCGGCGCGCACGCGTCCCTCGCGGAGGGATCACGCCGGGCCTGGACCTTTGGCCGAGCCGCGCATAACCTCCGCGCCCCATGCGCCTCTTCATCGGTAAGGTCCCCACCATCGCCGCCGAGATCGTCCAGAGCCTCACCGCGGACGGTGACATCGAGACGAGCGCGCTCGAGGAGGTCCAGCTCGACATCGAGTCGGTGCTGAAGGAGTACCTGCGCCAAGAGAAGCGCGTCGTCGACGAAGCGAAGACGCGCATGGAGTCGCGCGGGATGGCGTACGGCGAGCTCGGGAAGGTCAAGAGCCAGGTGGCGCGCGATCATCGCGTGCCGGTCGGCGACGACCTCCTCCCGTACCTCCTCGACCAGATCCTCGAGATGCTCTTCCACAGCCAGAACGTCGAGGAGATCTTCGCCGAGGACGCGGCGCTGCGGAAGAAGATCACCGTCGTCCTGCGGCGCCACATGGACGTCGAGCAGGAGCTCGATCGCGAGGTCCGCGGCAAGATCAAGAACCTCGAGGAGGGCACCGCGTCCTTCGAGATCGAGTACGCTCGCGTGATGGAGCAGCTCAAGCGCAACAAGCGGCTCTCCTGAGGAGGTACGCGCCGGATGGGACGCGCCGCGACGAAGGACGAACGGTTGGCCGAGCGCAGGGGCTCCGGCGTCATGTCGTCGGCCTCCCGCGCGGACGACCACCAGGTCTCGAGCATGACCGGGGTCGGCGTGGGGCGCGCGGAGCTGCCGTCGGGGGCGCGCCTGAGCGTCGAGCTCCGATCGATCAACCACCGCTACCTCGAGGTTCGCGTGCGCGCGCCCGAGCCGCTCTCGGAGCTCGCGCCCCACGTCGAGGAGGTCATCCGTCGCCGCCTCGTCCGCGGCCGGATCACCGCCCAGCTCACGCTCGAGGGTCAGGCTCCGATCGTCCGGTTCGATCTCGGGCGCGCCGAGGCGGCCTTTCGAGCGCTCGTCGAGCTGCGCGATCGCGTCGCGCCCCACGAGCCGGTCCCGCTGACGCTGCTCGCGAGCGTCCCCGGTGTCTTCGAGCCGACGAGCGACGGCCTGACGCTCGAGGCCCTGCACGCGGCCGTGGGCGCCGCGACGGAGGCCGCGTGTCGGGACGTCGAGGGGATGCGCGCGCGCGAGGGAGCGGCGCTCCGCGCGGACGTCGAGATGCGCTTCTCGATGCTGCTCCGGCTCGTCGACGACGTCGAGGAGCGGCTGCCGCTCATCCTCGACGAGGCGCGCGTCCGGATGCGCACCCGGCTCGCGCGCTTGCTCGGCGACGCGCACTCGCTCAGCCTCGCTCGGGTCGAGCAGGAGATCGTCCTGCTCGCCGATCGGAGCGACGTGAGCGAGGAGCTCACGCGGCTCCGCGCGCACATCGCCGAGGGCTACCGCTTGTTCGACGTGCCGATCGAGGGGCGCGGCAAGCGGCTCGACTTCCTCTGTCAGGAGCTCGCGCGCGAGGCGAACACCCTCGGCCAGAAGAGCGCCGACGTCGCGGTGGCCAAGCACGTCATCGCGCTGAAGACGGAGATCGAGCGGATCCGAGAGCAGATCCAGAACCTGCTCTGACGGCGCGCCTCGCTCGACGTGAGCCGTCGCAGAGCGCCGCGCGAGCCCGGCGGGCGGGAGGCTCACGCCGATGCGCTGGGCGGGAGAGGGGCGCCTCGGTTGCGCGCTGAGCTCGATGGCGACATGAGTGCGTCGCTGCTTCTTCTCGCCATCGGAGGCTCCATGAAGGCTCGTCACGCACCGATCCTGCTCGCGCTCGCCATCCCGCTCGTCGCGTGCAACCCCGACCCCGTGCCCTCGACCACGGACGGGGCCGTCACGAGCGCGGACGCCGGGCCGATCACGGTGCCCGACTCCGGGCGGACGCGCGACACCGGCGTCACCCCCGATCGAGACTCCGGGCCGGCGAACGACTCGTTCGAGACGGCGCGGACGGTCACGACCGACGGCACCGCCGTCGCGGGCGCAATCGCGCGGCCGGGCGCCGTCGAGTACTACCGCTTCGAGGGGACGGCGGGCGCCTGGATCTCCATCAACACGGAGGCGAACCCGGACGACGATCCGGAGATGATCGACACGGTCATCACCCTCTACGACGCGAGCCACGCGCAGCTCGCGGCCGACGACGACGCGCAGCCGCGCGTCAACACGGACTCGGAGATCATCATCCGGCTGCCCGCGACCGGCACGTACTTCGTCAAGGTCGAGGACTACAGCTCCTGGATCACCGACGACGACATCGCGCCCGAGGGGATGCCGTCGTTCCAGTACGAGCTCTCGGTCTCCACGCTCTCGGCCGGTGGGCCGCTCGTCTTCGATCCGGAGACGGGTGACACCGCGGCCGACGCGGCGGCGATGACGTTCGGCGGCAGCTCGGGGAACGTCGCGTTCGTGTTCGGCACCTTCGATGACGCGACCGACGTCGACGTGTTTCGGTTCACGATGCCCGGCACGGGCAACCGCCTCCTCGACCTCAACCTGATGCCGGCGGGCACCGACGGCTACGGCTCGACGCGCGCGCCCGCGCGCGTGTGGGTGACGAACGCCGACGGCACGTCGATCCTCGCGCGGATCGAGCCCCGATCGGCGGATCAGCTCGAGATGATGCCGCCGCTCGAGGGTGGCACCACGTATCTGCTCTTCGTCGACGCCGGCGGTGGCACGGCGGGCTCGAACGATCACTACGTGTTCAAGGCGTTCGCGGGCACCGAGAACCCCTCGGAGAACGAGGTGACGCCGAATTCGAACGACACGATCGCCGACGCGACGGCGCTCACGATGGCCGAGGGCCGCGGGTTCATCCTCGCGACGCTCCCCCCGAGCGACGTCGACGTCTTCTCGTTCAGCGTGCCCGCGGGCCAGCAGGTCAGCGTGTACTGCGGCGCGCAGTCGTCGGGGAGCGGCCTGCGCGGCCTGAGCGCGAAGCTCGTCTCGGCGGACGACACGGAGCTCGCGAGCGCCTCGCCCGAGACCCCCACGGATGGCGCGAGCATCCGCGCCTTCAGGCCGACGGCGGCGGGCACGTACTACCTCCGGCTCACCGCGGCCTCGCAGGACGCGGTGGTCGTCGGCGACTACGTGCGCTGTGGCGTCGTCGTCGCCGCCCCCCCGAGCCCCTGACGGCGGCGCGCCTCGCTCGACGTGATTCGCGGCGTGTGGGCGCTGTCAGCCCTTGCGCCGCGGACGCTTCATCCCGCCCGACGCCGAGCCGAGCTCCTCCTCCCGTTCGACCGGGCGGGGCGGGCGCGGGATGAGGCCTCCCTCGTCGGCGGGGCTCGGCGCGCCCCGCTTGGGCGTTCGAGGGTCCGGGCGTCGAGCCGTCGATCGGGGCGTGACGTCGGCGGGGCGTCCTCGGCGCGCGCCGCGTGGCTCGCCTCGCGGGGGCGCCGAGAGCGGCTCGATGCGCACGCGCGGGTCGCGGGGATCGGGGCGGCCGGCGTTCGCGAGGAAGTGATCCGCCGCCTCGCGGAGGACCTCGACGACGGTGTGATCGGCGGCGACGTGGATCGCGCCGATCGCCGCGCGCGTGATGTCGCCGCGCCGACAGATCATCGCGAGGACGCGCCTCGGATCCGCGCCGTGTCGGCCCCCCCACGTCACGACGAAGGGGACGACGTCGTCCCGCTCCCTCGCGCCAGAGGGCTCGAACGCGCGCGGCTCGAGGCCCGATCGAGGCTCGCGCATGGGGCGGCGCGCGTCGGATCGCTCGCGCGGAGGCGGAGGACGGATCACGCGCACGCTCCGTGGCGTGGGGCCGAGCACGTCGCCGTTCCGGTCGATGAGGCGCGCGAGGATGGCGTGGAGGTCCGCGCCGTCCGGGAGGCCTCGCACGACCGCGAGGGCGCGCGAGGACGGCTCGGCGTCCGTGTCGAGGAGCGCGCTCGAGGCGTGGGCGGCGAGGGAGCGCTCGAGCGCCGCCTCGTCGGGGAGTAGCTCGACGCGACATCGTATGCGCGCGCGCGCGAGCACCCGCGAGACCGTCGCGAGCTCCCGCGGCGTGGCGAGGACCACGCTCGTCCCGCGGCGCCCCGCGCGCCCCGTGCGGCCCGCGCGGTGCGTGTAGGCGTCTGGGCTCGTCGGCGCGTCGACGTGGACGACGAGCGAGACGTCCGACACGTCGATGCCGCGGGCGGCGACGTCCGTGGCGACCAGGGTCGAGAGGGTGCCGTCCTTGAACGCGGCGAGCGTGCGCGTCCGCTCGCGCTGCGCGAGCTCTCCCGAGAGGTGCGCGACCCGAAACCCGCTCGCGTGGAGGTGCTCCGCGATCTCCTGCGCGCCCGCGCGCGTCCGCGTGAAGACGAGCGCGCGCGCGTCGACGTGGGCGAGCAGCACGTTGACGAGCGCGTCGAGGCGCTCGTGCGGATCGACGAGGTGGACGACGTGATCGATGTCCTCGTTCGCGGCGCCGAGGCGGGTCCCCTCGACGGAGACGGGATCGCGCTGGATGCGATCGGCGAGGGCGAGCACGTCGTTCGCGAACGTCGCGGAGACGAGGTGAGTGCGTCGCTCGTCGGGCAAGCGGGAGAGGATCTGCTCGAGCTCGTCCGCGAAGCCGAGATCGAGCATCTGATCGGCCTCGTCGAGCACGAGCGCCTCGATCGCGCTCGGATCGAACGAGCCGCGCTCGAGGTGGTCGAGCAGCCGCCCGGGCGTCCCGACGATCACGGCGGGCCCCCTGGCGAGCGCGCGGTGTTCGTCGCGATAGCTCGCTCCTCCCGAGAGGACGGCGACGTGCGCGTGGAGCGCGCCGTAGAGCCAGCTCAGCTCCTCCTCGAGCTGCCGAGCGAGCTCGCGGGTCGGCGCGAGCACGAGCGCGCGCGGCCCCTTGGCGCGCGGCCCAGCCTCGCGCGGACCCGTCATGTGCGCGCGTCCGCCGTGCTCTGGCGAGGGCGGATACTCGCTCGCGCGGATCGGCGCCGCCTCGAGGAGCGGCGCGAGGACGAAGCCGAGGGCGGCCGTCTTCCCCGAGCCGGTCTGAGACGAGATGCGCAGGTCGCGGTGGGCGAGCGCGGGATCGAGCACCGCGCGCTGCACCGCCGTGAGCGTCGTGTAGCCACGCGCGAGGAAGGCCTCGCGGAGCGGCGCGGGCAGGCGCGCGAGCATGGGATCGGGCGCCTGCTCCTGCGTCTCATGGGGGGCAGCGGGCTCGTCGAGCGTCTCGACGTCGATTTCGCTCGGCGAGGTCATCGGGGGGCCGCCTTTAGCCGCAGAGGGGCTCCGCGTCGAGCTTCGACCTCCGCGAAGGGCGGAGGCGCGGAGCCTCGCGCCGATCCCGCGAGCCCCCGCGATCGCTACGGCGGGGGCTCGTCGGGGCTCGCCTCGTCCTCGGCGTCGGTCGCGCGCTCGTCGGGGGAGGCCGTGGCGGCCGCGTCGGGGCTCGCCTCGTCGTGCTCGCGCGGGAGGCCGAGCTCGTCCGCGCTGCGATCGGTCCGCGCGACGTCTGGCATCGGGGCGTATCGCGCGGGGCCGCCGCACGCGCCGGCGAGCGCGGCGAGGAGGGCCACGCCGTGGATGACGCGCCTTCGCGTCATCAGTCGAGGAAGAAGTCGGGGATGAGGTCGACGCTCGGGTCGACCGCGTACTTCGAGAGGTCCGTGACGCCCTCTTCGCGGAGCACCTCGTCGTCGATGTAGAAATTCCCGCTGTTCTTCGGATCCTTCGCGTCGCGCACGAGGACCGCGTGCGCCGCGTCCGCCATGATCTCGACCTTGCGCGAGCCGCGCATGGCGGCCTCTCCGCCGAGGAGGTTCTGTACGGCCGCCGTGGCGATCGCGGTGCGCGGCCAGAGCGCGTTCACGGCGATGTTCGCGCCGCGGAACTCCTCGGCCATCCCGAGGACGCACATGCTCATGCCGTACTTGGCCATCGTGTAGGCCACGTGGCCTCCGAACCACCGCGGCTTCATCGAGAGCGGCGGCGAGAGGTTCAGGATGTGCGGGTTCGCGGATCGCTTGAGGTGCGGGATGCAGAGCTGCGAGCAGAGGAAGGTGCCGCGCGTGTTGATCGCGTGCATGAGGTCGAAGCGCTTCATCGGCGTCTCGAGCGTCCCCGTGAGCGAGATCGCCGAGGCGTTGTTCACGAGGACGTCGATCCCGCCGAAGGTGGCGATCGTCTTGTCGACGGCGGCCTGGACGGCGGCGTCGTCGCGGATGTCCGCCGCGATCGGGAGCGCCCTGCCGCCGGCGTCTTCGATGTCCTTCGCCGCCGTGTAGATCGTCCCCGGCAGCTTCGGGTTGGGCTCGGTCGTCTTCGCGACGATGACGACGTTCGCGCCGTCGCGGGCCGCGCGAAGGCCGATCGCGTGGCCGATGCCGCGGCTCGCGCCGGTGATGAAGAGGGTCTTTCCTTGGAGGCTCGTCATGCTCGTCTCCTCGCCTTCGATCGGTCGCGGCTCGGTTCAGTTCGCGCTCGGTCGTTGCGCGGCGGGCGGCAGCGCCGTCCGCGCGGGCGCGACCATGCGCCGCAGGAGCGGCTCCATCCCAGCTGGGATCTGCGCGCGCGGGGTCTGGTCGGGGAGCGGCGTCGGCGCGCCCTCCGAGGGCGGCGCGGCTGCCCCGAAGCGTACGCGGCCGAAGCGCGCGGGGACGTGGAAGTCGCCGACGAGCGGGGCGGACCAGCCGACCGCGCGCTGCGAGCCGTCGCGGCGCGTGTCCATGACGTAGAAGTTCACGCGCCAGGTCGAGCCCGCGGGCGGCGTGCCCATCGCGGGCGCGCTCCCGTAGCGGAAGCTCGACCAGGGGATACGCATCTCGACCGAATAGCCCTGGTCGTCGGCGTCGTCGTTCGGCGTCCCGCGCGGCGTCGCGCGCGCCTCGATCGCCGCGTTCCAGTCGAGATGGCCGAAGGGCTGGGGCACGCGGCGCGTGTCGTAGAACGTGTCGAAGACCTCCCCCGTGGGCGAGACCTGGAGCTCGAAGTAGTTCGCGCCGTCGCCGTCGGGATCGACCATGACCTCGACGCAGTCCTCCCCCCAGAGGTGCGCGTCGCGGCCGGTGAGCGAATTCTTGAGGAAGTCGTCCGCGACGTCGAAGCCGACGTAGAGCGCGTCGTCGTCGAAGAGCACCCGCGCGGTGGCCCGAGGCTCCGCGCTCGCGCCCGTCATCGTGTTCACGAAGACGCTCGACTCGGCCGCCGATCGCCACGCCGGCTCGTCCAGGCGGCCGTCGACGCGGATGGCGCTCGCCCGGCCCGCCTCGAGCGATGGGATCGGCGGCGCGGCGCTCGGCTCCGAGGGCGCGATGATCGTCGTCGGCGTCGCCGCGGCGGGCGCTCCGAGGACGGGGACGCTCGCCGCGCGCGCGCGGTTGTCGCCGTCGTTCGGCCCGCTCGTGACCTGGAGCCGGTGCTCCTCGTGCCAGAAGCCGAGATAGAAGACGACGCGATCCGAGCCCCAGTCCGAAGGGAGGGTGATGGTCTGGGGATCGCGGATGAACTCGTGCGGTCGCCAGCGACCGGCCGGGTAGCGCTCGCGGATCGCGCCGTTCATGTCTTGGTTCAGCCGATCGGAGCCCGCCGCGTCGGCGAGGTGCGTGAACTCGAGCCATCCGCCGCCGAGGCGGCGATCGACCTGCCAGTACCAGGTGATCGTGAACGGCTGGCCGGGCGTGATCGTCGAGGGCTCGAGGTCGTAGCCGATGAGGCGGACCTTGTTCTCGAATTGGATGTCGAGCTCGTGGGAGGGGCGCGGACGCTCGGACAGGATGTACTCGCGCAGCGCCTCGCGCTCGGTCGCGCTGAGATCGGGCGACTCCTCGACGCAGGCCTGGGTCGAGGCGCTCCCGAGGAAGAGCGAAAGGGCGAGGAGGACCTTCAGGGCACGCTTCATCGTCTCACTCCAGACATGCTTCTCGAAGCCGATCGTTCATCGCGCTTCGTCGAGGGATCATCGACGCGCCTTCTTGCGCGCCTTCTTCTCTTGCTTGCGTTGCTGCTTCTTCTTGTTCTTCTCGGAGGGCTTGAGCGTCGCGCGCGGCGCGGCCCCCCCCATCATGCCTGGCATGGCGCCCGGGAGCCCCATCATCCCCGCGAGCCCCGGAGGCAGCCCCATGCCCGCGCGCGCGCCGGCGCCACCCTGGAGCATCTTGGCGAGCCCCGATGGGTCGCCGCGACCGCCGCCCGCGACGGCGGCCTCGAGGAGCTGGTCCGCCAGCGTCGACATCATCGGGTTCGTCTCGAGCCCGGTGGTGCGCACCGCGTCCTGCAGCCGCCGCGCGGTCGCGAGCTGCTTGAGCCCGGGGATCTTGGAGAGCAGCCCGGCCTGCTGCCCGATGTCCCCCATCATCTGCTTCATGAACGCGAAGCGCTGGAGGAGATCGACGACGTCCTTGTCCTCGCGCCCCGAGCCCCTCGCGACGCGGGCGATGCGCGTCGGCTGCTTGAGGAAGACGTCCGGATCGAGGCGCTCGCGCTTCGTCATCGAGCTGACGATCGCCTCGGCGCGCTTCAGCTCCTTCTCGTCGACCTGGAAGCCGTCGGGCACGCTGTCTTGGAAGAACGGCAGCTTCTCGAAGATCTGCTGGAGCGACCCCATCGACTGCAGCATCTTGAGCTGCTCGAGGAAGTCCTGGAGCGTGAACTGGCCCTTGAGCATCCGGGCCGCGTCCTTCTCCGCCTTCTTCTCGTCGAGGACCCCCTCGAAGTCCTTCATCAGGCCAACGATGTCGCCGAAGCCGAGGATGCGGCTGGCCATCCCCTCGGGGCGAAATTCCTCGAGCTTGTCGAGCGCCTCGCCCGTGCCGATGAACTTGAGCGGCGCGCCCGTGACCTCGCGGATCGAGAGCGCCGCGCCGCCGCGCGCGTCGCCGTCGAGCTTCGTCATGACGACGCCCGAGAGGCTGAGGCGCTGATGGAAGGCCGCCGCGGTCTTCACCGCGTCCTGGCCGATCATCGCGTCGACGACCATGAACACGTTGCCCGCGCTCGTCGCCGCCTTGATCTCCGAGAGCTCCTGCATGAGCGGCTCGTCGATCGCGAGGCGACCCGCGGTGTCGAGGATCACGGTGTCGCGCTTGAGCTTCTTGGCCTCCTCGAGCCCGCGCTTGCAGATCTCGAGCGGCTGGCGCGACGGCATCGAGAAGACGGGGATGCCGAGCCGCTCCCCGAGCACCTGGAGCTGCTCGATCGCGCCGGGCCGCTGCACGTCGGCCGCGACGAGGAGCACCTTGCGCCCCTCCGCCTCGAGCAGGCGCGCGAGCTTGCCGCTCGTCGTCGTCTTCCCGGAGCCCTGGAGGCCGACCATCATGATCGTGGTCGGCTGCGGCTTGGGCGCGAAGACGACCGCGGGCCCCTCGCTCGCCATCATCCGGACGAGCTCGTCCTGGCAGGCCTTGATGAAGCGCTCGGCCGGCCCGACGCGGACCTTGCGCCCCTTGGCCTCGACCTCGTTCTGGATCGTCTCGCCGACGATCTTCGACTTCACCGTCTCGAGGAACCGCTTGACGACCCCGAATTCGACGTCGGCCTCGAGCAGCGAGAGGCGCACGTCGCGAAGCGCCGGCTCGAGGTTCGCCTCGTCCAGCTCGGTCACGCCCGCCAAGCGATTTCGGGCCGCGCGGAAGCCCTTGGAGAGAGTCTCGAACATGTAAGGGGGCCGGGGTAGCACGCGCTCGAACGCCCCGGCAAGACGGCGGCTCGGGCGGTGGCCCGGAGGCGCGAGGCGTGCGCGCGCGGTCAGGCCGGGTCGAGCATCGGCGTGATCGCCGCGCGGAAGCGATCGCTCCAGGCGCACGGGCGCAGCGTCACCGGATCGAGCCGCACGATGCGCGTCACGCAGTCCGCATAGAGCACCGCGCCGTCGACCGAGAGCACCCGCGCTCCGAGGTGGAAGCTCGAGGTGCCGAGCGTCTTGGGCCTCAGCTCGACGACGAGCTGCCCCTCGCCGCGCACCGGCACGAGGTAGTCGATGTGGTGCCCCGCGACGACGTGCATCTTGTCGGGGTTGTGCGCGACGTCGTCCTCCCACCTGAAACCGAGCGCGTGGAGCAGCTCGCCGCGCGCCCGCTCCATGAAGAGCAGGTAGCGCACGTTGTGGAGGATGTTCAGCGGATCGAGGTCGTCGAAGTAGACGCGCTGGAGGGAGCGGAACGGCGAGGCCATCGGCATGTCCCTCGCGCACTAGCCCGCCGCGTGAGGCGTCGGCAAGCGCGTCGCGTGACCTCCCTCCCGCTTCACGGCACGAACCAGGTGCCCTGGATTTCTGCGGTTCCTTCCTCGCCGGAGGGGCTGCCCAGGGCCCCTCCCTCCCGCCGAGTGAATCGGCGTGAGCCTCCTTCCCGCCGAGCCAGCGCGCCTCCGCGGGGCGGATCACGTCGAGCGAGGCGCGCCGTCAGGCGAGATCGAGCGCCGCGAGGCGCGCGCGATCGCGCGGGACGTCGCGGACGAGGTCGAACGGCTCGTCGCCGAAGATCATCGCCGCGGCCTTGCTCCGCGCGTCCCGCTCGTTCCGGAGCGACCAGTCGGCGTGGCTCGCGAGGAGCATGAGCGCGTAGCTGCGGCCCATCGTGAGCCCGAAGCGACGCGCGTTCGCCTCGACGTCGAGCGGCTCGCGCCCGGCGGTGCTCGCGAGCCAGCCGATCGCGCGATCCATCGCTCCCTTCGCGCGCGCCGCGACGCGCGCGAGCTCGGGATCCGTGATCTCGCTCACGAGGCGCGCGCTCTCCGCGTCGAGCGCCTCCTTCACCTCCTCCGCGTGGCCCATCGCGCGGATCGCGTCGAGCGAGAGCACGTTCGTCGTCCCCTCCCAGATCGGGAGCACGTGCGTGTCGCGGAGGATCATCGGGACGCCGGTGTCCTCGATGTAGCCCGCGCCGCCGAAGCACTCGACCGCCTCGCTGACGACCGCGACGGCCGACTTGCCGGTCGTCAGCTTCACGACCGGGGTGAGCAGGCGGAGGAGCGCCGCGTCGTGGCGCTTGCCCACGCCGCGCTCGAGGCGGCCGAGGACGGCGATCAGCTCGAACGTGAGGTGCAGCATCGCCTCCGTCTCGGCGGCCATCGACGCCATCGTATCGAGGTGGAGCGGCTTCTCGGAGAGCGGCGCCCCGAACGCGCGCCGCTTCGTCGCGAAGTCGCGCGCCAGGGCGAGCGAGCGGCGCATGAACGCGACGCTCATGAGCGAATTCCAGGTGCGGGTGATGTTCAGCATCGGCGTGATGTTGCGGACGCCGTTCGAGAGCCCCATCACCGCCGTCGCCGGCGCGCCGCGCAGCATCAGCTCGGCCGTCGGCACCTTGCGCGTCCCCATCTTGTCCTTGAGGCGGTTCACCTCGATGTTGCGGAGGAAGCCGCGCTCGTCGCGCGTCTCGAGGTAGAAGAGGGCGAGGCCCTTGCCGCCCGGCCCGTTGCCCTCGGGGCGCGCGAGCGTCAGCGCCATCTGCGAGCTCGTCGCGGAGGTGAAGTACTTGCGCCCCCAGAGCGTGTGGCCGCCGCCGGGCGCCTCTTGCGCGACCGTCTCGCTGAGCCCGACGTCGGAGCCGCCGACCGACTCCGTCATCCACTGCCCGCTCGTCCAGAAGGTCGCCGGGTCGCGCGAGGTGAGGTGCGGCAGCGCGCGATCGATGAGCGCCTGGTTGCCCGACGCGATGAGCGTGCGCGCCGCGCCGTCGGTCATCGCGAGCGGGCACACGTAGACATCGCTCGAGGGCCCGAAGAGGTAGGTCAGCGCGAACTGATGGAGGCGCGCGTAGGGGCCGTAGGTCGGGTCGTACGCGGCGGCGACGACGCCGTGCTCGGGCACCACCTCCTCGCAGCGCCGCCAGAGGTTCGTGAGGACGATCTGGTCCACGCGCTCGCCCCAGGGCGACCAGGACACGAGCGAGGGCTCGTTCAGGCGGTCCTCCGCCTGGAGCCGAAAGAGCTCCGTGGCGGTCAGCTCACCCATCTCGCGCAGGCTCGGCGTCACGGCGGCGCGCACGTCGGGCGGCATCATCCGAGCGAGGAGGCTCCGAAGCGGCCGATCGTCGTCGAACTGGTTCGTGAGGGTGGGCGCGGGTTGATTGAACGGGTGAAACTCCATGGCGGCGAGGATGCCACGATGGCCCGGGCTCGGATCCCCCGTGGTGTGACTTCTCCCTCCCGACGTGGCTCGAGAGGCCGCCTCGCGCGGCTGAGCGCCTGCAAGAGAGGGCGAGCGCCGCGCGGCGGGGGAGCCTCGAGATGGGCGTTCCTCGGCACCCTGCTAGGATGCGCCAGGCTCGAACGGCTCGGCGTTCGACCCGTCGCCTCGCGGAGGAAAGCATCGTCATGAGCGAAGACTTCGGCATCAATCAAGGTCTCGTCGAGGAGCTGTTCTTGAAGTACTGCGCGAACCCGGCCTCCGTCAGCGAGCCGTGGCGCAAGTACTTCGATGGGCTCGATGAAGGCGCGCTGCCGCTTCGGAGCAGCGCCGGCGCCCTGACCTCTCCAGGTCGCCTGACCTCGCCGGGGTTCGTCGTCACGCCCGCCGCCGACTCGCCGCCGAGCGTCCACGCCTCCACCTCGACCCGCACGGATCGCGTCTCCTTCGCGCCCGGCCCCGAGACCCGCACGGCCACCGAGCTCCAGCGCCGCGTCTCCGCGATGGTGAACGCCTACCGCGCGCGCGGGCACCTCGTCGCCGATCTCGATCCGCTCCACCTCCTGCCTCGCCGCGGCGCCAACCGCCCCGCCGGGGAATTCGGCCTCGCGGCGTTCGGCCTCGACGAGGTCGATCCCGAGACCCCGTTCAGCGCGATGGCGCAGACGCTGCCGCTCCGCGAGATCGTCGCGCGCCTCGAGGAGACGTACTGCCGCTCGATCGGCGTCGAGGTGACGCAGCTCGAGGAGACCGAGCCTCGCGACTGGCTGCAGACGCGGATGGAGTCGACGTCGAACAACCCGAAGCTCTCGCGCGAGCAGCAGCTCCACATCCTCGCGAAGCTGACCGAGGCCGAGGTGTGGGAGACGTTCATCGACAAGGCCTACCCGAAGAAGAAGCGCTTCAGCCTCGAGGGGGGCGAGAGCACCATCGCGCTGATGGACCTCGTCATCGCGCGCGCCGCCGCGCTCGGCGTCGGCGAGGTCGTCATCGGGATGGCGCACCGCGGCCGGCTCAACCTCTTGGTCAACCTGATGGGCCTGCCCGCGCGCGACATGCTCGCCGCCTTCGAGGACAGCTCGCCCGAGAAGCTCCTCGGGCGCGGTGACGTCAAGTACCACCTCGGCTACTCGACCGATCGCGACTTCGACGGACGTCAGGTCCACCTGACGATGTCCTTCAACCCGAGCCACCTCGAATTCGTCAACCCCGTCGTCGAGGGGCGCGTGCGCGCGAAGCAAGACCGCCGCGACGACGCCGAGCGCGGCAGCGTCCTCCCGCTCCTCGTCCACGGCGACGCCTCGTTCATCGGTCAGGGCATCGTCGCCGAGACGCTGAACCTCGCGAACCTCGAGGGCTACCGGACGGGCGGCACGATCCACGTCGTGATCAACAACCAGCTCGGCTACACGACGACCGCGGGCGACGGGCGCTCCTCGCCCTACTGCACGGACATCGTCCGCATGCTCCGCTGCCCGATCTTCCACGTGAACGGCGAGGATCCGGTGGCGGTCGCGCAGGTCGCGAGCCTCGCGGCGGAGTACCGGCAGCGCTACAAGAAGGACGTCGTCATCGACCTCTACTGCTTCCGCAAGTACGGTCACAACGAGGGCGACGAGCCGCGCTTCACGCAGCCGCTGATGTACCAGGCGATCGACGCGAAGGACACCGTCCGCACGACCTACGTGAAGCGGCTGCTCTCGCTCTCCGAGATCACCCAGGCCGAGGCGGACGCGATCGTCGAGGAGAAGCGTCGAGCCCTCGACGACGCGCTCAGCGAGGTCCGCCAGACCAAGCGCACGTACGAGATCGCGGCGTTCGGCGGGCTCTGGAGCGGCTACGCGGGCGGTGACGACGGCGCCGTGCCCGACGCGGAGACGGCGGTCGACGAGCCGCGCCTGCGCGCGCTGCTCTCCGCGCTCGGTCGGGTGCCCGAGGGCTTCTCCCTGATGCGGCAGATCGCCGCGAACCAGAAGCAGTACCTCGACGCCCTCGAGGGAGCGCCGATCCGCTGGGGCGCCGCGGAGAACCTCGCCTACGCGACGCTCCTCGCCGATGGGCACACGGTGCGGCTGACGGGCCAGGACACGCGCCGCGGCACGTTCGCCCATCGCCAGGCCGTGCTCCACGATCACGCGAACGGCGCCCTCTACACGCCGCTCGAGCACGTCGGCGCCGCGCTCGCCGCGCTCGGCCAGCCCGCGAAGCAGGGCCGCCTCGAGCTCTTCGACTCGCCGCTCTCGGAGCAGGGCTGCCTCGGCTTCGAGTGGGGCTACTCGCTCGACTCCCCGGACGGGCTCGTCGTCTGGGAGGCCCAATTCGGCGACTTCGCGAACGGCGCGCAGGTGATCATCGATCAGTTCGTCGCGAGCTCCGAGGACAAGTGGCATCGGCTCTCCGGGCTCGTGATGCTGCTCCCGCACGGGTACGAGGGGGCGGGCCCCGAGCACTCGAGCGCGCGCCTCGAGCGCTACCTCTCCCTCGCGGCGGAGGACAACATCCAGGTCGTCAACCTCACCAGCGCCGCGCAGATCTTCCACGCGCTTCGTCGTCAGATCGTGCGGCCGATCCGCAAGCCGCTCATCGTGATGAGCCCGAAGTCGCTCTTCCGGAGCGCGCACGCGGAGTGCAAGCTCGAGGACCTCACGCGCGGCCGCTTCGAGCGCATCATCGTCGATCGCGAGGTCAACCCGAAGAAGGTGAAGCGCGTCCTGCTCTGTAGCGGCAAGGTCTACTTCGATCTCGCCGAGCAGCGGCAGAAGACCGGCCGAGACGACGTCGCCATCCTCCGGTTCGAGCAGCTCTACCCGCTCCGAGCCGACGAGGTGCGCGCCGCCCTCGCGCCCTACGCCAGCGGGACGGATCTCGTCTGGGTCCAGGAGGAGCCGTTCAACAGCGGCGCCTGGTACTTCATGAACGCGCGCCTCCCGGCGATGCTCGAGGGCCGCTTCACGCTCCGCTGCGTCTCGCGGAGCGAGAGCGCGAGCCCGGCGACCGGCTCGGACAAGGCGCACCACCTCGAGCAGACCCAGCTCATCGAGGAGGCGTTCGCGCCGCTCGCGAGCAGCAAGCCCGCGCGCGCGTCGTCGCGCCCGCGCGTCGAGAGCTGAGCGCGCTCGGGTCGAGCGCTCGGAGCCGTGAACACGCGAGGAGCGCGCTCGGTGGCGCGCTCCTCGGATCGACGACGGTCGGATCGACGACGGTCGGATCGACGACCGCGCGAGCGTCAGGCCGTCTTGACGGTGACCTTCTGGCCCTTGGGCTCGCCCCGCTTCGGGATGCGAACCGTCAAGACGCCGTCCTTGCTCGTCGCCTCGATGTGCTCGGCGTCGACGGTGCGCGGCAGCGAGAACTGCCTCGAGAAGCTGCCGTACCAGCGCTCCACGCGGTGGTAGCCGTCCTTGCTCTCCTCGTGGTCGAGCTTGCGCTCACCCTTCAGCGTGAGGACGTTGTTCTCGACGTCGATGTCGATCTCCTCCGGCTTCACGCCCGCGAGCTCGGCCTTGACGACGAACGCGTCCTTCTCCTCGAAGATGTCGACCGCCGGCGCGAACGAGCGCTGCGCATCGCCTCGAAGGAGCTCGCCGCGGACGCGATCGAGCTCGTCGAAGGTGCGAAACGGGGCGAAGGGGTCGAATCGGGTCAGCATGGCGGATCTCTTCCTTTCTGCGCACGACCCGGTCGTGCGCGCTCGTGGGTCCTCTCGGTTCGTCCGACCCTCGCCGCCCCCGCGCGAGGCGCGATCGACGAAGCGGACGCGCTCACCGATAAGCCCGCGAGCGCGTGCGTCAACGCTGCGCGATCGGGGAGGCGTGCCCCGATCACGCGACGTCGCTGGCGGCGCGCCGCGCAGCGTGGCGCGTGGCCTACCGATACCCCTCGGCCCTCGAGATGATCTCGTTCATGATCTCGCGGGTCCCACCGCCGATCGGGTAGAGCCGCGCGTCGCGGTAGAGCCGCTCGACGAGCGTCTCGCGCATGTAGCCCATCCCGCCGAAGACCTGGACGGCCTGATCGCAGACGAACGAGCACGCGTCGCTCGCCGTGTTCTTGGCCATCGCGGCGAGCGCGGGGACCTGCTCGTCGCGCGCCGCTCGGACGGCGAGCTCCCCGGTGAGGGCGCGCGCGGCCGCGATCCGCGTCGCCATGTCGGCGAGCTTGTGCCGCGTCACCTGGAAGCCCGCGAGGGCTCGCCCGAAGGCGTGGCGCTCCTTCGCGTACCGAACGGCCTCGCGGTACGCGAGCTCCGCGATGGCGACGCATTGCGCCGCGAGCATCAGCCGCTCCCCCACGAAGTTCATCATGATCGCGATGAAGCCTGCCCCCTCCGGCCCGATCCGGTTCGCGATCGGGACGCGGCAGCGCTCGAAGGTCAGCTCGGCCGTGTCGCTCGCCCACCAGCCGGTCTTCTTCAGCCTCCTCGAGACGTGGAAGCCGGGCGTGCCGCGCTCGATGACGAGGAGCGAGATCCCTCCGTGCCCGGGCCCACCCGTCCGGACCGCCGCGGTCACGAAGTCCGCGCGCGTCCCCGACGTGATGAAGGTCTTCGTGCCGTCGACGACGTAGTGATCCCCCTCGATCGTCGCGCGCGTTCGCAGGTTCGCGACGTCGCTGCCCGCGTCCGGCTCCGTGATCGCGAGCGAAGCGACGCGCTCGCCCGCGAGCACGGGGCGCACGAAGCGCTCGATCTGCTCCGGCGTGCCCGCCCGCAAGATCGGCGGCAGCGCGATCGCGTGCGAGCCGAGGCCCACGACGACGCCGACGGATCTCCCCGCGAGCAAGAGCTCCTCGGCCGCGACGAGCGCCATCGTGACGTCGCCGCCTTCGCCCCCCGCGCTCTCGGGATAGCCGATCCCGAGGATCCCGTCGCTCCCCGCGCGCGCATAGAGCTCGCGTGGGAATTCCTCCTGCTCCTCCCAGTCGGAGGCGCTCGGCGCGATGTGGCGGCTCGCCCAGCGCCGCGCGCTCGCGCGCAACGTCGCGTGGGCTCCCGTTTCGAAGAGGTACGTCATCGAGGCCGAGTGTCGCCGAGGATCGCGCCACGAGGCAGCCCCCTCGAGCGCGAAGGCTGATAGGCTCCCCGACCCGATGACGATCCCGCCCAGACGCTCGCCGGTCGTGCGCGTGATGCTCTCCTCGCTCGCACGCTCTCTCGTCGTCATGCTCTCCTCGCTCGCGCTCGCCCTCGCTCCGACGAGCGGCGTCGCGCAGCCGCGGAGGGTCGCGAGCCCGCCGCCGAGCGCCCCGGTCGCGCGGATCCTCGTGGCTCCGTTCCAGGGCTCGCGCGCCGCGCCGACCCGCGCGCTGCTCGTCCAGAACCTCAGCTCCGCCGGGTACACGGTGATCTCCGACGCCGAGGTGGCGAGCGTCGTCTCGCGCCTCGGCCTCTCCTCGCGCCGCTCGCGCGCCGAGCAGCTCGCCGTCGCGGCCGAGCTCCACGCGAGCGTCGTGATCGAGGGGCGCGTCTCTCGCGCGCGCCGCTCCTGGAGCCTCACCGTCCGCGTCATCAACGGGGCCGATGGTGGGGAGCTCGGGAGCGCGAGCTGGGGTGGGCGCTCGATGCAGGCGATCGACGGCGTGGGTCGCAACGCCGCCGAGCGGCTCGGGGGCTTCATCGGCGCTGGCCGCGCGGCGACGCCCGCCGCCGAGAGCTCGGGCGAGCCGCAGTGGTACCAAGCGGGCTATCACGAGGACACCGAGTCGCCGATCGACGACGAGGAGCCGGGCGACGAGCCCGACGAGCCGACCGACGTCGAGCGCTACGACGTCGGCCGGATCATGGTGTCGGGGGGCACGCTCTGGCGCTCGTTCAGCACGATCGTCGACGTCTACGCGGGGCACCACGGCGGCGCGAGCCCGATGGACACCATCCACCAGGAGCGCTCCTACTCGAGCCCAGGGATCGGACACTTCGAGCTGGGCCTCGAGGGCGACTTCTATCCGGGCGCGCTCGCGGACCAGCCCTTCCCCTATCTCGGCGTGATCGCGTCGTTCCGTCACTCCCTCGGCATCGTCTCGGTCGCGGAGTCCGCGACCCCGGGGGCCGGCGACGTGAGCCTCGGCACCGACCAGCTCGATCTGCGCGTCGGGCTCCGCGGGCGCTATCGCTTCGGCCCCCGACGAGGCGACTTCATGCTCTTCGCGGATGCGGGGTTCGTGATGTCGACCTTCACCTTCGACGTCGAGGCGCTCTCGAGCGTGCGCCTCGACGCGATCATCCCCCCGATGGAGTACTACTCGCTCGAGCTCGGCCTCGGGTTCGACGTCGCCATCGTCCGCGACGCGCTGTCGATCGCGGCCTACGGTCGAGGCCGGATCGGTGTCGGGCTCGGCGTCCAGACGCGCAACGTGTGGGGCATCGAGACGCCCGCGGCCAACGGCTTCTTGTTCGGGCTCGAGCTGCGCCACGACGCGGTGTGGATCGCGCGCGGGCTCTTCGCGTCGCTGCGCCTCGAGTACTTCCAGTACCTCACGCAATTCCGCGGCCAGGCGGGCTGCTATGGCGGGGACTGCGCGAGCGGGGTCGAGCCGTGGCTCGACACCCACCCCTGGGAGATCTGGCCGACGCGCGATCCAGGGGATCCCGCCTCCGAGGTCACGGGTGGCGCGCAGGATCCCGTGCCGGATCACAACGTCCGCTGGGGGCTCTACCTCGGCTACGCGTTCGACTGACGGCGTGCCCGCGCTCGACGGATCACGTCGAGCGTGCCGCGCCGTGATTGACGCCGCGAGTCGTGGCCGGGCGCCGTGACGTACCGGCGTGCGCGCGCGCGGGGCTCGCGGTACGCGTTGGCCGAAGATGACCACCCCGAACGACACGCCCACGAGCGCGGCGAGCATCCGAGAGGCCTTCCTCGAGCACTTCGAGCGCGCGGGGCACGAGCGCGTCGCGTCCGGCCCGCTCGTCCCCGCGAACGATCCCACCCTGATGTTCGCGAACGCGGGCATGGTCCAGTTCAAGGACGTCTTCACGGGCAAGGATCGGCGCGCGTACACGCGCGCGACGACCGCGCAGAAGTGCATCCGCATCAGCGGCAAGCACAACGACCTCGAGAACGTCGGGGTGACCGCGCGTCACCACACCTTCTTCGAGATGATGGGCAACTTCTCCTTCGGCGACTACTTCAAGGAGGGCGCGATCCGCTTCGCGTGGAGCTTCCTCACCGGCAGGCTCGCGCTCCCGAAGGAGAAGCTCGTCATCACCATCTTCGGCGGTGAGGACGGTGTCCCCGCGGACGACGAGGCCGGCGCGATCTGGGCGCGAGAGACGGGCTTCGGCGCGGACCGGATCCTTCGCCTCGGGAGCAAGGACAATTTCTGGTCGATGGGCGAGACGGGTCCGTGCGGCCCGTGCACGGAGATCCACTACTGGATGGGCTCGGGCGATCCCGACCTCGCGCGCTTCGGGGAGGAGCCCGGCGCGGACGGCGCCGGCTGGGTCGAGCTCTGGAACCTCGTCTTCATGCAGTTCGAGCGCTTCGCGGACGGCTCGCTCGCGCCGCTCCCCGCGCAGAGCGTCGACACGGGCGCGGGGCTCGAGCGTCTCGCGGCGGCGGCCCAAGGCGTCGTGTCGAACTACGACACGGACCTCCTGCGCCCGATCGTCGACGTCGCCGCGCGCGTGAGCGGCAAGCCCTATCGCGGGACGCTCGAGCCCGACGACGTCTCGATGCGCGTCATCGCCGATCACGCTCGCGCGGCCGCGTTCCTCATCAGCGAGGGGATCTTCCCCGACAAGGAGGGGCGCAGCTACGTGCTCCGGCGCGTGATGCGTCGCGCGATCCGTCACGGGCATCGCCTCGGCATCCACGACCTCTTCTTCCACGAGGCGGCGGATCAGGTCGTGACGACGATGGGAGCGGCGTACCCGCAGCTCGTCGAGCGTCGCGAGCTCATCCTCGACATCTCGAGGCAGGAGGAGACGCGCTTTCGGCAGACCATGAGGCGGGGGCTCGAATTGCTCGACGCGAACGAGACGTGGGAGCAGGCCGCCGGGGCGCGCGTCCTCCCTGGCGCGATCGCCTTCAAGCTCTTCGACACGTTCGGCTTTCCGCTCGATCTGCAGGACGTGATCGGGCACGAGCAGGGCTTCGTCGTCGATCACGAGGGCTACGAGCGCGAGCTCGACAAGGCGAAGGAGCGGAGCGCGGGCTCCAAGGTGGGAGAGAGCGCGCTCGCTGGCGTCTACCACGAGCTCGCGAGCGAGCTCGGGGCGACGAGCTTCGTCGGCTACGATCGGGAGCAGGCGACGAGCAGCGTCGCGGCGATCGTGCGTGAGGGAACCAGCGTCTCGCGGCTCGGCGAGGGCGAGCGCGGCGAGCTCGTCGTCCCGCTCACCCCGTTCTACGGCGAGGGGGGCGGGCAGGTGGGTGATCGAGGCGTGATCCGCGCAGGCGACGCCGAATTCGCCGTCGAGGACACGCAGAAGCCGGTCGGGGGTCTCTTCGTCCATCACGGTCGCGTCGTTCGCGGGTCGATCGCGCGAGGCGACGCGGTCGAGCTCGTCGTCGATCACGCGGCGCGCGCCGCGACGCGGCGCAACCACTCGGCGACCCACCTGCTCCACTACGCGCTCCGCGCCGTCCTCGGCCCGAGCGCGATGCAGAAGGGCTCGCTGGTCGGGCCCGATCGGCTACGCTTCGACTACGCGGCGGGGCGCGGCCTCGAGCCCGCGGAGGTCGCGCGGATCGAGGACCTCGTGAACGAGAAGATCCGCGTCAACGCGCCGATCGAGACCGAGATCCTCCCGATCGCGGACGCGAAGGCGCGCGGCGCGATCGGGCTCTTCGAGGAGAAGTACGGAGACGTGGTCCGCATGCTGCGGATGACCGAGGACTCGATCGAGCTCTGCGGTGGGACCCACGCCGCGCGCACCGGTGACATCGGCCTCTTCAAGATCGTGGCCGAGAGCGGCGTCGCCGCGGGCGTTCGGCGCATCGAGGCGGTGACGGGCGAGGGCGCCCTCCTGCACCTGCGCTCGATCGAGGACCAGCTCGCGCGCACGGCGGGCCTGCTCAAGGTGGCGCCGCGCGAGACGGCCGAGCGCGTCGAGCGGCTCCTCGCCTCGCTCAAGGAGCGAGAGAAGCAGCTCGAAGAGCTGAAGCGGCGCCTGCTCAGCGGTGGCACGAGCGATCTGAGCCGAGACGCCCGCGCGCGCGACGGCTACAAGGTGCTCGGGGCCATCGTCGACGCAGGAGATCCGAGGTCCTTGCGTGAGCTCGCGGATCAGCTCCGCGACAAGCTCCAGCCCGCCGTCGTCCTGCTCGGTACGAAGACGAGCGACGGCCGCGCGCTCCTCGCGTGCTCGGTCTCGAAGGAGCTCATGGGACGCTTCAAGGCAGGCGACATCGTCAAGGACGCGGCCGCGATCGTCGGCGGCGGCGGTGGTGGCCGGCCGGACTTCGCGCAAGCCGGCGGCCAGGACGCGAGCAAGCTCGAGCAGGCCGTCGCGCGCGCCTACGCGCTCGCCTGAGCGCGCATCGCTCGACGTGATCCGTTTGGCGGGAGCACGCCGGGCTCGGTGGGTGACAGATCCCCCGCCGAGCCGTTCGGCGTGAAGACGAAGCGTCACCACGAACCCGATCCCACGATTCATGCCCTGATCTCTTTACCAACGGGCGCTCGCCTGCGAGGATCCGCCATCATGCTCGCGCCCGCGCAGCTCGCGGAGATCGACGCCACCCTCGACGCGCTCGGCGTGACGCGTGAGCGCGCGCAGGCGAGCGTCGCGCGTCTTCGCACGGCGAGGCTCTCCCTCGCGGAGGTCGACGAGGCGCTCGCCGCGCTCGACAGCCGCTTCGACACGCGGCCGCCCGAGGGCGAGGCGGCGCACGCCCGATCGTGGGCCGACGAGCGCGCGGCGCGTTCGAGCCAGCCGCTGCCGGCGCGCCGCGACGACGCCGTGGTCGTGGACGCCGAGGAGCTCCCCCCCGTGCTCTCCTCACCGCCCGCACCCATCGCGGAGACCGATGCGTCGGCGATCATCGCCGCCCCATCCCGCGAGCCCGAGGCCGCGGGGACCGCGGCGGGCGATCCCTCGCGTGAGGCGCCGAGCGCGCTCTCGGAGGCCGACCTCTTCGGAGACGTGGAGGCGCCCGATGGCTCCGAGTCCCTGCTCGGAGAGCCCACGATCGGCGGCGCCCGGATCCCGCGCGATCCATCGAGCGGAGCGCTCTCGCCCGAGTCCTCGTTGGACGCCAGCGCGTCGTCCGACGAGGGAGGGGCCCGCGCCGCTCCGCGATCGCCTTCGGGCTCGCTCGCGCTCGAGCTCGAGGGCGTGCCCGAGGAGCCTCTGTCGCCGCTCGCGTCGGCGCCCGCGCCCGCGCTCGAAGCGCGCGCGAGCCTCGAGCGCGAGGCCGAGGGAGGAGCGTCCCCCGAGCCCTCGCCGCTCCTCGGCGCGGGGGCGGATCTCGACGCGGAGCTCGCCGACATCCTCGCCGACGAGCTCGAGCATCCGGCGAGCGAGCGCCCAGCCGCGGACGACTTCGACGCCGAGCCGACGGCCCTCTTCTCGGCGGACATGTTCGGCGCGAGCGAGGAGCCGAGCCTCGACGCCCTCGTCTCCGAGCTCCCTCCTCCCGATGCAGGTGGCGCGCTGGAGATCGAGCTCGACGACGCGTTCCTCCTCGACGACGCGGAGGAGGCGACCGCGCAGCGGCCACCCCCGGCGAGCCAGCGGCCTCCCCCCTTGCCGAGCCAGTCTCCGCCGCCGAGCGCCACCCCTGGCTCGCCGAGCCGTCCTCCGGCGTCGGGGAAGCAGGGGTTCCTCGGGCGCTTGCTCAACCGCAAGGGCTGAGGGTCGCGGCCGTTCACGCGCGCGAGGGCCGATGAAAGGCGAGGAGCCGGGGCCTCGGCGGCCTCGGCTCCTCGAAGAGCGGTGCGTTGGGGTGCGGCGGCCCAGAGGCCGATGATCAGAGGCCGATGAAGTAGAAGGTCATCCCGAGGTTCCCCGTCGCGCCGATCGAGGTGTTGGTGGTCTGAAGGCTACCTCCGCGCACCTCCGAGAACTCGGTGGCGGGACCGACCTGCTCGCGGAGGAAGCCGCGAACATCGAGGTTGAGGGCGAAGTGGCGGGCGAGGCGCCACTCGAAGCCCAGCCCGAGCTCCCCGCCGAGGTATGCGAGGTCGCGCGCCGGGATGAAGCGCCCAGCGACGGTGCGCTGGCCTTGCTCGGCGTACGAGGCCCCGACGCCGATGAGGCCGTAGACCTGGAAGCTGTCCTCGGGGTTGAAGAAGACGAGCAGGTCCACCGTGCCCGGCATCTCGAAGCGTTCGATGTTCTGCGCGTCCGTGCCGCCGTAGAGCCCGATCCCGATGTCGATCCCGATGAACTCGTTCGGGCGAATCCGGAAGGCGAGGGCGCCTCCACCGACCGACACCCGATCCGTGAACATGCCCCCGACGCTCAGGTGCAGCCCCAGGTCGAAGTCGGGGACGAGCCGGTAGGTGGTCCGCTGGGTGGCGATGACTCGACCGCGCTGCGTGATCACCTGCGGCTGCGGCTGAACCACGACCGGCGGGGGAGGCGCCTGGACGACGACGGTTGGCGGCGCCACGACGGGCGGGGGAGGCGCCTGGATGACGACGGGCGGGGGAGGCGCCTGGATGACGACCGGCGGGGGAGGCGGCTGGACGACGACCGGCGGGGGAGGTGCGTCGCCCGGACCCACTCGGATCTGCCCCTGGAACGGCCCGACTTGAACCTCGCCACAGAGGATGTCGCCCGGGCGACAGGTCGCGTCCTGAGCGAGGACCTGTGACGCGACGAGCGGTGCGCTCAACGCGACGACGAGAGAGACAGCGTTCCAGATGCGGTTGGCCATGGAGTCCTCGTGGTGACGACGCCTCGGGTTGGGCGATGTGCCCTCTAACGCAAAGTCGGTGCCAGCGTCATCCGTGTCGTGAACCAGGTGATCGTGGTCGATTTTTCGCGGCTGGCGAGCGGATTCGACGGCCCCCGTGACCGAAAGTTCACTGCGCTCTCCTCGTGTTCACGTTCGCGCTCGTTCAACCGCCGATCTGGACTCGCCCGAGCGGTTGAACCGTCACGGCGGGATCGAGCTCCTGGTACGACAGCACTGTCACGTCCGGCAGCTCGTTCTCGACGAGCCGTCGGACGAAGCGGCGGACGTCGGCCTGCGTGAGGATGACGGGGTGGCTCGCGTCCGCCAGCGCGCGGCCCAGGGCGGCGACGATGTCGCGCGCGAGGTCGGGCGGCAGCGCGAGGTAGCTCCCGCTCGAGGTCCGCTGGACGGCGTCGCGCACGGTGTCCTCGATCAGGGGATCGAGCAGGTGGACGAGGAGCGCGCCTCCCCTCGCGTGCGCGTGGGTGATCGGCCTGCGCAGCGCGGCGCGCACCGCCTCGGTGAGAGCGATCGGATCCTTCTCTGTCGTGGCGTGGATCGCGAGGGCCTCGAGGATCTCGCGCAGGGGACGGATCGAGACGCGCTCCTCGACGAGGCGCCGTAGGATGTCGGCGAGCAGCGCGAGCGAGATCGGCTTGGGGACGACGTTGCGCACGAGCGCGGGGTATGCGCGCTCGAGCTGCTCGAGCATCGTCTGCGTCTCTTGGAGCCCGACGAGCTCGTGCGCGTGACGGCCGACGACGTGCTCGAGGTGCCGACCGACGAGGGTCGCGCCGCTCCGCGTGGTGAGCCCCCCGGCTTCGAGCGCCGGTCTCGCGCTCCGCGCGACGACGCACGCCTCCTTGCCCGTGACCGGATCGCGAGCCACCGCGGCCGCGACGCCGAGGCTCGCCACGGTGGCCGGCGCGGCGTCGACGAAGAGGCCCTCGGGCAGGCTCCCGCGGGCGACGGGGACCTCCTGAAAGGAGATGACGTAGTCGCGGGGGCCGAGCGGACCGGGTCGCGCTCGGATGCCGGGGACCGCGACGCCGAGCGTGAGGAAGACGGCGTCCCGCAGGCGGGGGATCTCCTCTTCGAGGAGAGCGCCGCCGCCCCGCGCGTCCAGGAGCTCGCTCGCGAGCTCGGGGCCGAGGTCGAGCGAGATGGGGACGACCAGCGGCACGAGCTGGCGCTGCGCTCGCTGCTCGCGCTGGGCCTCGGGGCGGAGCGTCGCCTCGGCGTCCGCCTCGTGCGCGGGCCGACGCCGAGAGAGCCTCCACGCGAGCGCGCCGAAGACGACCGCGAGCGCGAGGAAGGGGACCGACGGCAGGCCCGGGACCAGGGCGAGGAGCACGAGGAAGAGCGCCGCGATGCCGAGGGCGCGCGCGTTCCCGAAGATCTGTCGTCCGACGTCCCCGCCGAGCGACGCCTGCTCGTCCTCGGAGGCGACGCGGGTGACGACGAGGCCAGCCGCCGTCGAGATGAGCAGCGACGGGATCTGCGAGACGAGGCCGTCGCCGATGGTGAGCAGGCCATAGAGGCGCAGGCTCTCGCCCGCGCTCATGCCGCGCATGAGGACGCCGATCGCGAGCCCGCCCAGGACGTTGATCACGGTGATGACGATGCCGGCGATCGCGTCCCCCTTCACGAACTTCATCGCGCCGTCCATCGCGCCGTAGAACTGGCTCTCGCGCTGGAGGGTGCGCCGCCTGCGGCGCGCCTCGTCCTGGCTGATCGCGCCCGTGCGCAGCTCCGCGTCGATCGCCATCTGCTTGCCCGGCATCGCGTCCAGCGTGAACCGCGCCCCGACCTCGGCGACGCGCTCGGAGCCCTTCGCGATGACGATGAACTGGATCAGCGTGAGGATGAGGAAGATGACGGCGCCGACGACGTAGTTGCCGCGGACGACGAACGCGCCGAACGCGTGGATGACCTCGCCCGCGTCGGCCTGGAGGAGGATGAGGCGCGTGGAGCTCACGTTCAGCGCGAGCCGATAGAGCGTCGTGACGAGGAGGAGCGTCGGGAAGGACGTGAACGAGAGCCCGTCCGGGACGTAGAGCGCGACGAGGAGCAGGAGCACCCCGATGGACATGTTGGCCGTGATGAGGACGTCGAGCAGCGAAGTCGGCAGCGGCACGACCATCATCCCGACGATCGAGAGGACGAGCGCCGCGAGCGCGGCGTCGGCGTAACGGCGGGTGCTGCTCGAGCGCTCCACGTCCCCCCCTCTCGCGCACCTAGAGCGCGCGTCGTCCGTCGAACGCGCGCCCGAGCGTCACTTGGTCGGCGAACTCGAGCTCGCCTCCGTGCGGGATGCCGCTCGCGATGCGGGAGATCGTGACGCCGAGCGGCCGGAGCGCGTCCGCGACGTAGAGCGCCGTCGCCTCGCCGTCCACCGACAGCGGGGTCGCGATCACGACCTCGCGGACCTCGTCGGCGCGCACGCGAGCGACGAGGGCGTCGAGATCGATCCGCTCCGCGCCCATGCCGTCGAGCGGCGCGAGCAGCGCGTGCAGGACGTGGTAGCGGCCGCGGTAGGTGCCCGCGCGCTCGATGGCGGCGAGATCCGGCACGCGCGCGACGACGCAGAGGAGTGCGGCGTCGCGCCGCGGATCGGTGCAGACGAGGCAGCGCGGCGACGTCGTGAAATTCCCGCACGACGCGCAGCGCGAGACGCGCGCGTGGAGCGTGCCGAGCGTCGCGGCGAGCGCCTCCGCGTAGGCGGGCTCCTCGGCGAGGATGAAGTACGCGAGCCGCGTCGCGGTCCGCTCGCCGATGCCCGGAAGCCGCCCGAGGAGGCCGACGAGGTCGAAGAGCGGATCGTCCCCGGTCATCGGGCTCAGAACATCCCGGGGATCTTCAGCCCGCCCGTGACCTTCTCGAGCTCCGCGTCGACGAACTCGGTGGCCTTCTGGTTGCCGGCGTTGACGGCGGCGACGATCAGGTCCTGGACCATCGAGAGATCCTCGGCGGTGAGGAGCTCGGGCGCGATGGTGATGCTCACGAGCTCCTTCGCGCCGTTCACGACGACCTTCACCTGATCGTTGCCGGCGGAGGCGTCGACCGTGGCCGTCTTGAGCTCTTGCTTGCGGGCCTCGATCTTGCGCTGAAGGCGCGAGGCTTGGCGCATGAGCTCGCTCATGCCGCCGCGGAAATGGGTGGACATCGGTGTGGCTCCAGCGTGCGCGCGGATCGTGCGCGTGAGGGCTCCTTCTAGCAAACGTCCTCGGGTGCCGTCGAGGCGAGCGGCGCCCGAGCGGCGTGCCCCGAGGGCACCTCGAGCGCCACGGCTCGACGCTCGCGAGGAGCCGTGAAAGCATCGCCCGATGCCGCCTCACGCCCGCTCGATCCACGGCTCGTACGATGGGTTCCTCAAGGCGACGATCGAGACGTACTGGAGGAAGCGCCGCAACCAGGTGCACTTCGTCGCGCTCCTGCTCGCGTCGCGGGAGGCGTGGGAGGTCGCGTGGGAGGGCGTTCGCGCGCCGGGGGCCGGGCAGAAGGCGCTCACCGGCGCGGCGGGCGTGGCGGCCGTCTACGTCGCGCTCCGCCTGCTCGTCGGCGGGCCGATCGGGCTCGTGCTCACGGGGGTGTCGGTCGCGTCCCTCGTCGCGATCTACGTGCAGAACCACACGTACATCTGGCGCGCGCAGGAGCGCTACCGACGCCTGATCGCCGACTACCGCGTGAAGTACGAGCAGATCAAGGCGAAGCACATCGAGGGGCTCATCGACGAGGCGGAGCGCGATCTCATGATCGATGGTCTGATGAACCGCTTCATCGAGGACATCGACGCGGATCCGACGGACGGGCGCACACCGGGGATCGGCCCTCATCGGCGCGCCGACGACGAGCGCCGCTGACGGCGCGCTCCCGATCAGAGCGATCAGAGCGCCAGCACGCCCGCGGCCGCGTGCATGAGCGCGATCCGCTGCTGGACGAGCTGGCTGCGTCCGTCGTGCAGGGCCCGCGTCTCGTCGAGGACGCGATCGAGCGGGAAGCGGGTGACGGAGCGATCGCCGGTCGGGATCCCTCCCGAGAGCGGCGATTGCCAGGCGACCATCTCACCGCTCACGCCGTCGGCGAGCGCGGACACCGCGGCGAGCGCGAAGCGGCTCGCGACCATGCGATCGAGGAAGGAGGGGTTGCCGCCGCGTACGAGGTGGCCGAGCACGGTCGCGCGGATCTCGAGCTCCTCACCCCGCGCGTCGAGCCGCTCCTGCACGCGGCGCGCGAGGCGCGTACAGGGCACCTCGATGCCCTCGGCCTTGATCACGAGGATCCGCCGCTTGCCGCGATCGTCGGTGAAGCCGCGCTCGACGGTGCGGGTCACGATCTCGACGAGCTCGTCCTCCGATCGACCGTCCTCGCGAAAGAGCGCCGCGTCGGCGCCGACCGCGACGGCCGCCGCCATGCACAGGTAGCCGCTGTCGCGCCCCATCACCTCGACGACGAACGCGCGGCGGTGGGCGCGCGCCGTGTCGCTGATGCGATCGCACGCGTCGACGATGGTGTTGAGCGCGGTGTCGACGCCGATGGACGTCGCGGTGCAGCCGATGTCGTTGTCGATCGACGAGGGGATCCCGAGCCAGCGGATCCCGTGCTCGCGCGCGAGCGCGTCGGCGCCCGTGAGCGAGCCGTTTCCGCCGATCACGAGGAGCGCCTCGACGCCGAGCTGGCGCAGGCGCGCCGCGGCCTCGGCGCGCCCCGCCTCGGTGTAGAAGCGCTTGCTCCGCGCCGATCCGAGGATGCTCCCGCCGAGCGCGCCGGCCACGTCGACCTCGTAGATGGGCGCGAGGCCGGCGCTCGAGGCGGCGCTGGCTCGGGTGAGCGCGCGGTAGCGGCCCTCGAGGATCCCCTCGTAGCCGCGCTCGAACCCGATCACTTCGATCCCGCGCTCTGCCGCGACGAGCGTCGCGGCGCGGAGGGCCGTGTTCATGCCCGGGGCGTCCCCGCCCGACGTGAGGATCCCGATCTTCATCGTCGCATCGTAGCGGATCGTCCTCGCGTGAGGCGGGGCGCCGCTAGCGCGTGGCGAGCCGCCCCGCCCGCTCGCGGAGCGCCCGCGCGGCCTCGGCGGCCTCCGCGCTCGTCCCCGCGACGAGGAGCGCCCGATCCGCGGCCTCGACGGCGGCTGGCCGCTCGCCGAGCTCGACCGCCGCCTCGGCGATCCGCAAGGCCGACCGGGCACCGTAGGGATCGAGGAAGCGGACCCGCGGGGCGAGCGCGAGGAGCTCGGGGAAGGCCCGCCTCGCCGCGAGCAGCTCGACGAGCGCGGTGAGGGAGCGCCGATCGTGCTGGTCGAGCGCGACGATCCGCGCGAGGGCGGCCTCGCGCCGCGTTGCGTCACCGTCCTCCTCGGCCATCGAGGCGAGGCCTCGCCACGGGACGACGTCGCTCGGCGAGAGCCGCGTCGCCCGCTCGAGCGCCGCGCGAGCGCGCGGCCCGAGGCCGAGGGCGAGCGCCGCGCGAGCCTCGAGGAGCGCGACGCGGGGGCCGTCGTGGCGCTGCGCGAGGAGCTCGTCGACGTGGGCGAGCGCGACGTGCGCGTCACGACGGGCGAGGGCGCGCTCGCCGAGGACGAGGTGCGCCACCGGCTCGTGCGGATCGAGCCGGAGGGCCGCCTCGAGCTCGCTCGCTCCCTCCGCGTCGTGCCCAGCGGCGAGCCGCGTCGCGCCCAGGCGCGCGCGCAGCGCGGCGTCGCTCGGCCGAGCCGTCGCGTCGGCCTCGAGCCGCTCGAGCCCCCGCGGATCGACGTCCACGTCGAGGTGCTCCGTGTAGGGCGAGAGGCGCGCCTCTTCGGCCGCGCGCCAGTCGTGATCGAGCGCCTCGATCGACACGCGCAGGGCGCGGCGGACGACGTCGGCGCTCGGGCGCCCCTCGCCCCACGCGCGGAGCATGCGGGGGATCGCCGCGAACCCGAAGCGGTCGACGAGGTAGGCGGCGAGCCGCGCGCTCGCGTAGTAGGCGGTCATCACGGCCTCGGCGTCGCGCGCGTGCGTGAAGGCCTCGTTCATCCGCGCGAGCGGCGGGAGCGTGCCGCTCGAGAGCGCTCGCGCGAGGGCTGGGTCGATCTCTCTCCGCCACTCGGGGCGCGCGCGCGAGGCCTCGTACTCGGCGAGCCCCTCGGTGAACCAGCGAGGGACGTGGTTTCGCGAGAGCTGGATGTGGAAGACGTGCGCGAGCTCGTGCGTCGTGACCTCGCCCCAGTCGACCTCGGCGGCTCGCGGGGAGAGCGCCGTGAGCACCCGGCCGAAGCAGACCCCCTGGACGCCGAGGTTCGGGAGCCCCTCCGTGCGCACGGAGAAGTGCTGCGGGCTCGCGAAGAGCTCGACGTGGACGGGCGTCTCCGGGGTGAAGCCGTAGCGGCGGCGCATGTCCGCGAAGGTCGCCTCGAGGTGGGGGAGGGCGAGCGGCGCGAGGAGCGCGCGCTCGTCGCGATGGACGCGCAGCCGGACGCTCCGACCCTCGACCCACTCGTAGTGGGGCGTGATGACGTCGTCCCAGAGGTTGAGCGTGTTGAAGACGCGGACGTTGAACCGATCGCGACGAAACGCCGCGCGGAGCTGGGCGATTCCGTCCTCCTCACGCCCGAGCCGGAGGAGGTTCATGCCGCGCGTCGCCATCGCGCGCGCGTCGCTCGGATCGAGTGTGAGCGCGGCCTCGGCGAGGCGCACGATGTCGGGGTAGCGGTGCTCCCAGTCCGCGTGCTCGGCGACGACGGTGTAGAGCTCCGAGTAGGTCGGGTTCACCGCGAGGGCCGCGCGGACGGCGCGCTCGAAGCCACGCCGGTCGTCGGCGAGGAAGCGCGCCGCGGCGCGCAAGGAGAGCGCCTCGAGATCGTTCGGATCGGTGGCGAGCGCGAGCGCGAGCTCCGCGTCGGCGCCGACGAGATCGAGCGAGCGCAGCGCGATCGACGCTCGGATCGAGCGCGCGGCCGGCGTCGCGGGATCGATCGCGAGCGCCGCGTCCGTCTCCGCGAGCGCGCGATCGAAGTCGAAGCCCTGCGCGAGCGCCACGCGCGCCGCGAGGACGTGGACGCGCGCGTCGTTCGGGCCAGCGGCGATGGCGTCGCGCAGGCACTCCTCCGCGTGGCCCGCGTCGTAGTGGGAGAGGTAGAGGGAGGCCCACTCGAGCTGGGTCTCGACGCGGCGTCGATCGGCGCGGCTCGACTGCGTGAAGGCGTCGTTCGCGTCGTGGGGCGAGCCGAGCATCGCGGCGGCCATCCCGACGTAGAGCAGCCCCTCGGCGTCGCGCGGTCCGATGACGTCGTCGTTGTAGGCGCGCACGAGCTCCATGAGGACGGGGCGGGCCTCGGCGCGTCGGCCGACGCGGAGCAGCGCTCGCCCGAGGAGCGCGCGCGCGCGAAACGCGCGGGGGTCGCGCGCCGCCTCCCGAAAGAGCGCGATCGCGGGATCGATCCGGCCGCGAAGGAGGAGCGCCTCGCCCTCGAGCGTCGACGCCAGGCCCCGCTCCGTCGCGCCCGCGAGCGCGCCGGCCTCGCGAGCGAGCGTCGCCGCCTCGTCGTAGCGGCCCGTCGCGAGCTGGACGCGCGCGAGGCCGAGGCGCGCGCGCGCCGCGAGGGGGCCCTC
>JBDHVC010000045.1:0-38015 GCA_039809495.1 Sandaracinaceae bacterium
GGTTTGCCCCGCGAGGTTTGCCCCGCGAGGTTTGCCCCGCGAGGTTTGCCCCGCGAGGTTTGCCCCGCGAGGTTTGCAGAGCGCCGCCCGCGCGGGCATCTTTGCGCCCCGTTTCTTCGGGTGATCCCCCCTTCGAGGAACCTCGCGATGTCGCTCTCCGTCGGAATCGTCGGCCTCCCCAACGTGGGCAAGTCGACCCTCTTCAACGCGCTCTCCTCGAAGCAGGCCGAGGCCGCGAACTACGCCTTCTGCACGATCGAGCCGAACGTCGGCGTCGTGCCCGTGCCCGATCGACGCTTCGACGCCCTCGTGCGCGTCGTCGAGCCGGAGAAGACGGTGCCCGCGACGGTGGACTTCGTCGACATCGCCGGCCTCGTGCGGGGGGCGAGCAAGGGCGAGGGCAAGGGCAACGCCTTCCTCGCGAACATCCGCGAGTGCGACGCCATCGCCGAGGTCGTGCGCTGCTTCGAGGACGAGAACGTCCTCCACGTCGACAACCGCGTCGACCCGATCGCCGACATCGAGACGATCGAGATGGAGCTCGCGCTGAAGGATCTCGAGACCGTCCAGAAGCGGCTCGACCGCGCGCGCCGCGCCATGAAGGGCAACGACGCGCGCGAGAAGAAGGCCGTCCAGATCCTCGAGCGCGTCGAGCAGGCGCTCGATCGGGGCGCGTGGGCCCGCAGCGTCACGACCGAGGACGACGACGAGCGCGAGCTCGTCCGCGAGCTCGCCCTCATCACGAACAAGCCCGTCTTCTACGTGTGCAACGTGAAGGAGGACCAGCTCGGCTCGCTCGAGGCGGACCCGCTCGTCTCGCGCGTGCGCGAGCGCGCGGCGAAGGCGGGCGTGCCCGTCGTCGTGATCTCCGCGAAGATCGAGGCCGAGATCATGCAGCTCCCCCTCGAGGAGCGCGCCTCCTTCCTCGAGAGCGTCGGCCTCGAGGAGCCCGGCCTCGACGCCGTGATCCGCACCGGCTACGCGATGCTCGACCTCATCACCTACTTCACGGCCGGCAAGCAGGAGGTCCGCGCCTGGACGATCAAGCGCGGCACGAAGGCGCCGCAGGCGGCCGGGAAGATCCACACCGACTTCGAGCGCGGCTTCATCAAGGCCGAGGTCATCTGGTGGGAGGACCGCGTGAACCTCGGCAGCGAGGCCGCCTGCCGCGCGGCGGGCAAGCTCGGCATCGAGGGCAAGGACTACGTCGTCCGCGACGGCGACGTGATGCACTTCCGGTTCAACGTCTGACGGCGCGCCCGCGCTGTCAGAGATCCATCGGCTCGTCCGCGCCCTCGGCCGCGTCCGTCGAGGCGGCGGGGGGCGGCGGGGGCGGGGCGCTCGCCTCGCGCTCGATGTCGCGGAGGTAGCGCTCGGCGACCTCGCGCTCGCTCGCGCTCGCGGGCGCGACGGCGAGGAAGCGCTGGAAGAGCTCGACGGCCTCGCGGCGCTGATCGAGGAACTCCGCGCGCAGGATGGCGTAGTCGAAGAGGGCGCCGGGGTGGCTCGGGGCGCGCTCGAGGGCGGCCTGGTACTCGCGCTCGGCGCCTCGCAGATCGGCCTGGCCGCGCAGGCAGATGCCGAGCGCGACGCGCGCGTCGACGTCGTCCGGGTCGTGCTCGAGCACGGCGCGGTACTCGGCGGCGGCGCCGGCGTAGTCGCCCGCGTGGAGCAGGACGGAGCCCTGGTTCGCGTGCGCGTCCTTGAAGTCCGGATCGAGCGCGATGGCGCGCGCGAAGGCCTCGAACGCGGCCTGCGTGTCGCCGCGCGCGAGCTCGAGGAGCCCCAGATCGTTGTGGAGCTCGGCGCTCTCGCCCAGATCGAGCGCCTTGCGGAAGACGAGCTCGGCGACCTCGTACTGCTCGCGGGCCCGATAGACGCGGCCGACCTCGGCGAGCGCGCGGGCGTTGCGGGGGTCGCGGACGAGCGCCTCGCGGGCCTGCTCGAGCGCGCCGTCGTAGTCGCGCGCCACCCGCAAGAGCGTCGCCAAGGCCACGCGCGCGCTCGCTTCGGCCGGGTGCGCCTCGACGTAGGTGCGCAGGAGCGCGGCGGCGGCGTCGGGCTCGCCGACGAGGCTCTCGAGTTCGGCCAGCGCGACCAGCACCTCGCCCGAGTGCGGCGCGACGGCGCGCGCGGCCTCGAGCTCACGCCGCGCCTGGACGAGATCGCCTCGCAGGCGCGCGAGGTAGGCGAGATCGTAGCGCGCCTCCCAGAGCCCGGGCGCGAGCCGCAGCGCCTCCTCGAAGTGCGCCTGCGCGCGCTCGCGGCTCTGGCGATCGGTGCCCTCGAGGTCGCGGACGCCCGCCTGGAAGGCGACGAGCGCCTCGGGCGGGATCGGCTGCTCCTCCTCGCCGCTCGTCGCGCTGCTCGTCGCGCCGCTCGTCGCGCTCGCGCCTCCGCACGCCGCGCTCGCGAGCGCGAGGCACGCGGCGAGGAGGGTGGCGAGGGAGGGGACGGGCCCGAGGCGGAGCGCACGCACGACGCGGGAGCGTATCGGCGAAGCGCGGCTCGCCGCAACGGCCTCGTGCGCTCCGGCGCGCGCGTTTCGCGCCCCCGCCCCATGGTAGATGCTCGCCATGCACATCCACTTCGTCGGCGTCGCCGGGACGGGCATGGGCGCCCTCGCCGGCCTCGCGAAGGCCGCGGGTCATCGCGTGAGCGGCTCGGACGTGGCGTTCTACCCGCCCATGGGCGAGGCCCTCGGGCGCTTCGGGATCGAGACGCGCGAGGGCTTCGCGCCCGAGCACCTCGAGCCCCGGCCCGACCTCGTCGTGATCGGCAACGTCTGCCGCAAGGACAACCCGGAGGCGCGCGCCGCGATCGATCGCGGGATCCCCTACACCTCGATGCCGGGGGCGATCGAGACGCTCTTCCTCGCCGACCGCCCCTCCTTCGTCGTCGCGGGCACGCACGGCAAGACGACGACGACCTCGCTCGTCGCCGTGATGCTCCACGTGCTCGGGCGCGATCCCGGCCTCCTCGTCGGCGGGATCCCGCTCGACTTCGGCGAGAGCTTCCGGCTCGGCGCGGCGGGCGCGCCGTTCGTCATCGAGGGCGACGAGTACGACTCGGCGTTCTTCGAGAAGACGCCGAAATTCTGGCGGTATCGCCCGAAGGCCGCGATCCTCACGTCGATCGAGCACGATCACGTCGACATCTACCCGAGCCTCGAGAGCTACCTCGCCGCGTTCGAGGGCTTCGTCGCCCGCATCCCGGAGGACGGCGTGCTCGTCGCGTTCGCGGGCGATCCGAACGTGCGCCGCGTCGCGAGGGCGGCGCGCTGCCGCGTGGTCCACTACGCGCTCCAGGGGGACGAGGTCGGCGACGTGGTGCCCGTCTGGACGGCGGCGCCGATCGCCGCGCACGGCGAGGTGCAGCCGATCGACGTCTTCGTCGGGGGCACGCTCGCCTCGAACGTGCTCTCGCCGCTCTCGGGCGAGCACAACGCGCGCAACGCCCTCGCCGCCATGGCGCTCGTCTGCGAGACCTCCGGCGAGACGATCGCCGTGCAGGACGCGGCGCGCGCGCTCCGCGTCTTTCGGGGCGTCAAGCGGAGGCAGGAATTGCGCGGCGAGGCGCGCGGCGTGCGCGTCTACGACGACTTCGCCCACCACCCGAGCGCCGTGCGCGAGACGCTCGCGGGCCTGCGCGCGCGTCACCCCGAGGGCAAGCTCGTCGCGGTCTTCGAGCCGCGGAGCGCGACCGCGTGCCGCAAGGTGCACGAGGAGGCCTACAAGGACGCCTTCTTCTCGGCCGATCTCACGCTCTTCCCGCCGCTCGGGCGCACGAACGTCCCCGAGGACGAGCGCCTCGATCTCGGCGCGGTCGTCGAGGGGCTCGAGGCGCGGGGGAAGGCGGCGCGCGCGCTCGGCTCGATCGACGAGGTGCTCCGGGCCCTGCTCGCCTCGGTGGAGAGCGGCGACACCGTCGTGCTCATGTCGAACGGGGCGCTCGGCGGCCTCCACGAGAAGCTCCTCGCCGCCCTCGTGCTCGGGGCTCGCGGCTGACGTCCGCCGGGCTCGAGCCCCTCGCCCGGGCCCGAGCCGCTTTCCGAGGCGCGCGCGTCGCGAGCGCGATAGGATGCGCCCATGACTCGCGTCGCTCTCGGAACGCTCCTCGTCGTGCTGGTCATGCTCCCCACGAGCGCGTGGGCGCAGAGCGATCCCGTCTCGGCGACGACGCCTCGCGCCGACGGCTGCGGCATGACCGACGCGAACGCGACCTACCGCGATCTGCACGTCGGCGACGTCGTCACCCTCCAGCGCCACCGCTGGGTGCGCGGGGAGGCGAACTGGCGCGACGAGATGGCCCGCTACGTCGGGCGCGCCGCGCGCGTCACGCAGCTCTCGGGCGTCGACGGCCAGGGCTGCCCGGGCGTCCGCGTGGACGCCGACCACGAGCAGTACTTCTGGCGGGTCCGCGACCTCGGCATCGGGACGGATCACCAGCCGCCGGTCGCGTCGGCGGGCGCGGGCGCGAGCGCGGGCGCGTTCCCGCAGGGCTGCGGCAGCGGCGAATTCTATGGAGCCGCGCGGGTCGGCGCGCAGGTCGTCCTCGGGCGCCACCGCATGGTCGACGGCGACGACAACTGGGCGGACGACATGGCGGCGTTCGTCGGGCGCACGGCGCGCATCACGGATCAGGCGGGCGCCGATGGCTCGGGCTGCCCGGGCGTGCACGTCGACGTCGACGGAGGCGAGTGGTTCTGGCGCATCCGCGATCTGCGTCCGGTCGGCGGCGCGGGCGCGAGCGACTTCACGCTCACGCCGAGCACGGGCGTGAGCACCGATCATGGGCGGCCCGCCGTCGCGTCGGGCGGGGGCTCGGGCCTCTTCGGCGGCGCGAGCGGCAGCGGCCCGGGCCCGCAGGCCTGTGGCCAGCGCGAGGACTCGGTGCGCTGGGAGGGGCTCCAGGTCGGCGCCGAGGTCGTGCTCGGTCGCCATCGACCGGTGAACGGTGACGACAACTGGAACGACGAGATGACCCAATTCGTCGGCCGCACGGCGCACGTCACCGAGCTGGTCGGCGTCGACGATCAGGGCTGTCCCCTCGTCCGCGTCGACGTCGATCAGGGCCAGTGGTACTGGCGCGCGCGCGATCTGACGCTGACGGGCGCGGTCGGGGCGGGCGCTGGCGCGGGCGCCGGCGCGCCCACCGAGGAGATCGCGCTCGCCGCGGGCTTCTCGCCCGACCCGCTCGTGCGCAGCGTGTCGGCGGGAGGCACGGCGCGGGGCTCGAGCCTCGGCGCGCGCGGCGGCTCCTGCTCCTACGCGTACTACCCGAGCCAGCCGCAGCTCGCCTTCACGCTCGCGGCGCCCATCCCGGGGCTCCTGCGGGCGATGACGCACGCGAGCGTCGACTCGGCGATCGCCGTCCGGCTGCCGAGCGGCGCCGTCCTCTGCGACGACGACGGCGGCGACGACCTCGACGCCATGCTCGACCTCCCCGGGCTCGCGGGGCGGATCGAGGTCTTCGTCGGGACGTGGAACCGCGAGGCGGCGGGCTCGACCGTGACCTTCGCGCTGACCACGCACGCCGGGCTCACGACGAGCGCGCTGCCCTGAGCGCCGTCAGCGCACGAGCCTCGAGATCGCCTTGAAGGTCTCCGAGCCCGCCTGCCCGACGAGATCGAAGAGCACGACCTCGCTCGACGAGGCGACGACGCCCGCCTCGCGGTAGAGGCCGCGCGCGAGCTTCGCGTTCGCGGGGTCGCGCGAGCAGACGGCGTCGATCGCGACGTGGACGCGAAAGCCCATCGCCTCGAGGCCGCGCGCGCTCTGGTAGACGCAGATGTGCGCCTCCATCCCGGCGAGGACGATCGAGCGGCGGCCCTCCTCGAGCCAGCGCCCGAGGTGCGCGCGCACGGCCTCGTTGCGGCTCGCGTCGAATTCGAGCTTCTCGTAGAGGCTCGCCTTCGCCGCGTCGAGCGCGGCGCGGAGCGAGGGGAGGGTCGGGCCGAGCCCCTTCGGGTACTGCTCCGTCGCGAGGACGGGCACGCCGAGGAGCGCCGCGCCGGCGACGAGGCGCTCGGTGCGCTCCTGTGCGCGCCTCCCGCTCGCCTCCGGCATCGCGGCGGCGAGCCGCTCTTGGACGTCGATGACGAGGAGGGCGCTCTGGGCGGGGACGAGGGCGAGGTCCGAGGGGGTCATGGCGACGTTCTACCGGACCGCGCGCGTTTCCGCCTGGCGAGGCGTGAGGTGGGCGACCAAGATGCGCGAATGTCCGAGCCGAAGTCGCCCCGCGACGAGCTGAACGATCTCCTCGACGAGGCGGTCGCCTCCGCCTCCGAGCGCCTCGAGGCGGACGGCGAATTCGATCCCTTCGCCGTCGCCGTCCGGAGCGACGGCTCGATCGCGCTCCTCGAGGCCGATCTCGCGGAGGGCGAGGAGGCCGACGCCGAGCAGATCGTCCTCGGCCTGCGCGAGACGCTCCACGCGCAGCGCGCGGAGCTCCGCGCGAGCGCCGTCGTGGCCGACGTCACGATCGAGGACGAGGCGGAGGAGGCGATGAGCGCGGCCATCGCCGTCCAGATGGAGCACGTCGCCGACGATCCGGTGACCTTCTACCTCCCCTACGAGCTCAACGGCGACGCGCTCGAGCTCGGCGAGCTCGTCGGTGAGCCGGGCGAGGGGCACGTCTTCCCGAAGCCGCTCGTCAACTGACAGGGCGCCTCACGGCACGAACCAGGGCAACGGATTCGTGCCGTGAACCTCGAAGAACTTGGCGGGACCGTCGTTCGCCCCGACAATGGCGCGAGCGATGTACGAGTGGATCAAGGGCGCGCCGCCGCTCCTGCTTCGGATGCAGGACCTCGAGATCTGGCCTGGGAACTCGCCCCTCTTGGGCGCGACGCCGCTCGCGGCCGAGCCTCGCAGCTTCGTCAGCATCTCGGACTTCGAGGGCTTCTCCGTCCTGGCGATCCTGACCGAGGCGCTCACCACGGTCGTCCCGCTCGAGCTCGGCGGCCTCTTGCTCGTGTCCGCCTCCTACTGCGACGACGACGCCTCCGTCGCCGAGCACCTCGACGTGGTCCCGATCTCCGGCTGGCAGGTGATCGCGAAGCGCTTCGTCTCGGTCGGCGAGGAGTACGTCCTCTTCGACGGGAGCCGGCGTGGGCTCGACATGACGGATCCCGAGCAGGAGGCGGAGATCGTCTCGAGCACGGGCGGCATCGTGTCGATCGAGCTCACGCCGGGCGTGTACGAGGTCGAGACGCTCGGCCCCTGGCGCCCCGACGATCGCACGGAGCTCTTCCTCACGCGCATCGTGCGCGAGTCGCTCTCGAGCGTGACGGCGCTCGGGCCGATCCTGCCCTGACGGCGTCGCGCCGTGCGCGCCCGAAGCGCGCTGTCAGCCGATCGGCGAGACGCTCGCCGCGAAGACGTCGGGGCTCTCGGCGATGCGCGCGAGGACCTCGGGGCTCGGCTCGCCGACGACGTCGATGCGCGCGCACGCGGCCGCGTTCCCCGAGAAGACGATGTTCTGCATGTCCTCGACGTTGTGCTGCGCCTCGCCGAGCGCGTGGAGCACCCGCGCGAGCACGCCCACGCGATCGACGTGGCGGACGACGACGACGTGGGTCGCGGCGCTCTTTCGCGCGAGGTTCACGCAATTGGGGATCGGCTTGCCCTCGCGGTACGCGTGCACGATCCGCACGACCTCCTCGCCGACGGCCTCCTCGGCCTCATCCGTCGAGGCGCCGATGTGGTGGGTGCCGTAGACGCTCGGGTGCGCGAAGACGGCGCCCGAGACCTCGCCCTGGCTCGCGCTCGGCTCGCTCGCGAACACGTCGAGGCCCGCGCGCAGGCCCTTCGCCTCGCAGGCCTCGAGGAGCGCCGCCTCGTCGACGACCTCGCCGCGCGAGGTGTTGATGAAGTAGGCGCCGCTCTTCATCGCGTCGAACACGCTCTTGCCGATCCGCCCCCTCGTCTCGGGGGCGAGCGCGAGGTGCACGCTGACCGCGTCGGCGTCGTGGACGGCGGCCTCCGGGGTCGGCGCCAGCGTGACGCCCAGCTCCTCCGCGAGCGCGGGCGTCGCCGAGCGGCTCCACCCCGTGACGCGCATGCCGAGCGCTCGCGCGCGCACGATCGTCTCGCGGCCGATCTGCCCGAGCCCGAGCACGGCGAGGGTGCGACCGCGCAGCCCGCGCGCGTTGCCGAAGGTCTTCTTATCCCAGCGCCCGCTCCGGAGCGCGGCGACGTTGTCGGCGATGCGCCGATCGAGGTTCACCAGGTGACCGATGGCGAGCTCCGCGACGGCCGCCGCGTTCTTGCCAGGGCAGTTCGCCACGTAGACGCCCCGCGCGCTCGCCGCGCCGAGCTCGATCGTGTTGACGCCAGCCCCCGCGCGGACGACGAGCGCGAGCTGCTTGCCGGCCTCGATCGCCGCCTTCGTGACCTTCGTGCTCCGCACGACGAGGACGTCGGGATCGAAGGAGCCGACGCGCGCCGTGAGCGCGTCCCCGTCGAGCTTGGGGTCCACCTCGAGCCGCGCGCCGAGATCCTGCAGGCGGCCGGAGACGAAGGGGGCGAGCTTGTCGGCGATGAGCACACGCATGAGCGACTCCTCCGGGTTGGCCTCCTCGCGAGGCATCGAGCACGATCGGGTCCTCGCGCGGGCTGGCGAGCCGAGCGTCGAGGCGCCCGTAGCCTAAGCCGTCCTCGCGCGAAAGGGGCGCCGCGAAGCGAGCGACGGAATCGAGCGCGGCCACCGCCGCGGCAGCGTTAGCCCGAGTGATACAGGCGTCGGGTCGCGGCCGTCACGGAGCGAGGAGGGGCTGGCGCTCGGCGCGCGTTGGCCGCTACGCTCGAGGGATGGAGGAGCTGGACGAGCGCACGGCGTTCGTGAGGGGACCGGTGGTCCTCTTTCGATGGCGCAACGCTCCGGGCTGGCCGGTCGAGCACGTCTCGCCCAACGTCGTCGAGGTCTTCGGCTACCCGCCGGAGGATCTCGTGAGCGGCCGCCTCTCCTACGGCTCGCTCGTCGAGCCCGAGGACGCGGAGCGGGTGGGGCGCGAGGTGGCCGAGGCCTCGTCGAGCGCGCTCACCGGCTTCACGCACGCGCCCTATCGGATCCGACACCGGGACGGCGGCGTGCGCTGGCTCCTCGACGTGACGCGCATCGCGCGTGGGCCCGACGGTGTGCCGACCCACTACCTCGGCTACGTCATCGACATCACCGATCGCGTCGTCGCGGAGCAGCAAGCGCGAGCGCTCGAGCGGCAGCTCCTCCAAGCGCAGAAGCTCGAGAGCCTCGGTGTGCTCGCCGGTGGGCTCGCGCACGACTTCAACAACCTGCTCACGGGGATCCTCGGCCACGCGAGCCTCGCCAAGCGGCGCGCGTGCCCCGAGTGCCAAGAGAGCGTCCGCGAGTCGCTCGAGGAGATCGAGCAGCTCTCGCGCCGCGCGGCCCGGCTCACGCAGCAGCTCCTCTCCTACGCCGGGCGCGGGGTGCGCGTGCGCGCGCCGGTCGATCTGCGCGAGGTCGTCGAGCGCGCGCTCGAGCTCCTCGAGCTCGCCCCGCCGCGAGCGACGCACGTCCGCGTCGAGTGCGAGGGCGAGGTGCCCCCCGTCGAGGCGGATCGGCAGCAGATGGAGCAGCTCGTCGTGAACCTCCTCACGAACGCGGGCGAGGCGCTCGAGGGGCGCGAAGGGCGCGAAGGGTGCGTCGTCTTGCGCCTCTTCGCCGAGGCGGACGGCGAGGCGCGGAGCGTCGTGCTCGAGGTCGAGGACACGGGCAACGGCATGGGGAGCGAGGCGAAGGCGCGGCTCTTCGATCCCTTCTTCACGACGAAGGAGGCGGGGCGTGGCCTCGGGATGGCCGCGGTGCTCGGCATCGTGCGCTCGCACGCGGGCGTCATCGACGTCCACTCCGAGCCGGGGCGCGGCTGCCTCGTCCGGGTCCGGCTCCCCGCGACGAGCGGAGCCCTCACGCGCGACGCGAGGGCCGCGTCGAGCAGGCGCGCGCCCTCTCGAGGCCTCGTCTTGGTCATCGACGACGACGCCGCCGTGCGCTCGAGCCTCGGCCCGCTCCTGCGCCACCTCGGCTACGCGGCGCTCGTCGCCGCGGGCGGCGAGGAGGGGCTCGCGCTCCACGATCAGCACCGCGCCGAGCTCTCGGTCGTCCTGCTCGACCTCACGATGCCCGGCCTCTCCGGCCCCGAGACCTTCGCCGCGCTCCACGCGCGCGATCCGAGCCTCCCCATCGTCATCTCGAGCGGCTACTCCGCGGAGCACGATCCCGTGATCGAGCGCGCGGCGGCGTTCCTCCAGAAGCCCTACGACGTCGAGAGCCTCGAGCGCGTGCTCGCGGCGACGATCCGCTCGACCTCGTCGCCCGGGACGCTCGATCCCGCGTAGAGCGACTGACGGCGCGCCTCGCTCGGCGCGACCCGCCGAGGGTCGGCGTGCGCGGTCAGAGCGGCAGCGGGGCCGCGGGCGCCGCGCAGCCCGGCGCCGTGTCGCCCTCCGCGCAGGGCAGCGTCCCGAAGACGAGGCGGTAGCCGCCTGGCGCGCGCAGCTCCGCCGAGAGGCGGCGCTCCCCCGCGTCGTAGCGCGCCGGCAGGATCGACCAGCCCGAGCAGATGCCGCGCGAGGCGCCTGGCAACGGGACGCTCCCCTCGCCGCAGATCGAGGGCTGCTCCATCGCGAGCACGAGCCGCGCGCCGCGGCGCGAGGGATCGCGCGGCGCGGCGATCGAGACGACCACGGGCGCCCGCGAGGCGTCGATCGCGCCATCGAAGCTGAGCGCGGGCCCGATCCGCGCGAAGCCCGCGCCGATCTGCGAGGGCTGGAGGGGCTCGCGCGACTCGGCGAAGCGCACGCGGCGGTTGGCGACGGGGAGCTCGGCCGGGATGACGAGGCGCGCCTTGCTGTGGAGCGAGAGGACCGCGCCGCGTCGATCGATGACCACGACGACCTCGGCGCGGCCCGACTCCGTCCGGGGCCCGGCGGGCTGCGCGGGCTCCGGGGCCGGCGGCGCCTCGGCCTCGCCCTCTCCGTCGTCGTCCTGCGCCCGCGCGCCCACGCCGAGCGCGGACGAGACGGCGAAGAGCGCGAGCAACGTGGAGGCGAGCGTGAGCCCGAAGATCGTTCGTCGCATGCGCTGGGTATAGCGCGCGCCCGCGCCTCTCGGGAGCCGGCGCGATGGTGCGGTGCGTCATCGTCCGACGCGCGTCGGCGCGACGATCGGCAGGTGTGTCGCGCCGGCGAGCGTGATACGAACGCCACCGCCATGGCGGACCTCCTCGAAGTCTATCGCTCCGCGGTGCGCGCGCGCCTGCTCGACGAGCGCCTCGCGATCCACGCGCGGGCCGGCCACATCGGCTACCACCCGGACGCCGCGCGCGCCGAGCTCGTCGTCGTCGCGGCGACGCTCGCGCTCGATCGGGAGGACTGGATCTTCCCGACGCCTCGCGATCACGCGGCGGCGCTCGCGCGCGGCGTGAGCCTCGAGCGCTACGTCGACCACGCGGTGGGCAACGCCGACGACGCGCTCGGCGGCCACGGCTCGCCGGGGATGTTCGCGTCGCGCGCGCTCCGCATCGCGAGCCCCAGCGTGCAGGTCTCGCAGCACCTCACCCACGCGACGGGGCTCGCGTGGGCCGCGCGGCTCCGCGGCGCGAAGGAGGTCGTGCTCGCGCTCTTCGACGAGACGGCCGCGGACGCGGGCGACTTCCACAGCGCCGTGAACTTCGCGGGCGTCACGAGGGCGCCGATCGTGTTCCTCTCGAAGACCGACGGGGACGAGGCCCCCGCGCCCGACGTCGAGGTCCGCGAGAAGGCCGTCGCGTACGGCGTGCGCGACGACGAGTGCGCGGGCGATCCCGCGGCGGTCCTCGAGCACGTCGGCGAGGCGGCGCGCCGCGCGCGCGCGGGCGAGGGGCCGACGCTCCTCGAGGTGCGCCTGCGCAAGGAGCCCGATCCGCTCGAGGCGCTCCGCGCCGCGCTGCTCCACGAAGGGGCCTTCACGGAAGAGGCGGACTTCGCCTTTCGGCGCGAGCTCCTCCTCGAGCTCGAGCGCGCGACGAGCGCGGCGTTCGCGAAGCCCGCGCCGCGGCTCGAGTCGCTCTTCGAGCACCTCTACGCGCCCTCCGCGGAGGGCGCGCTACCCGTCCACGTCGAGGCGCAGCGGGCGAGCCTGCGCGCCGCCTACCGAGAGGATCCGCGATGAGCCAGAAGAACATGGTCAAGGCCATCAACGAGGCGCTCCGCCACGAGATGGCGAGTGACGATCGCGTCGTCGTGATGGGCGAGGACGTCGGCAAGGTCGGCGGCGTCTTCCGCGTGACCGAGGGGCTCTACGACGAGTTCGGCGAGGCGCGCGTCATCGACACGCCGCTCAACGAGGGCGGCATCGTCGGCACGGCGATCGGCATGGCCGCCTACGGCCTGCGCCCCGTCCCCGAGATCCAGTTCGCGGACTTCATCTTCCCCGCCTTCGATCAGATCGTCAGCGAGGCGGCGAAGTACCGCTACCGCTCGGGCGGCGAGTACGCGTGCCCGATGGTGATCCGCGCGCCGATCGGCGGCGGCATCCGCGGCGGCCTCTACCACTCCCAGTCGCCCGAGGCGTTCTTCATCCACACCGCGGGCCTGAAGGTCGTCTGCCCCTCGAACCCCTACGACGCCAAGGGCCTCCTCGCCTCGGCGATCCGCGACGAGGATCCCGTCCTCTTCTTCGAGCCCAAGCGCGTCTACCGCGCCGTGAAGATGGAGGTGCCGGACGAGGCGTACACGATCCCGCTCGGCGAGGGGCGCGTCGTACGCGAGGGCGAGCACGTCACCGTGGTCGCGTGGGGCGCGATGCTCTACGAGGCCATCGCCGCGGCCGAGGAGGTCGCCGCGCAGGGCGTCTCGGTCGAGATCGTCGATCCGCGCACGCTCTGGCCGCTCGACCTCGACCTCATCGTGAGGAGCGTCGAGAAGACGGGCCGGATCGTCGTCGTCCACGAGGCCCCCAAGGCCTGCGGCTTCGGCGCGGAGATCCTCCAGCTCGTCTCCGAGCGCGCGTTCCTCCACCTCGCCGCGCCGCCCGCGCGCGTGACGGGCTTCGACACGCCCTTCCCCTACACGCTCGAGAACGAGTACCTCCCGCTCGCTCGGCGCATCGTCCCCACGCTCCTCGAGACGGCGAGGTACTGAGATGGCGCGCTTCGAATTCAAGCTGCCGGACATCGGCGAGGGCGTCGCCGAGGGCGAGCTCGTCGGCTGGCACGTCAAGCCGGGCGACGCGGTCAAGGAAGACCAGGCGATGCTCGACGTGATGACCGACAAGGCGACGGTCACGATCGGCGCGCCCGTGAAGGGCACGATCCGCGAGACGCTCGCCGAGGTCGGCGCGGTCGTCCCCGTCGGGACGCTCCTCGTCGTCATCGAGACGGAGGGCGGCGCGTCCGCCGCGGCGCCCGCCCCGTCGCGAGCGCCCGAGCCGGCCCGTCCGGCTCCCTCCTCGAGCGCGCCGCTCCCTGCCCCGGCCGCGTCCGCGAAGAGCGCCCCGGCCGCCTCGACGGGGGCTGAGGGGCCCGCGGCGACCGCCGTCGGCGACATCAAGGACACGGTCCCCGGCGGCTCCTTCTTCGCGTCGCCCGCGCCCACGTCGCCCGCGGCCGCCTCGCCGACGCCCGCGCCGCTCGCCGCGTCCCCCGCGCGTCCGGCGCCGGCGTCCGCCGTCGACGACGGCTACCACGAGGAGCGCCCGCTCGCGACGCCCGTCGTCCGCAAGCTCGCGCGCGAGCTCGGCGTCGATCTCCGCAAGGTGCGGCCGAGCGGCGAGGGCCACCGCGTCACGCAGGGCGACGTCCGCGCCTACCAGAGCCGCGCGAGCGCGCCCGTGGCCACTTCGCCGCAAGCGGCCTCGAGCGCGAGCGGCTCACGCGCCGGGCTCGGGCGCGCGCCCATCGCGATCAGCCCGCCGCCCGGCACGCCCGCCTCCCTCGAGGAGCGGCGCCCCTTCGTCGGCATGCGCCGCAAGATCGCCGAGCGCATGCACGCCTCGAAGACGACGGCCGCGCACTTCACCTTCGTCGAGGAGTGCGACGTCGGGCGGCTCAAGGCCCTGCGCGAGCGGATGAAGCCCGCGGCCGAGCGGCAGGGCGTGAAGCTCACGTTCCTGCCCTTCATCGTCAAGGCCGTCGTCGCGGCGCTCAAGCGCTTCCCCGTCCTGAACAGCGCGCTCGACGAGACGACGAACGAGCTCGTCACGCGCCGCTACTACCACATCGGGATCGCGGCCTCGACGGATCAGGGCCTCATGGTCCCCGTCGTGAAGGACGCCGACCGGAAGTCGCTGCTCGAGGTCGCGGAGGACATCGAGCGCCTCGGGCAGGCGGCGAAGGCGGGCAAGATCGAGGCGGCGGACCTCAGCGGCTCCACCTTCACGATCACGAGCCTCGGCACGCAGGGCGGCCTCTTCGCGACGCCCGTCCTCAACTTCCCCGAGGTCGGCATCCTCGGCGTCCACCAGATCAAGAAGCGGCCCGTCGTGCGCGACGACCAGATCGTCATCGGCGAGATCATGCTGCTCAGCCTCAGCTTCGATCACCGCATCGTGGACGGTCACGTCGGCGCCGCGTTCGCCTACGAGGTCATCCAGAACCTCGAGGATCCCGAGGCGCTCTTCCTCGGCATGGCCTGACGTCGCGGCGGCTCGCGCGCGTCAGGCGCCGCGCGAGGGCGGCTCGGTGCCGAGGGCGACGTTGATCGTGCCCGCGGCGAGCACCGCCTCGCCCGCGTCCACGTCGACGAGCACGCAGTCGTACTGCGCGGCGGGGGGCATCACGAAGACCTGGTGCGCGCGCACCTCGAGGCGGTGGCCGAGCGGGAGGGTGGGGACGTGGAGGTCGATCTTGCGCGTCCCGAGGAGGGCGCCCGACGAGAAGACGCCGCCCGCGAGGTAGCCCGAGTAGCCGAAGTGCGCGGCGGCCGCCTGCGCGAAGAGCTCGAGCGTGATGAAGCTCGAGACGGCGCCCTGCTCCACGAAAAGCTCACCCTCGCGAAACGTCTTCGCGATCGCGACGCTCGTCATGTCGTGCTGGACGAGCTCGTCGAAGAGGAGCATCGGCGGCCGGTGCGGGATGAAGAGGGTAGGGTCGGGGAACGACACGAGCCCGATCTATCACGGGAGGGCGCTCCCTCGCGCGCCGTCAGCGCGTCCAGGCGAAGAGCGAGAACCGGTTCTCGAGGGCGCCGCTCGACCCGGCGGCGAAGTGCCGCGCGATGACGCTCGGATCGAGCGCGTGCGCGTAGACCGCGACCTCGTCGATCGCGCCCGTGAAGCTCCGAGCCTCGGCGTCGCCGTAGGCGCGGTGGTAGCCGACGAGGAGATCGTCGCCGAGCGCGAGCGGGCCCTCGACCTCCACGCTCGCGACGCTCCGGCCATCGACGTAGAGCGTGCCCACGCGCCCCTCGTACGTCGCGACGACGTGGTGCCAGGCGTTGGCCGCGATCGCGCCGCTCGCCGAGGCCGCGACGTGATCCTCCGGCGCGGCGTCGCGGAAATTCGCGGCCACGCGCGTTCCGTCGTCGCCGAGCCCGACGCCCACGCCGTAGGTGCCCTCGCTCGCGAGCTCGAGGAGGGGCTCCGCGCCGAGCGGCTCGTCGGCGCGGAACCAGCCCTCGAGCGCGAGCGCGTCGGCGTCGGCGAGCGCGTCCGGGGAGGGGACGCGCAGGTACGAGCCGCCCGAGAGGACCGCCGCGCCGTCCTCGTCGCCCGCGATCGCGCCCTCGGCGAGCCGCGTGACGGCGCCACCCGCGGCGGCGGCCGGCGTGCCACCGAGCTCGTCTCGGCGGGCGCCCGAGGCGTCGTCCATGCGGAAATACGCGGCGGGCGCCGCGGCGCGGATCAGCGCGGGGTAGGTCACGACGAGCGCGAGCTCGGCCTCGCTCGCCGCGCGGCACGTTCCGTCGCAGTGGAGGCTCTCGCACTCGAGATCGCTCGTGCACGCCCAGCCGTCGCGCTGTCGCGGCCTGCACTCGCCCCACACGCCCGGCTGCCAGCGCCTCGGGAGGCTACAGTACGCGCCCGCCTCGCAGTCCCACGGGTGCGAGCACGCGCCGTCCCTCCGCGCGCGACAGACGCCCTCCACCGACGCGTCGGCGCGGAGCTGGACGCGGCAGGCGAGCCCACCGCACGAGAGCGAGGCGAGCAGGAGCTCGCGCGAGCTCGTCGAGGCGGGCGTGCACGTCGCGCCCTCGCCGCCCGTCCCCGCGAACGACTCGCGGAACGCGTCGAGGTCGACCGGCGTCTGGAAGCAGCCCTGCGCGCGCTCGCGGAGCCCCGCGACGAAGGCCCCGGCGCGCGCCGCGTCGTAGCCGAGCCGTGGATCGGCCGCGAGCGCGCCGACGCTCTCCTCGCAGGCGCGGGCCTGCGCCGCCCTGCAGTGGCTCGGCGCCTCCGTGCCGTGGAAGCACCGCTCGTCGGCCTCGCAGACGATGCTCGCGATCTGGCCGCAGAGCGCGCGCGCCTCGACGGGCGGTCCGGCGGGGCCCTCGCAGCCGAGCGCGAGGCCGCTCCCGGCGAGGGCGAGGGCGAGGGCGAGGGGGCGCGCCGTCGCGCGCGCGGTCCACGGAGGAGCGAGGCTCATGACGCGTGTGGATAGCAGCCCGCGTGCCGCGATGGGAGGCGGGCCGAAGCGGCCTCGACGTCGCTCCCTCGAGGCGTCGCCGCGGCGATCGCCGCCCGAGCTGGCGCGCTCGGGCCTCTCGGTGTTCGCATCTTGGACGTCGCTCGCGCGTCGAGCGCGGCGCCCGGTCAGTGCTCGCCGGTGTGGTAGTCGCAGTGCCCCTCGCCCTCGAAGTGGCCGACGGTGTCCGCGAGCGCCACGACCAGGGCGGCGAGGTTCTGCTCGGGCAGGCCGCTCGAGGGCGGCTCGTAGACGACGGGGTTCCCCTCCGCGTCGACGAGCGGGCCGCCGTCGATCCCGCGCAGGTCGGCGAGCTCCTGGCGCGCGAGGCGCTCGAGGGTGACGACGCGATCGGGGCCCGCCGCGGCCGCCCAGGCGTCGAAGCGCAGGACCGACGCCTCGGCGCGCGCCGACTGGAGGAAGAGGTGGTCGAGGTGGATCGTCATCTCCGAGACGCGCGTGCCCGACGTCGGGACGACGATGCCCGCCGTGCCGTCCGCGCCGCTCTCGCAGTGCTCGGCGTGGACGTCGAGCGGGAGCGCGAGGTCGATCTGGTAGCTGCCATGGGTAGGGTGGCTCGCCGTGCCGAGGACGTGGAGCGAGGCGCCGCTCGCGATCATCGCGTCCCGCTGAGCCTCGGTCACGCCGCCCAAGAGGCGCGTCGCCGCCGTCGGCGGGGCGAGCTCGTAGCCCACCTCCGGCCAGCGCCGCGCGGGCACGCTCGCGTACTGCCAGATCGTGCGCGGCCCCTCGTGGAGATCGACGAGCGAGCTGGGCGCCTCGAGCGGGAACGCGCCCGATCCGTCGGCGATCGAGAAATTCTGGACGGAGGCGAGCACGTGCTCGAAGGAGACGCTCCAGCCGTCCTCGAACGCGATCCCGTCGATGGGTAGACCCATCGTGGCGATCGCCTCCCCGTTGGCGTCCACGCGCAGGCTCCCGGTCGGCTCCGGGCAGCCGCTCGCGAGCGGGGCGAGGAGCGCGAGGGTGATCGAGAGCAGGGTCGCGGTTCGGTTCATGGCGTGCCTCGTTCGTAGGTGAGATGGATCCCCATCGGGTCGCGCAGGCCGAGGTCCCAGGCGATGCCGACCTGAGCGCTCGGCGTGATGAGCGCGGGGTCGCCCGCCGCGAGCCGCTCGAAGCGGGCCTGGTCGAGCCAGCGCGAGAGCTCGAACGAGAGGGTGAAGCGGCCCTCGGGCTCGACGCGATCGGTCATCGCGATCGCCTCGATGAGGTGCTCGGTGCCGCCGACGGTGAAGTCGAGGCCGCCCTCGAAGCGGACGACCTCGGGCGCGCCGTCGACCTCGCGGCTCGCCGTGCCGCGCAGAAACGCGTGGTGCCCGTGCGTGGGCCCGCTCGCGGTGGCGAGGTCCGCGGGGAGCGGGCCGAACGCGAGCGTCGCGCCGTCCGTCGCGCCCACCGAGCCCGACATCGGGCCGAGCGGGGTGGGGCCCTCGCCGAGGAGATCGAGGAGGGCCGGGCCGAGCCACTCGATCCGCGTCGCGCGGCCGCCGAAGTCGTCGTGGCCGCCGTGCGCGAGGGCGACGCTCGGTCCGAGCCAGAGCACGCGCTCGAGGGCGGCGCTCGCGTCGCCGGCCGGCGCGAAGACGTGGAGGCCGTCGATGACGAGGCGCGCCTCGTCGAGGACGACGTCCCAGCCGGTCGCGGTCGTGAAGCGGCCGCCTCCACCCTCGAGCGCGAGCTCGGCGCTCGCGGGCTCGCCCCTCGTCACGCCGCACGCCGCGAAGAGCGTGAGGGCGACGCAGAGCGTGACGCCGAAGACGAAGGGGGGATGTCTCATGGTGCCTCCGTGTGCGCCGCGTCCAGCTCGGCGCGGGCGGGCTCCTCCGCCACGGGGGCGGCGAAGGGACCGCGGGTCTCGTCGAAGCGTAGTCGCAGCGTCAGCTCGATGGCGAGCGGCGCGCCCGCCGACGCGTGCAGGGCGGGCACGCGCGCGAGCGGCTCGCTCGGATCCCAGCGCGAGACGTAGCGGTAGATCGCGGCGGGCCAGCGCGCGTCGGTCGCGTTCGTGACGGCGAGCGCGATCGCGAGATCGCGGACGCTCGCCTCGAGCGCGAGATCGAGGAGGAAGACCGGATCGGCCGCCTGCCCGAGCGGGAGCGGCCGCTCGCCGAGCAGGCTCGCGCCCACGCCGAGGCTCACGCGGATCGTCTCGCCCGCGACCTCGAGGGGGTAGAGCCCGACGACGTCCGCGCGCCCGACCCAGCGCGGGACGTACGGGAGGCGCGTCGCCGAGACGAGCCCGAAGTCGCGGCCCCCGAGCTCGAACGCCTCCGTCCACGCGAAGCTCACCCCGGCGTGCAGGTAGGGCTCGAGGTCCACGCCGAGGTACGCGCTCGCGCCCAGGCGCGAGCTCGCGCCGACGTCGACGTTCCTCCCGGCCGTCGGCTCGAAGACGAGATCGCGGTCGACGAAGGTCTGGAACGCGAGGGCCCGCGCATCGACGTGGAGGGCGCCCTCCTCGTGATCGAGGGCGAGGCCGGTCTCGCTCGCGAGGACCCGCGCGAAGGGCGCGCGCTCGCCCGTCGAGAGCGCGCTCGCGTCGCTCGAGCGCGTGCCGACGCCGACGCTCGTTCGCCAGGTGAGGATCGGCGCGAGCTGGACGTGGACGCTGCCCCGCGGCGCGATCGAGAGCCCCCACGCGTCGGTCGTGTCGTCCGAGAGCCGCGGCCCCGTCCGATCCGCCTCGGGGAAGGTCTTCTCGCGCGCCGAGAGCCCGAAGCCGTCGGCGCGCACGCCGAGGTCGAGGCCGAGCCAGTCCGTGAAGCGGAGCTCCGCGCCGGCGTGGGCCCCGATCTGCGTGAGGAAGAGGTCGTCGTCGAAGACGGCCGCGTAAGGGACGCCGCTCCCGAAGCGGAGCCGGCGCTGGCGCGTCGCGCCCACGTCCTCGCGCAGGACGTAGCCGAGCTCGAAGACCTGCGGCGCGTCGAACGCGCGCGTCGAGAAGCGCGCGCGCCCTCGCGCGCCGACGCTCACGGCCTCGTACTGCTCGTCGAGGCCGTCGCCGCGCGGATCGAAGGCGAGCCCGGTGAAGTTCTGGCGGACGCGGAGCCTCCGGTACTGCGCGTAGAGGTGGTGCGAGGTGGCGACGCCGCTCGCGCGCGTCGTGAGGCCGAGGTCGACGAGCGCGCGCGAGCTCGAGCCGCCCTGGTTCGGATCGGCCGCGCAGAAGAATTGCTCGTCGCGCGAGGGCCCGCAGGGGAGCCGCCCGCGCGCCACGTCGTCGAGGCGCACGACGCCAGCGGTCGCGAAGTCGGCGCTCTCGCCAGCGGCGAAGAGCGAGACGCGCACGCCGCGGGCGACCTCGCTCTCGAAGCGGCCGTTGAAGACGGCGCTCCGCGCGGCGCGCTGGACCCCGAAGCCCCGCTCGTCGCGCAGATCGACCGCGACGAAGGTGCCGGGATCGGCCTGGACCGGCGCCCAGGCGAGCAAGAGGCGCGCGCGATCGAAGCTCCCGTAGGAGCCCTGGATCGTGACGCCGCGCTCGCGCGGGCCGAGCTCGTACGCGACCGAGCCGGCGACGGCGAAGTCGCCCTGGGAGGGCGCGAAGGGCCCCTCGGTGACGCGGACGACGCGGGTCACCTCGGGGATGACGAAGTGGAGGTCGGCGTAGCCGTGGCCGTGCGCGTTCGAGGGCTCGTTGATCGGCACTCCGTCGACGAGGAGCTCGATGTCCTGGCCCTCGCCCGCGTCGAAGCCGCGCAGAAAGACGCTGCTCGCGTGGAAGGCGCCGGCGTGGTTCACGAGGAAGACGCCCGGCGCGAGCGTGAGGAGCTCTTCGGCGCTCCGCCGCGGGACGAGCCGGTAGTGCGCGGGGTCGAGGTGGAGCTCGCTCACCGCCGCGGGGTGCGGCCCGGGCACGGCGACGTCGAGCGTCGCGACGACGCCGTAGCTCGGGAGCTCGTCCTCGTCGTCCTCGTCCTCGGCCTCCTCGGCCTCTCTGCCCTCCGCGTCGTCGCGCGCCGCGCCCTCGGCGCCCGCGTCCTCGAGCGTCGGCGCGTCGCTCGGCTCGCTCGACGGCCGCGTCGCGCCTCGCGCGTCGTCCTCCGGCTCGCCCGAGGCCGTGACCGGCGCGCTCGAGGCGCCCTCGTCGCCGCTCCCCGCTGGCTCCTCGGCCGGGCTCGTCGCGTCGGGCGCGACGTCGTCCGCGGGCAGGGGCGCGCCCTCGGCCCGCGCGCGAGCGACGAGGCTCGCCCCGCCGAGGACGACGAGCGAGGCGAGCGCGAGGCGGGTGAGGCGCGAGGTCATGCGGGCTCGGGCATCGAGGGCCGTGTCGACGGACCGATAGCGCGCCTCGCGTATGTTGCAACTCGATTGCAAAAAGAAAATGCGCGCGAGGGCTCCGCGAGCGCGTCGCGCTCGCGCTCGGACGTCCCCTCGAACGACGAAGGCCCCGGAGGGCCTCGTTCATCGAGCATGGCGAGGAGTGGACTCGAACCACCGACCCGGCGCGTATGAAACGCCTGCTCTAACCAGCTGAGCTACCTCGCCGAAGGCGCGCGAGTATTGGAGCGCGCGCGCTCTCTGTCAAACCCGCGTCCACGGGCTCCGATCGGGCCTCGCTGGCGCTCGCCCCGCCGCGCCGAGGAGCGAGCGCCCTCAGCGCACGACGCGGTAGAGCGTGACGTGCGGGCCGCGGTGGACCCGCTCGAGGCGGTAGGGGCCGATCGCGGGCCGCGCGCCGCTCCGGAGGGGCTCCCAGACGCGCCACGCGTCCGCGCCGAAGCCCTCCACGTCGCCGCGGGAGAAGAGGACGTAGTCCACCCGATAGAGGCGCAGGACGCGCGCGAGGGTCGCCTCGCCCTGGAACGGGAGGAGGATCGCGGGGCTCTCGGTGTTCGCGATGACCCACCAGGGGCTCGTCGTCGCGACGTTGGCGCCCTCGAGGATCGGATCGAGCGAGGCGAGCTCCGCCTCGTAGTCGGCGTGCGGCGCGGGCGCGGGGCGGTAGGCGGAGAGCCAGAGCAGCGTGGGCACGAGGAGCGCCGCCGTCCCGAGCGCGAAGAGCGCGCGCCCGAGGGCGGGGTGCTTCTTCTGGAGCGCGTGGGCGAGCGCGCGGGAGGGGAGCTCGGCGCTCATCGCGGCGGCGAGCACCATCGCGGGCAGGAGGCCGTGGAGCGTGCGCCACTCGGCGAAGACGACGGGGCTCGCCCACGCGACGAGGACCGAGCCGACGAGGACGAGCGTGAGCGAGAGCCGGTGCAGGCCCGAGCGGTCGGTGCGCGGCCGCGCGAAGACGGCGACGCCGAGCGCGAGCGCGGCGACGAGCACGCCCGGCGCGAGGACGAACGCCACGCGCTCGAGCGCCCCGAGCGCCAGCGTGAGCGCGTGCCCGAGGGCGTCGAGCCGGAGCCGGCTCGAGAGGAGCTCCCCGAGGGTGCCCGGCGCGCGGTGCGGATCGAGGGTGTAGAGCTGCCCGTAGCTCGTGAGGAAGGGCGCGAGCCGCGCGCCAGGCGGCGTGGGGGCGCCGAAGCGCGCGAGGTTCGAGCCGACGTAGAGGCCGAGGGCGCCGAGCATCGCGGCGACGAGCCGAAGGAGCGCGGGCCGACCCTCGAGATCGCGCGCGCGCGGGATCGCTCGGAGCGCGAGGAAGAGCCAGACGATGGCGACGGTGACGATTCCGTCCGCGCGCGTGAGAAAGACGAGGAACGAGAGGACGGCAGCGAGGGCGAGGCGCTCCGTCGCGATGGCGACGAGCGCGCCCGTGAGCGCGAGCTGGAAGACGACGCTCGTCTCGGTGTCGAAGCGGAACGTCTGCATCGCCGGCGCGTAGGCGAAGGCGAGGATCGCGGCGAGCTGGCCCGCGCGGCTCGCGAGCGGCCGCGCGATCGTGACGAGGTAGGTGAAGAGCAGGACGGCGAGCGCGGAGAGCGAGGCCATCGCGACCGACGCGACGAGGTGCGTGCGCCCGAAGAGCGCGAGCGGGATCGCGAGCACGAGCGACGTGAGGCCCTGCCAGTAGTCGAAGGCCGGGTGCACGATCTGGGCGGGCGGCGCGAGGAAATTCCAGACGATCGGCTCCTCGAGGCGCCCGTGCGCCGCGAGGAAGCGCGCGACGCCGAAGTAGTAGGCCGCGTCGTTGTCGCGGCTCCCCACCATCTCGAGCGCGATCGCGAGGTAGTCGACGGCGACGAGGCCGGCGAGGAGGAAGAGGCCACCCGCGTAGAGATCGAGGACGCCGCGCCCGTCCGCGCCCACCTCGGGCCGCGTCACGTCGCGCGGGGCGCGTACGACGAGGGCGACGAGCGCGAGCGCCGAGAGCGCGGCGAGGAGCGCGGGCTCGCGGGCGAGCGGCGCGAAGAGGAGCAAGGCGAGCGAGGGCAGCGCGCACCGCAGGTCCTCGCGCGAGGGCAGGCGGAGGTGCCTCGCGCGGCGCATGAGGGGCGCGCCCCGCGCCTCGCTCGCCCCGGCGACGAGCCCGCCGAGGAGCGCGAGCGAGAGGAGCGCGAGCGCGAGGAGCGTCGCCGGGGGACCGAAGGGCGCGAGGCCTTCTTCGGGGAGCGCGCGGAGCGCGAGCGCGCTCGCCGCGAGGGCGAGCACGAGCCCGAGGAGCGCGCTCGAGCGCGAGCCCGGTTCCGTCGGCGCTGACAGCGCGCGTCGCTCGACGTGATCCGTCGAGCGAGGCACGCTGGCTCGGCGGGAGGGAGGCTCACGCCGATTCACTCGGCGTGAGGGAGGGTCTGGGGGCAGACCCTCCGACAAGGAAGGAACAGCACGGATCAGGGCAACTGATTCGTGCTGTGAGGGCGTGGGCTCCATCGGCGTGGGAGCATGCCTGCTCGCGGGCGACGCGCCTAGAACGCCGCGGCGAGGCCGAGATCGACGTGGATCATGTTCACGCCGCCCCCGCCGTCGAACCCACCTCGGAGCGAGAGCTCGAAGGCGTCCCCGAAGAGCAGGCGCACGTCGCCCTCACCGCCGACGTCGAACGCGGCGAGGTGCTCTCCGAGGAAGGCGCCGAGCACGATGCTCACCGCGCCCTGGCAGCGCATGACCTCGTTCTCGCAGAAGAGCGTCGCCATCCCGAAGCGCCCTCCGACCGAGCCGAAGACGCCGCCGAGGAGGTACTCGGCGCCGCCGACGCCGAAGACGAAGGGCGCGACGGCCTCGGGCTGCCACTCCACCTCCTGGTGCAGCCGCAGCGTCGGCGTGCTCGAGCCGCTCACGGGGATCCCGACGCCGGCGCCCGCTCGCAGGCGCCACTCGGGGAGCGGGCGCGGCGGCGCCTCCTCGAGCGCACGCGCGTCGCGCCGCTCCTCCTCGGCCTCCGCCTCCTCGCGCGAGCGCGGGGTCGGCGGCGCGGGGACGAGCTCGATGCCCGCGGCGTCGGGCCCCTCGGGGTCGAGGGAGGCCGGCTCGCCGCTCGGCGGAGGTGGGATCGCCTCCTCGTCGTCGGGCGCCGCGACGAGGGCGGGGAGCGCCGGGCTCGCCGGCCCATCGGGGCTCGCGGGCGCCGCGGGCTCGCTCGTCGGCGGCGTGCCGCTCGCGTCGTCGGCCCAGGCGCTCGACGTGAGGCCGGCGATCGACGCCGACGCGAGCGCGGAGCCGAGGGCCCACCGCGCGAGGGAGCGCGTGAGCGCGGGTCGTTTCGAGCGACGACGGGCGGCGTGCATGGCGAGAGCGGGTCTACCCGACGCGGGCTCGCGGCGCGAGGCGGCGGCGAGCGTCCGCTCGCGCGGCGGCGTTGGTGTTCGCGCGGGGGCGGGGTAGCCTCGCGCGCGTGAAGCGCTCGCTCACCCAAGCCCCGCGCGAGATCCCGGAGCGCCTCGGGCGGCCGACGATCATGGACCGCGCGCTCGCCGCTCGCTACGGCGTCCCCTACGTCCACCTCGCCGCCTTCGCGATCGACGTCGACCGCGTGCGCGAGGAGGTCGAGTCGCTCACCGACGAGCGGCCCTTCGCGTGGGAGGTCTTCCTCACGGCGTGCTACGTCGCCTGGCGCTTCGATCCGAAGGACGAGGCGGGCCTCGCGACGCTCGAGGACGCGGTGAACGGCGTCCTCGAATTGCGCGCGAGCGAGGAGGGCGTCTTCGGCACGCAGCTCCCCTTCGCGGTCTGGATCCTCGTCGAGCGCGGGCTCCTCCCGGGGGCGTGCGAGCGCTGGTTCCGCGCGTGGAAGAAGAAGCCGCGTGAGCTCGCCGACGCCCTCCTGCCGCTCTTCGCGGAGCGGGAGGAGCGCGAGCGGGAGCTCGCTCGGTTCGCCCTCTCGGTCGCGCTCGAGCCGCCGCTCGCGCCGCCCACGCGCGAGGCGCTCGAGGCGCTCGCTGGCCCGCCCGCGCGAGCTTGACCGCTCGCCGCGTGCGCGCGAAAGAGCCCTATGCACCCGATCCTCTTCGAGATCCCGACGCCTTGGGGGTCGCTCCCGATCTACTCGTACGGCGTCCTGCTCGGCACCTCGATGATCCTCGGGTGGAGCATCGTGATGTACTTCGGGCGGCGCGAGGCCTACCTCCCCGATCCGAAGAAGAACGAGGACTTCCTCGCCAACGCCTTCATCATCTGCGCGCTCTCCTCGCTCGTCGGCGCGCGCGTGCTCTACATGATCACGAACCCCGACGAGTTCGACTCGGTCGCGCAGATCCTCGCGTTCCGGCGCGGCGGGCTCGTGGCGTACGGGGGCTTCCTCGGCGGCTTCCTCGCGGCGGTCGTCTGGGTGCGCCAGATCAAGCACGTCGCCTTGCTCCGCTTCTCGGACGGCGCCGCGCCCGCGCTCGCGCTCGGCCTCGGGCTCACGCGCGTCGGCTGCTACCTCTACGGCTGCGACTTCGGCGGCCGGCTCTCGGACGACGCGCCGGGCTGGCTCCGCGCGATGGGCACCTTCCCGCACTGGCACGACGACACGGGCTCGCCCGCCTGGGCCTACCACGTCACGGAGCAGGGCCTCGCGCGCGACGCGGTGGCGTCGTTCCCCGTCCACCCGACGCAGATCTACGAGAGCCTCGTCGGCTTCCTCCTCTTCGGGCTGACGCTCTACGTGTGGAAGCACCGCAAGTTCCACGGCCAGGTGCTGCTCGTCCTCACGATGGCTTATGGGGTCTGGCGCTTCCTCATCGAGTACGTGCGCGACGATCCGGGGCGCGGGGAGCTCTTCGGCTTCTACACCTCGCAGCTCATCTCGCTCGCGCTCGTGCCCATCGCCGCGTTCGTCTACTTCCAGGAGCGCGAGCGCTGGAAGAAGCACCCCTACGAGGTGGTGCGCCTGGGCTCGCCGATCCCGGCCGCGCCCGCCGAGGCCGCGGCGAGCGGCGAGGCGCGAGGGGACGCGGGCGAGGAGCCCGCGCCGAAGAAGAAGGCGCTCACGGCCTCGAGCGCCAAGAAGAAGCTCGAGCGCTGACGGCGCGCCTCGCGCGTCAGCGGGCGTCGCGGATCGGCGGCGCGTCGTAGAGCGCGTGGCAGAGCGCGAGGGCCCGCGGCGAGCGCACGCGCGCGTCCATGCGGTTGGGCACGTAGCCGATCGTCAGCTCGTTTACGGGATCGCACCAGCCGAGCGCGCCGCCCATGCCGGGGTGACCGAACGACTCGGGCACGGGGCTGAAGACGTGCCGCTCTTCCTTGAGGAAGCCCTGGCTCCAGCCGAGGGGCTTGTGGAGGATGAGGTCGTGCTCGGACCACCCGCCGCGCCGGTAGAGCGGCTCGAGGCTCGCCGCGCGGAGGTAGCGCCGCCCGCCGTGCTCGCCGCGCGACGCGAAGGGGAGGTACGCGCGGGCGAGGCCGCGCGCGCTGGTCGTGGCGCTCGCCCACGCGAGCTCGGCGCGCCGCACCTCGACGCTGTTGTAAGCGGCGAGCCGGCCCGGGAGATCGATCGCCGGGTTCAGGAAGGCGCGGCGGCTCAGCGCGGTGGGCCGCAGGGCCTCGCGCGCGACGGCGGCCTCGGGCCCGCGCGGCGAGGCGAGCGAGGTGACGAGCGTGCTCGCTAGCAGGCCCGGCACGCCCTTCGGGTAGAGGGTCGCCACGTTGCGATCGAGCTCGGGGCCCGCGCCGAGGCGCGCGTCCGAGCCGAGCGGCTCGAGGAGCTCGCGCAGGAGGAAGGTGCCGATGGACTCGCCCGCGATGCGCTCGAAGAGCTCCTTCGCGTACATCCCGAACGTGAGCGCGTGGTAGCCCTGGCCCTCGCGGGGCCGCCAGAGCGGGCGCTGGACCTCGAGCGCCTCTCGCACGAGCGCGCGCCCGCGCTCGTCGATCGTGTCGGTGAGCTTGAGCGGCGTGTCGAGGCAGGCGAGACCGCCCTGGTGCTCGAGGAGCGTCCGGATCGTGATCCGCTCCTTCCCGCCGCGCGCGAAGCCGGGCCAGTGGCTCGCGACCTCGGCGTCCCAGTCGAAGCGGCCGCGATCGGCGAGGAGCTGGAACGCCATCGCCGTGAGCCCCTTGGTCACGGAGAAGACGCAGACGCGGGTCTGCTCCGTCCAGGGCCGCTTCGTGCGCCTTTCGGCGAAGCCCCCGTGCAGATCGAGGACGAGCTCGCCGCGCCGGTAGACCGCGAAGCCCGCGCCGATCTCGGCGCCCGAGGCGAGCTGCGAGGCGAAGACGCGCGCGACGGAGCCGAAGCCGTCGGCGTAGGAGCCCCGGGCGGGCCAGGGGGCGGCGTTCGAGAGCGATGTCATCGCGCAGAACCCTAGCAGGTGGCTCGAGAACGCCCATCGCGCGGCGCGCCGGCGCCGAGCCGCGTCGAAGAGGAGGGCGCGCGGCCGACGGGGTGCCATGATGCGCCGCCATGTCGGCTGAGGCGAACGAGACCCCCTCCCTGCTCTCGCGCGGGCTCGCGCGCGTCGGGCGCTTCGTCTTTCGGCGCCCGGGGCTCGTCACCCTCGTCCTCCTGGCCTCGCTCGTGCCGACGGGCTGGCTCGCGCTCGAGCTCGACATCCGCTCCTCGTTCCTCGATCTCCTGCCGCCGGACGAGGAGCCGGTGCGCCAGCTCCGCGAGGTGCTCGAGCACGCGCGCTCGGCGAGCGACATCGCGGTCGCGATCTCCACCGAGGACCGCGCGATGGCCGAGCGCTACGCGGACGCCTTCATCGCGGAGGTCGCCCACGACCCGGAGGTCGCGGGGATCGGCGGGCACGTCAACCGAGCGTGGCTCCTCGAGCACCGCCTGCTCTTCGTGCCGGAGGACGAGCTCGAGCGGCTCGTCGAGCGCGTGGAGGGCGCGATCGATCGCGAGCTGCTCGGGCACACCGGCCTCTACGTCGACCTCGAGGAGCCCTCGGACGAGGCGAGCTCGGACACGGAGAGCACCGACGCGCTCCTGCGCGAGGTGGACCAGAGCGAGGAGCGCATCGGCCGCGACGAGTGGATCGTCACCTCCGACGGCCGCTACCTCTGCATCTGGGCGTTCTTCTCGGGGAACGAGTCCGACCTCGCCTTCGGCCGGCAGGCGCTCGAGCGCGTCCAGGCGATCGATCGACGCCTGCGCGACGGAGTGCGCTTCCCGCGCGAGCTCGAGGTGCGCTTCGCCGGCGGCATCCCGACCCGCGTCGACGACGAGCGGCTCATCCGCGAGGACCTCCAGGTCGCGGGCGTCGTCGGCTTCGTCGCGGTCGTCTTCCTCATCTTCCTCTCGCTCCGCGCGCCGCGCGCGCTCGTCACGCTCTCGGTGCCGCTCTTCATCGGCCTCGTCTGGACGTTCGCGTTCGCGCACGTCGCGGTCGGCCACCTCAACATCGTGAGCGGCTTCCTCTTCTCGATCCTCTCGGGCCTCGGCATCGAGTACGCGATCCACCTCATGCACCGCTTCCGCGAGCTGCGCGACGAGGGCGTGCCGCTCGAGCAGGCGATCGAGGAGCTCTACGTGAAGACGGGGCGCGCCCTCGTCTCGGGCTCGATGGCGAACGCGAGCGTGTTCGCCGTCATCGCGTTCGCGCAGTTCTCGGGCTTCTCGGAATTCGGGCTCATCGCGGCCGTCGGCCTGCTCCTCACGCTCGTCGCGACGATGCTCGGCCTCCCCGCGCTCCTCGTCCTCTTCGAGCGCCTCCGGCCGATCAAGCGGGCGAGCGAGGAGCCGACGCCCGCGCGCCCCGTCCGCGTCCCGCCCGCCCTGCGCTGGGCGATCCTCGTGCTCGTCCCGATCGCGACGCTCCTCTCGCTGCTCGTCCTCTTCACGGGTCGCGTCCACTTCGACGGCAATTGGCGCCTCTTGGCGGGCAACAGCCCGACCACCCAATTCCAGGAGTACCTCCGGCACCACTTCTCCGGGCTCTACACGGGCGGCCTGCTCTACGTCCCCGAGGGCTCCTCGCTCGATCGCGTCGTCGAGACGATCGACGGCGTGCGCGAGGCGCGCCGCGCGGCGGGCGAGAACGACGACATCGTGGAGATCAACACGCTCGATCAGGCCTTCCCGCCGATCGAGCGGCAGCGCGCGCGGGCCGCGATCGTCCTGCGGCTCGGCGAGCAGCTCGATCGCATCCGGCCCTCGATGCTCGACGAGGAGGGCCAGCGGCGCCTCGCGGAGGGGCGGCGGCTCGTCAGCGCCGCGCGCCCCGTCACGATCGACGAGCTGCCGTACGCGCTCGTCGGCTCGTTCGTGACGAAGGACGGCCGCGGCTCGATCGCGCACCTCCGGATGCACGAGACGGACGACGCGGACACGGCGGTCCTCGTGCGCTGGGCGGGCGAGGCGCGCGACATCGTCCGGGCGCTCGCGGACGCGCACCTCGAGGTGCCGCTCCTCTCCGAGAACTGGGTCGCGGGCGAGATCTTCGAGCGCGTCGAGCGGGACGGGAGCTACCTCTTCTTCGGCACGATCGTCGTCGTCTTCCTCGTGCTCCTCGCCGACTTCCGGCGCCTCCTCGTCGCGCTCGGCGTGCTCTTCGCGCTCATGCTCGGCGTCGTCGCCATCGCGGGCGGGATGTGGCTCGTCGGGCTCCAGCTCAACTTCATGAACGCGGCGATCCTGCCCGTCTGCGTGAGCATCTCGCTCGACAACGCGATCCACGTCTACCACCGCTGGCGCGAGAGCGGGCCGGGCTCGATCCCGCTCGTGCTCCGGCACACGACGCGCGCGAACCTCCTCGCCTCGACCACGAACCTCCTCGGCTTCGCCGCGCTCGGCCTCACGCACCACGAGGGCCTGCGCTCGGTCGCCTGGCTCGCGACGATCGGCGTCGCCGCGACCTACGTCTCGACGACCCTCTGGTTCCCGATGGTCTTCGCGACGATCGACGACTTTCGCGCCCGCCGCGGCGGAGCCGCCCAGGGCGGCGATCGCCCGGCTTGAATTCCCGCGCGCGGCCCGCAGACTCGCGCGCGATGACGCGCCGAGCTCGCCCGCTCGACCTTCACGACCCGGGATGGGCGCTCGCGCTCGCGCTCTGCGCGGGGCTGCTCGGCCCCAGCGCGATCGCGCGGGCCGAGGCCCCCCCGCTCGAACACCGCTACCAGCTCTGGACGCAGCTCGGCGTGAAGGCGACGGTCGATCCGGACTGGTCGCTCCGCGCGGACCTCGCGCTCCGGCTGCGAGACGCCTACGCGCCCTCGGCCTCGTTCGTCCACGTGATGCTCCTACGCCGCGTCTACGATCGGATGTTCGTCGGGCTCGGCTACGGCTTTCACCCCTCGTGGACGGGGCCTGGCCTCGCGGGCGTCATCGACGAGCATCGCCTGCGCGAGCAGTGGATGTGGCAGCTGGTCGATCCGACGAGCGGCGTCGAGCTCCAGCTCCGCTCGCGGTTCGAGCAGCGTGTGCGCCCCGTAGAGCAGGCGATCGAGCTCGGCCTCCGTCTGCGGGAATTCATCCAGCTCGCCGTCCCGATCCTCCCTGAGGGGCGGCTCGCCCTCGTCTTCGGGACGGAGCTCTTCTTCGCTCTGAACGACGCGGGCGAAACGCCGCTCGCTCCCGCGGAGGATGGCGCGCCGCGGCGCTCGCCCCGCTGGCAGACGGGCGGCGTCGAGCAGAACCGCGCCTTCCTCGGGCTCCGCTCCGATCTCGCGGCGTGGCTCCGCCTCGAGCTCGCCTACCAGAACCAGTGGAGCGTCCGCCCCCATCACCCGCGCGGCGATCGGATGGGCCACACGGTGCTCGTCGGCGCCACGATCAGCGCGCCTTGAGGCGCGTCGGGTGCGCGCGGAGCCCGCGATCGTGGCAAGCTCGCCTCGCGCATGACGGCGTCGATCACGAAGCTCGCGCGCTGGCTCGGGCCCTGGGCCGACGCTGCTCGCGCGCCGCGCGACGTCGAGCGGGAGCGGATCGCGATAGGCCTGGGCGCCGCGTCCTTCGACGGGCTCGTCTTTCGCCCCCGCGAGCGGCCGATCCGCGGCTCGGTGCTGCTCGTGCCGGGCCTGCACTACCTCGGCGCCGAGGATCCGCGCCTCGATCGCTTCGCGCGCGTCCTCGCCTCGGCGGGCTACCTCGCGCTCTCGCCGCTCCTGCCGAGCTACCTCGCCCTGAAGGTCGTGCCCGAGGTGCTCGACGAGGTCTCGCTCGCGCTCGACGCGCTCCTCGCCCACCCCCTGCGGCCGCGCGGCGAGCGGCCCGGCGTGATGAGCATCTCGTTCGGCTCGATGCCGGCCCTGCGCCTCGCGGCGCGCCGCGGCGACGAGCTCGGGAGCGTCCTCGTCTTCGGCGGCTTCGCGGACTTCCGGCGCACGCTCCGCTTCGCGCTCCACGGCGAGGGCGCGCGCGCCCACGATCCGCTCAACGCGCCCGCGGTCGTCACGAACCTCCTGCCCTTCTTCGGCGAGGACGTCGGCGTCCGCGGCGAGGCGGATCGGGCGGCGCTCCGCGCGAGCCTCCTCGACTTCTGTCGCCTCACCTGGGGGCGCCCCGCGATGAAGGTGGGCCGCGCGTACGCGCCGGTCGGCGAGCGGCTCGCCGCGCGCCTCGACGAGCCGCTCCGCGCGTTCTTCCTGAAGGCGTGCCGCGTCACGCCGGGCATCGACGAGCTCGCCGTGCGCGCGCTCGCGCGCGCGGGCTCCCACTTCGACTGGATCGATCCGCGCGCCTCTCTCGCGAGCGTGCGCTGCCCCGTCACGCTGGTCCACGGCGTCGACGACGACGTGATCCCGTTCGAGGAGAGCGAGCTCTTGTACCGCGCGCTCGCGCCGCACACCGAGGCGGCGCTCCGCCTGACGGGCCTCTACGGCCACACGCACGTCGAGGGCGTCGGGCGCGGGCCGCTCGAGCTCGCGCGCGAGCTCGCGTCGATGACGCGCATCCTCGCCGCGCTCGCGCGGCTCTCGCGCTGAGCGCGGGCGCGGCGCTCGGGTTGCGGGCCCCGCGCGGCGCTCGCATCCTCGCCCCGATGCAGCCTCGAGCGATCCTCTGGCTCGCGCTCGGCCTCGGCGCGCCGCTCCTCTCGGGGTGCGATCCGGGCTCGCCCCTCGAGCGCTCGTGCGGAGGGCACGTGGTCGACGTCTGCGAGCCCTACACCTACAGCGTGATCACCGAGGCGAGCCTCACGCCGAGCGGCCTCTCGCCCGGGCGCCCCGGCGGCTCCGCGGAGCTCGTCCTCACCGCGCGGACCTGCGGCGGCGCGCGGCCCGCGCCGCTCACGATCCAGCTCGACGCGATCGTCGGCGCGAGCGGCTCGCCCTCCCGCGTCGACGCCGGCGGGGACGGCGCGGTCGTCTATCCGCTCACGAGCGTCGCGTGGGGGAGCCTCGAGGAGAGCAGCGGCCGCGCGATGATCCCGAACCCGATCGACCTGCGCGTGCCGCCCTCGACGGACATCCTCCTGCGCGTGACGCCGCGCATCGGGACGTGCGAGGGCGCGGCGATCACCTTCCCGTACCGCACGGGAGCCGCGTTTCGGCCCTGATCAGCGCTCGATCGTGAAGGGCTCCGAGCGCGCGGGCGCTTGCCCGGGCACCGTGACCTCGAAGGGCGCCGTGCCCGCCCCGCGCGGCAGCGTGAGCTCGAGCCGATGCGCGCTCGCGCGGCGCACACGGACGGGGCGGCCGTCGAAGGTCACGCGCTGCGCGCTCGGGCGCGCGCCGAAGCCCCAGCCGTGGAGGACGACGACGCAGCCCGCGCGCGCGCAGCGGGGCTCGACGTAGCCGACGCCGATGCCCGCGGGCGCGGCGCTGATCGTGACGGGCCTCGTCTCGAGGGCGCGACCGTCCGCGAGCCGCACCGTGATCGGCCCGCTCGCCGCGTCGTCGGGGACGAGCACGCGGAGCTCGCCCGAGCTCACGAAGGTGAACGGCGCGGGCGCGCCCGAGCCGCTGAAGGTGACGCTGAGTCCGTCCTCGACGAAGCCCTGCCCGCGCAGGGCGATCGCGCGGCCCGCGTGCGCCTCCTCGGGCTCGGCGCCGCTCAGCGCGAAGTCGCCGAGCACCGTGAAGTCGACGGACGAGCTGCCCGTCCCCTGCAGGCGCACGGTGACGCTGATGCGTCCGCTCGAGGCGCCGCGCGGCACGACGACCTCGAGCTCGGTGTCTCGGATCGAGCGCACGTCCATGCGCCGGCCCGCGAGCGCGACCTCGACGACGGCCGGGTTGGTCCCGAAGCTCGTCCCGAAGAGCCGCACGATCGCGCCGACCGCGCCCGAGGTGGGCTCCATCCGCGCGATGAAGGGCGGGGTCGTGATGACGAAGGGCTGCGTCGTGCGCGCCGTGCCCGCGTTCTCGACGGTGACGACGAGGGGCCCCGAGCCCGCCTGCGGGATCTGGACGCGCAGCTCGGTCGGGCTCGCCGCGACGACGGGGCAGTCGATCCCCGCGAGGGTGACGTGATCGTGCGCGAGCACCGGCGAGAAGCCCTCGCCGCGGATCGTGACCTCCGTCCCGACGGGGCCGGAGATCGGCTCGAGGCCGCGCACGGCGACCGGCGTGAGGACCTCGAAGGGCGCGGGGCTCGTCACCGCGGGCAGGCCGTTCACGACGAGCGCGATCGGGCCGCCCGCGGCGCCCTCGGGGATCTCGAGCGTGACGTCGGTGGGGGTGACGGCGCGCACGACGAGCGACCGCTCGCCGATCGCGGCGCTGACGCGGCGGATGTCCGTGCCGAAATTCGTGCCGCGCAGGTGGATCCGCGCGCCGACCGTCCCCGCGGAGGGCTCGACGCTCGCGATGCTCGGCGCGGGGAACACCTCGAGCGGCGCGTCCGCGTAGGCGCGCGCGCCGCCGCGCACGTCGACGAGCAGGCGCCCCGTCTGGGCGCGATCGGGGAGCTCGACGACGAGCTCGCGCTCGGAGGCCGAGACGACGCGGAGCGGGACGTTCTCGAGGAAGACGCGGTTGAGGGCCGCGCGCGCCGAGAAGCCCACGCCGCTGATCGTGACGTGGCTCCCGGGCGAGGCGACCGCCGGCGCGAAGCCCGTGATCGACGTGCCCGCCTCGATGGTGAAGTCGCTCTCCGCGCTCGCCTCGCCGGTCCGCGCGACACGCACGACGAAGCGGCCGCTCGAGGCGCCGCGCGGCACGATCACGGTGAGCTCCGTGGGCGTCGCGCGCCTCAGGACGAGCGAGACGGAGCCGAGCGTGACGAGGTTGTCCGTGAGCCGGGGCGAGAAGTTCTCGCCGACGATGCGCACCTCGGTGCCCTCGGCGCCCGCGCTCGGGCTGAACCCGGTGACGCGCGGCGCGGCGAGCGCCTCGAGCACGCGCAGCTCGGGCCCGACGACGCTCGTTCCGTCGGCGAGGCCGATCGTGACCCGCGCGGTCCGCGCGCCCTCGGGGATCGTCACCGTCCAGCGGCTCGGGAGCCGCCGCGTCACCGGGAGCGCGACGTCGCCGAGCGAGACGCGCTGATCCTCGCGGAAGAAGCGGCCGATCACCTCGACGCTCGAGCCCACGGGGCCGGCGGTCGGCTCGAGGCGCTCGATCACGGGCGGAGGCTGGCGGACCTGGGCGAGGGCGGGCGCGGCGAGCGCGGCCGCCTGGACGAGCGCGGCCGTGGCGAGGAGCGCGAGCGCGATCCGGGGCGACGAGGGTGAGGAGGGAGAGAGCTTCATGGGGTCCTCGGGTCTAGCGGCGATCCGCTCGAGCGCGTTCGCGCGCGCCGCGCGTCGGATGACCCCGCGCGCGCCGCCTCACGATAGCGCGAACGCACGGGATGTCCGCCGCCCGATGCGCGCGCCGTTGCCTCGCGGGGCCCGCTCGATATGCTCGCCGCTCGCATGCGCTTCGGGCCCTTCGAGATCGAGCGCCCGCTCGGTCGCGGCGGGATGGCCGAGACCTTCATCGCCTACTACGAGGCCGCGCGCGGCTTCGATCGTCGCATCTGCCTCAAGCGCATCCTCCCCGAGCACGCCGCGTCGCCCTCGTTCGTCGCGGCGTTCGAGGAGGAGGCGAAGCTCGCGATGCGCCTCTCGCATCCGCACATCGCGCAGGTCTACGACTTCGGTCAGGCGGAGGGCACCCTCTGGATGTCGCTCGAGCTCGTCGGGGGCGGCGATCTGCGCACGTTCCTGCGCGAGCTCGGCCAGCCGATGCCGCTCGAGCTCGCCCTCCTGCTCGCGGTCGACGTCGCCGCGGCGCTCGACTACGCCCACGAGCTCGAGGTCGACGGACGCCCCGCGAACCTCGTCCACCGCGACGTGAGTCCGTCGAACGTGCTCATCGACGAGCAGGGCCACTTCAAGCTCGTCGACTTCGGGATCGCCAAGTGGAGCCTCTCGAACGAGAGCACGGCGACCGGGACGATCAAGGGCAAGGCGGCCTACATGGCGCCCGAGCAGGGCATGGGCCGCAAGGTCGATCGCCGCGCGGATCTCTGGGCGCTCGGCGTCGTGCTCTTCGAGGCGCTCGCGGGCGAGCGGCCCTTCGAGGGGCCGAGCGATCTCGCGACGATGCTCCTCGTCTCGCAGGGCACCCGCAAGACGATGAAGGAGGCGGCGCCGCACGTGCCCGACGCGGTGTGCCAGGTGGTCGAGCGGCTGCTCGCGATCGACCCCGCGGCGCGCTACCAGAGCGCGTCCGAGGTGATCGAGGCGCTCGAGCGGAGCGCGGCGCCGCCGACGGCGCGCAAGCGCCTCGGCTCGATCGTCCGCAAGATCCAGACGGGCGAGGTGCGCTCGGATCTGCCGCCGCCGCCGCCCGCGCCTGGGACCCCCTCTTCGCCGGGCACGCTCGCGATCACGGCGCTCGCGCTCGCCGCGCCGGCGCCCGAGCCCGTCCCCGCGGGCCCCGACGACGCGACGCGCACGCGCACGGTGTTCGACGCGGAGCTCGCGCGCTCGATCGAGCGAGGGGCCTTCGATCCGACCCTCGCGCGGCCCGCCTCGCTCGAGCCCGCCTCGCTCGAGCCGAGCGTCGTCGTGAGCGCGGAGGTGACCGAACGGACACGCCCCGCGGGGCGCGCTCGCGTGGGCCTCGGGCTCGCGCTCCTGCTCGCCGCGCTCGCCGTCCTCGTCGGGGGGCTCGCCCTCGCGGCGCGCGCGTGGCTCGTCGCGCCCGCGCCCGCCTCGAGCGAGGCCCAGACCGGCTCGAGCGAGCCCTCGGCGGCGACCGGCTCGACGCCCAGGGGGCCGAGCGTCGCGGGCGAGGGCCCCACGCCGAGCTCCACGCCGAGCCTCACCGCGAGCGCGAGCGACGCGGGCGCGTCGTCCTTACGCGCGCTGCCCGACGCGTCGCGCGATGGAGCCTCCTCGGTCGCGCGGAGGGCGGCCGATCCCGCGGCGACGGATCGATCCGAGCCCTCACCGAGCGCGGATCGCGCACGCGCTGGAGCGCGCCCTTCGGCGCCGGCGCCCCGCCAGGGCCGCCTCGAGGTCGTCGTCGTCCCCTGGGGCCGCGTCGAGGTGGACGGGGTCGACGTCGGGCGGGCGCCCTACCGAGGGAGCCTCGACGTCGGCTCCCACCGCGTCGCGGGGGTCGTCGGCGAGGAGCGGAGGGAGCGCACCGTCGAGGTCCGCGCGGGCGGCGTGACGCGGGTCTCCATCCCGATGCGCTGATCCGCGAGGCCGCGCCCCGATCCCGCGTCGTCATGCCCTCGCGTCGTCATGCCCTCGCGTCGTCATGCCCTTGCGTCGTCATGCTCTCGCGTCGCCACGATCTTGCTGAGGCGCGCCGAGTCGACTACGCCAGCGCCGATCATGCTCGGCTCTCGTCACTCCCTCGCTCCGGCGGTGTCGCTCGCGTCGGCCCTCGCGCTGTCCATCGCGCTGTCCATCGCGCTGTCCATCGTGCTCGCTCAGCCCGCGCTCGCGGACGACGAGGAGCTCCCCGCGCCTCCGACCTCGGTCGCGGCCGAGGCCCCCGCGCCGCGCGCCGCCGAGGCGAGCGCGGTGACGGCGCTCCGGGTGCTCGTCCTGCAGGTCGGCGGCGAGCCCGCGCTCGCGTCCGCGATCGGCCCGAGCCTGCGCGACGCGGTCTATTCGGAGGTCCGCGCGCGCGGCCTCGTCCCGCTCCCGACCGACGGCGGCTGCGACGATCTGGACTGCGCGGCGGGCTTCCTCGCCACCGGGGCCTCGGAGGCCGCGGTGAGCGTCGACGTCTTCGGCCACGAGGGCGTGTGCGAGGGCGTGCAGGCCACGGTCCTCGTGCCCGACGGCCACCGCTTCGACGGAACCGCGCAGGTCGGCTCGCACGGCGTGGAGGAGGCGATGCGCGTCGCGCTCGCCCAGGCGATCGCGCGCTTTCGGGGCGAGGCGCTGCCGACGCTCGCGATCAACGGCAGCCCCGAGGGCGCGACGATCCGCGTCGATGGCCTGCGCTGGGGCGCGATCCCCCACGCCGAGCCCATCGCGCCGGGCCCTCACGTGCTCGAGGTGCGAGCGCGCGGCTACCGCACCGATCGGCGCGAGATCGAGCTCGGCGCGGACGATCTCGTGCTCGACGTGGCGCTCGCCCAGGGCGAGGACGGCGCGCCCGAGCCGAGCCGGAGCGACGCGTCGCTCCCCCTCTGGATCGGCGGAGGCGTCGCCCTCGCGGCGGGCGTCGCCGCGATCGTCGTCGGCGCGCTCGGCCTCGTGAGCGAGGGCGACGCGAGCGCGGCGAGGTTCAGCGTCATGGACCCGGTGCCTGGCGCGATCGGCATCGGATCGGGGGCTCTGCTGGTGGTCGGCGGCGGCCTCATGCTGGTCGTCGCAGCCGACCTCGGGGCGTCGAGCCAGGGCGAGCGCGCCAGCGTCTCGCTGCGCGCGCGCTTCTGACGAGGCGGATGTCGAGGCCGACAGCTCGGGCGCCTCGTGTGGGCCTCGACGCGGGGGGTTGCCGACGGCGGCTCGCCCGTGACAAGACGGATGTTGGCGCGCGGGGCTCGGCCTCGCGATGTGTCCCCAGGATGGGTGGTGTCATGCTTGGACGTTCGCTCCTCTCCTCGCTCCTCGTGCTCGCTCTCTCCGGCTGCTTCACGGGCTACGTCGACGAGTGCGCCGACGGCTACGTCTTCACGGAGGACCACGAGCGCTGCGTCCCGCTCGACGCGGGTCCGCTCGGCGATGGGGCGGTGGCGCTCGACGCGGACAGGGACGCGGCCTCGAGTCCCGACGCGTTC
>JBDHVC010000046.1:0-37881 GCA_039809495.1 Sandaracinaceae bacterium
GTCGCGTCGGGTCGGCCCCCGGTCGATCGCGGGCCCGCCGCGACGCTCGCGGACGACGAGGGCCGCGTGCGCGACGACACCGACTCCGAGCTGCTCGCCGCCTCGCTCGTCGAGGCACGGGTCGACGCCTCACGCCGCGCGGGGCTCGAGCCGCTCGGGGGACGCGGCGGCGAGCCGGGCGGGAGCGAAGAGGGCAGCGGCGGCGCGCGCGGCCCAGGCGGCCTCGCCTCGCCGTGGGGCCCTGGGGGCGGCGCTCACCCTGCCCTCGACACGAGCGACGCGCGCTACCTTCGCTGGCTCCTCACGCAGCGCCGGCGCATCGAGCGGAGGCTGGTCTTTCCGAGAGAGCGCCAGCTCGCGCGCGACCAAGGGACCTCCGTCGTCCGGCTCACGGTGCGTCGCGACGGCAGCCTCGCACGTCCTCCACGGGTGATCCGGACGAGCGGCTACGCGGACCTCGATCGAGCCGCGCTCGTCGCCGTCCGCGCGAGCCTCCCCTTCGAGCCGATCCCGAGCGATCTCGGGATCGGACACCCAGAGATCGTCGTCACCCTCCCGATCGAATTCTCCAACCCGATGGTCGACTGACGGCGCGCCCTCGGCTCGACGGATCGCGTCGCGCGGAGGCGCGCCGTCACTCCGACGAGAGGGCGCGACGCCAGCCGGGAGGAAGATCGAGGAAGCCCTCGTCGTGGAGGTAGTCGTAGAGCGCATCGTTGATGACGGCGCAGATCCCCGCGTGGATCCGCGGATCGGCGACGAAGCGGAGCGTCGCGTCGCGGAGCCCCGTCGTCTCGCTCGCGCGCTTGACGATCGGCCCCTGGACGCTGAGGACGAGGCGCTCGAGGAATTTCCGATCGAAGACCTCGCGAAACGCCGCGAATTGGTCCGCGGAGAGCTTGTACCCGATCCCCGCTTCACGGGCGACGCGCGACTCGCGGATCACCTCCCACGAGAAGTCGCCGAGCTCCGCGCGAAATTCCTCGCGCAAGAAGCGCTCGAGCGCGTCTCGGTAGATGCCGAGGAGCCGCTCGAGCTCGGGCGTGGTGTGCGAGAGGAAGTCGGAGCAGAGCCCTCGGAGATAGAGCTGGAACCGCTCCCTCGCGCGCTCGCGCACCTCGAGCGCGGCGGGGATCGCCTCGAGCTCCGCGTCGATCGCCTCCTCGTGGCGCTTGAGCGCGAAATAGAGGAGCTGCTCGGGCCAGCTCGCGGCCGGGATCTCCCCGGCGTCGCCCTGGATCCGCGCGTAGAGCTCGCTGTCGAAGAAGAGCTGGGTGATCCGCCGCTGGACCTCCTCGATCTTCTTGGCGAGGAAGGCGCCCCGCTGGGGCGAGAGCAGCTTCTCGAGCAGCCCGCGCAGCGCTTGGGTCAGCTCGATCTCGATCTCGGCGCTCGTGCGCGAGGCCGGCGCCTTCGCCGTCATGTGCCGCAGCTCCGCGACGACCTGCGCCGTGATCGCGTCGAGCTCCGCGTTCGTCCGCTGCTCCGAATTGTAGTAGCGGACGCGGGCCTCGAGCTGCTCCTGCCGGAGCGAGAGCGCGTCGCTCGCGGCGTCGAGCAGCCGCTGCGTGCTCGTGCGGGTGCTCGCGGCGCCGACGCTCCTCGCGGGCGCGGCGCGCGCGGGCATCGGCGGAGGGGGCATGGCCGGCGCTCCCCTCCGGGGCGGAGGAGGAGGAGGCATCTTCGGGAGGCTGCGGCGAGCCGGTGGAGGAGGCGGCGGCGGACGCTTGTCCATCCGCCGATGGTGCCCCGACGCCCGCCGAGGCGCCGAGAAAAAGGCTCCGCTCGAGGCCCTCGCCTCCAACGTCGACGCCTCGCGCGCGACGCGGTGGCGTCCGGGCGCTTCGCGGGGGATCCTGGCCCGATGGATCGCGAGGCTCGCATGCGGCGCCTTCGAGCGCGGACCTTCCGCTGGAACGCGCCGGGCGACGTCGACGGCTACTTCGCGGCGGAGGTCGAGGGCGATCGCGTGCGGTGGTTCGCGTGGTCCCACCTCCCGGGCGAGGGAGAGCGGGTGATCGCGACCACGAGCGCCGAGGCGTGCCGGACGAGCGGGCCCCCGATCGAGGTACCGGCGTCCATCCTCGCTCAGATCCTGGCGCTGCTCGATCCGTCGGATCGAGCGTGACGGGAGGGGGCTGCGCGCCCGGCTCGACGCTCGGCCGCGCGCGGCGCCACCCCGCGATGCTATACGATTCGAGACGATGCGCCCTGGCGAAGGTTCGACGACGGCCTCACTCGAGGCGATCACGCACATCGAGGCGATCGAGGGTGTCGCCGGGCTCGTGCTCGTCTACTCGCCCGTCGAGGGCGCGCTCCCGAGCGTCCTCTGCCTGACCCAAGCCGAGCACCACGTCGGCCGCGAGGTCGACGGCGCTCAGGATCTCAAGATCCCCGAGGCCGCCGTCTCGCGGCTCCACGCTCGCATCGAGCGCAAGCCCGACGGCGTCTGGGTGACGGACGCCGGCTCGACGAACGGCACGATCGTCAACGGAGAGCGGGTCGCCTCGGCGCGCCTCGCCGAGCACGACGTGGTGCGCTTCGGCGACTCGGTGTTTCGCTTCACGCCTCACGGCGCGAACGACTACGCCGCCTACGCGATCGACGGCAGCGTCGCCGAGGAGCGTCGCAGGCACCACCCCAAGGTCCGCACGGCGCTCGTCGGCGGACATCAGATCGACGCCCTGCTCGCGCGGGTCGAGAAGGTCGCGCGGACGGCGCTCACCTGCGTCGTGACCGGCGAGAGCGGGACGGGGAAGGAGCTGCTCGCGCGGACGATCCACGACACGAGCGAGCGCCGTGGCGCCTACCAGGTGATCAACTGCGCCGCGCTCCCGGAGAACCTGCTCGAGAGCGAGCTCTTCGGGTACCGGCGCGGCGCGTTCACGGGCGCGACCCACGACAAGCTCGGGCTCGTCCAGGCGGCCCACGGGGGCACCCTCTTCCTCGACGAGATCGGCGACATGCCCCTCGGAGCGCAGGCGAAGCTCTTGCGGGTGCTGCAGGAGCGCGAGGTGCTCCCGATCGGCGCGACGACCCCCGAGCGCGTCGACGTCCGCGTCGTCTGCGCGACCCACCGCGATCTCGAGGCGGAGGTCGAGAAGGGGCGGTTCCGTGGAGATCTCCTCGCGCGGCTGCGAGAGTTCCACGTCCGGCTGCCCCCGCTCCGCGAGCGGCGCGAGGATCTCGTCAGGCTCACGCGCGCGTTCTTGCGTCGGGCGGGGCATGCGGACGCGCGGGTCTCGACGTCGTTCATGCTCGCGCTCGCGCACTATGGCTGGCCCTACAACGTCCGGGAGCTCGAGAGCGCGGTCCGGCTCGCCGTGGCGCTCGCCGACGGCGGCGCCCTCTCGGCCGAGCACCTGCCGCCGAACGTCTGCGACGCCGTGCGCGACGTCGGGCGCGCGCCGAGCGGCGCGAAGCCCGGCGCCTCGCCCGCGACCGCGCGTGAGCCGAGCGCGGCCCCGGCCACCCCGAGCGAGCAAGAGCTGCGCGCGGCGTGCGCCCGCCATCAAGGGAACGTGACGGCGATCGCGCGCGAATTCGGCAAGGAGCGGATGCAGATCCACCGCTGGCTCAAGCGCTACGCCCTCGACATCGAGAGCTTCCGTCCCCACTGACCGCGCGCCCGTGCGTCGGCTTGAAGCGGGGGCGAAAAGGCCGTAGGTTTCGCGCTTCCTGCTCGGAGGTTCGATGACGCTTGGCCCGATCGAGCGCTCGCGCGCGAAGGAGACGTCGGAGCGACCGACGCTTCTTCCCGCGTCCCCTGGCGAGCGCGAGGCCGTCGGGCTCGCGGTGGCCTCCACGCGCTGCCCCGGGCGCGAGGCGGAGCTGGCGACGCTCGAGGCGGCCGCGCGGGCGATCGACGCCGAGCGGCTCTTGCTGATCGAGGGGCCGAGCGGGATCGGCAAGTCCCGGCTGCTCACGGAGTTTCGGAGCCGGGTTCGGCTCGAGGGGGGCGTCGTGCTCGAGGGCTCGTGCGAGCCCGGTCGACCGTTCGGGCCCTTCGCCGAGATCGTCGAGCGCGCGCTGCGCTTCCTCGGCGACGTCGGTGACCCGCGGCGACGTATCGACGCGAGCCTGCTCGAGGAGCTGGGTCGCACCCACGACGACGCCGCCCTCGCTCGCGACGCGGCGCTCGCGCCGCGGCCGATCGGCGGCGCCCACGAAGCGCTCGCCCTCGAGCGCAAGCTGCGCTTCTTCGACGCGATCGCCGGGCTCCTGCGCGAGGTGTCGGGGGTTCGCCCGCCCGTGGTGCTCATCCACCACCTCGAGCGCGCCGACGCGAGCACGCTCGATCTCCTCGCCTTCCTCCTCGAGGGCGGCGCGTCCTTCCCGTGCGAGCCCGGGACCTGCGGCGAGCGAGGCGCTCTCCACGCGCTCTTCGTCGCGAGCCATCGCTCCGACCCGAGCGGCTCGACGCCTGCCCCATCGCGCCTCGAGCGCCTGCGGAGCCTCGAGGCCTGCCGGGTCGTCTCGCTCGGTCCGCTCGACGCCACCGGGCTCCGCGCCTACCTGACCTCCGAGGAGCTGATCGATCGGCTCCTGACCCTCACCGGAGGGCACCCCGATCGGCTGGAGCGGCTGCTCGACGCCGAGCCGATGACCGAGCGCTCCCAGGTCATGCGGCGCCTCGCGCGGCTCGACGACGACGAGCGCGCGCTCATCGAGGCCCTCGCGGTCTTCGGGCGCCCCGCCACGCTCGAGACGCTCGTCGAGGTGCTCGGCGTCGGGGAGGCGCGCGCGAGAGACCTCGCGCGCTCCGAGCTCGTGACGCGCACGATCCTCGATGGCCAGGTTCGCTTCGCGTTCGAGCGCGAGGCGCAGCGCGTCGTGGTCTACGACGCGCTCGGCGAGGGTCGCCGGCGCGAGCTGCACGCCCGAGCGGTCGAGGTGTGCGCACGCGAGCGCGCGCGCGCCGACGCCGTGCGTCACGCGATCTCGAGCGGGGATCTCGAGCGCGCGTCGGCGCTCGCCCGCGCCGCGGCGGCGTCGCTCTCGGCCCGGTGCGCGCACGACGAGGCGGCGGCGCTCCTCGAGTCCCTCGTCGACGCGATCCCGAACGTCCCGAGCGCCCTCCGCGTCGACCTCGTGGAGCACCACCGCATGGCGGGCGACTACCGCGCCGCGCTCGAGCACGCGCGCGCGCTCGAGGAGGCCTCACCGGACGAGGCCGAGCACACCGCGCGCGTCGGCGAGCTCCTCCTGCTCTCGGGCGACCTCGTCGGCGCGGAGCGGCGCCTCGCCCACGCCCTCGATCGCGCCTCGAGCGGGCGCCGCGCGCCCGTCCGCCTCGCGGTCGAGATCCAGGTCGCGCTCGCCGAGACCCAGTATCGCGCGGGGCGCTACGACGAGGCGCGGCGCACGGCGGAGGCCGCCGCGCAGGCGGCGCGCGCGATCGATCTCACGTCGATCGCGATCGACGCGCGTAACATCCTCGGCAAGCTCGCGCTCGCGCAGCGACAGGCCGATCGCGCGGTCGAGATCTTCGTCGCGAACGGTGAGGGCGCGCGCCACGCGGGGCTCGGTCACCTCGAGGCGCAGGCCTGGACGAACCTCGCCATCGCCCATCTCCAGCGCGACGACCTCGCGCAAGCCGAGCGCTGGTGCCTGCGCGCCATCGAGACGGCGACCCTCGCCTCCGACACGCGCGATCGAGCCATCGCGACCGAGAACCTCGCCGTCCTCGCGCACCTCGCGCGCGACTACGAGCGCGCGCTCGGGCACTACCTCACGGCGCTCGGGCTCCTCAAGCGCCTCGGCAACCGCGCGCTGATCGTGCGGGTCTTGCGCAACCTCGGGGAGCTCCATCTCTCCCTCGGCGACGTGGCGCGGGCGCGGAGCCTCTCCGATCGCGCCGCGCGGCTCGCCGGGCCCGCGACGCCGCCCCCCGTCACCGCCGAGCGGCTGCTCCTCTGCGGTCGCATCGAGGCGGCCGAGCGGCGCTCGAGCGAGGCGCGCTCCGCCTTCGAGGGAGCCCTCGACATCTTGGAAGAGCTCGACGACGGGCGGGCCGACGACGTCCGCCTCGAGCTCGCGCTGGTCGCGATCGAGGAGGGAGACCTCGAGGCGGCGTCGACGCTCCTCGACGCGGTCGCGCCGTTCGACGGGAAGCAGGCCGACGGGAAGCGGGAGGCGGCGCGAGCCTACGCCGCGGCCTCGCTGGCGCGCGCGTCGGGCCGCGACGCCCTGCCCTCGGCGCGGCTCGCGGTCACGCTCGCGGAGAAGCTCGGAGACGACGAGCGGATCCTGGCCTCGACCGTCCTGCTCGCGCAGGTCCTCCTCGACGCCGGCGAGGTCGGGCTCGCGATGCGCGCTCACGAGCGGGCCCGCGCGACCGAGGCGCGGCTCTTCGAGCACGTGCCCAAGGCCGCCGCGAGCGCGTGGATCGAGCGGCCGTTGCGGCGGGCGCTCGCCGGCATCGAGCGGCGCCTCGAGGCCCCCGAGCGCGACTCGATCGAGCCCACGCCGCCGCGATCGGCGCGCGCCAGCTGCGTCGAGCGCTCCGATCGCGCCCGCGGCGGCTCGCTCGTCGGGAGCTCGGCCGGCATCCGACGCGTGCTCGACGTCGTCTCCAAGGTCGCGCCGCACGACACGATCGTGCTCGTGCGGGGCGAGAGCGGCACGGGCAAGGAGCTGGTCGCGGAGGCCATCCACCAGAGGTCGCCGCGCGCGAGCCGACCCCTCATCAAGGTGAACTGCGCGGCGCTCGTCGAGACGCTCCTCCTGAGCGAGCTCTTCGGTCACGAGCGCGGCGCCTTCACGGGCGCGCAGGCGCGCAAGAAGGGGCGCTTCGAGATCGCGGACGGGGGCACGCTCTTCCTGGACGAGATCGGCGACATCTCGCCCAAGACGCAGGCCGCGCTCCTGCGCGTCCTGCAGGAGCGTGAGTTCGAGCGGGTCGGCGGGACGCAGCCCATCCGCGTGGACGTGCGCATCGTCTGCGCCACCCACCGCGACCTCGAGAAGATGGTGCGCGGAGGGAGCTTCCGAGAGGACCTCTACTACCGACTGCGCGGCGTGATGATCGAGATGCCGGCGCTGCGGCGGCGGCTCGACGATCTCCCCGAGCTCGCGCGACACCTGCTCGCCCGCATCGCCACCGAGCGCGGAGAGAGCGTCCGCTCGCTCTCGAGCGACGCTCTCGCCTTCCTCGCCCAGCACCGCTGGCCCGGGAACGTGCGCGAGCTCGAGAACGTGCTCCGCGCCGCGACGCTCTTCGCGGATGATCCGACGATCGGCGCGGACGATCTCGTCCCTCTCCTCGACGGCGTCGAGCCCGCCGCGCCGAGCGCGAAGGGAACCGACGGGTCGGCGGATCGCGGCGAGATCGAAGAGCTCGCCTACGAGCGGCTGCGCCGCGGCACGACGTCGCTCTTCGACCTGAAGAAGAACCTCGAGCGCGAGTGCATCGCGCGCGCGCTCGGCGAGACGAACGGCAACATCACCCGCGCCGCAGCCCTGCTCGGCATGAAACGTCCACGACTGTCGCAGCTCGTGAAAGAATACGAGCTGGGGGACCCCGGAAAGTGAGCACGAAGATGAAAGCGAAGATGACCCACGCCACGGCACGCCGAGCGCTCGGCCGGTCGATGAGCATGACGCTCGCGCTCCTCGTCCTCGGATCCGCGGGGATCGGCTGCGCGTCCTCGTCGGTGGCCTCGAGCGAGCTGCTTTCGGCCGACGAGGAGCCCCTCTCGCAGGTCGGGCTCGCCGACGTGGAGACGGCCTCGTCGAGCTGCGAGGGGCTGCTCACCAGCGTCGATGACTTCGCGCTCCTCGGCGAGACGGGCCTGGTCGTCGGGCTCGATCCGAGCGGCGACGCAGTGTGCATCGACACGGTCGACGCCGTGAACGCGGAGCTGGGCGAGCAGGGGCGCCCCGGCGACGCCTCCGATCTCGTCGCGCGCTACGAGTACACGATGGCGACGCGCGCCGGTGGCCCGCGAAACGCTCCGCGCACGGAGACGGTGCGTGAGACGGTGATTCGCCGGAGCGTACGCGCCGGGGACCCCGATCCGGAGCCCAACCACCCGCAGGGACAGTACGCGCAGCCCAACGGGCGGCCGGGGATCTGAGGGTCGTCAGCGCGCTCGACGGACCGAGCCGAGCGAGTCACGTCGAGCGAGGCGCGCTGTCGGGGGGATCGCTGGCCTGGCCCCCCTCGGGCGGGGTGCCGGGGGCGTCTGGGTCTCCGTCGTCGTCCGAGGGCGGGGTCGGGGCGGGCCGCGCCGGCGGGCGCTGGCGGCTCCGCGCGTCGCCGAAGTCCTCGCGGAGCTTGCGGGTCAGCCGATCGAGCACCATCCGCTCGACGTAGCTGGGCATCGCGGAGACCTGCACGGTGACGCGCACGCGCTCGTTACCGGCGCCGTCCGCGGTGCGCACCAGCTCGACGCTGCCCGGATAGGAGCGCCCCTGGTTCGCGTACTCGAAGAGGACGAAGCCCGTGTCCGCGTCGCGCTCGGTGATGTTGCACCCGAGGTCGACGCGGATGAGGCGGATCGTCGCCTGCCACGCCTGGTCGTAGGTGTAGCCGACGTCTCCGCTGATGCGCGCGCGCGCCGGCTCGGGGCCGAGCAGGCCGAGCGCGACGAGCCCGATCACGACCCCGAGGGGCCGTCGTCGCTTCGATGCGTCCATCGCTCGAAGCTACGGGCCGCGCCTCGCGCCACCAAGTTTTCCGCGCGCTCGGCGTCGTCGGTGCGGACGAGATCGCGGAAGCGGAGGTTCATCCCATAGAGCGGCACGACGCCCGCGAGCGTGATGACGATCGCCTGAACCACGTAGAGCAGGAAGATGTAGCTCGCGCCCTCGTTCGCGACGATCGACTCGGGGAAGAAGAGCTTCAACGCGACCGAGACGGCGAGCTGGAAGTTGCCGAACATGCCCGGGCCCGCAGGCAGGAGCACCCCGATCGCGAGGATGCCCATCACGGCGACGGCCTGGTCGAAGCCGAGCGAGAGCCCGCACCCGATGGCGAGCACCCACATGCCGAGCGCGTTCAGCGTCCAGTAGAGGAGCGTCTCGCCGACGAAGCCGAGCGCGAGCCGGGGGTGCGCGATCGATCGCAGCCCATGCGCGATTCCGTCCACCTTCTCGGCGACCTTCGCGGCGAGGCGCTTCGAGGCGACGCCGAACGTGAGCCCGATCAGGCGCGTCGCGAGCCTCCTTTGCCAGAGAAAGAGCACGAGCCCCGCGAACGCCGCGGCGAACGTGATCACCGCGAGCCAGCCGTAGTACGGCAAGCTCCGCGCGATCGGGTCCGTCGTCTCGAGGTGCGGGAGGAAGACGAGCCCCCAGACGACGCAGAGGCTCGTCACGAGCCCGTCGAGCACGCGCTCCACGGCGACGGTGCCGATGCCGGTCGAGATCGAGATCCCCTGGCGGATCTTCGACAGCGCCGGGCGCGCGAGCTCACCCAGGCGCAGCGGGAGCGCGAAGATGGCGAAGAAGCCGATCCAGTTGAGCAGCACGCTCTCGCCGAAGGGGACCTCCTTGATCGGCGCCGCGAGGAAGCGCCAGCGGCTCGCGCGAAAGAAGTGCGTGGCGAGCAGGATGACGACGTAGAGCCCCACGAGCTCCCACCGCACGCTCACGAGGCCCTCGCGCGTCGGCACGAGCGGGACGCCCCCGCGGGAGGCCAGCCACGCGAAGAGCGCGCCGAGCGCGAGCGAGATCGCGAGCTTCGTCCCGAGCGAGCGAGCGAGCGGCGCGCCGCGCCTCGCGTCGCCCTTGGGCTCGGAGCTCGAGCTCGTCTCGGTCGCCATGCGGCGTCGCTATATCACGCGGACCGCGACCGAGCCGTGACGCCGATCGCCTCGCGGTGGCGCGCGCGACGAGCGAGCGCCGGACGAGCGGGGTGCGAACGGAGGGCTTCCTCGCTAACCTCCCGCGCCATGATCCCGAACCCGCACGTCTTCCGCGAGTACGACATCCGCGGCGTCGCAGACCGTGACTTTCCAGACGAATTCGTCGAATTGCTCGGGCGCGCGCTCGGCACGCTCTGGGTCCGACGCGGCGCTCGGAGGGTCGCCGTCGGGCGCGACTGCCGGCTGAGCTCGCCGCGGCTCCACGAGGCGCTCGTCCGCGGGGCGCTCCGCACGGGGCTCGAGCTCCACGACATCGCGATGGGGCCGACGCCGCTGCTCTACTTCACCGTCTTTCACTACGACCTCGACGGCGGCGTGCAGATCACGGGCAGCCACAACCCGCCGGCCGACAACGGCTTCAAGGTGATGGCGGGCAAGGAGACGCTGAGCGGCGAGGACATCCTCGAGCTGCGCCGGATGATCGAGGCGGGCGATCTCCTCGACGCGCCGGGCGGGCGCCTGGTGGCGCTCGATCCGAGCGACGCGTACGTCGGGTTCGTCCGCGGCAACATCTCGCTCACGCGCGAGCAGGCGGCGCGGCTCCGGTTCGCGATCGACGCCGGGAGCGGCGCGGGCGGGCCGCTCGCCGTCCGCGCGATGGAGGCGCTCGGCCTCGCGCCAGCGCGCCTGCTCTGCGAGCCCGACGGGCGCTTCCCGGTCCATCACCCCGACCCCTCGCTCCCCGAGAACGTCGAGCTCCTCGTCCGCACGGTGAAGGAGCAGGGGCTCGAGCTCGGGATCGCGTACGACGGCGACGCCGATCGGATCGGGGTCGTCGACGATCGAGGCCGCGTGGTCTTCGGCGATCGGCTGCTCGTGGTCCTCGCGCGCGCCGTGCTCGCTCGCCGCCCTGGCGCGGCGGTCCTCGGCGAGGTGAAGTGCTCGGAGATCCTCTACGACGACATCCAGACCAAGGGCGGGCGCCCCATCCTCTGGAAGACCGGGCACTCGCTCATCAAGCGGAAGATGCGCGAGGAGGGCGCGCTCCTGGCTGGCGAGATGAGCGGCCACGTCTTCTTCGCCGATCGCTTCTTCGGCTTCGACGACGCGATCTACGCGAGCCTGCGCCTCCTCGAGATCCTGGCGCGCGAGGGGAAGCGGCTGAGCGAGCTGCTCGCGGATCTGCCGGAGCGCGCCTCGACGCCGGAGCTGCGCGTCGAGTGCCCCGACGACGCGAAATTCCAGGTCGTCGCGCGCGTGCTCGAGCACTACCGCGGCGTCGCCGAGCGGACGGGCGAGCTTCGGGTCATCGACGTCGACGGCGCCCGGATCGTGTTCGCGGATGGGGCGTGGGGCCTCGTCCGGGCCTCCAACACGCAGCCGGTGCTCGTGCTGCGCTTCGAGGCGCCCGACGAGGCGCGGCTCGCCGCCATTCGCCGCGAGGTCGAGGGCGTCGTCGAGGCGGCTCGGCGCCCCGCGGCGTGACCGACGTTGCCCCCATCGCGAGGGGAGGTAGGCTGCGCGGCGCGCGTACCCAGGCGTGTCGTCATCGCGCGATGGCGACGCCGACCCCGAGGCCATCGATGCGTGTCCAGCTCCTCTCCGCGTTTGCCCTCGTCGCCCTCTCGCTGGGGCTCCACTCGATCGCGCCGAGAGCGGCTCGAGCCCAGGTCGTCATCCAGGGGGAGGTCACGTACACGGGCGGCGACGTCGCGCCCAACCAGGAGGTGCCGGCCGCGCCGCGCGTGGTCTCGGCGGGGGCGCCCGGCTACACGGCCGCGACGTACACGCAGCCGCTCACCGGGCCGCAGCCGGCGCGCTACGTCCATCGAAGCGCGCCCAACGCCGGGCTCCTCGTCACCGGGGTCGTGCTCCTCGCGGGTGGCTACCTCACGGACATCATCGGGACGTTTCAGATCTCCGGCTGGGCGAGCGACGCGCAGTACTACGTGCCGCTCGTCCCGGTCCTCGGCCCCTTCCTCCAGCTCGGGCTCTTCCCGGACGTCGACGCGGCCCTGGCCGACGGAATCGGCTATTTCTCCCTCTTCACGGGCATCGCCCAGGTGCTCGGCGTCGTCTTCATCGGCCTCGGCGTCGCGATCCAGGACGAGTGGGACGAGCCACGGTACGCGCTCGGCGACGACCCGAGCGGCCCCTCGCTCGCGTTCGACGGCTCGCGCCTGACGCTGACGTTCTGACGGCGCGCCTCCGCTCGGCGGATCGCGTCGAGTGAGGCCCGCGGTCAGGCGACCTCGAAGTCCTTGCAGAAGAGCAGCGGCGCGCCGTCTTCGTAGCGCTCGGGGCGACGGTGCGGCTCCGTCGGGAAGCCGTGCGCGCAGCGCTCGCGCTCGTCGTCGAAGAGCGCGCAGTCCTCGCAGTGCATGCGCAGATCGAACGCCTCGCGCTCCCGCCGAAAGAGCGCGTCGACGCGGAGGATCATGGCTCGATGCGTGCGACGCGGCGCGCGTGCCGCCCGCCCTCGAACGACGCGTCGAGGAAGGCGTCGATGAGCGCGCGCGCGAGCCCGGGGCCCACCACGCGTGCGCCGAAGCAGAGCACGTTCGCGTCGTTGTGGAGCCGCGCCATCCTCGCGGAGTAGGGCTCCGAGCAGACGACCGCGCGAACGCCGAGGTGGCGGTTGGCCGCCATCGACATCCCGACGCCGCTGCCGCAGACGAGGACGCCGAGGCTCACCTCGCCGGAGGTGAGCCGCGACGCGACCGCGTGCGCGAAGTCCGGGTAGTCGACCGACACCTCGGCCGAGCCGGTGCCGAGGTCGAGCACCTCGAGGCCCCGATCGCCGAGCGCGGCGAGCGCCTCGGCCTTGAGCGGGAAGCCGGCGTGATCACAGCCGAACGCGACCTTCATGGCTCCTCATGCGTGGCGCGCGAGGACGAGCGTCACGTTCGTCCCGCCGAACCCGAACGCGTTCGAGACGACGACGTCGACGCGGCGCTCCTTCGCGCGGTGAGCGACGAGCTCCATCCCGAGCGCCTCGTCGTCCGGATCGTCGAGGTTGATCGTCGGGGGGACGATCCCGGTTCGGATCGTCTCGACCGAGAGCACCGCCTCGAGCCCCGCCGCCGCCCCGAGGAGGTGGCCCGTCATGCTCTTGGTCGCCGAGACCCACACGCCGCTCGGCCTCCCCGAGGCGAGCGCGCGCTCACCGAAGACGCGCTTGATGGCTTGGAGCTCTTGCTTGTCGCCGATGGGCGTGGAGGTCGCGTGAGCGTTGACGTAGTCGACCCGCTCCGCGGGGAGCTTCGCGTCCGCGAGCGCGAGCCGCATCGCGCGCTGAGCCCCCTCCCCCTCGGGAGCCGGCTGCGTCAGGTGGTACGCGTCCGACGTCGCGCCGTAGCCCACGAGCTCCGCGAGGATACTCGCCCCCCGCGCGATCGCGTGTTCGCGCTCCTCGAGGACGAGGAGTCCGGCGCCCTCGGCGATCACGAAGCCGTCACGCCCCTTGTCGAAGGGCCTGCTGGCCGTCTCGGGGGCGTCGTTCTGCTCGGAGAGCGCGCGCATCGCCGTGAAGCCACCGACGCCGAGGCCCGTGATCGTCGCCTCCGAGCCGCCCGCGATCGCGAGGTCGAGATCGCCGCGCTGGATCCAGCGGAGCGCCTCCCCGATCGCGTGCGCGCCCGAGCTGCACGCGCTCGTCGTCGCGAAATTGGGACCCTTGAACCCGTAGCGCATCGAGATCTGACCGGGCGCGAGGTTCGCGATCGCGGAGGGGATGAAGTACGGCGAGATCCGGCGAGGCCCCTTCTCGAGGAGGACCTGCTTCATCCGCTCGATCACGTCGAGCCCGCAGAGCCCCACCCCGACGAAGACGCCGGTCCGCTCCTTCTCCGCGTCGGAGAGATCGCCGATCCCCGCGCTCTCGACGGCCTGCACGCCAGCGCCCATGGCGAGGTGGATGAAGCGATCCCCCTCCCGAAGTCGCTTCTTCTCGATGTACCTCTCCGCATCGAACGCGCCGCACTCACCCGCGATGCGCGAGGCGAAGAGCGACGCGTCGAACTGGGTGATCGGTCCGACGCCGCTCCTCCCGTGCGTCACGGCCTCCCACGTCGATGCGACGTCCACGCCACAAGGGCTCACGGCTCCGAGCCCGCTGATCACCACCCTTCGCATGCCCTGTCCTCCGCGAAAAGCCCGTCCTCGCGCGAGCCCCCGAGCGCGTGGAGCCCTTCGACGAGACAAACACGAACGGACGGGTGATCGCTCCACCCGTCCGCCGCGCGATGCGGCCGAGAGCTCGCGCGCCCTCGACCCGCTCGTTCAGCCCTTTCGGGCGGTGATGTAGCTGATGGCGTCGCCGACGGTGCGGATCTTCTCCGTCTCCTCGTCGGGGATGTCGATGTCGAACTTCTCCTCGAACGCGAGGACGAGCTCGACGATCGCCAGCGAGTCCGCCGAGAGGTCCTCGATGAACCGAGCCTCGGGCTGGATCTGAGCGACGTCGACGTCGAGCTGCTGCGAGATGATCTCCTTGACCTGTTCGGCGATCTCCATGCGGTCCTCCGCCCTCTCTATGACCGTGCCCGCGTGGGCACTTCTCATCCGTCTTTCGTTTCGTCGTGACTTGGGCGCTCTCGCCCGCAAAGCAAGGGATCGGCGCGCACCGCGCGCCGGTTCAGACGTACATCCCGCCGTTGACGCGGAGCGTCTGCCCGGTGACGTACGCGGCCTCGTCGCTCGCCAGGAACACGACCGCGGCGGCGACCTCGTCGGGGCTCCCCACGCGGCCGAGCGGCGTCTGCTCGACGATCTTCTTCTTCACGTCTTCGGGGAGGCTCGCGGTCATGTCGGTAGCGATGAAGCCGGGGGCCACCGCGTTCACGGTGACACCGCGCGAGGCGTACTCTCGCGCGAGCGTCTTCGTCAACCCCAAGAGGGCCGCCTTGGACGCGGAGTAGACCGCCTGCCCAGGGTTGCCCGACTCGGCGACGACGCTCGAGAGAAAGACGATGCGCCCCGTGCGCTTGCGCATCATGTGGCGCATGGCCGCCTTCGCCCCCCAGAGCGCGCCTCCGACGTTCGTCGCGAACGTCTTCTCGAGCTCTTCGGGCTTGATCCGCAGGAGGAGCTGGTCCATCGCGATGCCCGCGTTGAGGACGAGCACGTCGATGCGCCCCTTGCGCTTGACGACGTCGTCGACGACGGCCTCGAACGCCTCCTGCGAGCCCACGTCGAAGCGCGCGAGCTCCCCGTCGCCGCCCGCCTCTCGGAGCGTGGCGAGCGTCTGAGCGGCGCTCGCCTCGTTGCCGGCGTAGTTGATCACCACGTACGCGCCCTGGCGCGCGAGCGCGAGGGCGATCGCGCGGCCGATGCCGCGGGAGCCGCCCGTGACGAGCGCGATCTTCTGGCTCAGGTCGAACACGCGAGCCTCAGCTGGACGCCTGCTCGGGCTCGGCCTGCGCGGCCTCCGCCTGCTTCACGATCTCCTTGCCGTCGTAGTGCCCGCACGCCTTGCACATGCGGTGCGGGACGGACATCGCGCCGCAGTTGGCGCAGGGGACGATCGTCGGCGCGGCGACCTTGTCGTGGTTGGCGCGGCGCATGTTGCGCTTGCTGCGGGTGGTTCGGCGCTTGGGCAGTGACACGTCGGTTCTCCTTCGAGCTCTTCTCGGAACGTCTCGTCGAAGCGCGCGATCAGCTCGCTCGCTTCTTGTTCTTCTTCGGGCGATCGGGGATCGCCTCGCCCCGCGAGAGCGCGAGGAGCGGGCGCAGGCGTGGATCGACCGCGTCGCTCGGCGAGGCGGGCTCGTCCGAGAGGGAGGCGGGGCCGCGCACGCTCTCGGGCACCTCGATCCCCGGGCACGCCTCGGAGCAGAGCACACGCATCGGCAGCTCGAGCAGGATCAGCTCTCGGACGAGCGGATCGAGCACGACGGTATCGCCGACGTAGTGCTCCTCGTCCATCGCGTCTTCGCCGTCGCTCTCGCTCGCGGGGGCGCCCTTCGGGCGGCACGTGTAGAGGACCGTCAGATCGGCCTCGATCGGCACGCGCACGTCCGCGAGACACCGATCGCAGGGCGCGATGAGGGCGGAGCGGATCGTCCCGCGCACGCAGACGTCCGTCCCCGACAGGCTGGCGAAGTAGCGCGCGCGCCCTCGCGTCTCGGGATCGGCGCGGAGCTCGGCGACGTCGAGGACGGAATCGAGCCACGCGGGCGCGACGGCGAGGTCGTAGTCCTTGCCGCTCTCCTCGATCTCCTGGAGCTTGATTTCGAACTCGGCCATGGGGTGTGCGCTCGAAAGCGAGGCGCGAAAAGGCGCGTAGGTATAGGCGCGCGCCCCTTCGAGTCAAGCACGCTCGGCCGCGCGAGAGCGTGACGGCGCGCCGCCCCCGTCAGGGCGAGGGAGCGGTCGGCGCGAGGCCGATCCCGTCGCGCCCCACCGAGAGGAGCGTCGGGGCGGACGGAACGCGTGCGCCGTCGGCGGTCATCTGCGCCGGGCCGACGATCGGAGGGACGATGATCCGCCGATCCACGCCGATCGTCGACGCCGGGCTCGCTCCGGCGAAGAGCTCGGCGAGCCTCGTGTCGGGCCCCGCGAAGACCCCAGCCTCGATCTGCGCGCTCGCCATCGCCGCCCGCACGCTCTCGCTCCCCGCCTCCACGCCGTCGATCCCCGCGGTGAGCGGCGTCCCGGCGGGAGCGTCGAAGCCGACGAGGACGTGGAGGCGATCCGCGCTCCGAGCCGCGAGGACGTCCGCGAGGTCCTCGAGGTGACAGCCCCCCTCGAGGACGTAGTGCGCGTCGAGCCCTCCCGCGGCGATCAGCCACTCCGCGCCGCCGAGATCGACCGCGTGGAAGCCGGCGAGCGAGATCAGGTGGCTCGCGCCGCTCGCGCGAAGCGCCGCGTCGAGCTCGTCGAGCCGGTCGCGGGGGCCGGGGACGAGGAGGATCGGGATGGGGGTGTCGCCGACACGGAAGCTCGCGAGCGCTTCGATCATCGCCTCGAGCCGCGCGCCGCGTCCGAACGAGCCGAGGAGGAGGATGGCGTCGGGGCGCTCGCCCTCGATGGCGTCGAGGACCGGGGCGAAGGGCTCGGTCGTGAGGGCGGGGCCGCGCCCGAGCACCCAGCGCGAGGGCTCCGGCAGCCCCGTGATCCGCAGGCGCCGCTCGTCGGGCGTCACCCGCACGCGGCCGATCGTGCGCTCCGCGTCGAGCGTCGGCCGGCTCGTGCTGCAGTCGATCGGCGCGTCGCTCGATCCGCAGCGGCAGCCCGCGATCGCGAGGCTCGCCCCGAGGATCCACGAGCTGACGAGGAGGCGCGAGGGCACCGACTGCGTCTAACGTGCGCCCCTCGCGGCGTCCAGCGCCGAGCGCGCTGTCACGCGCGGCGGGCGATCGGCTCGAGCTCGAGCTGCCGCGGCTCGACGAGGTCCCCACGGACCTCGACCCCCTCGAGGGCGAGGAGCGCGCGCTTGCGCGCGAGCCCGCCCGTGTAGCCGCCGATCCGCGCGCCCAGGGCGATCACGCGGTGGCACGGCACGACGAGCGGCAGGGGGTTTCGCGCCATGGCCTGGCCGACGGCGCGCATCGCCCGAGGTGATCCGGCGCGGCGCGCGAGCTGCTGGTAGGTGCAGACGTCACCGCGCCGGACCTCGCGGAGCGCGCGCCAGACGCGCGCGAAGAAGGGCGGCCCCTCGATCACGGCGGGCACCTCGGCGACGTCGACCGGCTCGCCGGCCGCGAGCTCCTCGAGCGGCTCGAGCCACGGCGGCAGCTCGACGCGCGCGACGCCGAGCCCCGCGACGTGCGCGTCGAAGGCCGTCTCGTTCGCGAAGGCGTCGAGCGAGACGGCGCCCTCGGGCAAGAAGAAGACGCCGTAGAGCCCCAGCTCCGGCGCGGGGCCTCGGCGGAAGTCGAGCAGCGCCGCGGCGCTCGGCGCGATCGCTCCGCATCGGACCTTGCTACGCTCGACGGGCCGCATGACGCCTCGCGCGAAGAGCTTCCCATGGATCGCCCTCTGGGTGGGAGCCGCCCTCGCGGGCTGCGGGCCGAGCCTCATGCGCGTCGCGCAGGCGGACGCGTACTTCGAGCGGTGCTACGCGGCCGATCGCGATCCAGCGCGGACCGATGACGAGCGACGCGCCTGCTGGGGCGCGTGGCACGCGGACTACGAGGTGGGTCAGCCCCCGGATCGGATCGACTACGTCCACGAGCGCCTCGTCATGCTGGATCCGGCGAGCCGCGACGCGATCACGCTCTCGACGACGGACGACACGGGCGAGGCGGATCCGCCGAGCGCGCCCGGGCCGAGCGCACCCTCCCCCGTCGACGCGAGCGGGGCGAGCGACGCCGCTCCGCGCGAACCGGGGACCGATCCGCGAGGGCCCGCCCCGCGACGGCGGCCCCTCCCGCCCCGGACGAGCACCGCGGCGTGCGCCGCGGGCTGCGAGCCGGACTTCGTCACCTGCGCGCGCGCGTGCCGGGTGGGCGATCGCGGCTGCACCGACGCGTGTCGACACACCTACCGACAGTGCGCGCGCGGCTGCTACTGACGGCGCGCCTCGCTCGACGTGGATCCGTCGAGCCGAGACACACGATCACTCCTCCTCGCCGCCGCCTTCGTCGTCGACGCCGAATTGGAACCACTCGTCGCTCATCCGAGGCGTCTCGAGGAGCTGGCCGCCTGGGCCGTCTCGGCGCACGACGAAGGTCCGGCGCGAGATCGACTGGTCGCTCTCGCGCGCGAAGACCACGACGTAGTTGACGCCTGGGCGCAGCGGGATGCTCGCCTGGAACCGCGCCTCGCGCGGGTCGCGTCCGTCGCGGTTCGACTGGTAGAAGACCTTGCGGAGCCCGACGTACACGTACACGTCGCGGACCCGCTGATCGTCGCTCGCGAGCCCCTCGATGGAGATCGACGAGCCTCGCGTGACGAGGGCGGGCGGGTTCGAGACGTCGATGCGCGGGGGCATGTGATCGAGCGTGAGCGCCACGCGCCCGCCCCGACCGTGCGCGCGGGTCTGCGCCTCGCGGACCCACGCCGGTCGTCCGTCCCCGATGTCGACGCGCACGAACCCGTCGAGGCTCGCTTGCGCGGGGACGGCGAGCGCGCCCCCCTCGATCTGCCCGATCACGCGCCCGTTGGGGCGATCGTAGAGCGGCGCGGAGGGATCGAGCGTGACCTCGCCTCGGCGCGGCGTGGGCGCGCTGCCCGCGCCCGCGATCGGGACGTCGAGCCGCTCGGTGAACGCCTCGCGCAGATCGACGTCGCCGACCTGCACCTCGAGGCGCGCGCTGTCGCCGGGGAAGTCGGGGAGGATCGAGAACGTGAACGCGACCGTCCGCTCCTGCCCGGGCGCGATGTCGTCGACGCGGAAGCGCCCCGCGTGGAGCAGCACGCCGCGCCCCGCGAGGCTGCGGAGGTTGGCCTGCGTCTCGTGGGTCGGGCCGAGCCCCGTGTTGCGGATGCGGACGTAGATCGTCCCCTCCTCGCCCCGCTGGATGACGCCGTCGCCGTTGCCGCGCACGTCGTCGGCGACCTGCATCTCGTAGGAGAACTGCGGCCGCGGGAGCCCGCGCACGGTGGTGCGGATCTCCGCGGGCGGCGGCGCGTGACCGTGCGCCTCGTCGAAGTCGAGGCGGATCCCGTCGGCGCGATCGGGGATGTCCATGGGCAGCCGGCAGGTCCGCGCGCCCTCGACGAGCGAGCAGATCCCGAGCGTCGTCGTCCACTCTCGCGTCTCGCCTGGCCGTAGGCGACCGAAGGTCAGCTCGCGCTGGTTGAAGAGCCCAAAGTCGCTGTGCGTGGTCGCCCGCAGGCGGTAGAGCGGCGCGCTCCCGGTGTTCGTGACGCGCACCCGGAGATCGAAGGGCTGCCCCGCCGTGCCCGTCGCGTCGGGCTGCACCGTCGAGACCTCGACGGCGACGGCGCTCGCGCCCTGATCCTGCCCCTCCGACCAGTCGACGCCGAGGCGCTGGAGCTCCTCGGTCGCGCGCGCCATCTCCTCCTCCTGCATCCGCGCGATGACGGGCCCCGCGTCGCTGAGCAGCTCACGTCGCCCCGAGCGCGTCGCGTGGGCGAGGAGCGAGCGCGAGAAGCGAAGGAGGAATTCGTCCTCGTCCGCGTTCTCTTCGCCGTCGGCCCCCGCCTCGCGCAGGCGCAGGCGCGTCTCGCTCGGGAGGTAGTAGCGGAGCGTCAAAGACGGCCGCCCGCCCGAGCCCGCGCTGTCGTTCGTGAGGTGAGAGGAGAGATCGGCCTCGCGCAGGTACTGCTGATCGACCGTGAGATCCATCTCCTCGCGATCGACCGTCATCGGCGCGATCTCGATGTCCGGCGTGATGCCGACGCCTTGGATCGAGACCTCGCCGGGCGTGAGGTATTGCGCGATCGTCAGCTTCAGCGCGGAGCCGTCGTCGAAGTCGTAGAGGACCTGCACCGAGCCCTTGCCGAACGTCGTCTGACCGATGACGAGCGCGCGATCGTGGTTCTTGAGGGCGCCCGCGACGATCTCCGAGGCCGAGGCGCTCCCGCCGTTCACGAGCACGATGAGCGGGTAATTCGGCTCCGTCCCCTCACGGCGCGCCGTCTTCTCGTCCCGCTGGCCCGGATCGGTCGACTCCGTCGTGACGATCGTGCCCGTCTCGAGGAAGGCGTCGGCGACGCGGACCGCCTGATCGAGGAGGCCGCCGGGATCGTCCCGCAGGTCGAGCACGAGGCCGCGCATGCCCTGCTGGTGCAGGCGCGCGAGCTCCCGCTGCATGTCGTCGAAGGTGTTGCCCTGGAAGCTGCTGATCGAGATGTAGCCGACCCCGTCGCCGAGCATGCGCGCCTCGACGGACTCGATGTGGATGACGGCGCGCTCGAGGCGGAAGGGGCGCGGCTCCGTCCAGCCCCCCTCGCCCTCGCGCACGACCCAGACCTCGACGCTCGAGCCCGGCGGCCCGCGCAGCCGGTCCACCGCCTCTTGGAGCGGCATGTTCAGCGTCGACTCCTCGCCGATCCGCGCGATGCGATCGCGGCGGCGGAGCCCCGCTCGGTCGGCGGGCGTCCCAGGCATCGGCCGGATGACGGTGAGCTGGTGGTCGCGGATCGAGATGACGATCCCGAGGCCACCGAACTCGCCGCGCGTGCTCATCCGCATGTCCTCGTACGTCTGCCGGTTGAGGTAGACGGAGTGCGGATCGAGCGTCCGCAGCATGCCGTTGACCGCGGCCTCCTCCACCTCGCGGAGATCGACGTCCTCGTCGTGGAGGTTCGCCTGGATGAACGCGAAGATCTCGCGGAACCGCTCGGACAGCACCCAGGGGCTGTTCACGTCGTCGACCCGAAATTCGCGCCGCGCGTTGTCCACCTGGAGCGTGAGCCGCGGCGCGTTGTCCTCGTAGTCGACGAGCACCGGGGCGACCTGCCCCTGGATCGCGTTGAGCCCGCCGAGGAGCATCCGCTGCGGCTGGATGCGCTCGGGCTCGACGTAGTGCTCGACCATGTTCATGAGCACGCGGTTCATCAGCGTGAGCCGCGTGAGGTCGTAGGGCTCTCGCGCCCGGACCTCCTGCGCGCGCGCCGAGTTGTCGATGTCGAGGTCGAGGCCGTTTCGTTGCGGATAGAGGTACGTGAGCGCGAATGCCCCGACGACCGCGACGAGGGCGATCAGCGCCTGGGCCCACCGGACGCGGCCCGAGCCGCGAGCGGGCGACGCGCGCCTCGGCGCCTCCCTCGGCTCGATCGGTCCGCGCTCTTCGGCGCCTGGGCGCTCGCGCTCCGCGTCGTTCGGATCCTGCATGTTCTCCTCGTTCTGACACACGAGCGGGACGGAACATGCCGCTCGCGGGGAGTATAGCCTGCTCACGGGCGCGCCCGTGACGAGCCGCGCTACACGTTCGAGCGGGCGCTCGAGGTTCGACGGCGCGCCCACCCCGGGCCACGAAGGCGCACTGATGAAGGACGAGGAACAGGAGCTGGTCGCGCTCAGGCCGAGCGTGCGCCCGTTCGTCACCGCCATCGCCCTCAACGCCCTCGTCGCGCTCGGCTTCATCGGCTTCCCCTACCTCCGGGGCCGCGCGCGCGCGGAGCACGCCGCCCGCGCCGTGGTGGCGCTCGCCGCCTGCCTCCTCGACGGCTCCGTGACCTCCGAGCTCGGGCTCGCGCCGAGCCCGGACGAGCGAGAGCGCTTCGCGGCGCTCTACGCGCGCGCCGATCCGAGCTGGCCCGCGCGCTGTCGCCCCCGGCTCGAGGCCCTCCGGCCGGAGCCCGCGATCTTCCTGCTCCCCTCCCCCAAGGCCGCCGAGCGCGACCTCCGCGAGGCGAGCGGCCGCCTCGAGAGCGCCCTCGATGCGCTCGAGGCCCAGCGCGCGGGAGGGAGCGGCCAAGCGCCCGAGGCCCCCCTCGAGGCGCTCTCGCTCGTCCGGGGGATCGCGCTCGAGCTCCTGCGCGCGAACGACGTCGGCGTGAGCCCCGAGGCGATCGGGCTCGCGTTTCGAGAGGACGCGCCCCGGCTCGCCGCGCCGAGCCGGATCCCGCTCCGCACGGGCGCGGGATCGCTCGCGATCGAGAGCGGTCGCGCGCCGCTGCTCCGCGCGATCGCCGCCGACGAGCTCGGCGTCGCCGAGGTCCGCGTCTTCGCGCCGAGCGACGCCGCGCCGGCGCACCTGACGATCTCGCAGCTCCGTCGGCCCTCCGGCGCGCGAGGCGTGATCACATCGTTCGAGAATCCCTGGCTCGCGTGGACGACCTCCGACACCGCCTGCGACGCCGACGCGCATCGCTGCGCGCTCCGCGCGACGGGGCTCGGCCGGCTGCTCGAGGGCGCTCGCGTCCTTCGGCCGGAGTACTGGCTCGCGTCGCACCCCGAGGGCGCGATCGAGCGCGCGCTCTGGATCGACGACGCGCGGTTCACGATCGTCGCCCGAGCGGGCGAGGCGTCCCCCGCGCTGCGCGTCATCCCGCGGGGCGAGCCCCTGCCCGCGCCGGCGCCGAACGAGCCGCCGGCGCCTCCCTCGCCGGTTCACGCCACCGCGGAGCGCGCGCTCGAGCACGCGCTCGACTGGATCCCCTTCGACGCAGGGGCGTTCGTCCTCGAGGCGAGCGAGCAGGGCCGCGCGGTGCGTCGCGTGAGCCTCCTCGACGGCGAGGCCGCGGACGTCGTGCTCCCCGCGCTCTCCGACAGCCTCGCGCTCGAGCGCTGCGGCGAGCGGGTCGTCGCGATCGGGGCGACGCACGCGCAGGTCCTCGCGGACGCCGAGGCCTGGCCGGTCCTCGAGCACCGCGCGCGATCGCCTGCGCGCGGCGCGAGCGCCGACGACGCGTCGGTTCGGCTCGCGTGCGACGCCGACACGCTCGCGATGGGCGCGCTCGACGCGGGCGGCGCGCTGACGCTCTTTCGATGTACGCGCGCGGCCTGTGAGCACGAGCCCTGGCCGCTCGAGCACGTCGAGGCGTTCGACGTCGCGGTCCGCGACGGACGCGTCTGGGTCGCCACGAGCGGAGGCGAGCGCGACCGCTCCATCCACGTCGCGCGGGCGTTCGCCGCCTCCTCCCCCACGCTCGCGGCCGCGTGCTGGAGCTCGAGCCACGGCTTCTGCGGCCCGCCGCGCTGGGCCGAGGCTCGACGGGAGGACGGCGAGCGACCGCTCATCCTCGCCGCGCGTGACGGCACGGACCTCCTCGCGCTCGTCGTCGGGCGCGACGGCGCGCTCGAGCCCCTTCCCGGGCTCGCGCCGAGCCGCTGACGGCGCGCCTGGCTCGGCTGATCCATGCCGCGAGCGCGACCGCGCACGCGTCGGGTGTCCCCCATCGGCTCGCGTATGCGAGACTGCGCCGGCGAGGCAGCGATGAGCGAAGGGTCTACCTATCCGTTCCACTCCCCCTTGGTCGGCCGCGAGCGCGAGCTCCGCGAGCTCGACGACGCGCTCTCTCGCGCGCTCGACGAGCAGCGGCTCGCCTCGATCACGTTCATCGGGAGCCGCGGCATCGGCAAGACGCGGCTCGTCGACGAGGCCATCGCGCGGCTCGTCCGCCGCGAGCCCACGCTGCGCGTCCTGCGCGTGACCGCGCGCAACGAGAGCTCCGCCCCCTACGATCCGGTCGCGCAGCTCCTCCGGACGCGTGCCGCGCTCCCCCCGGACGCGACCGAGGCCGACGTGCGGGTCGCCTTCTCGCGCATGATCGGCGAGGTGCTCGGCGGGACGACGAGCGCCGAATTCCTCCACGTGCTCGGCGCCTTCGTCGGGGTGAGCTACCCGGAGTCGCCCTTGCTCGCCGCGGTGGACGATGATCCGGCCCATCGCCGCGCGCTCCAGCACGCGGTCGTTCGCCGCTTCCTCGAGCTCGACGCGCGCGCGCGCCCCCTCTTCGTCGTCATCGAGGATCTCGAGCGCGCGAGCGACGACGCCCTGTCGCTCGTCCGGACGCTGATCGACTCGATCCACAAGGCGCCGATCGTGCTCGTGACGACGGCGCGGCCCGAGCTGCTCGTCCGCTACCCCGACTGGTCGGGCTCGAGCGTCCCGGGCGCCTCGTCGAGCACGCTGCCCGGCGCGACGCCGCCCCACCACGTCGTCTACGAGCTCGTCCCGCTCAAGCCCGAGGACGCGGAGCAGATGGTCCTCCACCTCCTCGCCCCGATCGCCGACCCTCCCGAGGACCTCGTCGACGCGGCGGTGGACGTCGCGGGTGGCAGCCCCGCGCTGCTCGAGCAGATGATCCGCGCCTACGTGGCGAGCGGGACGCTCCAGCGCGACGACGAAGGCGCCTGGCAGGTCCACCTCGACCGGCTCGACGACGCGCAGCTCCCCCTCTCCGTCGAAGACGCGATCGCCGCGCGCATCGCCGCGCTCTCCCCCATCGAGCGCAAGCTGCTCGAGCACGGCAGCGTCATGGGAGGCGTCTTCTGGCTCGGGGGCCTCGTCTCCTTGGGCCGCCTCGAGCGCGAGGCGCCCGAGCTCTGGGGAGGGGCGGAGGACCTCGCGGCGCACTATCGGGATCTCCTCGAGGGCCTCTCTGACCGCGACTACGTCCTCGCCCTCCCCGACTCGGCGATGCAAGGCGAGCGCGAATTCGCGTTCAAGCACAACCTCGAGCGGGAGGCGCTCTACCGCTTGATCCACGCCGCCGAAGCCAAGCGGCTGCACCTCCACGTCGCGCAGTGGCTCGAGGCGCGGATCGCGTCGAGCGCCCGCTCGGGGAGCGCCGCGCGGCGCAACGAGGAGCAGTGCGAGATGCTCGCGGGGCACTTCGAGCGCGGCGGAGCCACGCGCCGCGCGGGCTGGCTCTGGCTCGAGGCCGCCGACGGCGCGCGCGCCCGCTTCGCCAACCTGCGCGCGATCGAGCTCTACGAGCGGGGCCTCGGCTTCCTCGGGATCGAGGACGAGGTCCGGCAGCTCGACGCGCTGCACGATCTCGGCGACGTGCTCCAGCTCGCGGGCCGCAACGAGGAGGCGATCTCCGCGTTCCAGCGGATGCGCCGCATCGCCTTCCGGCTCGATCTCCGATCGAAGGGAGGCGTCGCGCACAACCGCATCGGCCGCGTCTACCGCGCGATCGGCCACCTCGACGCCGCGATGCGGCACCTCGGGACCGGCCAAGCGCTCTTCGACGCCGCGTCGGACACGCGCGGGGTCGCCTCCTCGCTGGACGACATCGGCAAGGTGCACTGGATCCGCGGCAATTACGACGCCGCGGAGCGCTTCTTCCAGAAGGGGCTCGAGCTCCGCCGCGAGCTCGGAGACGCGCGCTCGATCTCCCTCTCGCTCAACAACCTCGGCCTCGTCTACCAAGACAGCGGCCGCTTCGACGCGGCGCGCGAGGCCTTCGACGAGGCGCTCGGCCTGCGACGCGAGATCGGCGATCGCGCAGGGATCTCGCAGACCTTGAACAACCTCGGCTCCATCCACCAGGACCACGGCGATCACGCGCGCGCCACGGAGCTCTTCCGTGAAGCGCTCGAGCACACGCGCGCCATCGGCGATCGGATGCGACAGGCGGTGATCCTGACGAACCTCGGCGAGACGATGTATCGGCAGGGCGAGCCGAGCGAGGCGATCGCCACGCTCCGCGACGCCGAGCAGATCAGCGCCACGCTCGGGGATCGGATCCTGGAAGGCGAGATCCTGCGAGGCCTCGCGAAGGCGCACCTGCTCCTCCACGACTTCCGCGAGGCGCGGGCGCTCATCGATCGCTCGATCGCGCTCTTCGAGCAGGCCAAGGGCAAGGCGTTCCTCGCGGTCGCCCTGCGAACCGCCGGCGAGATCGAGCAGGGCGCGGACTGGGGCGGTGGCGAGGCGCATCAGCGGGCGCGCACGCTCTTCGAGCGTTCGATCCAGCTCCTCGAGGAGCTCGGCAACGAGGTCGAGCTCGGCAAGAGCTGCCTCGCGCTCGCGAGCTTCCTCGAGCTCGATCCCGATGCCGCGATCGATCCGATCCGCGTCGCGGAGATCCAGCGGCTGCGCACGCGCGCCGCGGAGATCGAGGATCGCCTCCACGTCGCGCGGGAGCTCCCTGGCGAGGCGACCGATCCGAGCGCGTCGATCGATCCGCCGGCGTCGACCGACCCCGACTGACGGCGCCTCGATCGACGCGATCCGTCGAGCCGAGGCGCGCCGTCAGTCCTTGCTCATCAGGTCATCGAACGCCGCGTCGAGCTCCGACGTCGAGGCGGCCGCGGGCGGGGCCTGCGCGGGCGTCGTCGTCGCGAGCGCGTCGATGCGCTCTTGGACGTTCAAGAAGCTCGGATCCCGCTTGCGGACCTTCTCGTAGTAGTAGATCGCCTCCTGCGGGTCGTTCATCGCCTCGTACACCCGACCGAGCTCGAAGTAGAGCCCCATCTCCTCGCGGTCGGTCTTGTGATCGATGTAGAGCCCCTTCTTGAACGCGCTCACCGCGGCGACGAGATCGCCCTTCTCGACGTTCGAGAGCCCGATCATCGTGTGCGCCATGCACTCGCGCGCCGGGTTCGCGAGGCAGAGCGAGAATTCGTGGATCGCGTCGTCGTAGAGGCCCATCTCCTTGTAGGCGATGCCGAGATCGAAGTGGGTGTCGGAGTCGTCGGCGGGGACCTGCTGCGCGACGCCCTTCTTGAACTGCGCGAAGACCTCCTCGACGTCGAGGACGTCGCTTCCGTCGCTCGGGTCGACGTCGAACTCGTCGGCGAGCTTCTCGGCCAGCTCGAAGCTGTTGTCCGCGGCCTGCGGCGCCTCGCTCGCGAGCGCTCGCGAGGCGCGCGCGGCTTGCTCCTCGATCTCCGCCGCGCGATCGCCGAGCAGGCGGTTGTTCGGGTGGGCCGCGAGGGCGTCGCGGATCACCTGAAGCCCCTCCTGGAAGAGCCCCTGCGCGACGAAGAATTCCGCCTCGTCGAGGATCTCCTCGACCTCGCCCGGCGGCATCGACATGCGCTCGACCTCGGGGAGCGACGGAGCGCTCGGGCGAAGCGGCACGCTCTCGAATTCCTCGGGCGAGATCGGCGCGAGCAGATCCCGCGACGGCGCCGGCCGGGCCGAGACGCGCTGGCCGACGTCGGCCAGCGTCCGATCGTCCGAGAACGTCGGCTCGCCGTCCCCCGCGTCCACGCGCGGGCCCTCGGCGATCGAGGACGGATCGGGGCGAGCCTCGATGGGCCTCGGGACGAGCCCGCGCCGAGGCGACGCCTCGACCTCACGCGGGGGCGGGCGGAACGAGGCGGACGACACCTGCACCCCTCGCGCGGGCTCGACGCGCGGCGCGACCGACGGCATCGGCGATGGCGGCAGCGACGCTCGACGAGCCTCGAGCGCGGTGCTCTGCACGACCGGCTCGAGCAGCGCGAGCCGCTCCGTGATGACGGGGTTGCTCGGCTCGAGCTCCTGCGCCTTGCGGAGATAGAGCACGGCGACGCTGGGCTTGTCGGCCGCGAACAGGTCCGCGAGCGCGAGGTGCTCGTCGACCGCGGCCGCGATCTCGCCGGTCTCGACGAGGAGATCCTTCAGCTTCTCGTGCGCCTCGACGTGGCGCGCGTCGAGGGCGATCACGCGCCTGAGCTGCTCGAGGACCTTGTCCTTGAGGCCGTACCGAAGAAAGACATCCACCTCCGTCATCAGCTTCGCGATGTTGGCTTCCTGCGCGACGTCCGGAGGGAGCGAAGGCCGTGGCTCGAGGTCGCCCTCGGCCTCGAGCGGATCGTCCTCGACGATGAGGACCTCCGCGTCGGCGTCCCCGACGCCCGCGTCGTCGAAGCCGTCCGCGGCGTTCGCGGCCAGGGCCTCGCCCGGCGACGCCTCGATCGGCGCCCCCTCGTCGTCGATGAACGCGACCGGCTCGTCGTCGTCCGAGAAGTCCTCGTCGAGCTCCTCGAGCTCGGGGTCGAGCTCCTCGGGGGGCTCGGAGACCGCTCGCTGAGAGCGGCTCGGCTCGATGACCGCGCCCGGCGGCGGCGCCACGTCGCGCGCCGCTGGCGCCGTCGAGCGCGCGGGGCCCGCCATCTGCGCCAGCGCGCGGCGCGCCTCGGCGTCTCCCGGATCGAGCGAGAGGATGCGCTGCAAGGTGCGCGCGCGATCCTCGAGGCGGCCCTGCTCGCCGTGGAGCAGCGCGATCTCGCGCAGCACCGAGATCGTCTTGGGGAGCTGCTGGATCTGCTCGAACGCCCGCGCCAACAGCTCGAGCGTCGGGATGCTCTTCGGATCGGCCTTGAAGACGATCTGCAGCTTGGCGAGGGCCCGCTTGCCGTCCTGCCGCTCGAGGTAGAGGTTCGCGAGCTCGCTCGAGCGCTCGACGTCCTCGCGGTGAAAGAGCAGCCGCTCGACGACCTTGATGTAGTCGTCGATGCGCCCCTGAGCCTTGAGGAGCGAGGCGCCCTGCTCGAACGCGGCGGCCGCCTGCTCGACGCGGCCGGCGCGCGAGAGCGCCTCGGCGTACTTGATCGTCGTCGGGATGCTCGTCGGATCGAGGCGCACCATCCGCGCGAAGGTCTCGAGCGCGCGATCGACGTCTCCGAGGCGCCCGTACTCCGCCGCGACGTGCTCGTACGCGCTCATCGCGTCGATCGTGAGCTGCATCGCCTCGTGCATCTCGCCGAGCTTCAGCTCGATGTCGAGGCGCCCTGGGTCGAGGTTGAGGATCTGGCGATAGACCGCGACCGCCTTGTGAAAGAAGCCCTGATCCGCGTACTGATCGGCGACCCGCGAGTAGGTGTCGACCGCCTGCGGGCGCTGGTTGAGCTTGAGGTGGAGATCGCCGATCTTCAGCCACGTCCGCACGTCGCTCGGGTCGGCGCTGACCAGCTTCCGTAGCTCGACGATCGCTTTGTCGTGAGCGCCTTTGCTCAGATGCTTCTGGGCCGCTTCGAGGATCTTGGTTCGGTCGACGGCCACGGAGGCTGCTTCCTGAGGGCGATGGGCGCGCGGGAGCGACGGCTCGGCGCTGCAGATGGCAATTCGCGGGAACGGAGGGGCGGTCGATCGAGCATACGGGGGCGCGGAATCACGGGTCAACAGACATCCCTGCCGGCCCGAGCAGCGCGAGCGGCCGTGACGACGCCGCGCTCTGGGGGAGCGGCACGCATGGTAGCGTGCGCGCGATGTCCGAGACCGACCGCGTCATGGGGCGGCGCGCCGCCGCCAGGCCCGGCACGACGAGCGGGCGTTGGCGCGGGGCGCCGTCCGCCGAGGCGCCTCGCCCACCGAGCTACACGCCGACGCCGTTCGCGCCGGGGCGCCTCGCGCGCGCCCTCTTCGATCGGCTCTTCTCGCACATCGAGGTGGACGCCGAGTGGGCGAGCGCCGTCCGGGCCGCGCGCGAGCGTGGGACGGTCGTCTACATCGCGCGCGCTCGCTCGGTCCTCGAGTTCCTCGGGATCGACGATCTCACCCGACGACGCGGGCTCCCTCGGATCCAGTTCACCAACGACCTCGGGGTGCCTTTCTTCCAGCCGTTCGGGGGGCGCGCCTACCGCCGCGAGGCGCGCGCGGTCCGAGAGCCGGCGGCGCTCGCCGACACGCTCGCGCTCGGCGCGAGCGCCCTCCTCTTCCTGCGCAGGCCGCCGGACGTGGCGGCGAGCCTCACCGAGGCCAAGCAGGGCCGCGCCGGCGCCACGCTCGACGTCGACCTCGTGCGGACGCTCGTCGAGATCCAGCGCACCACCGAGCGGCCGCTCCTGCTCGTCCCTCAGACCCTGGTCTGGACGAAGCGGACGCCGAACAAGCAGCCGACGCTCGTCGACGTGCTCTTCGGGCCGAGCGACTGGCCCGGCCGCGTCCGGACGGCGCTCCAGCTCCTCTTCAACTTCCAGAACGCGATCCACCGTGGCGGCGACCCCTTCGACCTCCTCGCGTTCCTGCGCGCTCGCCCCGACCTCGACGACGCGCGCGCGGCCGACGCCGTGCGCTACGCGCTGCTCCGGCGCATGGAGCGCGAGCGGACGATCGTGCTCGGGCCGGCGCGCAAGACGAGCGCGCGGCTCAAGGACGAGATCCTGCGGAGCCCGCGGCTCGAGCGGCACCTCGTCGCCGCCTCGCGCGAGTCGGGCAAGAGCCTCGAGGCCATCCGAGGCGAGGCGAGGCGCGAGCTCGATCGCCTCGCCGCCGATCCGGACCCGAACGTGGTCGGGCTCATGGAGCGCGCGCTCGACTTCGTCTGGCATCGCATCTACGACGGCCTCGTCGTCGACGAGGCGGGGATGGCGCGCGTGCGCGAGGCGGCCCACCGCGGCCCCCTCGTGCTCGTCCCCTCGCACAAGAGCCACGTCGACTACCTGATCGTCTCGGGCGTGTTCTACGAGCACGGCCTCGCGCCCCCCCTCATCGCCGCGGGCGACAACCTCGCGTTCTTCCCCCTCGGCGCGATCTTTCGGCGCGCGGGCGCGTTCTTCATCCGACGGAGCTTCAAGAACGACAAGCTCTATCCCCAGATCGTCGCGGCCTACGTCCGCAAGGCCCTGACCGAGGGCCACAACCTCGAGGTCTTCGTCGAGGGCGGGCGCTCGCGCACCGGTAAGCTCCTCGCGCCCAAGCTCGGGATCCTCTCGATGATCGTGGACGCGGGGCTCGGGCTCTCGCGCCCCATCCAGTTCGTCCCGATCTCCATCGGCTACGAGCGCATCATCGAGGAGGGCTCGTACGTGCGAGAGCTCGAGGGAGGCGAGAAGGAGAAAGAGGACCTCGGCGGCCTGCTCCGCGCGAGGCGCGTGCTCCGCTCCCGCTACGGGCGCCTCTACATCCAATTCGGCGAGATCTTCGACCTCGCCACGCTGCACCGCGAGGCGCTCGCCCTCTCGGGCGCTCGCGCCGACGAGGGCGCGCCGAGCGCGCCGCTCTCTCCAGCGAAGCGGCGCGCGCTCATCTCGCGGATCGCCCACCGCGTCACCTACGAGATCGATCGCGTGACGATGGTGACCCCCGCCGCGCTCATCGCCATGGCGCTCCTCACGCACCCCGAGCGCGGCATCGCGCGCGCGGATCTGCTCGGTCGAGCCACCGAGCTCGTCCACGCCTTCGAGCGGATCGGGGCGCCCGTCGCGCGCGCGCTCACCGACGGCAGAGGCGCGGTCCGCCTCGACACGCTGAGCGAAGCGATCGCGCTTTTCCTCGAGGCCCGGCTCGTCGTCGAGAGCGAGGGCCGCGGCTCGGAGGCCGTGATCTACGCCGTCCCCGACGCGAGCCGCCTCTCGCTCGAGTACTTCAAGAACAACGTCCTCCACTTCTTCGTCCCGAACGCGCTCGTCGCGAGCGCGCTCCGAGCCCTCGGCTGGGAGGCGACGATGACCGAGCTCCGCGAGCGCGTGCGCGCGCTCTCGCGCCTCTTCAAGCTCGAGTTCCAGTACCGCGCGGACGCCGCCTTCGAGGACATCTTCGCAGACGCGCTCGCGAGCATGATCGAGGTGAGCGAGGTCCTCTGGGAGGGCGAGACGATCCGCCGCGGCGCGGGCCGCGCGGGCGCGCGCCTCGAGATCTACGCCGAGATGATCCGCACCTACCTCGAGGCGTATCGGCTCGCGCTCGACGCGATCGCCGACCCACGCGCGCTGCCCACGACGCAGAAGGACTGGATGAAGCAGGCGCTCGCGCGAGGGCGGCGCGCCCACGCGACCGGAGCCCTCGCGCTCCGCGAGAGCGTCTCGAAGCCCAAGCTGGAGACCGCCCTCCGCACCTTCGACGAGCTCGGGATCGTCCGCGTCTCGGCGGGCGCGATCGAGCGCACGAAGGACGGCGACGCCCCGATCGCGACCTTCCGCGCGCTGCTCGGTGCCCAGCTCGCGGGCTGACGAGCCGACCCTCGGCAAGGCTCCGCGGCCCTCACGGCGCGCATCCGTTGCCCTGATCCGCGCCGCTCCTTCGTCGCTGGAGGGGCCGCCGTGGGCCCGCCTCCCGCCGCGCCGGCCCGCCTCTGCGTGCCGATCCCCGTCGAACGGGGCGCGCCGTCAGAGGCGCCCGGAGATCCCGAGGTGGCAGAGGACGAAGTCGTACTTCACGGGATCCGCGGGATCGAAGCGCGCGAGCGCGTCCGTGACCTCGACCGCCGTCCGGAGCGACGCGTCCGATCGGCGCGTCAGCCCGAGCGATCGCGCGATGCGGTGGACGTGCGTGTCGAGCGGGACGAGCAGCTCGCTCGTCGGGAAGCGAGAGAGCCCGAGATCGACGCCGTCGTCGGGGCGCGCCATCCAGCGCATGAAGAGGCAGAGCCGCTTGCACGCGCTCCCGCGGCGCGCGTCGGGAACGAGGTGCGCGAGCCCGCGCGCGGGTCGGTCGTCGCCTCGCAGCGCATCGCCGAGCGCGACGAGCGTCCGATAGGCGCTCGCGCGGCTCGCGAGCGGCGGGGGCGGCTCGATCGTGGAGGCCTCGCCGAGCGCGATCAGCGCGCGCCCGAGCGAGGCGTGGCGGAGCTGGAGCGCGCGCGCTCGGGTGAGGAGCCGAGCGACGTCCGGACCGCGGTAGACGCGATGCACGAAGCCCGCGAGCCGCGCGTCCGCTTCGCCCGGCGCGGCCGCGTCGAGCCACGCGGAGGGCGAGGGACCGAGCACGGCGAGCACCCGCTCGATCGAAGCGCGGATCGCCTTCACGTTGCCGAACGCGAGCGAGGCCGCGACGAGCGCGACCAATTCGCGATCGGCCCGCCGCCGATAGCGGCGCACGACCGCGATCGGATCGGTGGCGCGGAACGCTCGACGATCGGCGCCCGCGAGGAGCGCGTCGAGCCGCGCCCCGAGGGCGGGTGCGCGCGCGACCCGAGGCGAGCGAGGCGAGGGCATCCGACGGCGCGTGATATAGCAGGCGACGTTGCCCTCGCCCCCCCACCGTGCGCCCGCCGCGCTCGCCCGCGCGCTCGCCGCGCTCGCCCTCACGGCGAGCCTCACGGCCTGCGGCGCGACGTCCGCGAGCCCGGTCGGCACCTCACACGAGCCGCGCCCGGCGCGGCCCATCTCCCTCACGCTCCGTTCCTCGGACGGGCGGATCGTCGCGCTCGAGGACCAGCGAGGCGCCCCGATCCTGCTCGCCGTCCTCGCGACGTACGACGGCGTCAGCCAGGCCGCGATGCGCCCCCTCTCGCGCTTCGCCCGCCACCACGAGGAGGTCCTCGTCCTCGGCGTGCTCGCCCAGCCCGAGGCGCGCACCTTCGCCCCGCTCTTCGAGGAGGCCATGCGCGCGCCCTTCGCCATCACCTGGGATCCGTCGGACGCCATCACGCGCGGGGTCTCGGACCTCGGCCCCCTCGAGGCGGTCCCCAGCTACGTCCGGATCGATCCGAGCGGCAGGATCGTCGCCCAGCACGTCGGGTTCCTCGACGAGGATGATCTCGAGCGCTTCATGGCGCCCTAGCGCCCGCGCGGCTCGAACCGAGCCGCGATCGGGTGATAGGATGGCGGCGTGAGCGCGCTCCACGTCGTCGTCGTCACGGGCATGTCCGGTGCGGGGCGGACGAGCGCGCTCCGCGTCCTCGAGGATCTCGGCTACTACTGCGTCGACAACCTGCCCCCGCAGCTCGCGCCGAGCCTGCTCCACCTCTTCGACACGCAGGACGCGACACGGCTGCCCTTCGGCGCCGCGGTCTCGAGGATCGGCTTCGGGATCGACGTGCGCACGGGCGTCTTCCTCGAGCGCGCGGGCGAGCTGCTCGATGGCGTGCGGGGCTCCGGTCACGAGGTCGAGGTGCTCTTCCTCGACTGCGCGGACGAGACGCTCGTGCGGCGCTACAGCGAGTCGCGCCGACCTCACCCCCTCGCGCCCTGGGGCGACGTGCTCCGCGCGATCACCCGCGAGCGAGAGCGGCTCGCGACGCTGCGCCAGCGCGCGACCCACGTGATCGACACCTCCCGCCTCTCGGTCCACGATCTGCGCCGCTCGCTCGTCGAGTACCTCGGTCGGCAGGCGGCGAGCGCCTCGATGCGCGTGCGCATCGTCTCCTTCGGCTTCAAGTACGGGCTCCCCGTGGACGCCGACCTGGTCTTCGACGTGCGCTTCCTGCCGAACCCCTACTTCGTGCCCGAGCTGCGGGCGCAGAGCGGGCTCGACGCCCCGGTCCGCGACTACGTCCTCGACGGCGCGGAGTCGACCGGCTTCCTCGCGGACGTCTCGTCGCTGCTCGAGCACGCGCTCCCGCTCTACGAGCGCGAGGGCAAGGCGTACCTCACGGTCGCCGTGGGGTGCACGGGCGGGCGCCACCGATCGGTCGCCATCGCCGAGCGGCTCGCCGAGCGCCTCCGCGGATCCCGCGAGATCGTCGTCGCTCACCGGGACGTGTCCCGATGAACGAGGGCCCCGACCCAGCGGGCCTCTCGAGCTCGCACGTCATCGTCAACGAGCTCGGCCTCCACGCTCGCGCGGCGACGAAGCTCGTGCAGCTCGCGTCGCGCTTCGAGGCCGAGATCGAGCTCGAGCGCGAGGCCCAGCGCGCCAACGCCAAGAGCGTGATGGGCGTGCTCCTCTTGTGCGGGAGCCGTGGGACGAGCGTGCGGATCCACGCGCGCGGGAGGGACGCGAGCGAGGCGATCGCCGCGATCGGCGCGCTGATCGACGCGGGCTTCGGAGAGACGACGTGAGCGCCCGCCCAGACGAGGACGGGCCCGCGACGCGCCCGATGACGAGCGTCGCGGTCGAGCCCGAGCGGGTCCTGCGGGGCCTGCCCGCGGCGCCCGGCATCGCCGTCGGGCGGGTCGTCGTCTTCGACCGGCGCACCGTCCTCGTCTCGCCCGCGTCGATCGCGCCCGCGGCGATCGACGCGGAGGTAGCGAGGCTCCACCAGGCGATCGCCCGCTCCCGCGCGCGGCTCGAGCAGCTCCGAGCGACCCTCGACCCGACGCTCGAGGCCGAGCACCGCCTCGTCCTCGACGCGCACCTCCTGATGCTGAAGGACGAGCTGCTCGTCACGTCGACCGAGGCGGAGATCCGGAACGGTAAGAGCGCCGACTGGGCGCTCCGGCACGTCGTCGACGGGCTGGTGGGGCGCCTCGCGCAAGCGAAGGAGCGCTACCTGCGCGATCGCACCCACGACCTCGAGCACGTCGCCGAGGACGTCCTGCGCGCGCTCACCGGGACGAGCACCTCGCTGCCGCCGATCCGAGAGCCCTCGGTGCTCGTGGCGAGCGATCTGAGCGTCGCGGAGCTCCTCGCGCTCCCGCGCGAGCACCTGCTCGCGCTCGTCACCGAGCTCGGGACCGTCACGGGACACACCGCGATCCTCGCGAGGGCGCTCCACGTCCCGACGATCGTCGGCGTCCGCCTCGCGACGCGCAAGGTCGCCGCTGGCAGCGAGGTGGTCGTCGACGCGCGACGCGGCGAGCTGCGGCTCGATCCGAGCCGGGACGAGCGCGCCCACGCCGAGCAGCAGGTCGATCGGTATCGCGTCTTCGCGGGGCGCCTGCGCGAGAGCCGCGACGCCCAGACCCGGCTCGCGGACGGCACGCGCATCGAGATCCTCGCGAACCTCGAGATCGAGGTCGAGCTCGACGAGGCGCTCGGCGAGAACGCCGAGGGCGTCGGCCTCTATCGCACCGAATTCCTATACCTCGACGGCGTGGTGCCGGACGAGGAGCACCTCGTCGAGGTCTTCTCCCACGTCGGCAAGGCGTTCGCGCCGCGCCCGGTGACGCTGCGCACCTTCGATCTCGGCGCGGACAAGCTGCCCGCGCCCCTATCGAGAGAGCGCGTCCACCGAGCCATCGACGTCGCGGCGGCCGCCCCCAACCCCGCGCTCGGGCTGCGCGGGCTCCGGCTCGCGCTCGCGCTCGAGGACCTCTTTCGCGCGCAGATCCGCGCGATCCTCCGGGCGGCGCACGACGCGCCGCTGCGCCTGATGTTCCCGATGGTCGCGACCGTCGAGGAGCTGCGCGAGGCTCGCCGCGTCGTCGACCACGCGCGGCGTGAGCTCGCGGACGCGCGCGTGCCCCACGGGACGGTCTCCGTCGGCGCGATGATCGAGGTGCCCTCCGCCGTGATGCTCGCGGACGTGCTCGCCAACGAGTGCGACTTCTTCTCGATCGGGACGAACGATCTCGCCCAATACACCCTCGCGATCGATCGCAACGATCCCGCGGTCGCCGCGCTCGCCTCTCCGCTCTCGCCCGGCCTCCTCAGGCTCCTGCGCCCGGTCATCGCGCTCGGGCGTGAGCGCGGCCTCCCCGTGAGCCTCTGCGGCGACATGGCGTCCCACCCGCTCGCCCTCCCCGTCCTCGTCGGCTTCGGGCTGCGCACCTTCTCGATGCCCGCCTCCGAGATCCCCTTCGCGCGGGCGCTCTGCGCGCGGCTCGACGCGAAGCTCTGCGAGGACGTGGCGAAGCGGGCGCTCGCCTGCGCCACGGAGGCCGAGGTCCGACGCAGCATCGTCGCGCGGCTCGGGGCGACGCTCGGCGACCTCTGGGACGAGCACGGGCTCGTCCTCTAGCGCGCCGTCACTTCATCGTCGCGCGCTCGATGCGCTCGATGAACGCGCGCGCGCCGTGCTGCCCCTCGCGCTTCGAGAGCTGGTTGCGCGCGGCGACCTCGAGGAGCACGCCCATGTCCCGCCCCGGGCGCACGGGGATCACGATGAACGGGATGCGCTCCCCGAGGATCGTGGTGCGCTCGTCGTCGATCCCCAGCCGATCGATCGGCGCGGCCGGCTCGAGCGCGCGAAGCTCGACGACGAGGTCGATCGCGGCGTCGTCCCGCACCGACGCCGCGCCGAAGATGTCGCGCGCGTTGATGATGCCGAGGCCTCGGATCTCGAGGTGGTGCCGCAGGAGCGGCGCCGGGCGGCCGACGAGCGAGCCCGGCCTCGCGAGGACGATCTCGACCCGGTCGTCGGCGACGAGGCGGTGCCCGCGCTCGACGAGGAAGAGCGCGCACTCGCTCTTGCCGATCCCGCTCGGTCCGGTGAGCAGGATCCCCAAGCCGTAGACCTCGACCAAGACCCCGTGGCGCCACTCGCGTGGGGCGAGCAGCGCGTCGAGCGCGGCGTGGAGCAGCGTGATCGTCTGGCTCGAGCGCGGCGCCGCGATCGCGAGCGGCGAGCCGCTCTCCTCGGCGGCCTCGAGGAGCGCCGGGGGCGCCTCCACCCCGCGCGTGAGCACGACGAGCGAGGGCTCGAGCGAGAAGAGCGAGGCCGCGCGCGCGCGCTGATCCGCCTGCGTGAGCGCGTCGAAGTAGGTGAGCTCCGTCTCGCCGAAGATCTGCACGCGCGAGGCGACGATGCCGTGGAGGTGCCCCGCGAAGACGAGACCCGACTTCTGGATGCGAGGGTGCGTGAGGGGGCGATCGATCCCGCGCGCTCCGGCGACGACGCGCAGCGCCGCGTGCATCGACGGGCTCGCCAAGAGCGAGCGCACCGAGCTCGGAGGTCCCGGCGGGAGAGACGGCTGGCTCGCGGCTTCGGGGTCCATGACGAGCCGATGATAGAGCGTCGCGGACGCGAGTTCGAACGAGCGCCGGGCACACGTCGAGGGCCCCTCTTGGCTGCACGCTCGCGCCCCGCCATGTAGAGTGGCGGCGTGTCGCTCCTCCCCGGACGAACTCGACGCTCGCCCGGCGGCGCGAGCCTCCTCCTCGCGCTCGCGATGCTCGTCTGCGCCGCCGCGGCGCCGGCGTGGCGCGCCCGCGCCCAGGAGGGGGGCGAGCCCCCCAGCGTCGGCGGGCCCGCCCCAGAGGCCCCCGCGGGCGCTGGCGCGTCGGTCGAG
>JBDHVC010000047.1:0-37677 GCA_039809495.1 Sandaracinaceae bacterium
ACCGCCGGATGCGGACCCGCTTGTCCGGTGGTGTGGCAGGGGTCCCGAGGGGTTGCCTCGGGCCCCTATGCCGATCGCGTGGCGCGGACGCCGAGCGGCGTCGCTCGACGCGTCACGCCGAAACGGCGGGCCCGTGGCTCGATGCGCTGTATAGTCCCGGCCCCCGAGGAGGCCGAGGATGACCGAGCTCCGATACAAGCGCGTCATGTTGAAGCTCTCAGGCGAGGCGCTCGCCGGCTCGGAGGGGGGCTTCGGCATCGAGCCGGCGACGCTGCTCCTGCTCGCGACCGAGGTCGCCGAGGCGCACGCGCTCGGCGCCGAGTGCGCCGTCGTGATCGGCGGGGGCAACATCTTCCGCGGCCTCAAGGGCTCGGGGCAGGGGATGGACCGCTCGACGGCCGACTACATGGGGATGCTGGCGACCGTCATCAACGCGCTGGCGCTCCAGGACACGCTCGAGCGCCTGAAGGTGCCGACGCGCGTGCTCTCCGCGCTCGACATCCGTCAGGTCGCCGAGCCCTACATCCGCCGCAAGGCGGTGCGACACCTCGAGAAGGGGCGCGTCGTCATCTTCGCGGCGGGCACGGGGAACCCCTTCTTCTCGACCGACACGGCGGCCGCGCTCCGCTCGATGGAGATCGGCGCGGAGCTCCTCTGCAAGGCGACCAAGGTCGAGGGCGTCTACGACAAGGATCCCGCGACCCACCCGGACGCGACCCTCTATCGTCGGCTCTCCTTCGATCGCTGCCTGAGCGAGCGGATCGGCGTGATGGACTCCACCGCGATCACGCTCTGCCGCGAGAACCACCTGCCCATCCGTGTCTTCGCGCTCCTCAAGCGCGGCAACATCAAGCGCGTCTTGCTCGGCGAGGACGTCGGCACCCTCGTCAACGAGAAGGGGGAGTGAGCGGAACCTCGCCCGAGCGAGCCTTCCCCCTCCGCGCGCCCGCGAGCCGACGGCCTGCTAGAGTGCGGCCGCTTCCCCCGAGCCCCCTGCTTCCCTGGGAGATCCAACATGATCGAGGAGACCCTCAACGAGCTTCGCGAGTCCATCGGCAAGGCGCACGAGGCGCTGCGGCGCGAGCTGACGCGCCTGCGCACGGGCCGCGCCTCGGCCGATCTGCTCGACTCGATCCGGGTCGACTACTACGGCACCCCGACTCCGATCGCGCAGATGGCGAGCGTCTCGATCCCCGAGCCGCGCCTGCTCGTGATCAAGCCCTGGGAGAAGAGCCAGATCAAGCTGATCGAGTCCGCCATCCTCGGCTCCTCGCTCGGCCTCACGCCGCAGAACGACGGCGTGGTCATCCGGCTCCCGATGCCGCCCCTCAACGAGCAGCGCCGCAAGGAGCTCGTGAAGGTCGCGCGCGGCAACGGGGAGGACGCGAAGGTCGCGATCCGCAAGGCGCGCCACGAGTGTCGCGACATGCTCGCCGCCATCGTCGAGGATGGCGGCGCGAGCGAGGACGAGGTCGAGCGCGCGACGAAGAAGATGGAGGAGATCGTCCAGGACGGCACCACGAAGGTGGACGAGATCCTCGCCGCGAAGGAGAAGGACATCCTCACGGTCTGACGACGGCGCCCGGCCGTCGCGAGCCAGCGCCCCTCCGCTCGACCGATCGCGTCGGGCGAGGCGCGCCGTCAGTCGAGGAGATCGAGGCGCCCCTGGCCGAGCTCGGCGGGGGCGCGCCCTCCGGACGACCAGCGCATGAACACCGTCCCGGTGCAGTCGGTGTGCGCGAGCGGGCCGAGCGTGCGGCTGTCGTCGCCGTTCCACGTCCGATTGTCGTGGAGGAGGTAGAAGCCGTTGATCCGCTCGACGGGGCGCAGGGTGAGGTTCCGATCGGTGCGCGCCATGAAGAGGTGGTGCACCTCGCCCAGGTTCTCGACGCCGTGCGAGAAGGTCGCCACCTGACGGGCCTGCTGGTCCTCGACGCGGAATTCGCCCTGGAAGTCGCGGTCGACGCGCTGCCCGTTGATGACGAGCTGACCGCGCTCGAGCGCGACCGACATCCCCGGCTTCCCGATGACACGGCCGATGATCCAGCTGCCCGCTCGGCGTGGGTGGCGGCAGAGGAGCACGTCGCCATGATCGAAGCTCGTCGTGCGCCAGACGAGCACCGTGTCGCCGCCGAAGATCGTCGGCGCCATCGCGTCGTCCGCGACCGTGACGACGTCGACGTACTGGTAGCGGAGGAAGGCCCCGATCGCGATCAGGATGACGACGACGCCGAGCGCGAGTTTGAAGAGCTGGCCGCGGAGGCTGTCGCCCATGGGCCGAGTCTAGCGAGAAAAGCCCGCGCGCACCCGATCATCTCGGACGGCGCGCCTCGCGCTCGCGGGCCCCATCGACCCAGCGGCGGACCTCGGCGACGAGCGCGGCGCCGTCCCTCGTCGAGGCGAAGAGGGAGCGCAGGGCGACGCCGCACGCCCCGAGGCCGAGCGCCCGCGCGACGTCGTCGGCGCCTCGGATCGCGCCGAGCGCGAGCGTCGGGACGCCTCGGCGCGTGATCGCCTCGATCGCCTCGGCGCCGAGCGGCGCGCCCTTTCCGGGGACCGGACCGAAGGGCGCGAGCACGACGCCGTCGACGCCCTCCCGGGCTCGCCGGTCGAGCCCCGCCTCGTCGTGGATCGACGCGAGGAGCGGCGCGCGCGCGCCGAGCAAGGCCCTCGCGAGCTCGGCCGACGGCCCCCGCTCCGGCAGGTGTACGCCCGCGCCGAGGCGAGCGGCGAGCTCGACCCGCTCGATCGAAGAGGCGGCGACGAGCACCGGCGCGCGACCGCCGACCGCGTCGAGCAGGGCGCGCAGATCGCGCTCGAGCGAGGCGAGGCTCGCGTCGTGATCGCGCAGGCCGATCGCGACGCGCGGCGCGTTCGCGCGCGCCGCCTCGAGGTAGGGCGAGAGCCCACGCTCGGCGCGCGGATCGGTGAGGACGTAGACGTCGAAGCCGAGCGCGCGCACGGCTCACTGCTTCGAGCCGAGGATCCCCTGGAGCGGGCTCGACGCCGTCGCGTAGAGCCGCCTCGGGATGCGCCCGGCGCGAAACGCCTCGCGGCCCGCCTCCACCGCCTTGCGCATCGCGCTCGCCATCAGCACCGGATCCCGGGCGCCCGCGATCGCCGTGTTCATGAGCACGGCGTCGCAGCCGAGCTCCATCGCGATGGCGGCGTCCGAGGCCGTGCCGACGCCCGCGTCGACGATGATCGGCACCTTCGCGTGCTCGAGGATGATCTCGAGGTTGTACGGGTTGCGGATGCCGAGGCCGCTCCCGATCGGCGCGGCGAGCGGCATGACGGCGGTCGCGCCGAGCTCCTCGAGCCGCTTGGCCGTGATCGGATCGTCGCTCGTGTAGGCGAGGACGGTGAAGCCCTCGGCGACGAGCGTCTTGGTCGCCTCGAGCGTGCCGACGACGTCCGGGAAGAGCGTCTTCGGATCGCCGATGACCTCGAGCTTCACGAGCCGCGTGCCGAGCAGCTCGCGGGCGAGGCGCGCCGTGCGCAGCGTCTCCTCGACCGTGTAGCAGCCCGCGGTGTTCGGCAGGATCGTGAACCGCCGCTCGGAGAGGAAGCGCCCGAGGCGCTTGCCGTCCTCGCTCGCGAAGTCCACGCGACGCACGGCGACCGTCACGACCTCGGCGCCCGACGCGACGATCGCCGCCTCGCCCTCCTCGGCGCTTCGATACTTGCCCGTGCCGACGAAGAGCCGTGAGCGGAGGGTGTGCTCGCCGAGCGTGAGGACGTCACTCATGGCGCTCTCGTACCGCGAAACGCGGCCTCGGCCAGAGCCCGCGTCTCGCGTGGGGCCCGAGACGCGCGCGCCCGCGCTCGAGGCTCGAGGCGAGCGCGGGCGGGTCCGGCGCGTCGGTCAGACGCTCGCGAACGCGTCGCCGGGGATCTCCATCGGGCTCTGATCGCCGCTCGCGAGCACCTTCGACTTCGCGATCACCTCGGGGAGGAAGGTCGCGGCGTAGTGGCGAGCCGCCTGCTTCTTGCCCTCGTAGAAGCTCCAGTCCTTCGAGCCCTTCTCGAGCTTGCTCTGCGCCTCGTGGGCGATCACGGCGCCCTCGAGCAGGAGCCACGCGACCGCCATCTCGCTCATCATCTCGAGGAAGCGGTTGGCGTTGAGCGGCACGCGCGCCATCTCGCCGCCCTTGAACCAGCCGAGGAATTGGAAGGCCGCGCCGCCCACGGCCTCTTGCGCCTTGCCGAGCGTCTTCACGGCGTCGCCGAGGACCGGGTGCTCCGCGTGCGCCGCGAGGAGCTTGCCCACGTCGCCGAAGAAGTCCTGCGTGTGCTTGCCGCCCGCCTGGCCGAGCTTGCGGCCCACGAGATCGAGGGCCTGGATGTGGTTCGTGCCCTCGTAGATCGAGAAGATCTTCGAGTCGCGGAGGTACTGCTCGACGGGATAGTCCTGGCAGTAGCCGACGCCGCCGTGGACCTGGACCGCGAGCTCGCAGACGCGGAAGGCCTGATCCGAGGCGTACGCCTTCACGATCGGCGTGAGCAGCTCGACCTGGCCGCGGTGGTAGGCCTCGACCTCGTCGTTCTTGCCGGCGAGCGCCGTCGCGCGGTCCTGATGCATCGCGAGCTTCACGATGAGCGCGCGGATCCCCTCGACCTTCGCCTTCATCTCGAGGAGCATGCGGCGCACGTCGGGGTGCTCGATGATCGGCACGCGCGGCGCGGCGGGATCCTTCCACGCGTGGATCGAGCTGCCCTGCTTGCGATCCTTCGCGTAGTCGAGCGCCGCGAGGTAGGCGGCCCCCGCGAGCGCGAGCCCCTGGATGCCCACGCCGATGCGCGCGTAGTTCATCATCTGGAACATCTGCCGCATGCCCTGGTGCTCGGCCGTGCCGCAGAGGTAGCCGACGCAGCCGTCGTCCTCGCCGAACTGCATGACGCAGGTCGCCGAGCCGTTGATGCCCATCTTGTGCTCGATGCCCGCGACCTTGACGTCGTTGAGCGCGCCGAGCGAGCCGTCGGCGCTCACGCGGATGCGCGGGACGACGAAGAGCGAGAGGCCCTTCGTGCCGGGCTCGGCGCCCTCGATGCGTGCGAGGACGAGGTGGATGATGTTCTCGGCGAGATCGTGATCCCCGCCCGAGATGAAGATCTTCGTGCCCTTGATCGCGTAGGTGCCGTCCGCGTTGCGCTTGGCGCTCGTCGTCGCGGAGCCGACGTCCGATCCGGCGCCGGGCTCCGTGAGGCACATCGTCCCGCCCCACTGCCCCGAGTGCATGCGCGCGGCGTAGAGCTTCTTCTGCTCGGCGGTGCCGAACGAGTCGATGAGGTGCGCGGAGCCGATCGCGAGGCCCGGGTACATCATGAACGCGACGTTCGCGCCGCTGAACAGCTCCTCGACGAGCGTCTGGAGCGTCTGCGGGGCGCCCTGGCCGCCGAGCTCTTCGCTCTCGCTCAGCCGCCGCCAGCCGGCCTCGTTCAGCTTCTTCCACGCGTCCTTGAAGCCGGGCGGCGTGATCACGCGCCCGCCCTCGAGCTTGCAGCCCGTCCGATCGCCGACCGCGTTGAGGGGGCCGAGCACGCTCGTCGCGAACTCGTAGCTCCCCTCGAGGACCATCTTCACCTCGTCACGCCCCCACGCCGAGAAGGGCTCCTTCTGGAGGATGTCGCCGATCGCGAACTGCTCGAAGAGCAGGAACTCGAACTCTCGAAGATCGGCCTTGTAGCGGTTCTGCGGCTGGGACATCGGCTACCTCGGGTTGGGGTCTGGACGGATCGCGCAAAGCGGCGATCCGTGGAGGCTCGAGCGACGCGCGCTCTGCGTTCGCGGCGAGCGCGCGCCGGATGGAATGAATCGCGATTCAGTCCGAGGTTGCGCGGGGCGACGCATCGCGTCAAGCCGCGACGCCCTCACTCGTGAGGAGCCTCCGCGACGGCGTCGAGGAGCGCGCTCGTGAGCGCCGCGCCGAGGAGCCGATAGCCTCGCTCGGTGAGGTGGATCCCGTCGCCTCGGACCATCGGCGGATCGAGCGAGGCGAGCCGCGCCGTCGAGCCCGGGCCTCCCTGCCACGAGAGGACGTCGAAGAAGCCGCAGCCGCGCGCGAACGCCGCGGCGCGCAGGGCGTCGCGGAGCGCGACGACGGCCTCGCTCGAGACGGGCGCGCCGCGCTCGGTGACCCCCAGACGATCGAAGGGGCCGAGCACGAGGCACGAGGCTGACGGGAAGCCGTCGCCGAGCCGCGCGAGCATCGCCTCGAAGTGCGCCGCGTGCTGCTCGACGGAGACGGCGGCGTCGTTCGTCTCGTTGTTGCCGTAGGACACGATGAAGAGGTCGGGGCGCCGCGAGTCGAGGAGCGACCGCCACACCGGCTCGGACCAGAGGAGCTGGTGGCGCGCCTTCGCGCCGACGAGCCCGAGCTGATCGACGACGACCCCAGGCCCCTCGCGCCCGAACGCGACCCCGTAGAGGCGGACCGGGCCGTCGCCGAGCGCCTCGAGGACGACGTGGTGCGCGCCATCGCTCGTGGCGATCGTCTCGATCGCCGCCCGCGGCGTCTCGGCGCTGCTCGAGAGGGTCGTCGCTCGGCCATCGACGCTCACGCGGAGCGTGCCCCCGCCCGGCTGCGCGAGGAAGAGGACCTCGATGCGTGACGCGCTCGTGCGCTCCGTCTCGAGCTCGGCCGTCGCGGGGCCGTCGGCGTCGAAGGCCATCCCCGCGAGCCCGTAGGTGTCGAGCTCGACGTGCTTGGGCGCCGGCTCGATGGGCGTGAACCCCTCGCTCGAGAAGACGCGCACGCCGTCCTGCCAGTAGTCCTCGAAGGGCGGGACGGGCATCACGAAGCCGTGCCCCAGATCGCCGAAGCCCCGCTGGAGCGCGCGCCGGAGCGCGCCTGGGTAGAGGTCCGCGGCCGTGTGCGAGCCGCCATAGACGATGACGTGCGTCGAGCCGTCCCCTCGCGCCGTGCGCGCGAGCGACGCTCGAAGGTGCGCGAAGGCTCGCCCGCTCGGATCCTCGATCGCGGTCGCGCGAAAGACGTGCGCGTCGTCGCTCCAGCGGGCGAGCTCCCGGCGCGCCTCGGCGATCCCTCGCGCGAGGGGATCCTCCTCGACGGCGGGCGGGGCGCTCGCGCGCGCGCCGCAGCCGAGCGCCAGCGCCGCGAAGAGCACGGCGAAGAGCCCGGCGGCGAAGCGGGCGCCCCGCTGGCTCGTCCCGCGTGGGGGCGCGGAGCCCGGGCGGCTCATCCCGCGAGCCTCGAGCTCCGGTGGCGGAGCGCGTGATCCGCGAGGGTGATCGCCACCATCGCCTCCGCCATCGGCGCGAAGCGCGGGAGCAAGCACGGATCGTGGCGGCCCTCGACGAGGATCGTCGTCGCCTGGCCGCGAGCGTCCACGCTCGGCTGCGGCCGCGGGATGCTCGAGGTCGGCTTCACGGCCGCGCGGAGCACGATCGGCATGCCGCTCGAGATCCCGCCGAGCATGCCGCCGTGGTGGTTCGTCCGCGTCCGGAGGGGAGGCGGCCGCGCGCTCGCCTCCGCTCCCGCCGGCTCGAAGAGATCGTTGTGCTCGCTCCCCCGCATCGCGGCGCAGCCGAAGCCGCTCCCGACCTCGACGCCCATCACGGCCGGCAGCGAGAAGAGCGCCTTGGCGAGGTCGGCCTTGAGCTTGTCGAAGACGGGCTCGCCGAGGCCCGCAGGCACGCCCTTGGCGACGATCTCCGCGACGCCGCCGATCGAGTCGCGCTCCTTGCGGACCCGCTCGACGAGCGCGCGCATCGCGAGGGCGGCCCGAGGGTCGGGGCAGCGCACGACGTTCGGCGAGCCGTCCTCGAGCGTCTCGACCGCCGCGCGCGTGATCGCCTGGAGATCGTCGAGCTCGGCTCGCACGTCGCCGATCTGCACGACGTAGCCGAGCACCTCGATCCCGTGGAGCGCGCCGAGGAGCTTCTTCGCGACGGCGCCGGCGCAGACCCGCGCGACCGTCTCTCGCGCGCTCGCGCGGCCGCCTCCGCGCGGATCGCGCGCCCCGTGCTTCGCCTCGAACGTGTAGTCGGCGTGCCCTGGCCGGTACCGATCGGCGAGCGCCGCGTAGTCCCTCGCTCTCGCGTCCTCGTTCCGGACCAGGATCGCGATCGCCGTGCCCGTCGTCACGCCCGCGTGGACGCCGGAGAGGATCTCGGGGACGTCGGGCTCCGCGCGCTGCGACACGATCGTCGACTGCGCGGTCCGCCTCCGCGCGAGGTCGGGCGCGAGATCTGCCTCGTCGAGCGCGAGCCCCGCGGGGCAGCCGTCGATGATCACGACATTCGCGGGCCCGTGCGACTCGCCGGCCGTCGTGACGCGAAACGCCTGACCGAAGCTCGAGCCGGGCATGGCCGGCAACCATACACCGCGCGCATGTGGTAGGCGTCGCCGATGCGAATCGAGCGCTACTTCGACGAGGTCGGCCGACGCGCCATCGAGGCCGCGATCGGGCAGGAGGCGCCCGCGCTCCTCAAGCCGACGCAGGATCCCCGGCACGGCGACTACCAGGTCAACGCCGCGATGGCGCTCGCGAAGGCGCGCAAGGAGAGCCCCCGCGAGCTCGCGCAGCGGATCGCGCTCGAGCTCGCGAAGCACCCCGCGATCGCGACCGCCGAGGTCGCGGGTCCGGGCTTCGTGAACCTCGCGCTCGACGACGGCTGGATCGGCGAGGAGCTCGCCCGGAACCTCGACGATCCGCGCGACGGCGTGCCGACGATCGCGACGCCGGAGCGGATCGTGGTCGACTACTCGAGCCCCAACATCGCGAAGCAGATGCACGTCGGGCACCTGCGCTCGACCATCCTCGGCCACGCCATCGCCTCGACGCTGCGCTTCGTCGGTCACCACGTGATCGGCGACAACCACGTCGGCGATTGGGGCACGCAGTTCGGGCTCCTCATCGCCGGGCTCCAGCGCTTCCGCGGCGGCGAGGCGTCCGGGCTCGACATCGCCGGCCTCGAGGACGTCTACCGCAAGGCGAGCGAGCTCGCGAAGGACGACGAGGCGTTCGCGGACCTCGCCCGCGCGGAGCTCGCGAAGCTCCAGAGCGGCGATCCCGAGAGCCGCGCGCTCTGGCAGCGCTTCGTCGACATCACGCGCGACGAGCTCGACAAGATCTACGAGCGGATGGGCGTCTCGTTCGATGAGTGGCTCGGCGAGAGCTTCTATCACCCGATGCTCCCGCGGGTCGTCGAGGCCGTCCTCGCCGCGGGGCTCGCGCGCGAGGATCAGGGGGCGATCTGCGTCTTCTTCCCCGAGTGGGCCGAGGGGATCGGCCCCGACGGGCGCGCGCTCGCCCCCGCGCCGGGCAAGCTCGCCAAGCAGAAGGAGCCGTTCATCATCCGCAAGAAGGACGGCGCCTTCCTCTACGCCACGACCGACATCGCGACGGTCATGCACCGCGCCGAGGCGCTCCGCGCCGATCGCGCCATCTACGTCGTCGACGTGCGACAGGCCCTCCACTTCGAGCAGCTCTTCGCGGTGGTCGCGCGCCTCGGCTACACGCTGCGGCTCGAGCACGTCGGCTTCGGGACGGTCCTCGACGAGCGGGGCAAGCCGCTCAAGACCCGCGACGGCAAGGCGATCACGCTCGCGTCGCTCCTCGACGAGGCGGAGCGGCGCGCGTTCGAGGTGATGAAGGCCGACGCGAGCCCGCTCCCCGAGGACGAGCTCCGGAGGGTGGCGCGCGCCGTCGGAATCGGCGCCGTGAAGTACGCGGATCTGCGGCAGAACCGCCTCTCGGACTACCAATTCGACTTCGACAAGCTCATCGAATTCAAGGGCAATTCCGGCCCGTACATGCAGTACGCCGCCGCGCGGGTGGGGTCGATCTTCCGCAAGGGCGAGCTCGACGAGGCGAGCTACCGCGTCCCGCACGTCCGCATCGAGGCGCCCGCGGAGCGCACGCTCGCGCGCTCGCTCCTGCGCTTCGCGGACGTCGTCCACGTCGCGGCCGAGAGCTGCCAGCCCCACCTCCTCACCGATCACCTCTTCACGCTTTCGCGCGACTTCTCGGCCTTCTTCGAGGCGTGCCCCGTGCTGAAGAGCGAGGGCGAGACGCGCGCGAGCCGGCTCGCGCTCTCGGCGCTCACGGGGCGGCAGCTCCGGCGCGGGCTCACGCTCCTCGGGATCGAGCCGGTCGAGCGCATGTGAGCGGCCGGCCGGGCCACGTCTTCGTCACGGCGCCCCGGGGCACGGAGCTCGCGCTCCGAGACGAGCTCCGGGAGCTCGGCTTCCGAGGCGCGAAGGCGGATCGCGGCGGCGCGCGCGTGCCGGTGCATGGGGATCGCGAGCTCGAGGTCGCCTTCCAGATCGGCCTCTCGAGCCGCATCGGCGTGCGCGTCCTGATCCCGGTCGCGGAGGCCTTCGACGCGTCGAGCCCCGAGCGCCTCTACGAGGGCGTGCGCGCGATCGCGTGGGAGCGCTGGCTCGACGCCTCGACGACGATCGCCGTCTCGGTGGTCGCGCGCGAGAGCCGCGAGCTGAACGAGCGCTTCCTCGGGCTCAAGGTGAAGGACGCCGTCGTCGATCGCCTCCGTGATCGCCTGGGCGCGCGCCCGAGCGTCGATCGCGCGGATCCGGACGCGCCGATCTTCGTGCTCGTCCGCGCCGATCGGGCGCTCGTCCACCTCGACGCGTCGGGCGACGCGCTCCACCTGCGCGGCTATCGCCTCGCGCGCGGCGAGGCGCCGCTCAAGGAGACGCTCGCCGCCGCCGTGCTGCGGCTCTCGGGCTGGGATCGCGCGAGCCCGCTCGTCGATCCGACGTGCGGCTCGGGCACGCTCGCGATCGAGGCGGATCTCTGGGCGCGCGACGTCGCGCCGGGCCTCGCCCGAGAGCGCTTCGCGCTCGAGCGCTGGCGCTCGATGGACGAGCCGCTCCGGGCGCGCCTTCGAGAGCTCCGCGCCCGCGCCCGCGCGCTCGAGCGGCGCGAGGGTCCGCCCATCTTCGGCGCGGACGCGGACCCGGCCGTGATCGAGCGCGCCCGAGCGAACGCGGCGCGGATCGGCGCGCTCACGCGCTTCGCCGTCGCCCCGCTCCGCGCGCTGGCGCCGACACGTCCGCCCGGCACCGTCGTCGCGAACCTCCCCTACGGCGAGCGCATCGCGATCGATCCGGCGCTCTTCCCAGACCTGGCGCGCGCGATGGACGTGGGCCGGGCGATGCGCTGGGCGCTCTTGCTCGGCGGCCCGCCCCCCGACGGCCTGCTCCCTCCTCCGACCTCGATCCACGCGCTCTTCAACGGGCCGCTCGCGTGTCGGCTCGCGATCGTCGAGCCGCGTTGAGCGAGCGCGTCGAGCCGCTCTTCCCGTACGATGCGGCCCCATGAGCCAGTCCCGCCTCCTCGGGCAGCGTCGCTTCGGCCCCTTCTTCCTCGCGCAGTTCACGGGAGCCTTCAACGACAACGCCCTCAAGCAGGCGATCATCATCCTCTTCACGCTGACGCTGAGCCACGAGGAGGCCGAGGGCGTGAGCCAGCTCGCGACGGCGCTCTTCATCGCGCCGTACTTCTTCTTCTCGGCGACGGCCGGGCAGCTCGCCGAGAAGATGGAGAAGGGGCGGCTCATCCAGCTCACCAAGCTCTTCGAGATCGCGATCATCGTCGTCGCGACGATCGGCTTCTACACCGGGTCGCTCAGGTTCCTGCTCGCCGCGCTCACGATGCTCGGGCTCCAGTCGACGCTCTTCGGGCCCGTGAAGTACGCGATCCTCCCGCAGGTCTTGAGGAGGGAGGAGCTCATCGGCGGCAACGGCCTCGTCGAGATGGGCACCTACGTCGCGATCCTCGTCGGCGAGATCGCCGGCGCGCAGCTCGTCGCCATCGAGCACCGAGGGCCCTTCCTCGTCTCGATCCTGATGCTGACGGTGGCCGTCGTCGGCTACGTCGCGGCGCGCGCGATCCCGCCCGTGCCCTCGAGCGTGCCCGGGCTCCGCATCAACCCGAACATCCTCGCCGAGACCTGGAACATCATGCGCCTCGCGGGCGAGGTGCGCTCCGTCTGGCTCTCGATCCTCGGGATCTCCTGGTTCTGGCTCTTCGGCGCGCTCCTCATGATCCAGCTCCCGGTCTTCGTCGCGTCGGTCCTGAACGGCGAGACGAGCGTCTTCACCCTCTGCCTCGTCGTCTTCTCCCTCGGCGTCGGCGCGGGCTCGATGCTCTGCGAGCGCCTCTCGCGTGGGCAGATCGAGCTCGGCCTCGTCCCCTTCGGCGCGATCGGCCTCACGCTCTTCGGCGTCGACCTCTACCTCTCGAGCGTCCACCTGGTGCCGCCCGAGGCCGCGCGGACGGCGTGGGACGTCCTCGGCGATCCCGGCTCGTGGCGCCTGCTCGCGGACTTCGGGCTCATCGGCGTCTTCGGCGGCTTCTACTCGGTGCCCCTCTTCGCGATGCTCCAGTCGAGGAGCGACCCGACGAAGCGCTCGCGCATCATCGCGGCGAACAACGTCGTCAACTCGCTCTTCATCGTCCTCGCCGCGGCCATCGCCTACGCGCTCCGCAGCCTCGTCGGGCTCAGCATCCCGGAGCTCTTCCTCGCCGCCGCGCTCTTGAACGCGCTCGTCGCGCTCTACATCTTCACGCTGCTCCCCGAATTCCTGCTTCGCTTCCTCACCTGGCTCGCGATGAGCGTGATGTACCGGATGACGATCCGAGGCCTCGATCGCGTGCCTGACGAGGGCCCGGCGCTCGTCGTCGCGAACCACGTCAGCTTCGTCGACGGCTTCCTCGTCGGCGCGGCCGTCCGCCGACCGATCCGCTTCGTCATGTACTACAAGATCTACCAGCTCCCCGTCCTCAACTGGCTCTTTCGCTGGGGGCGCGCGATCCCGATCGCCGGCCGCAAGGAGGACGAGGCGCTGATGGAGCGCGCCTTCGCCGAGGTGAAGAGGGCGCTCGACGAGGGCGAGCTCGTCGGGCTCTTCCCCGAGGGCATGATCACCTACACGGGTGAGATGAACCCGTTCCGCCCCGGCGTGGAGCGGATCCTCGAGGCCTCGCCCGTCCCCGTCGTGCCCATGGCGATCCGCGGGCTCTGGGGGAGCTGGTTCAGCCGCTCGAACGGGCCGGCGATGGTGAAGTGGCCCAAGCGCTTCTGGTCGAAGATCGAGATCGCGATCGGCGCACCGATCCCCGCCCGAGAGGCGTCGAGCGCCGCGCTCGAGGCGGAGGTGGCGCGGCTCCGTGGCGAGCGCCCCTGACGGCGCGCCGCGCTCGACGTGAGGGGCCGGGGCAGCCCCTCCGACGACGAAGGAGCAGCGCGGATCATGGCGACCAGGCCGTGCCGCGAGCGCGCGGTTCAGGCGTCGTGCTCTTCGGTCGCGCTCGCGCCGCCGCTCGCGTACTGCGCGAGGCGGTACTGGATCGTCCGCACGCTGATGCCGAGCACCTCGGCGGTGCGCTTCGTCGAGCCTCCGCAGGCCTCGAGCGTCTGGAGGATCGCGAATTTCTCGATCTCCTCCATCGTCGAACCGGGGATGCGTACCCCGAGCGGGTCGTCGCCGCCCACGATGCTCGGCGGCAGATCCGTGACGTCGACGCGCTCCTCGCTCGACATCACCACCGCGTGCTCGACCGCGTTCTCGAGCTCGCGCACGTTGCCCGGCCAGGTGTGCGCGAGGATCCGCGCGCGCGCCGCGTCGGTGAAGCTCACGAGGCGCTTGTGGTTCTCCTCGGCGAAGCGCTTGAGGAAGTGCTGCGCGAGCACGAGCACGTCGCCGCGTCGCGCCCGCAAGGGCGGCATCTCGATGTGGATGACGCGCAGGCGGTAGTAGAGATCCTCGCGGAAGCGCCCCGTCTTCACGTCCTCCGAGAGATCGCGGTTCGTCGCCGCCACGAGCCGCACGTCGACCTTGATCGTCTCGTTCCCGCCGACCCGCTCGAACGAGCGCTCCTGCAGGACGCGCAGGAGCTTGACCTGGACGGACATCGGGATCTCGCCGACCTCGTCGAGGAAGAGCGTCCCTCCGTTCGCCTGCTCGAAGCGCCCGATGCGTCGCTTGTCGGCGCCGGTGAAGGCGCCCCGCTCGTGCCCGAAGAGCTCGCTCTCGAGCAGCGACTCCGCGAGCGAGGCGCACTGGAGGGTCACGAAGACCCGGCTCGCGCGCGGGCTCAAGCCGTGGATCGCGCGAGCGACCTCGCCCTTGCCGGTCCCGCTCTCGCCCGTGATGAGCACGGTCGCGCGCGACGCCGCGACCTGTCGGACGGTGCGATAGACCGACTGGATCGCGGGGCTCGCGCCGATGAGCCCGCGCAGCCCCTCCTCGTGCTGCTCTCGCATCTGGCGGCGGAGGTTCTCGGCCTCCGCGCGGAGATCCCGCCGCTCGAGCGCTCGGTCCAGGCTGACGAGGAGCGCGTCGAGATCGAGGGGCTTCGTGAGGTAGTCCGCCGCGCCGCGCCGCATGCTCGCGACGGCGCTCGCCACCTCGCCGAACGCGGTCACGATGATGACGGGCATCTCGGGGTCGAGCGCGTGGATGCGATCGACGAGCTCGGCGCCATCCATGCCGGGCATCTTCAGGTCCGTGATGACGAGATCGGGCGCGTTCTCCTCGATCTGCTCGAGCGCCGCGCGCCCATCGCCCGCGGTCCAGACGCGGTAGCCCTCCGACGAGAGGAGCTTCTCGAGCGCGGTCCGCGCGCTGGCCTCGTCGTCGACGATGAGCAGGCGCGCCTTGACGCGCGTGGGGGCGATCGCGGCGGCGGTCTCACGCTTCACGAGGGGCTCTCTCCTGGCGCGCGCCCGCGGGGCTCGGCCGTCGCGGGCTCCTCGCCCGGCTCGAAGATGGGCAGCGTGATGCGGAACGTCGTGCGGTGCGCCCGACATCGACCATCACGCGCCGAGGAGACGAGGGATCGGCTCTCGAAGCTCATCGCGCCGCCGTGATCCTGCACGATGCGGTGCGCGATCGGGAGCCCGAGGCCGGTGCCCGAGGGCTTCGTCGAGAAGAACGCGTCGAAGATCCGGGGATCGTTCATCGGGAAGCCGGGGCCATCGTCCTCGACCTCGATGTAGGCCTCGCGGCCGTGTCGGCGCACGCGCACGATGATGCAGCCGTGCGGGACCGGGCGCGGGTGCGCCTCGGCGTCGGCCGCGATCGCCTCGATCGCGTTGCGGATCAGGTTGAGGAGCACCTGGGAGAGCTTGTCGCGATCGGCGCGGACGTGGACGGGCGTGATCGGGAGATCGAGCTCGAGCAGGACGTCCTCGCGCTCGGCGTCCGGGCCGAGGATCCGCGTGGCGTGCCTCGTGATCTCGTCGAGCGCCATCGGGCGCAGCGTGAGCGGCTGCGGCCGCGCGAACTGGAGGAATTCCGTGACGAGCGCGGAGAGGCGCTGCACCTCCGTCGCGACGGTGGCGACGGACGCGATCGCCTCCTCGCGCTCGGCCGCGTCGCCCCGCCGGAGCAGGCGGTCGAGGAGGGTGAGGTGCAGGTGAGCGCCGTTCAGCGGGTTGCGGATCTCGTGGGCGAGGCCCGCGGCGAGCGCGCCGATCGCGGCGAGGCGCTCGGTCTGTCGCGTCTGCTCGGCGAGCTCTCTCTCCTCGGTGACGTCGATCGCCGTGAGGAAGCACGAGGCGCCGCCCGTGCTCTCGTGGAGCCACTTGAAGCGAGCGCGCACGTCGCGCATCCGGCCGACCCGCGTGACGAGGACCGAGTCGAACGTCCGGCTGGGCTCCTCGTGGCGCGCGGCCTCGAAGCGCTCGCGCGCCTCCTCCGTCGACTCCTCGGGGAAGAGCTTCGCGAACGGGCGCCCGCGCACGTCCTCGAGCGCGTAGCCGAGCGTGCGCTCCGCCTCGTCGTTGAAGAGCACGATCCGGCCGCTCTCGTCGAGCCCGACGACGAGGGCCGCGATCCCCTCGATCGCCGTCGCGGCCTCGGCGCCCACGGCCACGGCCTCGCTCGAGCTCGCGCTCGTCGCGAGCCGCGCGGCCTTCGAGAGGTCGCGGGTCCGCGCCCGGTCGTGCTCCCAGTAGGCGTCGATCATCACCGCGAGCTCGACGTCGAGCAGGCGGCTCACGCTCGCCGCGTGCTCGGGGTGGCCCGCTCGCAAGAGCCGACCGGTGAGCTGGTCGCGGAGCACGGCCATCGCGCTCACCAGGTAGCGAGAGGGCATGCGGATGTGGACGTGGAGCTGACCGATCCGCTCGGCGTGCGCGAAGTGCGCGTCGTCGTGGGGGCCGCTGAAGACGTCGGACATCCAGCGGACGAGCGAGCCTCGGAGCCGCACGATCTGCTCCTCGCCATGGAAGACGGCGTGCGCCTCGTCGCTCTCGCGGATGCGCTCGTAGAAGATCTCCGCGATCGCGGGGAGCTCGGGCGTGACCAGCGCTCGCATCGCCACGACGCGCGCCGAGTCCTCGGCCGAGAAGCGTGCGTAGCGCTGGAGCTCTCGGTGGCGGGCGGCCATGGCTTGCGCCGGACTGTACCCAAGAGGGCGGGCCGAGGCCCGCGCCAACACGCGGAGCGCGGGCGGGCGCCTGCGCGTCGCCGAGGTCGCGAGGTGCTACATCCGTCACCGGCAGATGGCTCGACCGCTCAACAGGGAGACAGCGCGCTTGGGCGCGTCCCCTCCGGACCCGCAGCGCGCGGCGTCGCGGGCGCCACGCGCGGTCGGCGCACGCGTGCTCCCGAGCTCTTCGATCGCGAGCTCTTCGATCGACGCGAGCCTCCCTCCCTGGGCGGGAGCGGGGGCCTCGTGAGCGGAGGGAGCGAGGCCGAGCAGGGCCGCGAGGACGTGGCTCAGGAGCACGACGGGACCCTCGCGGCGGACGACCTGCTCCCTCCCTGGTGGCTCGCGGTCTTTTATCTCGGGATCATCGCCGGCGCGGTGTACTGGTTCGAGCACCAGCAGCCCGGCTCGGCGCCCAGCTCGAGCGGCGAGGACGTGGCGGCCGTCGCCGCGCAGCTCGATCCCTCCGACGGAGGGACCGAGGCGGACATCCTCCGGGTGATCGGCGATCCGGCGCACATCGAGGCGGGGCGCGCGATCTTCGCGACGGAGTGCGCCTTCTGTCACGGACAGCACGCCGAGGGGGTGACGGGGCCGAACCTCACCGACGACCGCTGGCTGCGCGGCGGGGGGGCGATCGACATCCATCGCACGATCGCCGAAGGGGCCCCGAGCGCGGGGATGCCCGCGTGGGGGCAGGCGCTCGGGCGAGCGGGCGTGCTCGACGTCTTCGCGTTCGTCATGAGCGTTCGCAACACCGACGTCCCCGGCAAGCCACCCCAGGGCGAGGTCGTCGTCGACGACGACGGCGGCGCTGGCGGCGCCGGGGCAACGACGCAGGGCGCGGTCCGCGAAGGCGCGAGCGCTCCGACCGAGGCCCCGACCTCCGCGGACGGCGCGGTCCGCGCGCGTTGACGGCGCGCCGCGCTCGCCGCGTCCGCCGGCGCCCGCCACGCTCCGAGAACGAGGTGGGGCGCCCCGTCGAGGATCGGCTAAGGTGAGCCCGCGCGCGCGTCGCGAGGTCGCGCGCGCGGGCTCGACCGCCAGGAGGAACCATGTCGACCATCGTCTGCGCCATCGACTTCTCGGAGCCGTCCAACCACGCGCTCGCCCACGCGATGAGCTTCGCCAAGCGGCTCGGCGCGAAGGTGATCGCGGTGCACGCCTGGCAGCTCCCCGTCTACGCGGTGCCGGACGGCATCGCGCTCTTCGGGCCCGAGGTCGTGAGCGAGATCTCGGAGGGCCTCCAGGAGCAGCTCGCGAAGACGATCGAGGCGCATCGGCTCGAGGGCGTCACGCTCGAGGGCAAGCTCGTCGCGGGCGCGCCCGTCGAGGCGGTGCTCGAGGTCGCGAAGGACGCCGCGGCGGAGTACGTCGTCATCGGGACGCACGGGCGCACGGGCGTGGCGCGCTTCGTCATCGGCAGCGTCGCCGAGCGGATGGTGCGCTACTCCCACGTGCCGATCATCGTCGTCCCGGCGAAGGCGTGATCACGTCCGTCGCCTCCTCGTCGAGCGGACGGTAGACGACGTCGATCACCGTGTAGCGCCGTGGTCCGCGCGGGGTCTCGATGCGCACCTCGTCGCCGACCTCCTTCTTGAGGAGGGCGGCGCCGATGGGTGAGCGAAAGCTGATGCGCCCGGCGTCGGCGTCGGTCTCGTATTCGCCGACGATCGCGTAGGTCACCTCGTCGTCCGCCTCGTCCGCGAGCGTGACCGTCGCCCCGAAGTAGATGCGCTCGCCGCGATCGATCGCGGGATCGATCACGGTCGATCGGTCGAGGATCCCGCCGAGGTAGCGCATCCGAGCGTCGATCTGGCGCAGCCGACGCTTGCCGTAGATGTACTCGGCGTTCTCCGATCGGTCGCCCTCCGCGGCCGCGTCGGCGGTCGTCTGGACGACGACCGCGCGCTCGGCGCCGAGCCGCGCGAGCTCCGCCTCGACGCGTCGCCGGCCTCCGGGCGTGATGTAGGAGGGGCCTCGCGGGCGCGCGACCTCTTCGTCCTCGTCGGCCATGCGGGAGTCTTACCCGATCCGGAGCGACACCTCGTGGTCGACCTGGGTCGCGGCGAGCGCCTCGAGCGAGGGCTCGTCGAGGACGGCGACGACGGGGTAGCCGCCCGTCACGGGGTGGTCCGGGCCGAGCACGATCAGCTCGCCTCGCGGCGTCCACTGGACCGCCCCTCGACGCATCGGCGCGGTGTCCGTCGCTCGCGCGCGCAGCGTCGACGGATCCGCGCCCACGAGCCGGATCCCCACGCGATCGCTCGAGCGCGCGATCCGGGCGCGGATCGGCGAGGTGGGGGCGTCGAGCAGATCGGGGCCCGGCGCCGCGACGAGCGCGCGCGTCGCCAGCGCGATCGCGCCTCGCGGCGCGTCGGAGCGCTCCGTCGGCGGGCCGAGCGGGAGGCGGTCGCCTCGTCGGAGCGCGCGCCCGACGACGCCGCCCCGCGCGGCGGAGAGCAGGACGCCCCGGCCGCCGAGGACGAGCGGCGCGTCGATCCCGCCCTCGATCGCGGCGTAGCCGACGCGCCACGTCGTCGGCGGGGGGAGCGTCAGCTCCTCGCCTCGCGCGAGCAGGTGGACCTCGCCGCGCTCGGCCGCGACGCGCCGCGCCGGCCCCTCCGCGAGCGCGAGGGTGAGCTCGCCGTGGCGCTCGATGAGCGCGTCGTCCTCGGCGCACGAGCTCGCGCAGAGCGCGCGGCGAGCGAGCGCGGGGACGAGCGGCCCGCCCGAGGGAGCGCCATCGCGCAGCCGGCGCCGGCCGCGGCCATCGACGACGAGCGCCGGTCCGACGACGCGCGTGAGGAGGAGCTCGCCGTTCGGCGCCTCGGTCGGCGCGTCGAGCGGCGTGGCGGCTCGCGCGGCGGCGAGCTCCTCGCGCGAGGCCACACGGAAGCGGACGCGCTCACCGAGCTGGAGCGGTCGCGAGAGGGGATCGAAGGCGATCGCGCGGCCGAGGAGGTTCCACCCGCCGGGCGAGCTCGCGGGGTAGACGGCGCTCATGCCGGCCGCGACCGCGACGGAGAAGGGTGGGATCCGCGCGCGCGGGCTCGCGCGTCGCGGGAGCGAGCCGAGCGCCGGGTCGAGGCCGCGGAGGTACGCGAAGCCGGGCGCGAAGCCGAGGAAGGACGCTCGGAGCTCGCGCTCGACGTGCCGAGCGACGACGTCGGGGACGGCGCTGCCGAGCGCCGACGCCACCTCGTCGAGATCCGCGCCGTCGTAGACCGCGAGGATCTCGCGCGTCGGGAGCTCGCTCGCGGGTCGCGCGGGGGTCCGCTCGAACGCCCTCGCGATCGCTCGGGCGAGGGCCGCGTCGCCCAGAGGCTCGACCGACGGGGCGAGCACGAGGAGCGCGGCGCGCTCGGTGACGAGGGCGTCCTCGAGCGCCTCGATCGTGCGGAGCGCCGCGTCGAGCCGGCATCGCTCCTCGAGATCGTCATCGGAGGAGGGCTCGAGCTCGAGGCGCAGCGCGTGCGGACCGAAGGGGCGGAGCCGGGCGGCGAGGCGCGTGGGGTTTGACAGCATCGGCATGGCTCGACTACCTCGCCCGCGACAGACGGAGGTCTCGATGATCGAGGTGAAGAGCTACCTGATGGGCGAGTGGGTGTCCGCCGCGCGGACGAGCGCGCTGCTCGATCCGTCCACCGAGGAGGTCCTCGGGACGCTCTCGGCCGAGCGCCCCGATCTGCGCCCCGCGCTCGAGCACGCGCGCTCCGTCGGCGGCCCCGCGCTCCGCGCCGCGAGCTTCGCGGAGCGTGGCGCGATGCTGAAGGCGCTCTCGAAGGCGATCCACGCCGCCCGCGAGGCGCTCATCGAGGCGTCGATCGCGAGCTCGGGGACGACGCGCTCCGACGCGAAATTCGATCTCGACGGCGCGAGCGGCACGCTCGCCTACTACGCCGCGCTCGGCGCCAAGCTCGGCGACGCGCGCACGCTCTCGGAGCCCTCGGAGCAGCTCGGTCAGGACTCGCGGTTCCACGGCCAGCACGTGTGGATCAGTCGACCCGGCGTCGCGCTCCACGTCAACGCGTTCAACTTCCCGGCCTGGGGGCTCGCGGAGAAGCTCGCGGTCGCCCTGCTCGCGGGCGTGCCGGTGATCACGAAGCCGGCGAGCTCGACCGCGATCCTCGCGTTCCGCGTCGCGGAGGTGATCATCGCGGCGGGCGTCTTGCCGCCCGGCGCGTTCCAGTTCGTCGCGGGCAGCGTCGGGGATCTCGTCGACGCGCTCGGCCCCAACGACGCGCTCGCGTTCACCGGCTCCGCCGCGACGGCGGCGAAGCTCCGCTCGGCCGCGTCGATCGTCGAGCGCTCGACGCGGGTGAACATCGAGGCCGACAGCCTGAACTCGGCCGTGCTCGGCCCCGACGTCGGCCCGGACGACGACGTCTATCGGACCTTCGTGCGGGACGTCGTGAAGGAGATGACCCAGAAGACGGGGCAGAAGTGCACCGCGACGCGGCGCATCTTCGTGCCGCGCTCGCTCGTCGATCGGGTCGAGCAGGATCTGGTCGGTGAGCTCGAGCGGGTGCGGGTCGGCCACCCCGCGCACGAAGGCGTCCAGATGGGGCCGCTCGCGACGAAGCAGCAGCTCGACGACTTCCGCGCCGGGATCGAGACGCTCCGCGCCTCTGGCGCGCGGGTCGTCTTCGAGGTGAAGGCGCTCGCGCCGCTCGGGGCGCCCTCGGGCAAGGGCTTCTTCACGGGCCCCGTCCTGCTCCGCGCCGACGCCCCCGAGGCGGCCGAGGCCGTCCACGCGCACGAGGTCTTCGGGCCCGCCGCGACGCTCTGCCCCTACGGCTCGGTCGAGGAGGCGATCGCGCTCGTCGCGCGCGGGGAGGGCGGGCTCGTCAGCACCGTCTACGCCGACGATCGCGAGGTGCTCCGGGCGCTCGTGCTCGGCCTCGCGCCCTACCACGGCCGCGTGCTCGTCGTGAGCAAGAAGGTCGCCGACAAGACGATCTCGCCGGGGCTGGTCCTGCCCTCGTGCGTACACGGCGGGCCCGGGCGCGCGGGTGGGGGCGAAGAGCTCGGCGGCGAGCGGGGCCTCCGCTTCTACATGCAGCGCACGGCGATCCAGGGCGATCGAGCCCTCTTCGACAGGCTCCTCGAGCCCGCGGGCGGCTGACGCCCACGGCGCCGCCGTTCCATTTCTGAAAAGCCAGCAAAGACGGCTCGTTACCCGATCGATTTCTTCGTTCGGCGCCGCGCTCCTGGTACATTGGCGTCGTGACTGAAGCGTCGAGCGACGATCTCGTGGTCGTGGGATCGGATGGATCGATCGCCGTGTCGGGGCGATCGGCGGACCGGCGGCTCCGCTCGCGCTCGGGTCGCTACGCCCTCGTCACCGACGCCCCAGGCCTGCTCATCCTGCGCGGGGAGGGCGCCGAGGCGGCGCCGCAGCGTCGTGTGCTCATGGCCGGGGAGGTCATCTCGCGCTCGACGGTGCTCGAGGTCCTCAACATGATCGCGACGGCGGGGTGGCGCGGCGAGATGCACGTCTACGCGCGGGACGCGACGCGGATGCTCGCGATCGATCAGGGCGCGCTCAAGCACGCCACGAGCGATCACGCGGACGATCGGCTCGGGCAGGTGCTCTACCGAAACGGCCTGGTCTCGAAGGCGGAGCTGGACGAGCTCCTCTCGGTCGTGGCCCCCGAGCGTCGCCTGGGTCAGCTCCTCATCGACCGTGGGCTGCTCACGCAGGACGTGCTCTTTCAGCAGCTCCAGCGGCAGGTCGAGCAGATCTTCTTCGCGGCGCTCCTCGCGCGCGAGGGCTCCTACGCGTTCCTCTCGGACGAGGGCGGGGAGGTCCCGGCGCATACGGTCCACCTCCCCATCGCGGGGCTCTTGATGGAGGGCGTGCAGCGCATCGACGAGATGGCGCTCTTTCGCGAGCGCATCCCGCACGACGAGCTCGTGCCCGAGGTCCAGCCCCGGACGAGCGCGACCGACCTCGACGAGATGGGGCAGCTCGTGCTCGCGTACGCCGATGGCGAGCGCACGATCGACGACATCTCGCGCGAGACGGGGCTCGGCACCTTCCACACGGTGAAGGCGCTCTACGGGCTGCTCCAGCAGGGGCTCGTCGTCCTCCGGACGCGCCGCGCGATCGAGCCCGAGGCCGTGAGGCGGCTCGTCAAGGAATTCAACGCCGTCCTGCGGGACATCTTCATGGCGGTCGCGACCTATGGCGGGGTCGAGCAGACGCGCTCGACGCTCGAGGCGTGGATCGCCGGCAGCGGCTACGCGCCGATCTTCGGTGAACGGGTGGACGAGGGCGGGGCCGTCGACCCGGAGGTCGTCGTGAACGCGATGATCGGGATCGAGGTCGAGCACCCGATGGAGGGGCTCCTCCAGGCGCTCCACGAGCTCTCGGCGTTCGCGCTCTTCGCGGCGACGACGACGCTGCCACGCGATCAGGAGCTCCAGCTCTCACGGGACGTGGGGCAGCGGCTCAAGAGGATCCGACTGTGAGCGTCGCTCCGCCGGGGAGCGTCGGCGATGAGGTGGAGATCGTCGCGCTCGAGCTGAGGCCCCTCCGCGTGCCGCTCGTCGAGCCCTTCGTGATCTCGAGCGGCGCGATCGCCACGACCGACGCCGTGGAGATCGCGCTGACGATCGAGGCGGGCGGCCGACGCGCGCGCGGCCTCGGGGAGTGCGCGACGCTCGCTCCCGTGACGAAGGAGCGCGCGGACGAGATCGAGGCGGCGGTGGGTCGGCTCGAGCTGATCGGGCGTCGGCTGCCGAGCGCGCTCGATGGGCTCGCGCTCGCCGAGGCGTCGGCCGAGCCGCGGCTCGGGCCGGTCGCGCGAGCGGGGCTCGAGACGGCGTGGCTCGACGCCCTCGCGCGGCTCGACGCGCGCCCCCTCGCTCGGGCGCTCGCCCAGGCGAGCCTCGGGCGAGACGACATCCGCCTCGAGCACGAGATCGACGTGACGATCCCCATCGCGAGCCCCGCGCGCATGGGGGAGCTCGCGCGCGCGTGGTCCGCGAGGGGGTTTCGCTCGCTCAAGGTCAAGGTCGGGCGAGGCCACGACGAGGACGTGCGCGCCCTCTCGGCGATCGTGCGCGCGGCGCCCTCGGCTCGACTTCGCCTCGACGCCAACGCCGCGCTCCGCGCTCGGGACGCGCTCCGGCTGCTCGACGCGGTGCGCGCTCTGGGCGGCGACGTCGAGCTCTTCGAGCAGCCCTGTGGCGAGCGGGATCTCGACGGGATGGCCGAGCTCGTGCGCCTCGCGGGGGTGCCGATCATCGCCGACGAGTCGTGCAAGACGCTCGAGGACGTCGCCCGCCTCGTCGACGCGAACGCCGCGACCGGGGTGAACCTCAAGCTCGTGAAGCACGGCGGCCCCCTCGCCTCCTTGGCGATCGCGCGCGCGGCGCGCGAGCGGGGGCTCTCCCTCATGGCCGGCGCGATGGTCGAGACGCGCCTCGGCCTCGCGGCGATGCTCCACGTCGTCGCGGCGCTCGGGGGCGTCGACTATCTCGATCTCGACACGGCGCTGCTCCTCGCGGACGATCCCTACGAGGGCGGGTACGAGAGCGCGCTGCCGACGCTGCGGCTCGACGCGAGCGCCGTCGGCGTCGGGGTCGATCGTCGCGCGAGCGCGCCCTGATCCCGGTCGAGGCGCGCGGCGTCGCGCGCGGCGCGGACTTGCGGCGCTCGCTCCCGCCGCGTACGGTTCGCGCCCTTTCGCGAGCCGCGCTCGCCGGCGTACGAGGCCTCGATCGATGAACATCCAGGAGAGATTCACCGCCTTCGCGATGCTCGGCGCCACCTGGGTCATGTGGCTGCTCGTCGGCATCTCCGTCGTCGCGCTCGCCATCATGCTCGAGCGCGCCTACTACTTCTTCGCGACGAACGACGACTTCCAGCGGCTCCTCGCCGCGCTGCTCGGCAAGCTGAAGGAGCGGGACGTCGACGGCGCCAAGGCGGCGATGCGCGCCTCGCGCAGCGTCGAGGCGCAGGTCGCGCTCGCGGGGCTCGAGTCGATCGAGGACGGGCCCGCGTCGGCCGAGGAGCGGATGGCCAAGCAGCAGACGCTCTCGAAGCTCTCGATGGAGCGCAACCTCGCGTTCCTCGGCACGGTGGGCAACAACGCCCCGTTCGTCGGCCTGCTCGGCACCGTCATCGGCATCATCCGCGCGTTCCACGAGCTGAACGAGAGCCAAGGGCAGGTGAGCGCGGGGCTCATGGCGGAGATCGGCGAGGCCCTCGTCGCGACGGCGATCGGCCTGCTCGTCGCGCTCCCGGCCGTCGCGGCGTTCAACCTCTTTCAGCGGATGATCAAGGCGCGCGCGACGCGAGCGGACGCGCTCTCTCGCGAGGTGCTCGCGTACGCGAAGTCGAAGAAGCGCGGCGATGGCGCCGCCGAGGAGTGAGCGATGGGCGGCGGCGCGCAGAAGGACGATGACGAGCTGATCACGGCGATCAACGTCACCCCGCTCGTCGACGTGGTCCTCGTGCTGCTCATCATCCTGATGGTCACGGCGAACTTCATCGCGTCGCGGTCGATCCCGATGGATCTCCCCTCGGCGCAGTCGGGCGACGGGACCCCGCCGCGCACGCTGGCCATCTCCATCGACAGCACCGGCGCGCTCTTCCTCGACGCGGATCCCGTGACGGAGGAGCGGCTCGTCAGCCGCATTCGCACGTACAACGGCCAGACGGAGGAGGCGGATCGACGCGCGTCCATCGCGGCGGACGCGCGGGTGACCCACGGCCAGGTCGTCCACATCATCGATCTGCTGCGCAACAACGGCGTGAACCGCTTCGCCATCAACGTGCGACCGCAGGATCTCCAGTGACCACCGCCGGGGTGGTTGCGTTCGCATGGGCGCTCGGGACAATTGGCGCCGCCGCCCATGAGCGATGAACGGCAGCAGCGGATCCTCTTCGGCCTCCTGATCCTGCTGAGCCTGCTGATCCACGCGGGCGCGTGGCGTGGGCTCGGCGCGCTCCCGCCGCTCTCCGAGTGGCTCGCGCGGAGCGCGATCGTCGAGGTCGACATCGAGGCGGAGCCGCCGCCGCCCGAGCCGGAGGCGGAGCCCGAGCCCGAGCCGGAGCCCGAGCCGGAGCCCGAGCCGGCCGCGCTGCCCGAGCCTCGGATCGTCCCGCGGCCTGCGGTGGCGAGGCCCGAGCCCGCCGAGCCTCCCCCGCCGTCGCCCGAGCCGCCGCCCGCCGTCGAGGAGCGGATCGCCGAGTTCACCGGAGAGACGCTGACGGTCGAGGGCCCGGGCGCGTCCTGGACGAGCGCGGTCGGCAACGGCGAGGACATCGAGGGGCCGATCGGCTCGCCGACGGGGGTGACGACCGGGCGAAGGCGCGCGGGGGGAGCGGAGGGCGTCGTCGGCGGAGCGGGGACGGGCTCCGCGCCGGCCGAGGAGGTCGTCGGGGTTCGCGATCTTCGCGAGCGGCCCGAGCCGCCGGACGCCGCTCGCATCCGCGCGGCGCTCGAGCGGCGCTATCCGCCCCGGCTTCGAGGGCTGAGCGTCGAGGGTCGCGCCGTCGTGCGCGCTCGGATCCGCGCCAACGGCGAGCTCGGCCGCATCGTGGTGCGCTCGAGCACGGAGCCGGAGTTCGGAGAGGCCTGCGTCGAGGCGCTGCGTGAGGCGGGGAGCTGGCGCGCGGGGATCGGTCCGAGCGGCGGGGCCGTCGCGACCGACGTGTCGTTCAGCTGCGACTTCGCGCTCACGTTCTGATGAGGCCGCCTCGATCGTTGCAGGAAGCCACCCTCCTGGCGATAATCGCGGCTCGCGCCCGAGGGGCGCTCTGGAGGCTTGGATGTCGAAGGCCGCTGACTGCTCGCTCGGGACGAGCCGGGCGTGGTTGCGATGGAGTGGTTCGGTGGTCTGCCTCGCGCTCGCCGCGTGGCTGCTCGGGCCCCACGCGACGGCCGCCGCGCAGGGGGCGCCGCGCCAGAGCTTCTCGACGCTCCGCTTCTCGCCGGCCATCGGTCCGGGCAATTATCTCGAGGTCGACGGCGCTCGCGTGTGGGGGGCGCTCGAGGGGAGCGCCGGGGTCACGTTCGACTACGCGCACAACCCTTTCACGCTCTACCCGGCGACGTGCGTCGACGAAGACGCGAACGACTGCTCGGTCGTCGAGGGGCAGCGCTACGAGCTCGTGCGCTACACCTTCGCCGCGCACGTCTGGGGCGCGATCGCGATCTCGCAGCGCGTGCAGATCGGCATCGTCCTGCCGCTCGTGGGCACGGAGGGGGACTCCTTCCAGCCGACGCCGACCTTGAACGTCCCGGGCGGAGGCGCGTTCGCGCTCGCGGATCCGCGGCTCCACCTCAAGGTGAACTTCCTCGATGATCCGAGCGGCGTTCGGCTCGGCATGGTCGCCTTCGTCACGGCACCGATCGGATACGCGATCGCGCCGCAGCGCTTCATCGGCGACGAGACGCCGACGTTCGGGGGGCACCTCGTCGGCGAGCTGGTCCGCGACGGTTTTCACCTCGCGCTCAACGTCGGAGGGCTCTTCCGCGATGGGCAGGTCTTCCTCTCGACGCAGGCCACGTCGCAGTTCACCTACGCGGCGGCGATGGGCTACGACATCACGCCGCTCGTCTCCGTCTTCGGAGAGGTCGTCGGTGGGACGTCGTTCAGCTCGGCCGTGGACGAGAACAACCTCGAGGGGCGGCTCGGCGGCCGCTTCCGCGTCGATGACGTGACGTTCGAGGTCGGCGCGGGGGCGGGCATCATCGCCGGGCTCGGTGTCCCGATGTTCCGCGTGCTCGGCGGGTTCGCGTGGGCACCGGTCCGCACGGACAGCGACGGCGACGGCGTCCTCGACGAGCACGACGCCTGCCCGCTCGAGGCCGAGGACATGGACGGGTTCAGCGACGAGGACGGTTGCCCCGACCCCGACAACGACCAGGACGGAATCCCCGACGAGCGCGATCGTTGCCCGAACGACGCCGAAGACCTCGACGGTGACGCCGACGACGACGGGTGCCCCGACGTCGACACCGACGGCGACGGAATCCAGGACGGCTACGACTCCTGCCCCAACGAGCCGGAGGACTTCGACGGTGATCGGGACGAGGACGGCTGCCCCGACAACGATCGGGACCAGGACGGCATCCCCGATGACGTCGATCAGTGTCCCGACGAGCCCGAGGACACCGACGGCTACGGCGACGAGGACGGCTGCCCCGAGACGGACTTCGACGGCGACGGCATCCCCGACGACACCGATCAGTGTCCAGATCAAGCCGAGGACATGGACGGCTTCGAGGACGAGGACGGCTGCCCCGAGGAGGGCGGGCCGCCCGTGCAGGGGCCCGCGGCGGGCGAGTCCCGCACCCGACAGCGAGGCCGCTGAGCGCCGAGGGGCGTCGGAGCCTCCTCCGTGCGGGGCTGGTCGCGCGCTGCCTCGCGGCGGCCGTGGCGGAGCGTAGGGCCCGCGCTTGGGCTCGCCGCACGATCGGAGCGAGGGAGGCGGTCAGCGCTCGGCGAGGAAGCGGAGCGGCACCTCGAACGTCACGTCACCGCCGGGCGCGGGGAAGCGCCAGGCGCTCGCCTCGTCCCGGATGCAGGCGTCGAGGACGGGCGGGATCGACTCGCCCCGAACGGACACCTCGCGGACCTCACCTCGCGCGTTCACGCTGACGCGCGCTCGCAGGGTCCCGCTCCCGAGGTACGGATAGCGTCGGAGCGCCGCCTCGTAGCAGCGTCGGAGCGAGCCCTGGCTCTCGCGGAGCCGCGCGGCGATGTCCTCGTCGCGCAGGCTGCCGCGCGCCCGCTCGGCCCGCTCGGCCCGCTCGGCGCGGAGCTCGCTCGGTCCGAGCGTGATCGGATCGTCGCCCAGCGGGTCGACCTCGGCGCGAAACGCGCGCCCCGCCGCGTCGAAGACCCGGATCGTGACGGGGGCGCGAGGCACACGCAGCGCCAGCTCCGGGCCTCCCGCGAAGCGCTCCGCTCCGACCTCGAAGCGCACGGCGCCAGGGTAAGCGATGGACAGCGACGCGCCCTCGAGCGCGGCGAAGGTCATCGGCTCGAACGGCGCGGTCCTCGCCTCGCGCGGCCAGCTCCCGTCCGCCGAGAGCGGGTGGCGTGTGCCGTCGGGAGCGATCACGACGACCTCGCCGCCCTCCCGCCGGAGCGTGTCGACGACGATCGTCGGCGCGCCCTCTTCGAGGTCGATCGTCACCTCGGCCCAGCGGACCTCGACGCGATGCTGGCCCGCGAGCACCACGATCCGCGCGCCCGACTCGAAGCCGTCGATCGCGATCCGCCCGGCGCTCAGCCCGAGCGCGACCGTGCCTGGCGCGGCCTCCGAGAGCGCGGTGGGCGCCACGACGAGGCGCGTGCTCGCGCCGAGCGCGACGCGCACCGATCCGAGGCTCACGCCGTCCGCGCCGTGGGGCTCGACGCCGAATTGACCGAGCCCTCGCGCGCCGGTCTCGAGCGTCCCCCGCTCGAATCGCGCGCCGAGCGCCGCGCGGGTGGGGACCGCGCCGTCCCCGAGCGGCGAGAGCCAGACCTCGCCCAGGACGAGCGAGACGACGGCGGGATCGGGTCGGCGAGGCTCGTCCGCGACCGAGGCCGAAGGCGGCGCGGGCGGCGGCTCCTCGCTCGAGGCGACGAGGGGAGCGCTCGGGGCGGTCGCGGCCGGTTCGTGATCGACCGAGCGCTGGGGCCGCACGAAGAGCCAGAGGAGCGCGGCCGCCGCGAGCAGCGCGGCCATCGCCGCGAGCCGTCGGGCGCGGGCTCCCTCGAGGGTCGTCGCCGGGGTGGGCGACGGGGGCGCTCCTCGCGTCTCTCCTCGCGAAGCTCGGCGCGCGAGCTCCGCCGCTTCACGCGCGAGCCGCTCCTCGACGCGCCGCCAGTCGAACGCCTCGGCCGCGCGCTGGCTCGCCTCGCCCGCCTCGCTCGCGAGCGCGCGGTAGGCGCGAATCGCGGCGAGCGCCTCGCGACACGCGCCGCAGCGCGCGAGGTGCCGCTCGACGCGGCGGCGCCCCGCCTCCGAGAGCCGATCGCGCTCGAGCGCCTCGAGCGCCGCGATCTTGGGCGGGTGGGGGCTCATCCGTTCTCCTCGTCGTCGCCGAGCCCCGAGCGGCCGATCGCTTCGGGCGGCGCGTTCGGCAGGCGCTCGCCGACCACCCGGACGATCGAGCGGAGCGTCGGATCCTCGAGCATGGCCGAGTAGAGCTCCTTGCGCGCGTAGAAGAGGCGCGTGCGCACGGTGAGGACGGGGATCGAGAGCAGCTCCGCGATCTCTCTCGCCGGGGTGCCCTCGAGATCGTGCAGGACGAGCACCTCGCGCTTCTTCTCGGAGATGGCGTCGATCAGCCGATAGAGCGCGAGCACCCGCGCTCGCTGCTCCGCGTGCTCGGACGGATCGAGCGGCCGCGGCTCGCTCGCGGGGCCGGCCTCGGGGACCTCGACGTCCGCGAAGCGCGGGCGCGAGCGGCGCCGCCTCAGGTGCATGCGCGTCACGTTGACCGTCAGCCGGTAGAGCCAGGTCGAGAAGCGCGCGTCGCCTCGGAAGGACGCGAGGGAGCGGTAGACGTGGAGGAAGACCTCCTGGACGATGTCCTCCACCTCCGGCGAGGGGCCGACCATGCGGTGAACGAGGCGAGCGGTGTCCTCGCGGTGCCGGACGAAGAGCTCGCGGAAGGCCGCTTCGTCTCCCGCGAGGGCTCGCTCGACGATGGCGCGGTCCGGATCCATGCGATGCGTTCCTTCGAGGACGACCTCGGAGCGTCGGGCGTCGAGGCGTCCGATCGAGCGCTCGAGCGCGGCCCCGCCTCGGAGCGTCGGGAAGGGGAGGGAGGCCTGGAACGATAGCATCCTCCACCTCGTTGCCGAGGCGGAGGGAAGCGTTCGACGCCCCGCCCAGAGTTGCGGAGCCGGCGGCCATGCACTAACGAGCGCTCCGACGAACGGCTCGGTGTCGAGCGACGATGGCCGTGGCCCGACGTCGGCGGACGCCCCGCCGCTGGCTCATGGAGGCAAGCAAGTGATCGAGGTCGAGCACCTCAGCAAGAGCTACGGTTCGCGGCTCGCCGTCGAGGACCTCTCCTTCACCGTCGAGGCGGGCGAGATCGTCGGCTTCCTCGGCCCGAACGGGGCCGGCAAGAGCACGACGCTCCGCATGCTCACGGGCTTTCTACCGCCGACGGCGGGGCGCATCCGCGTCGACGGCATCGACATGCTGGCCGATCCGGTCGAGGCGAAGCGCCGCATCGGGTACATGCCCGAGTCCTGCCCGCTCTACGGCGAGATGCGCGTGCGCGAGTACCTCCGCTACCGCGCGGAGCTCAAGCGGGTGCCGGGCCGCGACCGCGAGCGGCGGGTGGACGCGGCGCTCGGCCTCGCGGACGTGGGATCCGTCGCCGATCGCGTGATCAGCCAGCTCTCGAAGGGCACGCGGCAGCGCGTCGGGCTCGCGGACGCGCTCGTCGCCGATCCGCCGCTGCTCGTCCTCGACGAGCCCACCGCTGGCCTCGATCCGAACCAGATCCGGCAGGTCCGCGACGTGATCAAGGGCCTCGCCGGCAAGAAGACGGTGCTGCTCTCGACCCACATCCTGCCGGAGGTGGAGGCGAGCTGCACGCGCGTCGTCATCATCCACCGGGGCAGGCTCGTGCGGGAGGGGGCGCCCGATCGCATCCGAGCGATCGAGGGGGGCTCGTCCGTGCTGGTCGTCAGCAAGGCGCCCGAAGAGCGGCTCGTGGTGGCGCTGCGCGCCGTCGCGGGCGTCGAGGAGGTCGTCGTCCGGGACCGGGACGGCGACACGATCCGCTATGACGTCCGCGCCTCGGGACCGAGCGAGGGCGAGATCGCGCTCGCCGAGCGGGTCTTCTCGGCTGTCGCCGAGGCGGGGCTCACCCTGCGCGAGCTGCGCGAGGTCGAGGCGGCCTCGCTCGAGGACGTCTTCTCCGCGCTGACCACGACGGACCACGCCGCGGCGTCGAACCCACCGGAGCTGCCATCGTGATCGCGATCTGGACCATCGCCAAGCGCGAGATCGTCTCGTTCTTCCTCTCGCCGTTCGCGTACGTCGTGCTCACGGCGTGGGTGCTCTGGCAGGGCGCGATGTACACGATCTTCTCCATGTTCGTGGCCGCGACGCCCATCGGCTCGGCGTCCGAGACGGATCCGCTCCAGATGCTCTTTGGCCAGACGACGCTCTTCTTCCTGCCGCTGCTCGTCTTCGTGCCGGTCTTGACGATGCGGCTGCTCGCCGAGGAGTCGCGGCAAGGCACGCTCGAGGCGCTGCTCACCGCGCCCGTCACGTCGGCTCAGGTCGTGCTCGGCAAGTACCTCTCCGCGCTCGTGTTCTGGGCCGCGCTCTGGCTGCCCACCTTGATGTACGTGTGGCTGACGAGCCGCTTCGGCGACATCGACTGGGGGCGCCTCGGCGCGACGTTCGTCGGGATCTTCGGCATCGGCGCGTACTACATGAGCCTCGGGGTGCTCATGAGCGCGGTGGCGAAGAGCCAGATCAGCGCCGCGGTGCTGACCTTCATGAGCCTCGGCATGCTCTTCGCGCTCGGGATCCTCCAGTTCATGCAGGTGGACGACGCGACGCTGCAGGTCATCCGCTACGTGAGCGTCTGGCAGCACATGCAGGCGTTCTCGTCCGGGATCATCGACTCGCGCTACGTCGTCTACGACCTATCCGTCGCGGCGCTCGGCGTCTTCTTCGCGGTACAGGTGCTCGAGATCCGGAGGGTGGAGGCGTGAGCGACGATCCCAAGGACGAGGCCCCGCGCCCCGCGAGTCCGGAGAGCGCCCCCCCGGCCGCTCCGAGCGCGAAGACCCGCGCGCCGTCCTCGAGCGAGGCGAGCGCGCCGCCGGGCTCGCTCGAGGCGCGCCGCCGCGAGGCCCGGCTCTACGCGGTGCTCGGCATCCTCCTCGTCGCGTGCATCGTGTCGATGGGGAATTACCTCGCCTTCCGGCACTACAAGCGCTGGGACTGGACGAGCGAGCGGCGCTACACGCTGAGCGAGCGCTCGATCGAGGCGCTCCACCAGCTCTCGAGCGACGTCGACCTCTACCTCTTCCTCTCCGACGGCGAGTCCAACTACGGCGACGTGCGCGAGCTGCTCGATCGCTATCGCGCGGAGTCGAGCTACGTCGTCGTCCACTTCGTCGACCCGGCGCGCCAGCGCACGGAGTACGAGGCGCTCGCCGATCGGTATCACCTCGGGCGCGCGCAGTTCGCGGACGGATCGGTCGGCGCGGACGCGGCGGCCCTCCTCGTCTCGGGCGAGCGCCGCTGGACGATCACGCGCGACGATCTCGTCGCGATCGACGTCGGCGGGGGCGGAGACGCGCCGCGCGTCGACATGCGCGCGGAGCAAGCGATCACGGGCGGCATCCTCGAGGTGACGATGGGCCGTCGGACGCGGCTCTGTCTCACCTCGGGGCACGGCGAGTGGACCCTCGAGGGCGGATCGGAGCGCAACCTCTCGGTCTTTCGCGACGAGATGCGGCGCGAGAACCTCGAGATCGAGCCCTTCACGACGCGCGGCGCGCAGGAGGTGCCGAGCACCTGCGACGCGCTCTTCATCGTGGGGCCGACGCAGCCCTTCACGCGCGAGGAGGCGAGCCTCGTCCGCGACTACGTGCGCCACGGCGGCAACCTCCTGCTCGCCGCCGACGCGGAGATCGATCGCGGAGAGCTGCGCCCGACCGGCCTCGAGGACGTGCTCCGCGACTTCGGCGTCCGGCTCGATCGCGCCCTCGTGCTCGAGATGGACTCCGCGCACCTCATGCCGGGACAGCCCGACCCGGCGGGGCCCTTCTTCGTCACGTCGTTCGGGGATCACCCGGTCACGCGCGCGCTCCGAGCCCTCTCGCGCCCCGTCGTCTTCTGGGTCGCGCGGCCCGTCCGCCCGGTCGAGGCGGATCGCGCGACGATCCTCGCGTCGACGAGCGATCGCTCGTTCGCCGAGACCAACATCGCGGCGCTCGTCGAGACGAGCGAGCCGCATCGAGACGCCGACGATCTCGAGGGTCCGATCCCGCTCGCCGTCGCGACGCGCGTCGAGCTCGAGGGCGGCCGCGGCGACGACGCCGAGGGAGAGGCCGAGGGACGAGGTGGGCGCGTCGTCGTCGTCGGCGACGCGGAGTTCCTCCGTGGCGAGGCCCTCTCCTCGCTCCAGATCGCGAACCTCGAATTCGCGACCTCGATCGCCGGGTGGCTCTCCTCGCGCGAGGCGCTGATCTCCATCCCGCCGAGGCAGGGGCGAGAGCACCCGGTCCAGCTCAGCGAAGACGACGTGATGAACCTCGGCTTCCGCGTGCTCGTGCTCATGCCGCTCGCCGTCGCGCTGCTCGGCCTCGCGGTCTGGTGGAACCGGAGGAGTTGAAGTGCGCAAGCAGACCGTCTTCGCCCTCGCCGCGATCGCGGCCGCTCTCTTGATCTTCATCGTCGTCTACGAGCAGCACACGCTCTCGAGCGGTGAGATCGAGGACCGAAGCGGGCAGGTCCTCCAGCGCTTCGTCCGCTCGCGGACGCACGGGATCCGGATCGAGCGCGGCGGCGTGCTGATCGTCGATCTCGAGCGCGACACCGCCGCGGCGGAGACCCTCGACACCTTCGACGTCGGGCGCTGGCGCCTGACCGCCCCGGTCCAGGCGGCCGCCGACACGAGCGCCGTCGACGCGATCTTGAGCGCGTGCGAGGCCCTCTCCGCGCGGCGCTCCCTCGAGGCGCCGAGCGACGCCGATCGAGCGGCGTTCGGCCTCGACGAGCCCCGCCTCGTGCTCACGCTCCGCGTCGCCGACGAGACCCAGGTCGTGCGGATCGGGCGAGACGACGAGCAGCTCGGCGGCACCTACGTCGAGGTGCAGGGGAGCGGCCGCGTCGACGTCGTCGGGCGCGACTTCTTCGAAGCGCTCGATCAGAGCACCGATCACTTCCGCTCCCGCGCGCTCTTCGACGATCTCGTCCAGCGCGACGTCACCGCGATGACCCTCGCCGCGACCGACGAGGCCGGCGCGCGCTTCGAGGCGCGGCTCGCGCTCCGCGAGCACCGCTGGTACGCGAGCGCGCCCTTCGAGGGCTGGGCGCGGGCCTCGACGATCAAGGGGATCCTCGACGCGCTGATCGACGCGCGCGCGTCTCGCTTCCTCGCGGACGGCGGCGAGGCGCTCCTCGCGGACCCTCGCGCTCGGATCACCCTCAGCGTGCGCGGCCGCGATCCGGAGGGCCGCGACACGGGGCGGATCGACTCGATCGAGGTGACGATCTTTGCCGCCTGTCCCGCCGCGCACGGAGCCGCCGCCGACGCGCCCGCGAGCGAGGATGAGGCCCCCTCCGATCCGAGCCGGGCGGTCCGCGTCGGTGAGGGGCCGATCGTCTGCGTCCCGAGCAGCCAGCTCGAGGCGGTCTTCCGGGCCGAGCCGCGCCTGCGCGAGCTGCGCCTCGTGTCCGTCGACGCGGACCACATCGAGCGCTTCCTCTTCGCGACGCCGTCGGGGCGATCGGAGCAGGTGAGCCTCGAGCTGCGGCGCGAGGGAGAGCGCTGGCAGCTCCGCGAGCCGAACGTCGAGCCCGCCGCGGCCGACGACGAGGCCGTCTCGACCTACCTGAGCGCGCTCCGCGCGCTCGACGCGGAGAGCTTCGCTCCGGCGGACGCGGCGACGCTCGCGTCGCGTGGCCTCGATCGGCCTCGCCTCCGGCTCCGGTTCCACCACACCGACGGCGAGACGATCGAGTACGTGGACGTCGGCGCGAGCGACACGGTCGGCGTCTGGGTGCGTCGCGGCGACGAGCCCTCCATCGCCCGGTACCCGCTCACGATCGAGGAGCTGCTGACCGCGACGCCGCTCCGCTTCCGCTCGAGGGCGGTGCTCGCGCGCGAGGCCGACGACGTCGTCGGCCTGTCGATCACCCGCGGCGCCGTGGAGGAGCGGATCGCGAGCGAGGACGGCGCGTGGCGGGTCGTCGCGCCCCTGACGGCGCCCGCGGATCGGGTCGCGACGCGCGAGCTCATCCGCGCGCTCGTCACCCTCCGCGCCGCGCGCTGGGTCGGAGCCCACGAGGAGCCCGCGTATGGCCTCGCGCGGCCTTCGCTCCGCGTCCACATCGAGCTCCGCGAGCCTCGAGACGAGGCGGGCGGCTCGGAGAGCGCGGGCGCATCGACCCCTCCCGCGGACGCGCGAACCGCGATCGACCTCGAGGTCGGAGGCGAGACGGATGGGGGCGCGTTCGCGAGGATCGTGGGCGAGCGCGACGTCTTCGTGCTCCCAGAGGAGACGCTCGAGGCGCTCCGTCGGCCGCTCCTCGACCGCGAGCTGGTCGCCCTCGACACGACGAACGCGACGAGCGTCCGGCTCACGCTCGACGGCGTCGTGAGCGAGATCGCGCAGCGAGACGGCGTCTGGGTGCACGGGGACGTGCCGGCGGCGCCCGACGCGACGAGCGCGTTCCTCGAGCGGCTCCGATCGCTCCGAGCGCGCAGCGTCGTGTCGTACGGCCACGAGCCCGCGTTCGAGCCACAGCTCGTCCTCGAGGTGCGCTCGGGCGACGAGGTCCGGAGCCTCGCGGTCGGCGCGATCGAGGGAGCCCAGGAGTCGGCGAGCGCCCTCGCGCGCGTGAGCGGGCTGGACGCGACCTTCCGCCTCTCCGCGGACTCCGTCCGAGCGATGGCGTCCTACCGCCCGTGAGGCTCGTGATGGCGTGGGGATCGAAATTTCGGGTACGCTCCTCACATGACGACAGGTGCTGCTCTCCGGACGGGCTCTGCGCTCATCTTGGCGCTCGCCCTCGCTCCATCGACCCTCGGGTGTGATTGTGGCGGCGGGACGGGTGGCGACGACGCGGGCGCCGACGCGGCGCGGGTCACCCGCGACGCCTACGTCGACGACACGAACGAGGTGCCGCCCGACGCCGTCCACGTGGCGCGCGATCCCGACCGATGCCGCGTCGAGCCCGGAGACATCTATCTCCTCGGCTCCGACGACGACACGGCGACGAGCGAGCGCATCGTCGACGTCGCCGCGAACGCCGCGGAATTCGCGGCGGTGTGGCGCGAGCGGGTCGAAGGGATCGCGCAGATCCGCATGGCGCGCATCCCCTCGACGGCGGGCGAGCCGTCCGCGCTCGAGCTGACCGGCGGAGCGGCGCTCCACGACGAGCCGACCATCGCGACGGTGGACGGGCAGTACCTCGTCGCGTGGCGCGACAACTCCGAGTCCGACTTCGAGATCTTCGCGCGCCCCGTCGTCGACGGCGCGCCGGGCGAGATCGCGCGCCTGACGACCCGCGCCGGCAACGACGCCTCGCCGTCGCTCGTCGGCGTCGGCTCGAGCGTGATCGCGAGCTGGATCGAGGAGCGCGGCGCCGAGCTCGCGCGCGTCCCGGTGACGCAGCTCCTCTCGGCCACGGGCGCGGCGAGCGGCGCGACGCACGACATCAGCGCGCCCGCCACGGTCCAGCGACCGACGCTCTCGCCCCGCGATGGCGGCGCGATGCTCGCGTACACGGAGTCGGGCACGACGCGGGCCGTCTCGCTGCAGCGGCTCGACGGAAGCGGCGCCCCCACGGGCACCCCCGACGTCGCGAGCACGGAGAACAACGCGCTCGGGGACGTCGACGTCGGGCTGACCTCGGCGGACGGGGCGGCCGTGTTCTCCACGCTGATCAGCGGCGTGCGTCGCCAGGTGAGCATTCGCCGGCTCGACGGGACGGGGCGGCCCAATTACGCGGAGTATCCGATCAGCGGGCTCGACACCGGCTCCGAGCAGGGCGATTCGCCGTCGGTGGCGCGCCTGCGCGAGGCGGTCGGGTGGAGCGCGGGATGCCGCGACGGTTACGCGGTCGCGTACCGCTCTCATCCGACCGGGGGCGCGGACACGGTCCTCCGGCTCGTCCTGCTCGACGCGGGGACGGCGCGGGTGCGCGCCGTCGACCTCGCGGTCCCCGACATCTCCGATCGCGGCGGGCGCGTCACCCTGCGGATCGCGGGGGATGGCCAGCTGCTCGTCGCGTGGACCGACGCGCGGAGCGATCGCGTCGACATGCGCGCGGCGCGGATCCGCTGCGACTGAGCGCACCGACGACGAACTGATCGCCCCGACGACGAGACGACGCGCCCTCTCTGCGGAGCGGGGCCTCGCGTCGATCCGTGCCCCGCAGCGCCGATCGCGCCGTGGCGGGAGACCGTCTCCTCGCGCGGCGCGAGCGCCTCAGGCATGGGACGAGCACCTCACGCGCGAAGAGCACCTCACGCGCGAAGAGCACCTCACGCGCGAAGAGCACCTCACGCGCGAAGAGCA
>JBDHVC010000048.1:0-37211 GCA_039809495.1 Sandaracinaceae bacterium
GCGATAGAGGCGGTAGCGATTCGTCACGCTCTCCCGGTCGCGATAGATAAAACCACCGCCGTTCGTCGAGAGGAAACTCGCCTTTTCCTGCGGGCCCGGCCCATCAAAGGCATCGCGCCAGACAAAGTTGCTGCCCACTAGATTTGTCGCCCACTGCACCTGATATTGTTCCGCCCAGGCACCGCGGAAGACGATGCCGTTCGTAATCTGATCATAGAACACCTGCGATACACGGAATGTGCCGAAGAACAATTGGAACTGCGCATCATTGATATCCCAATAATTCGTATTATTCGCACCGACAATACGCCAACGCCCTTTGTACGTGTTGAAGAAAGGTGACGCGCTCCACACTATGTATTCCTGATACGCCGGAACGTTATTCGATAGAATATACCAGTTCGTTCCCCCATCGCCGGAGAACTCCACGCGGAACAGCTCATTACTCGGAATATTGATGGTTCCCCAGATCAACGGCCACGTCGCATTTGTTTCGCCGATGAATGCTGGGGCATTCAGAATACGCGTTTCAACGAGCGCCTGCGTACTGACCAAGCCCTTGCTTGCATATTCGGTGTTACCGTATGCGCCGATGTTGATTCGGGCACCATTGGGCAACGGCTCCAGTTCGTAGATCGAGTTCGTTGATCCACGATCAATTGCCCACGAACTCTGAGCATCCACGACAAAACCCGTACCTTCAGCCCACCGTCCCAGCGTAGATAGAAGGTGGAAATCACCGGCACTTGCGTTAGCAAAGAGTGGATTGGTGATGGCGCTGCGATAGTCGCGTTCCGTCTGAAGCTGCCAGCGCAACAGATTCGTTTCTGTTCCAAAGATGCGGGTGTTGTTTGCACGGAACTGATAGACGTTGTAATCCACGAAAGCCACATTGAACACACCGGTGTACGCTACCGCGCCCACATCGCCCAGGCTGAAAATATTGTTCTGCAGCAGGTTCGGCGTCGCGTTGCTGATTATAGCAATTGCAGCAACCGGGTTGTCGTAGAACACGTTGTTCTGCACCGTGTTGCTGACCGATGCCGACAACTCCACCGCATTTGACACATTGAACAAGAAGATGTTGTTCTGAATCATAGGACGGAACGTCTTTCGGGCAGCAACTCCAACCTGATTGCTGATCGAACGCATACGCTCGATGGTGACAAAAGTATTTGAGTCCAACAGCGCACCCAACCGACCCTGTTGCAGCGTAAGGTTTCGCGCACGCACATGCGAGGCCTTAACATCGAGAGAGGCTGCGCCTTGCGCGAAGGACCCGCGCGACAAAACAGATCCACCCGCGGCAAAGTTCGTACTGCCCCAAATCCACAGCGGCCCGTTTGTGGGATCGCCACCGCGCGACCAAATCACCGTCGTATTCTGCGGCAGATTATACACGCCCGTATCAATGTAGATAACGTCGCCACCCTCAGTATCATACGCCGCCAGAATTCCTGCTAACGAGTCCTTCGGGAAGCCGGGCGCACGCCCGTGGTTGGCTGGCGAACCGGCTGCTGTTGTATAGACGTCACCCGAGGTGCTACCATCGTTCACATAAAACGCCTGCGGAGTATTGCGCAGAGCAAACAGGGAATCCACGCGGTCGCGGACATTCGTATTTCCATCGAGGACGACTTCCCAATACGCGGAAAAACTCGATGATACTTGGGTCGAATCCCACAGGTATTGCCCGGCTGAGGCGTCAACTCCCGTCGCAATATTAACCCAGGAGAGTCCCTGGTTTGGCGAATAGCGAAGCGTCACTGTCGCGCCATTTGTCAAGTTGCCGGATGCCCAACGGAGCATGTTTGTCCCCTTGAACACGCCTCCATCATTCATCGTCATAGCAAACAGCCAGGGGTCAACCAGGCTCCGACTTGCTTGTTCGGTATTGCCGTAGGCTCCGATATTCACCCGCGAACCGTGCGGCAGCGGCTCTGCGGCAAAGGGTAGGTACGGCGCTCCCATATCAATGGTTGCCGCATGAACAGCATCCGTCACCCACCCGGCCGGCGTCCATCGCCCGACTAGCGACTTCGGATGGAAATCACTACTTCCTTCATTGGCAAAGAGCGGGTCCACGGAGATGCTGTTCAGGTCCTGCATTGCCGCTGCCTGCCAGTAAAGTAAGCGCTCCCATTTTCCATTCGCATTGCCAATCCATGCTCCATTGCGAGCCACGAGATTGTTGTAGTCGGAGTCTAACGCGCCTGAATCAATGCGGATGACATGTGCTTCCCCGTTCAATCCATTGCCTACGATTGTGTTGTTCCGCAACGTCAAGGACGCATCACCGCCGCTCAACACGACACCGTCGCGCGCACTCACAAACGTATTGTTAATCAAAACAATATTCGTTCCGCTCGCCGTCGCCGCGACAGTCTGCGTACCATAGGCCAGCGAATTCTCCATCAGCACATCCGATCCGCCCAACGTAATCATACCATTGCGAATAAGAATTCGCGAATGCGTCTGGTTCGCGCCGAACGTCTTATAGTTTCCAACGTCCACCACGATATTAGACGCAACAGTATCAACACCCGAAATCTCGATGGTTGCATTCGTTAGCGTCAGGTTTCGTAGAACTTGATTCGTCGCTATCGCCTCCAAGCCGCCTCCTTTAAACCGAGCTCCATCGAAAACCAGATACGGCGCATCAATTGTGAGTAGCGTGGGACTTTCGTTCGGGGGGCCTTGCCATTCGAAACTAGTCCCTGTGCCATTTGTACTCCCGATAAAATAGACGAACTCTCCATCTCGACCAGAATCCGATCCGCCTATTGTTGTGAGGGTGTTGGAGTTTATGGGATAAATACCAGTGTCAATGTAGACCGAGTCACCCGGATCAATATCCCATGTATCCAGCAGTGCAAGCAGCGTCCTCATTGGTGCATGTGGATAGAATCCCAAATTTGAATCCGAACCTACGGATGTCGTAAACACATCGTCCACCAACGAATCGTCGTTCAGATAGAATGAAAACGGTCCATTCAATGCAAAGTGCGCATCCGTCATATCCCACACATTCGTATCCGTATCCAACACCACACGATAGCGTGCAATCGGCGTTACGCTGAACGGCGATAGCGCGCTTTCCCAAAGGTAGAATTCGGTCGTGACTAATTGATTACTCGTGATCCGAATCCAGTTGGTTCCGTTATCGTATGAAAAGTCCAGAGAGACGCGGTTGGTCGGGGCCATCTGACCCCACGCCCACGTCAGCGGAATCAGACCATTCCCGCGCCCACCTGCCGATCCTGTGAGCGCCATGAGCCATGCATTGGTTCTACCCTTGGAGGCCTCAGGAGTATTTCCATAAATGCCTATATTTCGTTTCCCTCCATTGGGAGCTAATTCATTTGTAAAGACGTAGGATGGCGGTCCCATATCAATCAGAGGCGAATATTCCACGTCTGTCGTGACAAACTGCTGAAGGGTTGGATTAAATCGGCCCAAGGGACTACGCGGGTGGAAATCAAAATTGGCCGGATCCGCAAATCCCGGCTCAAGCGCTATAGAGTGCCGATCATTCTCCGAGATGAGAGACCACTGAAGAAGCCCCTCCATCTCCAAGGCTCCAATAACTGCAGGTCGCGCGCCGCCCTCCAAAAACAAGTTGTTATAGTCGCTTCGCACAACAGCCAATTCGCCCAAAACATACACGCGATTTGTACCCGTTGCGTGCAAGACCGAATTTGTCACACGCAACGTGCCTCCGACAGAAAACGCGGACCCCAAATTAGACCAGATGATCCCACTGTCAAATGTGGCATCGCCACTCGAGATTTCGAGACCATAGCCCCGCATATTTGCGACGACCGAATGTCCAATGCGCGCGCGGTTTCCTTCCTTGAAGCTGAATCCAGCAAGTCCGCCGTCTCTAATCACCACGTTGCTTATAACTACATCATCACCCCGGTAGCCAAGTATGCCGACATTTCCGCTTACCACCGTAAAATGACTGACATCAATGTATCGAGTAAAATAGAACTCAAACATCGGGTCCGAATTCGTAAGCGATCCAATAAACAGGGACGCATGATTGAGCGTGGTTCCTCCCTCCATCCAGTTGGTGCTCCCCGTTATATAAACGCGCGAAGTGGCGTTTCCCGCGTGAATTGCCGTTAGGCGCACGGTATTCGTTTCCAGGTAGTATCCTGTATCAACCAGAATCTGATCGCCACCCTCGAGATCATAGCGTTCGACAAGTGCGGCCAACGAATCCATCGGCTCGAGAGGCGTAAGCCCATCGTTTGAAGAATCGCCAACTGCCATAGAGTAAATATCTCCGACAGTTGAGTTATCATTGACATAGAACTTAATAGGCATCAGGCGGAGGGCAAAGTGTTTCCCGTTGGTGACCGACTGCGGCACACCTGATTCCGAAGTAATTCTCCATAGAGTTATCGGGGAAGAGTTAGTAGGGTCCGGGGACCAATAATACTCACCCGAAGTAGCAGGGACATTTGTCGCAATGACAATCCAAGTCACACCCGCATTCGGGGAGAACGCAAGCGAAACAAGATCCGTCGGTGAATACCCGCGCGCCAACCAGCGCAAATACTGCGCTCCCGGCATTAATCCACCATCATCAAATGAAATAATTTTCAGAGCTCGTTCGGTTGCATTGGTCTCTGATTTACTGGCTTCAGGGGTATTGCCATACACGCCCACATTCATCCGCGCACCATTAGGCAAAGGCTCTCTAGCGCTGTCGGCAAGCGGATTCGCGGCATCAATCGCCCAAGAAGTTTCGGGGTCGGAAACCCACAAGATGCCATTGAAATGCCCCGCGAGACTCTGAAGGTGAAAATCCCCCTGTTCCGGCGAGACAAAACGAGGATCGAAATAGGCACTATGCTCCTCCGACTCCGTTACAGCCTGCCACGCACGCAAATTGCGGTAATTGACTTGACGTCCTTGATCGAAGGCTATCTGCGCTCCATTCGTACCCCAATAGACGTTATAGTCTCCCGAGACTGTGTTTTGCACTCCAAACATACGATACGCGTATGTATTCGTCGCATTTGCCACATGGATTGAATTACTGCCCCTGAAGGTAGCCGTAGAAAGCGCGACACCCCCAAGGCGATTGCTCCAGAAGATAGATTGATCCGCGATGATCAGGCTGAGCGATCCGGCATAAAGACCATACCCATGATTCGCCCATACCTTGGCTCGATCAACCCGCAACGGCGACGACTGTAATGCTCGTATTCCCGCAACCTCATTATCGTACAATTCAACATTTTTCAGGAGAATATCCTGCGCACGGTCCACGGATATACCGTAACCGGCGCCCGAAATCCGCAAATGCTCGGCTTCGACAAAGGCTGTTCCATTGATCTGTAATCCGTATGAATTAGTGCCTCCCACACCGATGATCTGAGTGCCGCCTGCGGCATAGTTGGTACTTCCTATAATTCGGATGGGATAATTGGAAATTCCAGTTTCCATTACAGAATCCGACAGCCCCACATACAAACCGACATCGTTTGTGAGCGAATACACTCCTGTATCAATATAGACGACATCTTCCGGTCCCAGCGTATAGCGTTCGAGTGCACGTTGAGGACTGTCAAGTGGGCGTGAAGCAGACTGACCATCATTCGTCGCGCTACCGACAGTGGTAGCATATACATCACCATTCGTACTGCCGTCGTTCACATAAAGAACAAGTACATTATTCTTAATCATGATGGGCGTCGAATTTTGCGATTGCACTGAACAGCTCTCGCACACAACACGCCAACGCGCCAACGGTGAAACCGGCAACGCAGATACGTCCCATGTCGCCGATCCCTGCGAGGCGAGGATATTGGTCGCAAACGGAACAAAATCCACTCCGTCCAATGCATATTCCAGCCGCACTCGGGTGCCATTCGTCATTCCGCCCGAGGCCCAATACACGGTCGTTGTACCCTTCAACGTCCCGCCATCATTAAAGCTAAGTGCGAGCAACCATGGATTGGTCGCACTCAAACTGGCGCGAGGTGTACCGCCTAAGTGTCCGATATTGATGCGTCCGCCATTGGGTGGCAACTCATTGGTCCATGTCGTAAGTGGATTGCCCGTATCGAGCAGAGGCGAAAATATGGACGGATCATTGGTCAACGTGCCATCCGAAAGAAACCTTCCGGTCCCACTCTTGGGCGTAAAGTCACCCGCATCGGGATTCACAAGCAATGGATCATGTGACAGACTGTGCAAATCTTGCGTATAGACAGCCTGCCAGTCCGCTAACCTCGGCAAGATTTCATTGCCTCCCACAGAGCGCACACGCTCGGACATCATCGCGCCTTCAGAACGATCATAGGCATTGTAGTCGCCGACAACGCTCCCGGCTCCCTCCGTCAACCAATACACACGACTGCCGATGCCGACGGCACGCGTGTACGAATTGTTCACTTTAACGGAACCGAGCGCGTCGAGAATAAACGGATTCACAGTCCCATATATCACTCCATTATTCCAGCCAACTACACCCTCCCCAGTCGTCAGTCCATTCGTGGAGAAAGCGGCTACGCAGCGTACGAACTCACTATCCGCAACCTTTTTCGCGGAGAAGGCGGAGATCCCCGCGTTTTCACTGCGAACATCAATAATTCGCACCCCCTCCACCTGATCAAGCATAACGCCGACACCAGAGTTTATAATATTCAAGTCGCGAACATGTACACCTGCCGTCTGGAATAGACGAAGCGCCGCACCAGATCCCGTCTGGCGATTGAACACAGTTCCGCCGACGGCTCGATTGGTGCTGCCCTGAATAATCACTGGCCGATTTGTTGTGCCCGCGTCCAAATCGCCAATCTCGACGGCACTGCTGAGCATATATGTCCCAGTGTCCACATAAACAATATCGCCCGGCTCGAGATCAATAGCATCCAACAACGCTTGCAGCGTGGCCTTGGGCGTTGAAGGGAGATATCCGTCGTATAGGTCGTTGCCGGGAGCTGTGCAGTAAATATCCCCTACAGTCGAATTATCGTTTACATAATAAGGGATAGATCCGCCATTCCGCAGGGAGAAGAATTTGTCAGATGTATCGCGTATCTGCGCATCCTCTACGCTTGTGATTCTCCATAAGCCTGCAGCCGCGCGCCCGTAGGGCACACTATCCCATAGATACGACTCTGCGGAAGCCGCAATACCTGTATGAACCATCACCCAACTTCCACCGCCATTGCTGGAAAACTCGATGCGGATCAAATGTCCAGTGACAACGCCCGAAGCGGACCAGCGGAGCATAATCGCTCCTTCGTCCGTTCCTCCATCGTTGAAGGTGATGGTCCTCAGAGCCCCGTTTGTCGTCGGTGTTTTGCTGGCCTCCGCAGTATTCCCAAAAGGACCAATATTTGCGCGCGCTCCATTGGGGGCTGGCTCGAGATTGAAGGGCGAAGTCGGGCGACCAGCATCAATTAGTGGCGAGAGGGCATCACCCATATTGGTGATATAACCGGTGCCAACCTCATAGCGACCCGCATAGCTTTGCGGATGGAAATCGTCCGGTCCTGCAAATAGAGGGTTTCCTGCAAGGGTATGCTGATCGTTTGTCGTCGCCTGCATCCACGCCGTAACATGTTCATAGCGTGTAGTTCCACCACCCTGGAACACAGGAAGGATAATGGCGCCGACAAATGCGCCGTTGTTTCTGTAAATATTATTATAGTCCGCCAGCAGTTTCCCATGGATGCGATTCGGGGTTTGATCCAGATAATAGGCAAACGACCCCGATCCCCAGACACCAATCACTGTATTTTCTACTCGCAATTCCGCAGGGAAAATATCGCGCTGATTGACTGCATAACGGTTTGACCAAAGCAGCCCGTTATACCAGCGAGTATTATCTCCCTCCAACGTGCGAATGCCTTCCTTGCTATTGCCGCGCGCGATAGAATTGCTGAATGTTACGGATGTAGATTTATCAACGAAGAAGCCCGTACCACCGTTCCTCGCTTCAACTCGATAGAATCTCATATAGGGCGAGTCGGACAGATGTACGCCCGTCGCAGAAGATGGTACTAACTGACGAATGGCGATATCGCGAACAGCCACGCCAAATGTCTCAATAAAACGGAAAGCCGGATCAACCTGATAGGCCGTAAATTGGCTTCCCCCGCCCGCGTAATTGGTGCTGCCTTGCAACGTGACGCTCACACCCGAGATTAGAGGTGCCGTATTGGTCACCGCATCCCATGCATCGAAGCGACCCCAGCGGATTCCTTGTTCAGTTAACGGATATATCCCTGTATCCACATAAATCGTGTCTCCCGGTTCAAGGTCATAATCATCCAGAATGGACTGCAGAGTATCTCTCGGAGAATCGGGAGAAGCTCCATGATGGAGAGGGCTACCCGACGTCGCGGTATAAACGTCACCAGATGTGGACGTGTCATTCACGTAAAACGAAAGGGGGGCATTTCGAATGGCAAAAGGCTTCCGTACCGTCGAGACAACAGACGTCGCCTGTTCGCTCACCACGCGCCAGTACGCGACAGCCGTCGAATTTGTCGTTGTCGTATTCCAAAACTGCGGCGACACGATGCGTCCCGGTAGATTCGATTGCAACACCGCCCATGAAACTCCGTTATCCGTGGATAATTCAATCGAAACAGAGTGTCCCGTAGCCGACCCCGTCGCCACCCAGTACAGAGGCTGTACCGCCCCCGCAGCTATTCCGCCGTCGTTCAAGGATACAACTTGTAGCATTGGCGTTGCAGGCGAGCGACTTGCCCACGGTGTACCGCCAAATGCTCCGATATTCGCGCGTGAACCGTTTGGCGCCGGTTCGGCCGAAAAATCGGCGAAATAATATGCGGCGTCTATGAGCGGGGACGTCACGGGGTCGTTAACAAAGGTTCCGGTTTGCAGGTCATATCGGCCGCCTGAACTTTTCAGGTGGAAATCGCCCTGTGTCGGATCATTGAATAATGGATCCACGCTCAGTGAAAAACGGTCTCGTCCAGAGTCGCGTACCCATCGCGCTACGTACTCCCATCGCAATACATGCGTCATAGGCGATGGCAATACTTGAAGCGCCATAGTCGCTGAATTTGTGAGCCAAATATTGTTATACTCAGACGACAGGGTACTCGAGTCATCCAAAGAATAAATCAAGCTATTGGAAGACAGAGCCGAAAGGGCAGAGTTAGAAACACTTAACGCAGATTGTCTCAAGGCGAAGGCATTTGTGCCAGCGGACCACATCACACCCATATCCCAAACCAAGCGAGGGCTTGATGCTGCGGCAACGCCGGACTCCAAATAGTCTCTCGCTATGCAATTTTTCCACTGCGCCCCTTGCAATTGATTCAACTGATAGCCATAGCGAGCGCCAACTGTTTGAATGCGCTCAAACCGCAATTCCTCAGAGCGATCAACATTAACATGTGCGACGCTGCTGCCCTTGATTGTGAAGTCCTTTAGCAGGACGGCTCTCACGTCAAAATATTCAATCGTGTTTCCGCCAATTCCTGTAGCGACCAAAACAGAGCCACCCGCAGGATAGTTGGTGCTTCCCACAATCCTTACCGGCACGAAGGGGCTCGGCGATCCTGAATCCCCCTGTGCGATTCGCAACGGAACCGAATTCGAATAGACGCCTGTATCCACATAAACCGTATCGCCCGGTTCGAGATCGTAGGTATCGAGCAACTTTTGAAGGGAACGCATCGGCGCCAGAGGACTCACCCCGTAATTCGCGTCAGATCCCGGCGCCGAACAGTAGATATCTCCAACTATTGATGCGTCGTTCACATAGAATGAGATCGGCCCATTCCGAACAGCAAACGGACGTGGGGATAACCCAACCACGTTCGCTTCATTTTCTGACACAACGCGCCACAGTCCGAGAACAGTCGAGGGGCTATTCGTCGTATTCCAGATGATGGAGCCTGAATTCGCTGCCACGCCTGATACCAATGTCGTCCAGGAAAGTCCGTTATCGGGCGAAAATTCTATTCGCACGGTATGTCCAGTTACCGCACCCCGCCCCAACCAGTGAAGCACTTGATTCGTCCCCTGTGCAATACCACTGTCTCGCAAGGAAACAGCAAGCAGGGCAGAGTTCGTGGGGGTGCGGCTTGCTTCAGGAGTATTCCCGTATAGCCCGATATTTTTGCGCTCGCCGTTAGGAGCAGGCTCGTTTTCATACGATGCTGCAGGATCGCCAGCATCTATCAGCCACGAGGTAACGCTATCGTTCACGAAGGCATTGGAGACTGTGCTGAAACGCCCCGCCTCACTCAAGAGATGGAAGTCGGTTCCCGCAGCGGCAAACAGAGGATCAATGGCCAAACTGTGCGGATCGCGCCCAGTGTCCAGCGACCAACGCGCAAATGAGTCATAACGCGCGGGAAACAACCGCCCCTGAACACCTTGGAGAGCAACCCCTGCTCCGTTAGTCACAAATACTGCGTTAAAATCGGCGACATAATTGCTGCCGACAGAAATCGCCACCTGCCCGGTTCGCACGGCGCCAATAACAGTATTGGAAACACTGAGATAAAATCCTTCACCGGAAAAACTCTCCGAGCGGACACCCACCGTATTCGACCACAAAACACCGTTCTTCCAAGACACTCTGAACGAGCGATCGTCATAGAGACCATTCGTCACAGCCCCTTGCGCGACAGATCTATCAATCCGAATATCGCCCGATTGCTGAGCCACGAAAGCATTGCCCCACGCGCCCGAAATATGGACCTTTCGAACTTCAATGTTAGAGGAAGATAACGTTTGGAACGCCGTAGCTTTGATTCCTCCAGACCCCTGAATTGAAAATCCTTCAATGCGAACATCTCGTGCGCCATCGAAACGGATTGCCTTTTTGAGAATGCTACCGCCTGCAAGTTCATTAGTGCTACCGACGATAGTCATCCAATTCGTCTCATTCGCGCCGCTCGCCAACGACGTGATGCGAATCTGCTGCGTGGAGATATACTCACCCGTATCAACGTATACCCAATCCCCCGGCTCTAAATCATAGCGTGACAAGACATCCGCAAGGTCGGGAAGAGGTTCATCCGGCGTCAATCCAGAATAGGTTTCAAATCCCGCCCGCGTTGTATAGACATCGCCATTGGTACTCGAGTCATTCACATAATACGCAAGGTTTGTGTTCCGGATTTGGAACCAGCGATCATTTGCGTCAACGACATTCGTATCCGTTTGGCTCTGTACGCGCCACCGGATGTTGGGCAGCGAGAGCCAGCTTGTAGAATTCCATGACGCGGTCGTACTATTTGCAGAAATGCCGAAAATGGCACCGGACCAAGAGAGGCCGTTGTCATAGGAAATATCAATGTGTAGCGGATGGTTCGTGACCGGGCCCGCCAAAAGCCAGCGCAAGACAACGTTTGTTCCCGAGGCTATTCCCCCATCATTAAAACTCAATGCAGTCAGGCGCGATCCGGAAGGCGAACGGCTTGCTTCCGAGGTGTTCCCGTAACGGCCAATATTTTTGCGCCCACCATTAGGAAGCGTTTCCTCCGCGAACGGATCCGCAGGTACTCCGGCATCAATAAGCGGCGATGTCGCTGCATCTATCACCCATCCCGTGCCCTGCACAAAACGGCCAGCCTCACTCATCAAGTGATAATCTTCTGCATCAGGATCGGCAAACAATGGGTCGTGACTTAGACTATGTTTGTCGTTGCCAGTGAAACGCACCCACGTAGAAAGCGTGTCATAGTAGGTCGGGATGCTCATCTGTAGACCAAGCAAGGCGCTATGCGTACGCCCCATTTGAGCACCTTCGCTAAGATGATAGTTATTGTAATCTCCAAATATAGATGATCCTCGATCTGCGATATACACCTCTGCCATCGGGTCCATAGAAGAAAAGGAAGAGTTGCTCACCACGACCGAGGATCGGATCAAACTCATACCCACGCGATTCGACCATAAGACACCACTCAGCCACTGGATACCCGAGGAATCCTCGAATTGTAGCGCGGCACCCTCTCCAAAAGCATTCGTGATGCCAGAAACAGAAATGCCTCGAAAGATTGCTTCGTTAACAAAAGCTCCCTGAATGCCATAAATAAATACTCGGAAACCCTTTACCCCTGCAATTGTGACATTATCGACGACAGTGTTTGTCGCACGGAGTAGAGCAATTGCAGATTGTGCCTCCCTCACACTGAAATCTCGCAGCTCAATCCCCTTTGTTTGTTGAACAACAATCGCGCGATTCGTGCGCATTGCATCAAATATCGTACCGCCCGCCCCATAATTTGTACTGCCTTGCAGAACAATTCGATTCGTCGCATCTCCAGCGATGCCGCTGTCGAACGTGATAGGCGAGTCCAGCGGATATACACCCGTATCCACGAGGATGCGGTCTCCGGGATTCATTGCGTATTGATTTAATATCTGCTGCACGGTCAGGGCTGGAGTTGCGGGCGACGCCCCATCGTTTACGACGCTACCGGGAGCCGTGCAATACACATCCCCCGCGGTGTTCAAGTCGTTCACATAATAGCTCAACGGCCCATTGTTCAGCGCAAATGGTTCGTCGGCCGCATCAAACACATTGGTGTCCACCTCGCTCACTACGCGCCAACTGCCCAAAATCGTTGATCCGTGAACAGTCGTGTCCCAATTCGTATAGACACCCAATGCAGCACTGATCCCGCTAATCACGGTAGTCCAGCTCGCGCCGGCGTCAGCAGAAAATTCGATCCGAACTGTGTGTCCTGTCGCAACACCATGTGCCGCCCATTGCAAGGTGTTCGTCCCGCGAACGGCCCCTCCGTCATTCAGGCTAATAGCAACCAAGCGTGCATTGGTCGGCGACTTACTGGCCTGCGAATGATCTCCAAAGAGACCCAAATTCATCCGCGCACCGTTTGGATCCGGCTCTGCAGCGAAGGCGTGCAATGGATCGCCAGCATCTATCAGAGGCGATGTGATCGCATCCTGTATCCACGAACCACCCGGAACGAAGCGACCAGCCTGGCTGAAGACGTGGTAATCGCCCGCGTCCGGATTCGCGAATAGCGGATTGTGTGCCAGGCTGTTGCGATCCAAACCCGTTCCCGTCTGCCAACTCATAACGGAACGGTATCCACGACCCGCCCGCAAACCTATTTGCGCGCCACCCACAGCCAACAAATTATTATAATCGCTCTGTATCGTATCGTTCGTCGTTTCAGAGGTAAAAAGAAACGTTCCCTGAGAAGACGCGAGTAGGACGCTGTTGCTGATTTGCGCACGGCTGGCGCGCAAGTAGACGCCACCGCCCGTATTCGACCAGATGACCGATTGCTCTACGCGAACAACAGGGCTTGTTAGGATAAGCATCCCCATCCCCTGATTGCGATCAACTATCGTGCGGCGGAATAAAATATTGGTTGAACGTAAAACCTCTACACCGTTCGCCGCATTAGCCGTGGCCGACAGTGACAAATCCAGATCAGCGGAATCTACAATGCGCACCCCCACGTTCGCATCTTGGAAGACTACATTGCTGATCGCGATCCATCGCGCATACGAGAAGCTGAGAGCAGAGCTGCCCGACATCACATTCCCTCGCGAAATGCGCGCGAATAAACCGTTCGTCGGACCGCGCAACTGCACAGGGTTATTACTCAGGCCGCTCAATAGCGGAGAAATGACGGCAGAGCTATTCTCGCTATACGTTCCCGCGTCAATATACACAACATCGCCTGCTTCAAGGTCATAGCGCGAAAGAAATTGACTCAACGAATTGAGCGGACGCGCCGCCGTCGCGACCCAGTTGGTTGCAGAGCCGGGACCCGTTGAATAGTTGTCTCCCCCCGTATCCGCGTCGTTCAAATAAAACGCCATCGGGCCATTCCGAATCATGAAGAAATTTGTAGTGCGATCCGACAGATTGGTATCTGTCAGGCTTGTCACGCGCCAAAGAGCCGCAGCGGTATTACTGACCGAATGCGTATTCCATGACAGCGTCTCAACCGAGGCCAAAATGCCGGTCGAAAGAAGCGACCAGGTTTCTCCACCATTAGGTGAATACTCAATCCGAACGAGGGAATTCGTCGGTATATTTCCCGCTACCCAATGCAACGTCGTCGTGCCCTTGACCCAACCGCCCTCGCGGTGCGCCGCCGCGATCAACCAAGGGGACGATCGGCCCAAACTGGCTTCCGGTGTATTCGCGTATAACCCAATATTAATCCGAGCGCCATTGGGCAACGGCTCATTCGCGGTGCTACGCGTTGGGGCACCCGCATCAATAAAAGGTGAATGGTCTGGATCTGTGACCCAATCGCCGACCGACGAATCAAACCGCCCCCCCGGAGTCTGCGAACGCAAATGGAAGTCGCCAGCAGCCGGATTCCCAAACAATGGATCGCCGGGAATACTGTTGCGATCTTGAGTTGTATAGTATTGCCATGCACCCAGGCGGTCAATTGCGCCTGTAACGGTTCCCACAATAGCCAACGTCGCGTTAGATTCCGTATGAACACCATTGTAATCGGCAATAATGTTCGTTGTGGACGCAGCCTGATATACGGCTGAGCGCGGTCCTGATGCGACAATAATTGCGCCTGTCACCGATACAATGCCCCCATCCACACGAATTTGCGAGGCGCCATTTCGCCAAAAAACGCTATCCCGAATTTGAACATTCACGCTATTTTCGCTCTTCACGCCATTTGTCGCGTTCAGATAGGCCGCGCTGTTCTCAATGCGCACCAAATTGGCATTATTCAGTCGAAACGCGGAATCAGCCGCAGAGTGTACTACCGCATTCTTTATGACAATGTTGGTCGCTGACGTAATCTGAAAGCCCGCAGGAGAATTGGTAATCACAGGGTTCTGAACTTCAATATGAGCAGCACCCGCAACAAAACTGAGCCCGATTGAATTCAATCCACCTCCGCCTCGATCAAAGATGGCGCCTCCCGCTTTTCTATTCGGGCTGAATATTAGATAGACGGGATTGGTCGCATTTCCGGAATCGGCCGCTCCGATCTGCGGAACCGTGGCCGATTTGTAACGCCCTGTGTCAATATAGACGACGTCGCCCGGCTCTAAGTCAACATCTCCAAGCAAGGTTGCTAAATTCGCCTTCGGGGTGGCGGGCGTAGAGCCCGGATTGGCATCGTTTCCAACCGCACTCGTGAACACATCTCCCAGAAGACTATCGTCGTTCACATAGTAGACAAACACTCCGTTCCGGAACGTAAAATTGACATTATTTGACGATAGAATGCTGGGTTGTGACTCCAGCACAACCCTCCATCGCGCCTGATAAGAAGAAGGATAATTGGTATTGGTCCATACAAACACCCCCGAAGATGCGGCGATGTTTGTTCCAACAATATTCCACGATATGCCTCCATCCCCGGAATACTCAATTCGTACAGTTGCGGAAGTGGAAAGATTGTACGAATTCCAGCGAATGGAATCACCCACCGTCAACTGACCACCGTCCTGAAGCGACAGGGCCAATAACGACTGATTCGTCAAACTCCGGCTGGCAAAACGCGTTCCGCCGTGAATGCCAAGATTAATCCGATTCCCGTTCGGAGGCGTCTCACTTCCTACCGGACGGGAAGGATCCCCGAAATCAATGGCCGCAGAATGCACGGCATCGGTCACAAACGACGCCGTTACCGGATCAAAACGTCCGGCTTTGCTCTTGAGATGGAAATTCAATCCCTGGGGATTGGCAAACAACGGATCTGCATATGTATTGTTCCATCCCGCGTCCTTCGTCCGCTGATAGTCATACAGACTATTGAACCCGCCACCAATAGCGGTGTCGTACAGCATATTATAATCAAAAGCATAGGGCATAAACCCAATAAATGCGCCCCCCCCCTGAATAATGCTATTGGAAACGGACAGCGTACTTGATGCAGTGATCTGGAACGCTTTCGTATTCATATACGAAACGCCGCGGTCCCAAGTATTGCTGACGTTGAACGCATCAAATCCCGTTGTGTTCCCGACTGCTGCACAACGTTGAAACACATTGAACGATGAACTTTCTCCGCGATATCCCGCAAGATTGCTCACGCTCAGCATATTTTCGAATTCACAGTTATTCGCAAATTGGAGGCGAACGCCGTAGCGACTGTTTTGAACCATAATATTTTCGGTTCGAATATATTGCGCGTTATTGACAACAAATCCGTCCAATACACCGGATTTCGGATCAATAATCGAAAGCGCATTCAAGTTCGTGCTGCCGCGAATGATGAATGGATTTCCCGGCATTCCTTGATTCATAAATCCGACGGTGACCGTATTTGTGTACAAGCCCGAATCGAGATAAATGATATCGCCGCCCTCTAAATAATAACGATCGAGCGCTGTCTGCAGCGTGTAAAGGGGATCTGCCGGGGTCGTGCCGGTATTTGCGTCCGATCCAATAGCCGACGTATAGACATCGCCGGTCGTTGATCCATCATTGACATAAACAGCCAGACTATTCGTTCCATATGAGCGCAGCGAAAACCAGACATCATTCGTGTCGCCCGCACCACCGCCTTCAGCCAGAACGCGCCAACGCGCGCGCAAACTTGAAACAGCTCCCGCCGCAGACCAAGTATAAGAGAAGTTGGTCGCCGGAATACCCATCGCGATATTAGACCAGGACGCCCCATTATTCGGCGAATAGTCCAGACGAACCGTTGCATTGTTGGAGAAAGCGCCACCGGCCCAATACAGGGTGCCTGTTCCGAAGAAGTTGCCACCATCATTTAAGGATACAGCATAAAGCCATACATTGGTTCGGCTTCGACTGGCGCTTGGCCGATTGCCGTAGACCCCAATGTTGATTCGAGAACCATTAGGCATGGTTTCTTGGCTGTAATCGCGCGAAGGATCACCCAAATCAATCGCCACAGAATGAACCGTGTCCGTTTCTATCCCTCCCGACGGCGTGAAGCGTCCAACAACACTGCGAAGATGAAAATCAAGCCCGGGCGGATCTACCAATTGGGGATCGGCAAACGCTGACTGATACGAATTGTTCGCCTTGCGCTGAAGATCGGACAGGCTTTTTAATCCGGCGCCGAGCATAGTCTGGTGATAGACGTTAAAATCAGCAACAGCGGGCGCGAGAAGATAGGCTGTGCCTCCCACAATAATACTGTTACTGACTGCGACGGTGTTTGTGAAGGACTGGCGGAAAGCCGATCCATTCCCCCACATAACGCCACTTTCCCAGACAATATTGAAATTAAACGACTCAAACCCGGTGGTATTATTTACTGCAGCGCAGCGGTCAAAACGATGATTGCTGGCATTGCCGCCTCTAAATCCAACGGAATTACTTATCGCATATACGCGAGTGAAAGTATCTCCCAATAAGCTATTCCCGATGTTCATGCCATAGCGTCCGCCACGAACAATTAGATCACGGAAATGCAAATAATTGGCGTTGTTCAGCGTGAATACATCAGCACTCGCCAAGCGACGGTCAAAAACACTGCCACCCGCCAAGAGATTCGTGCTTCCCTGAAATACAATCTGGTTCGTCGCCGCACCGCTAAAAGCAATAACGGTCGTATAATTCGTGTACAGACCCGTGTCTATGTAGACAACATCTCCAGCGGCCAACGTGTAGGAGGCCAAGAGATTGGTCAGCGTCAATTTCGGGGCCGAATTCGACAAACCACTGTTGCCATCGTTGCCGATGGCGGTTGTATAGACATCCCCTACAGCGCTCCCATCGTTCACGAAATAGGTAGCAGCCGGAGCGCGAGTGACACTCAACGCAACACAAAGCAAAGCCACCGACCAGAACAAAACAGCTCTCAAGGAGCGACGCGCACGTACGGTGCGATTCAATGACGATCTCACAGCTATATAACCCCTTTGCCCTAAAATACCAATAAATGAACGATGCGTAAACCCGCAAAAACAGCCTGTTAAGACACGGTAAAATCTCGATTATCCACTTGCAACCCACTTCTACCAAGAGAGATGCGCGACATTGACACCTCGAAACTGGTGGTGCGCTAGCTTAAATTCGAGCGGCATCTGGCCACCAAACCTCTTTTAACCCAAAACGACGATCACATCAGCCACCAGTTCCGCAACGCCTCCAGCCTCCACCAAATGACGTCGTAAAGCGCTTCTCGATCCAATCCATACACCGATATTTCGCGAGTGTAATAGAGCTTATACAGGAACAAGCTCCATAGGCTTGCGATCAAAATCCACCAACCAAGAGATTTCCGATAGCGGCCACAATTAACCAACGCAAGAATTGGAAAAGCGGCTATTGTCTGAAATTCTGCAAAGTAGCGCTGCCCGAAACAAGCGCCTGCATTCCATACGGCAGCGCTGGCGATCACATACCACTGCACCACCAACAGCACGACCACGGCTACGCGCCATCTCGCGACTTCTCCACGCATGAAGAACCAGCCCGGAAGTACAAGCACTAATAGCGGGCTCCAGACAAAGACGCCCTTGTTTACACTGAATAAAACTTCGCCAAGTGCAGGCGAGAGCAAATTCGGTAATCCACGCTCCCCGTACGAGTTAACAAGCCAGTGACCTGTTCCATACTTCCAAAACGCCAGTTGCGGAAAGAATACAGCACAGGCAACCAGCCCCATAATTACAAATTGAGAGATGCGCTGGATCAATCCCCTTACATGCGCGGCCATACCCTCCCATCGGTTTCCAGGAACCAATGCCAAGACGAAAAGAATCAGCACATTGGGTACACGGACCAGCGCAATAGCACCCAGAATTACCCCTAAACTAAGTGTTTGCCTCCAACTACCCGATCCTTGAACCCAACGATCCCCGATAAGCAAAAATAGCGCAAATAGAAATACACTGACGCCATGTGAACCAAAACTTGATCCCGCCCCGATATCGAGCCAGCAAGTCCCCGCCAACATTGTAAGAATAACCGCAGAAACCTGGCGGGGGGAATAATACCTCGACAGAAAATACCGAAGCACGATACAGCCAAATGCAAAATAGAAGAGTCCCGACAACCCGGCTGCGTGCTGATAGAGCGGAGAATAACCATCCATCGCATATTGAAACGCCCACCATGACGGAATACTGCCCGGCGGTGCACGCAGCACCCAAGTGAGTGCGTGCGCAAGCAGGAAGAAGGGCAGAGCAAACAGGGCTACACCGAGATTGTATTTGTTCAGGTAATGACCGGTCTCTGAATACATTTCAAGACCCGTATACCCTGGGATCACCCCATCGAATTGCGCGTTGGCCAGAGTGTTAAACCCCGGGTCTCCGTATAAAATAATTGAGGGTAAATAGGCATAATACCCCATGCCATCGGCTCGAATGGGATCGCCGAAAGGCCGGCCGAGATAGGTGAACGCATACCATCCGAGCAAAATACTCAACAACACGCCCACAAAGTGACGATTCACATAATCGGCAATGTCTTCCAGTATTCGACTCACGCCCTCTATCGCTCCTTTGTCCACCGCACGGAAAAACGCCCCGTCAGCGCGTCCCACACAGCCATCGCCGTTGTATAATTCAATGCCAAAAACATCATGGGTACTCCCAGAATTCCGAGCCGAACTCGAAATCGCTCCAAGAGCCACCCGATTCCGCCCGCTGCGAGCAACCCCAGATGCCCCACCCCAATAATCCGATAGATCAGTTGATCGAGCAGCATCAAATTACTCGCCCACGCCAAGAGCAGCAAAAACGGTGAGCAAAGGCGAGCCAGTTTGTGCGAAATGAGCGCAAACCATGCTGGGTTTCGAGCCGGATTAAGTAATAAGGGAAAGAGCCGCGCCAGCTGAACATTGCCTGCAATCGTTCGTCGCTTCCGGAGCGCCTCCTTCCGCGCGTCGCTTGAAGGAACATCATACGCTTCCGCACGCGACTCAAAGACACAACGGACCCCTTGCTGAATCGCCCGCATGGGGATGGCGACATCATCCAACAGTGTATCGGGCGGAATCGGAGCAAGCAATTCGCGGCGAATTGCATACAGCGCGCCCGTCGCGCCGGGAACGGATCCGAATGCGCTCTCCGAGCGGCGGATCATCTTTTCGTATCGCCAGTAGGCACCGATGCCCTTTGCAGCCGACGTCGCTCCCGGTGCTGAAACAAAAATCAACTCCCCTGACACTACTCCAACGGTGGGGTCGGCAAAGTTTTCAAGAAGTGCCATCAAGGCACCGCGCGAAACGGGCTGACGCGCATCGGTCAACAAAACAACCTCTCCCGCGCATTCCCGCATCAAATCATTCAAAACACTAGGTTTTCCGCGTCGCTCGCTGAATTCTACAACACGAATTCGCGAATCACCGATACGGTCGGCAATATCCCTCAGACCTTCCTGCGGCCCATCCCCTCCAACCAAGATTTCGCGGACCAATTCCGCGCCATCGGCCTCTAGAAGACTCTTGAGCTTCGTTTCCAGTGGCGACACTTCGCCGAACACAGAAATCAGCACGCTGATCGAACTGCGATAAGGCGCTTTTTTCACAGGTCGGGGGAAAAGACGCGCGCGCAGCACAACAAGAAGCGGATAGCCGGCATAAATGTAGAATAGCCCCGCGAGAGAGAGCCAAAACAGCGTCTCAGCCATTCGTCGCTCCACTTTCTATCTCAGCAGCAGTGAAACGGCGATTTCGCCAGCCATACACAAGGCCGCGGAAAAATCCGTACCACGCACCGGGCCACTTCAACGGATTGGCTATATTTTCGCGACGCAGGGGCCCGTTTCGCAGCGACATCCATACAATGTGCCATGTATTTTTCTGCCGGCGTCCATGCCGGAACGCATACAACAACAAACTCCCTGCATGCTGCCATTCAGGCCACGGGCTTCCCATCCCGACAGCACATCCGCCACTTCGAATCCCCAAATGAATAATCCACGCTTCGGGATTGTAGATAATTCGATGGTTCGCCAAGAGCAGGCGCTGCGAAAAATCCATATCCTCGCCCAACGCAGACCCGCGAAATGCCGAATCATAACCGCCGATCGCCAATGCTACCGATCGCCGGACACTGTGATTTCCCCCGCTAATGTTCCGTGCATCTTCACACACGAAAACCAACGAGTGTGGGTAGGTTCCCTCTCGAGGATTATCGATGGTCGGCGGATTCTTCGGATCGCGGCAATTCCATACCTGCCCCGTCACAGCCGCCACATCGCGCTCTTCATACAGACGCAAATGCTCAACAAAGAGAGACGGCGGCACGCGCACGTCGTCGTCCAAAAACAAGACAACGCCACCCCGCGCCTCGCGCAACGCGCGGTTTCTCGCAGCAGTCAGGGATGGAGGTTGCTGTATAATCCAGCGGATTGCTCCCGCATCCGACCACGTCTGCAAACGCTTCTGCGTCGCATCTTCGTGCTCCGGCGTCTGGTCAATCACAAGCAGTTCCGCATCGGTAGGCTTGGCAACAAGCACCTGCTCCAGCGTATCGAGCAACACGCGCTCGCGCCCAAACGTTGGAATTGCAATGGACAGAGACTCCGGCATTGCGATGATGCTACTCGCTTGCCCGCATACGGGCAATTTTGGAATCATCGCTCCGTGCGCATACTCACCAACATGGCATTCTGGCAAAGCGAGGTCTGGACCGATGCGACCGACTCGCTCTACGACACTTCCACAAAATCCGATCCTCATTTTATGCCTTGGTGGCGCGAAGCTCTCGCCCTCTGGAAACGATCACCCCTCTACGATGTCGTCGTGACAATGGGTGTACGCGAATCCATGCTCTACGGCCTACTCTGCGCACTCACCTTTCGCCGCTCAAAGCAAATCATGTGTGAGGTGTTTATTGACGCCCCCCGCCCCACCCTCGCGTGGCACGTGAAAAATGCGCTCTACCGCTTCGTCGCCCGCCGCGCCATCGGCATCCTTGCCAACAGCTCTGCCGAAGTCCATACTATCGCCCACCGGTATCGCCTCGACCCTGCGCGCGTCCGTTACGTCCCCCTCAACACCAATATCGCCAATCCTAAAATGGAATGTGCAGACGACGGCTATGTCCTCTCCGCCGGTCGAACCCTACGCGATTACGCAACGCTTCTGAATGCTGTGCGGCAACTGCCCGAACTTCCAACGTCTGTAATTTGCGGTCAAAACGACTTCCAAGGCTTGGAAGCTCCATCCAACGTTCAGGTGTTTACTGAAATCCCGCGCGACACCTACCTCGAAAAACTGCGCCGCTGCCGTCTCGTCGCCCTCCCCCTCCTCAACACCGAGCGCGCGACGGGCCAAGTCGTGATGCTCGAAGCAATGGCGATGGGCAAACCCGTCATCACCACTCGCTCACCCGGCACCGTGGATCACATCGCGGACGGAGAAAACGGAATCCTCATTGAACCCGGCGACGCCGACGCCCTCGCCCGCGAAATCGAACGCCTCTGGGACGACCCCACCCTCCGCCAACGTCTCGGCGAAGCCGCCGTTCAAACCATGATCGAAAGCGCCTCCGCCGACCGCCACGCAACGGCGAAGCTCCACGCAATCAAGGCCCTTCACGCGCAATCAACGCGAGAGCAGTAAATCAACCCGGTACGCGGGCGAGCACCATATACTGCGCACCAAAAGGCAACTTCGCCAAAGCCGTTTCCATCGGGCGCAGAAATCGCAACGCACTGGGGAAGTAGAACATCGTTTCCACGCCCAACACCTCAAAGCCGCCCGCCCGCAGAAGTCGCTTCGCTTCAGGAATCGAAATTTTGATCGCATCCCGATCAAATGGAATTCGATTCATCACAACGTGCGTCCCCGGATTCCACGGATTGTTTTCACAAAATGCGAACAGGCCTCCCGGCTTAAGCGAGCGCCGCACGTACGCAATCGCACCCGCCCGCTCTGCCAATGGGATGTGATGAAAAACACCGTTGCAAAACGCCACATCCACCTCGCCGCACGGCGCATATTCATCAAACAGATGAAACGTCGCCGTATAGGCGGCAAAAGACTCTCGCGCAACCTGAAGCGATTTGGGGGAAATATCCACGCCAATCAAACGCACGGGATGAAGCAACTCGAAGAAGTAGGGCGTTGCGCTTCCCGTCCCACACCCGTAATCCATGATAATTTGCGGGGAACACTTTTGCTCGATCAGGCGCTCTTTCAAAATGGCGATGCGCCCGCGCGCGAAAAATTCCTTGTTCTCACCTGAGACGGAAATGCCCTGCTCCAACGCGCGCTCATATTGTGCGGCATACTCATCAAAAGATGGAGCGGGATCGTCCATTTCTATTTCTTTCGAAGCCCGAGGATACTGACAAAGAAACTAGAGAAAAGCGTCTGCACACCCAACGCGGTCAAGGTGGAGCCGGGAATCACCCAACGCATCGTTTGCGCATAGTCTAATCGGCCAAAATCATGAAGTCGCCAGATATTCACCGCCCACAACAGCATCCCCACCCCCGCAGCAATCGCCAAGAGCGCGAGGATCAATCCCCGCTCCAAGTTGACAACGTCGAACAATTTTAGAAATCGCTCATCTCTCGGCATCAATCCTTCATTAATCGCGTGCGTCTTGGTGAAAATTGCAAATAAAACGGCCTGATATCCTGTCAATATCGCGAGACTCGCAAATAGAAGCGTGTGCGCGTCAAAGATCACCCTTCCCACCTGTACGGCGGGCAGAGCCATGGCATATCCCGCAATGCCAAGCAAAATTAATAAAATTCCCGGCACCAAAAATAACCAACGCGGCGTGTACATCAGAAAGAAACGAAGCGTCCGCCAACCGTCGCGAAAAGTTTTCAGGTGAGGCGCATGGGCCTTGCGTCCATCCGGGTGCAGAGTAATTGGAACCTCCGCAATCCGACAGCCATAGAGCGACGACTTGATAATCATTTCCGTTGCGAACTCCATTCCCGTACAGCGCTGATTCAAGCCCTCGTAATGCGCCTTTGTAAATCCGCGCATCCCGCAATAAATATCGTGAATAGGGGCGCGAAACCACCAGCGGGATAAGCGGGAAAACATCGGATTGCCAATCCAACGATGCGACCACGGCATAGCGCCCGGGGCAACGGTTCCGCCACCCCACGGGAGGCGGCAGCCTTGCACGAGATCAAAGCCTTCGCGCAGCTTTTCGACAAACTTCGGAATTTCCAGAAAGTCGTAGCTATCATCCGCGTCGCCCATCAGCACAAACGTTCCTCGCGCAGCCGCGATTCCTCCCATCAAGGCATTGCCATATCCCTTTTCCGCAACATCCATGACACGCGCGCCACAACGCCGGGCAATCTCCTGCGATCCATCCGTGCTGCCATTGTCCGCTACGATGACTTCGCCCGATATTTGATGCTCGCGGAGCGCGCGCAACGCTTTCTCGATGCAGACCTCCAGGGTATCTGCCTCGTTCAAACACGGCATGACCACTGACAACTCAATTCGATCCGACATGAATCCCTTTCTCCACGCAGCAGCCCAGCGCCACAGCCTTACTTATACCCGGTACGTCGTCCGTTCGCAAAATGTTCCCATCCTCGAAAAGCACGGCAGACCGATCATCGAGTAAAAAAATGGCGCAGCGAAAAAGTCAGATATCCGCGAATTGTGCGAAATACCTTCATTTTACTCGCGCCTTTTCGCTGCGCTCCATCGAGAACCATAGGAACTTCCGTTAGCCGAAGCTTCTGGCGGTGCAGCTTTGCCACCACCTCCACCATACAGACAAAACCCGGCTCTTCGATGAAGCGGTCGCCATAGTGGGCCATCACGCGACGCAAGGCACCGACCCGGTACGCCCGATAAAACGAGCTGTATGTATGCACCTCGGACACTCCGCAGAAAATTCGAATGATGCCATTTGCAACCTTGCTCAACACCACACGACTGAAGGTTGTGCCCTTCACCGATCCGCCGGGGGCATAACAAGACGCAAGCGAGGCGTCGCTGCCCGACTCAAGCTGCTTCAACATAGCAGGCAGAATTGATAGATCGCTCGTATTGTCGGCTTCAATCGTCACGATCACGTCCGCATCGTCTAACCGCGCAAGCGCGGCAGTAAATCCCGTGCGAAACCCCTGTCCCACACCCAGGTTTTTCGGATGATCGTGAACGAACACGGGCAAGCGAGATGCAAAGCTCAGCACAGTCTCCTTGGTCCGATCTGTGCTGCCATCATTGACCAGCAATAGCGAGGATTCGTACCCGCGCAAATCCAGCGCACACACAGATTCAAGTAGCCTCCCAACATTCTGCTCTTCGTTGTATGCAAGGACGAGAAAGAGCAATTGGGTTCGTTTACTCATCAACGCCCCCCCGGCGAGAGGCCCAATACCTTGGCCTGCCATTCAATAGTTGCCGAAAAGCCGGATTCCAAAGGTATACGGGGATCGAACCCGAGGAGATAGCGAGCCTTCGTAATATCCGCGATCCGCTGCGATACGTCCTCATAATTAGGCGTAAAGTCAGAATACGGAGTAAATTCCAGTAATGGTTTCGCGGGATTCCGGCTCAATCGCCACACCATATAGGCAAGGTTGAGGATATTCACGTGATCGCGACCCGCAATATTGACAATTTCGTCGCGAGCATAGGGTTGCTCAAGAGCCAATACCGTTCCCTGCACGGCGTCGTCAATGTGAGTAAATGTGCGAATCTGCAGACCATCTCCATGGATTGGGAGCGCCTCATTCTTCAAGGCATTGGTCACAAAAACAGCTTGAGGGCCTCCAGTCCAATCTGTGGCTTGTCCGGGGCCATAAAGGCCGAAATAGCGCAGAATTGTGACCGGCAACTGATATTCATCCCGGAATGCCAGCGTCAACTGTTCCGCCATTAACTTTGAAACACCCAGGCTCCAGCGACTTGAATCCGTGCGCCCCATTACAAGAACACTCTCTTCGTTCAACGAGGCGTCGGCATTCTTGCCGTACACTTCATCGGTTGATCCCAGCACAAAGGCGGCTCCCGCTTTGCGCGCAGCATCAAGGACCATCTCCACGCCGACCGCGTTCACCTCTAGCGTATCGAGCGCATGGCCGTAACGCGGAATTTTTAACTCGGCCAGATGCACAACTTGTCCGCATCCCGCCACGGCCTCGGCTACGGCTGTTTCGTTGCGAACATCGCCCTCAATGAAGCGAAAATTTTTATGCCCTGCTAGATGCTCGATACGCGATGGATCCCCATGGCTGAAATCATCAAGCCCGCTCACCGTATAGCCGTCGCGGAGCAGGCGAGCCGCCAAGCTCGACCCGAGAAAACCGGCGGCGCCGGTAATGCATACAGCGCGCTCGCTCATGCGTTGCCTCCCGCGTTTTCGGCCATCACCCGACGCTGCCAATCAATCGTAATAGGCAACCCTTGCTCCAAATCCGTTCGGGGCTCATACCCCAAAAGCTCTCGCGCCTTGGAAATGTCAGGGACACGCCGCATCACGTCCTCGTACTTTCCAAATGTTCGATAGGATATTCTTTTTATTTTGGGTTCGCCCACGCCGGCCATCCTCCAAATCATTCTGGCAAGCCCCTCAATGGTAATTTCGCGCGTGTTGCCGAGATTGAAGGCCTGTCCCAATGCCTTGTCGTTGTTCAAGCACCGCATAAGGCCATTCACATTGTCGCCAATGAATGTGAAACTCCGGGTCTGCTGACCATCGCCATGAAGCTCCAACTCCTGATCTCGCAGGGCTGCACCGATAAAAACCGACTGAGGCCCGCCCCACCATGTCAAATTTTGGTGGGGGCCATAGCCGCCGAAGAAGCGAATTATGGTGAAGCGCAGCTTGGAGTGCTCTCGCAGGGCATAGCACAGATGTTCGTCGAACATCTTCGACACTGCGTACGCCCAGCGCTTTACTGAACTCGCCCCCATCCACATATCACTCTGCTCATGAAACGGGACCGCGGGATTGCGCCCGTAACAGTCCGAGGTCGAAGCAATAATTGCATGAACATCATGGCGTGCGGCCGCATCGAGCACGACTCGTGTGCCGTGTGTATTCACGCGAAGAGTGTCCAGCGCACTGCTATAGCGAGGAATTTTGAATGCAGCCATGTGATAAACGGTATCCACCCCGCTGATTAGTTCGTCCATCAGGGTTGCATCGCGAATATCACCCTTATGAAAAGAAAAGCGCTCATGGTTCTGGCAGGCAGCCAGATTGCGCAGATCACCCTGCGATAAATTATCGAGCCCTACGACCGAATGGCCTTCAGCAATTAACGCCTCAGCCAGATTCGAGCCAATGAATCCTGCTGCACCGGTAATCAAAATGCGATTCATGTCTCACTTCCATGCTTCAACAGCAGCTCAGCGATTTTTTCGCCCGCGCGCCCATCGCCAAAGAGCGGCGGCGGCTTTCCGCCGGGCCAATCCGTCGCAGTGATTGCGGCAAATATCCGGCCAGAATCCGAACCCACAACACGATTCCACCCCGCCTCTACCGTTTCCAACCACTCCGTTTCAGGGCGCAGCGTAACACAAGGGACCGCTAGAAAATACGCTTCTTTTTGAACGCCGCCCGAGTCCGTCAAGATCATCTTCGCCGCACGCTCCAGACTCAACATTTCCAAATATCCGACAGGGTCAATCAACTGAACAAGCGATTTTTCCACTTTGTCTTCAAAATCCGGGGCCATTTCGCGCAAGTTCTTTCGCGTTCGAGGATGGACAGGGAAAACCACCGGTTCTTTTAGCGCAAGCAAAACTTCCAAAATGGCGCACAGCACTTCAACATTATCCACGTTGTAGGGCCGATGCAGTGTCGCAAGATAGTATTGCTTTTCGCTCAATTTGAGCTCGTTGAGAATAGTGGTTTCCGCAGCCGCACGAGCAGAAAATGCCAACACCATGTCGAGCATGGTATCGCCCACATTGTACACACCTTTCAGAATTCCTTCTTTTGCCAAATTGGCGACAGCCGTCCCGGTCGGACACAAGAGCAGTTCAGAGGAGTGATCTGTCAGCACGCGATTATGTTCCTCCGGCATGGCTCGATTATAGGACCTCAAACCAGACTCCACATGGGCAACAGGAATATGCAGCTTCACAGCGGCCAACGCTCCTGCCAACGTGGAATTTGTATCTCCATATACAAGCATCCAATCGGGCTTTTCCTTCAAAAGAAGCGCCTCAATTCGAGCTAGCATCTCGCCGGTCTGTGCCCCGTGGAGGCCAGAGCCCACACCCAAGTTGTAGTCTGGCGACGGGATATTCAGTTCGTCAAAAAAAATGGCCGACATTCTGTCGTCATAGTGCTGCCCCGTGTGCACGAGAATCTCGGTCACTCCAGCACGAAGATGGCGGCTCACGGCTGCAGCCTTGATAAATTGAGGCCGCGCGCCGACAATGGTCACGACCTTGCTCATCCCGCGCCGTAAAATGCAACGATCGTGGACACGACATACGCCGCCTGCTCATCGGTGAGTTCGGGATAAATCGGCAGCGCCAGTGTTTCGTGCGAAGCGCTCTCACTTTGGGGCAAAGAGCTCTCTGCATATCCCAGTGAAGCAAAGCACTCCTGCCGATGCAGTGGCACGGGATAATAAATCTCGGCGCCAATGTCATTTTGCTTCAGATGGGCAAGCAATTCATCTCGTCGTTCGGCTCGGATGACATACTGATTAAAAATGTGCGAATGGTCGCCTGACTGCCAAGACGCTTGAGTCAAACCATGTTTCGGAGTCCGGATATGCTCTCCCAGCAGCCCCGCCACTTGAAAAAGCCGGTCATAGCGCAGCGCATTCCGCTGGCGACCCCGCATCCACGAATCCAGATGCGGAAGCTTAGCTAACACGACCGCTGCCTGCAGGGTATCCAGTCGGAAATTGCCTCCGACAACTTTGTGATAGTATTTAGGCTTTGCCCCGTGATTGCGCAAAAGACGCATCCGTTCCGCACGCACCTCGTCGTTCGTTACAACCATTCCGCCGTCGCCAGCGCCGCCAAGATTCTTTGATGGGAAAAACGAAAAACATCCATAATCGCCCACGCTCCCCGCCCGACCCAACGGATGAGAAGACCCAATCGCTTGCGCGGCATCTTCAATGATGGCTAACCCGTATTTGCGCGCCAGCTCCACGATCTCCTGCATACTGGACATCTGGCCAAAAAGGTGGACGGGCATCAAAACCTTCGTGCGCGGCGTTATTGCAGCCTCAATTTGTTGCACATCTATATTGAATGTATCGGGATCAATATCCAAAAAAACGGGCTTGGCACCCAAACGCCAAATACTGCCCGCAGTCGCAAAAAAGGTGTAGGAACATGTGATCACCTCGTCGCCCGGTCCTACGCCTTCGGCCATCAAAGCGAGAAGCAGCGCGTCTGTGCCGGATGACACCCCCACTCCAAAGCGCGCGCCGGAATAGGCGGCAACCGCCTCCTCACAGGCTTGCACCTGTTTTCCCATGATAAAGTTCTGATCTTCAAATACCTGCGCGACAGCCTTTTCAATTTCGCTCCGCACCGTCTGATATTGAGCTTTTAGATCTAGTAGAGGTACTTTCATAAGAGTTTCCGGACCAAGACTATTATAGTTTAAATGAATCGTAAAGCTGTGTGCCCTTGCGTAAGTGCTCCGGCAGCGGCTGATCGTCGGCCAAATCAAGGCACTCCAAACCACCCGCTTCCGTTTCACGATAGCGGAACCCGCTTTCAGGGCACACCATGATGCCATCTGCCCCCGGCTTGGCAAGGCGCTGTCCATGCCGACTCATCCAACCAACCTGCCGCCCCGGATTGCCGACAACAAGGGCATAGGGAGGCACATCACGCGCCACAACAGCTCCCGCTCCGATAAACGCATAACATCCGATCTTCACACCACACACAATCGTGGCATTCGCTCCAATAGTTGCGCCTCTGCCTATATGCGTCTTTTCATAAAGCGCATGGCGATTCACTTCTGATCGCGGGTTTGTAACGTTCGTCAAAACGCAGGATGGGCCGAGAAAGACGTCGTCTTCTATCGTCGTACCGGTATAAATAGATACGTTATTCTGTACTTTGACGTTGTCTCCGATAACGACATTCGGGGCCACGTGGCAATTCTGCCCGAAATTGCAGCCCCGGCCGATGACGGCATCTTTCATGATATGACTGAAGTGCCAGACTTTGGTCCCTTCGCCGAGCCGCGCCCGCTCGTCAACCACCGCAGTCTCGTGCACAAAATATGATTTTTCAGAAGAGGTCTTTTCGCGACACTCAATTGGTTGGCCGGGTCTGGTTAACGCCGTCTGGGCATGCTGAAGCACGGTCAGCACACGCAGTCCCTCTTCTCCGTCTGCCCGGGGTGTTGCCCTCGTGCGGATGCAATCGAGGAAGTGTTCGCACTCGGCAAAAAGCGGTTCTGTCGCATCTAACGGAACAACTTCCGCATCGGCTTTATGCGGAACAGGGGTTTGATTCTTCCACTCAATCGAATGGGCATAGGTGACAAGCTTGGCGTCTTTTTCTAGGTCATTAAACACCGCCATTTTCTTGTCCCCGACAACAACCAGCTTCTGTTCCTTGAATGGATGCAGCCACGACACGAATATATGGGCCTTAACCCCGCTGGCGAATGAAAGAAGGGTCACGGTCACGTCGTCAATAGATTGATGCAAGTAGTGCCCGCCCTGTGCTTGTACCTCTACGGGCATTTCCCCCAACAAACCCAGAATCACCGAAATGTCATGCGGTGCAAAGGACCACAAAATATTCTCCTCGCGACGAATCTTTCCAAGATTGAGCCGGTTTGAATAAATATATTGGATTCGCCCCAGCTCTCCCGCCTGAATCATCTCCTTCAGCTTCAGTACGGCCGGGTGATACCAAAGTAGGTGGCCAACCATTAGGATGCGCTGATGCGTCTTCGCCATTGCGACTAGCTGGCGCCCCTCCTCCACCGATAGACACAGCGGCTTTTCAACATACACATCTTTCCCCGCAAGAAATGCCTCGCGAACCATCGGCGCATGCATCTCCGCAGGAGTTGCAATGACAACACCGTGCACCTCTGGGTCCTGAAGTGCGTCGGCATAGGATGTCGTCGTCTGGATGCCGGGATACTGTTTACTCAGTTCTTTCAGACGGTCCTGGTCGGGATCGCAAATCAGGACAAGCGCTCCATGAGCGTGCATATTTCGAACAAGATTTTTCCCCCAATATCCCGCTCCGACGACCGCAACCCGCGGCTTCTCATCATTTCCGATTTTCGTCATTTTTCTCCTGTTCCGCATCCGTGCGCTCGAAACTCCACACGCGCGTTGTTGGCGGGCCACATTCGTAAATCAACTTCAACCGATCTGCATGCCGCTCGAACAATTCACGCAAGGCCCAGTGGCCCACGCCATACGAGAAAGAGGCTCCCGCATAGGCAGCGAAAGAATCCTCAATCAGCGCAACGGGGTGATGCATCGCCGCGCGGTCCATGCGATCAAAGAGATTTGTCCCTTCGACTTCCGGCAAATCATATCGCCAGCCTTCGAGTCCGACAATCAGATAGATGTGCGCGGGTTGCCGACTCACCACCAGCGTATCGGGCGGCAAATTAGAGGCAATCCACAAGCCAGACTCCACCATACGTCCCCAGGCATCCATATATTCGTTATTATACGTCGCATAGCGTTCAGGCGCCCAAGGCGCCAGGCCCCGGCGTTGCCATTCTTTCGATGCATGCACCGCAGCTCCCCACGACGCTGTCGCCAGTGAATATAGAGCGAGCAGCGAAACGACAGCTCGCGCGACGCGCGTGCCAGGCCATCGAGGCCGATTTATGCGCATAGCCAACCAGCGCACAGACTCAGCCAGATACATCGCCGCTATCGGCAACAGCGGATATACATACCAATGTCCCTGCGGGGGAAAAGGCGGCGCAGTAATGATGAGCCAGAAGAATATCCAGTAAAGCTCGGTAAAACCCGGACGGCGTATACGCAGCAAAAATCCCAGCGTAACTAGTGCGAGAATCAACCACCTCGCAATCGAATCACATCCAGACAGCCCGAGATGCCTCAACAGACCGAATTCGCCCATGAGGCGATAAAACAATGCGTCGGGCAGCGCCTGAATAAAATATACGGGAAAAGCAGTGGCAATATCTCTCGGGATCCGCATCCACGGGTAGCCTCCGGCTGCCCCCGCAAGATTGCTCTCGAAATGAATGTACGCCTCCGTTGCCCCCGTGACCCAATATGTGCGAATCATCCACGGAACAGACAGAAGAAGAAAACCGGCACAAAACAGAGCAAGCTGTTTCCACTCCCGACGAAACAGGAAATAGCATCCCCCTGCCGCAGCAAAAGCCAGCCCGGTTGCGCGTATTAAATAGACATACCCGCATATAATGCCGAGCAAAAGAACCATCCCAACACGACGCGTTGCCACGGCGCGATCAGCAACAAAAAGAGCGAGAAAAGAAGCGGCGACAAAATGCGCCTCCACCATATACCAACTCGACATCGCTACGAGCGAAAATGCGAATTGTCCAATGACGGTGACGCAGGCAGCCATCCACCGATCTCGCAATCGCTCGCGCGCCCACGCATACACGAACAGCGCCCCCAAAATATACATCGCAACGCTGAATATCTGCCCCGGCAGTATACCGCGCCCGAAGAGCCACATAGACAGCGCAATCATCACGGGCTGAGCCGGAGGCGTGATGGTTTCAACAGGATGGTGAGGCAAGTATTGCTGAACGTAGCCAGCCCCATCCAAGAGTGAACGCGCAAGTCCGATATAGCGGGCGTCATCCCCCGTGCGCCATGTCAACGTGAAAAAACCGCCGGCCAAAATAATCGCCACTGCCAGCAACGCCCACGCAAGGCGGTCACGCCACAGGGGCATATTGGATTGTGTGTCTACGTCCATTTCGGCTGCAATTGGAGGTCAAATAGTGCGCGAAACGTCGCGTTTTACAAGCATTATACTTGTCGCCGATCAGGCACAATTCTGCTAAATACTCGAACAGTGAAGGATAATTTTCACGAAAGACGGGCACTTCGAGCTGCGTGCGCCGACGACTGATGATAGCCAAAAAGAGAAGCGACTAGCAGCGGTACGAGCGGCAGGTGATGGCGGTCGCCGCCTTCAAAAGTGGCGTACACGAAGGCATTAGAAAAAATAACGATGGCTACTGCAAGCTCCAGCGCGCTCAACGGTGCGCGGCTCCGGATGGCCGCAACGGAACTGACTGCCCATAGCCCCGCGAGAAAGGCCCATCCGAGAAAAAATACAAGGCTGAAAAAATCGTCCAAACGACCCAGCGAGTGCCCGCGATGATTGATTAATTCCGCAAATGTGGCTTCCCCGCCCCAGGTGTGCAGAATTTTATTCCACGCTAAGCGCAGAAATTGCACTGGGTTTTCGCGAATAAACTGTTTCGCCAACTCTGAGCTCTCGCGGCTATGCGCAAGCATTTCGCGCGGCGACGCAACTGAAATCGCGTCGGGCAGGTCACTATAAAGCCCGTTCGAGTGCTCATTGTTGGCGCTGTGAAAAACCAGTCCTCCCGATGTACATACAAGTACGGGCTCGCCAAATATCTTGGCGTTTCGATATGCCCATGGCGCTATCGCACAGGCCATTGCGACAATGAACAAAACGACGCTCATAACTATGCGCCGCCAGCTCCAACGGCCTTTCGCCTGAGGCGCAAGCAACCAAAAAAGAATCGCCTGCCCGGGCGCAATCAATTGCGTGCCCTTTGTCAACGCGCCGAGCCCGGACGCAAGCCCCGCCCCGAACGACGCGTCCGTACGCTTCAACGACACAATCCACCCCCACGCGGTCGCGACAACGCACGCGGTATAGAGATAATGGTAATACGGTGTCGTCAGCACGTAGCCGATAAAGCTCGGATACCAAGCCACTGCAAATGCGGCGACCCGCGCGTAGCGCGGTGTAGTCGCTCGCGCGAGGCCGAAGGTCAAGAGAGTCACCAATGCATGCAGCGGCACATGGGAAAGCTGCGCGACCAATGCCGTGGGTGTAAACAGCTTGAACCATAACGCATACCACCACGTCTGAGCGGGCGGATAATAGGTCAACAGTGACATTTGCCCCGTTGTCACAAACGTCACGGCTTCATCAAAAACAAATTTTCCATCCGACAGCGGTTCCGGTCGGAGTACGAGAATCAATGCGATCTGTACCAACGCTGGCGCAATCACTGCCCAAAGCCAGAACGTCTTCCCTCCCCACCCCTCAAACGGCTCCCACCCCTTCCGCAGCTTCGCATAAATCCATCCCGCCCCCGCTAACACGACCGCCATCGGCGCATAAACAATCCACAGCCCCTTGTACGCGGGAAAAACCAACGTCAGCCCAAATACAAAAACGGCGAAACACCGCCCTACCACCGCAATCATCTGACGCAATCCATTCACAGTTCTATATGTTTCTCTCAATTGGTGAGGCGAGCTGTCCCTAGCGAGCCGCCTCAATATGCGCTGCAGCGCCCTTCATCGTGGCTCCCTCGGAGAGGTCGCCCTACCTTCATAAATTCTCTTATTTTCGAGATTCGGCACCATCAGGCCTCCGTCGTTGACCAGCTCCCCGTTATCAATGCATCAACTCTCAACTTATCAACTGAGCTTTCAATTCTCTTTTCACTCTAAACTCTAAAACTCGAAGCTATTACTTCCTCTCATTCTGTTGATTCTGCCAATCCTGTAATCCCGTCTCTCTTTCCTCTTCGTGACCTTCGTGCACTCTTGTCCCGGCGTAGTTCAGGGCAGTAGGGAGGACGAAGCCGGATCGTGGTGAGGTTTTGCCAGACTCGTATAAAGCTCAAGATGCCGTTCAATACAGCATTCAAACTGAAACTCTGCCTCAAGCCGCGCGCGGCCGGCCCGGCCCATCTTTCGTGCAGCTTCCGGGTTGCCGATCAAACGGGCAATGCGATCCGCATACGCCGCGTCATCATCGTCCGGAATCAAAAACCCGGTTTCGCCATTCACAACGACATCCGGTACGCCACCCACAGAGGTCGCCACCACCGGGCGACTCCAAGCCATCGCTTCAAGCAAACTCAACGGCAGATTCTCAATGCGCGAGCACAGCGCGACGGCATGCACTGTCGGCATCAATTCCGGCAGCGCTACGTATCCAATCAATTGAACGCGCTCCGCAAGCCCCAGCCTTCCTATCTCCTCCACAATTTCATCGCGACAGGGCCCCTCCCCCGCAAGCAACACCCGGAAATTGCGCCCCTCGCGCTGTAACCGCGCCGCCGCACGCAGCAGTAATCCGTGGTTTTTCTCCCAGCTCAAGCGCCCCAAAAGAGCAATCGTAAATACCTCCTCCGGCCACGAATCAATCTGCTCTCGATTAGGCAACTGAGCAGCGGCAAGGCCGGTCGGAATTCGATGCAGGCGATTCCGTCGCACTCCGGCATCCAACAGGCGCTGCTCATAAAACGAGGTCAGGCAAACCACGGCATCGTCGTGCTGGAGCGCGCGGATCTCAATCCATTCGTATATCCGCTCTTTGATCTCCGGTCGCACAAGCCAGCCGTGAATGGTCGTTACAGTCTTGGCCACTCCACCGCGCGCTGCAGCCAGCGCGTGAATATGCGCCTTATAGCCGACGGTATGAATAATCGAGTCCGGATTCTCCCGCAGCCGCTCGCGCAGCGTCCGGACCAAAGACCACGAAAAGCGCCCCGCAACGGGATATCGTTCAGTGCGGATCCCCATCGCTAGCGCCGCACGCGCCATCGCGCCGGGTTCTTCCCCAAGGCGCTGTTCCCCGATCAGCCACAACACCACCGGCAATTTTTTCGAAAGCCCTTGAATCAGCTCAAGCGTCACCCGCTCCGCGCCGTATAGTTGCGGCACGTCCTGCAGAAGAAAAAATATGGTCGCCGGGCTCTCCATCAATCGCCTTAATTCCTCGTCTTACAAAAGAAGTGCCGTATGCTACGGCGTTTGGGTCTTGTGAACAAGTCTAGGGACAGACGGAGCATAAAGTTGATAGGGCGATGATTGATAAGTTGATTAGTGAAAATCGGGATTGGGATCGGAGTCCGGCATCACGCCTCGGAAACCAATTCGACATTCGAAATCCGATATCCGAAATCTACTTGGTCTACCGTCCATAATCTACTGCCTACGGTCTATGCATCTGCTTTCCATCATCTCCGTCGCCTTTAACGAAGAGCGTTCCATCGCGGGTCTTCAACGCGCTGTGAACGCACTAAAGCGCCCGGACGGAGTTTCGATTGAGACGATCCTCGTGGATGGCGGCAGCCGCGACGGAACAGTCGCTGCAGCGCGGGCAGCGGGTTTTGATCGAATTCTCGTTCTTCCCGGCGCGAACATTCCCGTCTGCCGGAATGCGGGATTGAAAGAGGCGAAGGGCGATTGGATCGCCTTTCTCGATGCCGATTGCGAGCCGTCGGCAGGCTGGCTTGAAGAGGCCGCCTATTTCCTGGACCGCGAGCCACTCGCTATTTTGGGCTGGCCCGCACAACCCCCGGAACCGATGACATGGGTGCAGTCAGCCTGGACATTCCACTGGGCGCAAAAGAATCCGAACTGGGATGAACGACACGGCAAACGCGTTGTAGTTCGCGAAGGATTCCGCCTCTCCACAACGCGCAATATGATTCTGCATCGCGCCGTTGCCGACAAGCTGAACGGATTCAACGAAGAGCTTACAACCGGTGAAGACACCGACTTCGCGTTTCGTGCCGACCGCGCGGGTATTCCCGTGTGGGGCATCCCCGGCCTTATCGTCGCGCACCATGGCGAACCGGCCACGCTCGGCGCATGGTTCAAGCAGCAACTCTGGCACGCGAATCGGAAGAGCTACAAACACATAGCCGCATTGAGCGGTGGGAAAGTCGGCGGCAACGCGCCTCGTTTCACGGCGCTCTTTTTGACGACGATGCTCGTAGGCGTTTCGGGCATCGCACTGGCAGTCGCCTTGCGCTCTCCACTCTGGCTTGGCCTCGTCATTCCGTGGTGCGCACTTGTTGGTGGCCCGGCCCTCCTCTTGAGCATTCGCGGGAAAACGCTACGCCACCTCCCCGCCCTCTGCGTCCTCTACGCCGCCTACGGCCTAGCTCGCAGTATTGACCTCCTCGGTCTCCACCGCGCCAAGCCGAGCTGGAAAGCGTCCACACTACTTGGTTGATAGGTTGACTAGGAGCTTAATGACCCGCCTGATCAGTCTGATCTGTCGGATCTGTCCTGCACATCTCGGTACAGTTCTGCAAACCGCGTTGCTATGATTTCTGGGCGATGACGTTCTTCCTGACTTCCGAAATGGGACACCCAAAATTATGTTTGAACTGATGACGGATGGATCAGATCGAAGACCTGCTGTTGT
>JBDHVC010000049.1:0-36762 GCA_039809495.1 Sandaracinaceae bacterium
GTGCGGGCTCGGCCACGAGCCAGGCCGGCGCCGCGATCGGTGGAGCGTGGCTCGAGGGCGCGAGCTCGCCCGACCGCTCGGGCGCGCGCGGCGAGGCGGTGGGCTCGCTCGCGTGCGCGACGTCGGCGAGGGCGCTCGAGCGCTCGTCACCCGCGCTCGAGGCGATGGGCTGCGTCGCGGCGTGGCCTCGCTCGGGCGCGTCGTCCGGCGCCGGGAGCTCGGGGAGCCCCTCGCGGAGCACCTCCGGCAGCGCGGGCGCGCCCTCGTCGAGGAGCGCGAGCGAGGGATCCTCGTCCGCAGCCGTCGCCACCACCTCGGCGCGGGTCGCGGCGCTCGGCGTGGGCGTCGGGGCGCTCGCTCCCTGGGCGCGCGCCGGGATCACGCCCGGCACGCTCGCTCCGACGCTCGCGCTGGCGAGGGGTCCCACCATGCCGAGCGCCGTCGGCGTGTGGCGGGCGGGCCGCTGGCGAACGCTCACGGGCGCCGACGACGCGGGCGCGGCCGAGCCGAACGTCATCGTGCCCTTGGCGGGGGCGCGGCTCGATCGAGCGGGTCGGCGATCGATCGGCGGCGAAGCCTCGCTCCGCGCGTCGGGAGGGGGCGCGGCGCTCTGCCCGGCGCTCGAGCCGAAGGCCCCGCTCGGGATCGCGCGGGCCGGCGCCGCGACGATCGGGCGCGCGACCTCGCCGGGCCTCGCCGTCACCTTCAGGTCCTCGCTCGGGTTGGGGCTCGGCGCCCGCGACGCTCCGCGCGCCGACGGCGATGGCGCGCCCGCGAACGCCGTCTTGCGCGCGGCGGCGGCGGGGCGGGGCAAGGGCGCCATCACGGACCCGTCCGAGACGGTCGAGACGATCCCCGTAGGCAGCGACGAGCGCGCGACGCCCGGCGGGACCGAGGGGATCTCGACCTCGAGCGTGCGCTCGACGGGTGGCGCGAGGACGACGCCCTCTCGAGGAGCCGCCCCGCTCGCCTTCTCGTCCCCCCAGCGCAGATCCCGATCGGCGACGCGCCCGGTCTGCGGCCGCGCGCGCGTTCGTGGGCCGCCGACCGGGCGAAACGGACCCGACTCGTCGCTCGAGCGCGCGCCCCTCGCGTCCTTCGCGAGGCTCGCTACCGCGTGCGCCATCGGCGGGGGGACGGTGAGCGGGACGGGCGGCTCCTCTCGCTCCGCGAGCGCGATCGCCTGCGCGATGGGAGACATCAGGTTGGCGGTCGCGGCGTGCGGACGCTGCTCGATGCGAACCCGCCCGCTGCCGAGCCCGAGCAGCGCCGCGAGGGCGCGCGCCGCCTCGAGGCGCTCCCCCGTCGCCGTGGTGGCCGTCGCGCCGACGACGAGGCCATCGGCGAGATCGACCTCGACGAGCGCCTTCGCGCTCCGGACCGTCGCGTGGAACGGCCCCTCGAGCGAGGCGAGCACCCGCAGGAGCCGGCTCGGTCCGGTCGCCTCGAGGCGGGTCTCGAACGCCTGCTCCGCGCGCGCCCTCTCGCGCAGGCTCCGGTCCGGCACGACGAGCGGCTCGAGCTGCTCGGCGAGGCGCTCGACGTCGGGCAACCCCGCCGGGGTCGGCCAGAGCTCCTCCCACGGGACGACGAGGAGCGAGGCCCAGCGCAGCCGATGATCCGCGCGGATCCGGCGGATGACCTCGAACCCCTCGCCCTCGAGCCCGGCCGCGTCGACGAGGACGACGTCCGGATCGATCTCCCGCGCGCGCTCGAGCCCCGCGCCGCCCGTCCCGACGACGACCACGCTCGCGTTTCGAGCTCGGAGCGCCTGCGCGAGCGTGTCGGCGCGCGAGGGATCGCTGTCGATGAGCAGGACGCGGAGCCCGTCGAACACGCGCGCGTCCGCGCGGGCCTCGCCCTCGCCATCGAGCAGGGCGATCGCGCCGCCCGGCCCCTGGTGCAGCTCGTAGACGAGCGGCTCGGCGCGCGACACGAGCGGCGCGAGCTTCTTCACGAACTCCTCGACCGCCTCGGCGACGGGCCGCCCCGCCCCGAGCACGATCCGGAGTGGCTGGCCCTCGCGGTGGTGCCGATCCGCCGGCTCGACGGAGAGCAGGCCGTTGCGTAGCTCGCGGCCGACGAGGGAGACGAGGTCATCGAGCGTCGCCTCGCCGAGCACCTCGGCTGGCTGCCCACGATCCGCGAGATCGCCGACGACGGAGGCGATCGTCGAGGCGATCGCGTCGACGCTCGCGAGCCGCGGGATCACGGCCACGGCACCGTGTCGGAAGGCGAGCAGCCGCGCGTCGAACGCCTCCGGCGCGCCGAGGACCGCCACCGGCGTCGTGGCCGTGAGCGGATCGAGCGCGAGCTCCTCGAGCGCCGCTCGCCCTCCGTCGCGCGCCGCGTCGCCGATGAGGACGACGAGATCGGGCGCGGTCATCTTGGTCACGCTCCGCAGCTCGCCGAACGCCTCCTCGACGAAGAGATCGTGGCGCTCGAGCGCGACACGCAGCGCGGCGTCGAGCGGCTCGCCTCGACCCGCGAGCAGCACCGTCGCTCGATTCTCCGAAGCCAGGGGCACCTCATCGGATGCTCGCGCATTCGAGCCAGGTCCGACAAGGTTCTCGCGAGGCGCGCGCGATCGAGCCAGCGACGCGCCGACGACGCCCGCGCGACGCGCCGTCAGGGGCCGCGCTCGATGGCCCGCGCCGCGAGCTCGCGGAGGAGGCGAGCGCGCGCGCGCCCGACGCGATGGGGCGCGTAGGAGAAGCTCCGCGCGTCCACCCCGGCGATCACGGAGGCGAGCGTCACCGCGGCGAGGTAGCTCCCGAGCTCGCTCGGGTGCGAGCCGTCGTCGCCGTAGAGCGCGAGGTCTGGGTGGGCGCCGACGCCGAGCTCGAACGCGCGCCCGACGGGCGCGACGGGCGACGCGAGCTCGCGCGAGAGCGCCTCGTAGCTCGCGCGGATGCGCGCGAACATCTGCGCCGGCGTTCGCGTCGGCGCGAGCCGCTCGTAGTCCCGCACGCCCGCGCGACGCGCCCAGGTCTCGTAGAGCACCGCGCGCGCGCCGACCCGGCGGCTCGCGCCGACGAGCTCGCGGACGGACGCCCCGAGCCCCGTGGCGTCCTCGATCGCGGCGAGGCTGTGCCCCTGGATGACGACGTGCGTGAACCCTCCCGAGCCGATCCGGCGCTGCGCCTGCCCGCTCGCGAGGTGGCGCTCGAGCGTCCAGCCGGGGTGCGTGAGCCGCTCGACGCGCACCACGGGGCGGCTCGGGAGCGAGCGCAGGAGCGAGCGCACCGTGAGGGGCATCGCGTGCAAGCGCGTGTAGCTGTTGCCGACGAAGAGCACCTCGTAGCGCGCCGCGCCCTCCCCATCGCTCGGCGCGAGCGCGCCGCGCGCGACCGAGCCCCCGAGCGCGAGGGCAAAGACGAGGAGCGCGAGCGGGCCGAGGAGGATCGACGGGAGCTTCTTCGCCACGCGAGGATGCTCGCTCGCCGCGCGCGGGCGCGGCAACTTCGTGGTCGAGCGCGTCGCTTTCTTGGCTTCTCCCCGATCCATCGCGAGGATGTCGTGATGCGTGGTCGGCTCATCGCGGCGCTCTCGGCGCTCCTCGTCGCGGCGCTCGCGCTCGTCGAGCCGACGCCCGCGCGGACACAGGCTCGGCGGCACGACGCGCTCACGGCCCGCGCCCAGCGCGCGAACGGGCTCTACATCTCGGGCCCCTTCGTGCGGCTCCACGGCACGCGTGGCGTCGTCGACATGGTGCGACGCGCGCGCCTCGACACCGCCGTCGTGGACTTCAAGGACGGCATGGGGCGCGTCCTCTTCGACTCCGCGATCCCCGAGCTCGAGGCCTCCGAGACGCACCACCTCCGCGACCCCCGCGCGCTCGTCCAGGCCCTCCACGACGCGGACATCCACGTCGTCGGCCGGATCGTGTGCTTCAGCGATCGCGTGCTCGCCCTGCGCGAGCCGGATCGCGCGATCCTCGACAACCGCCCACGACGCGCGGGCCAGCCGTGGATCAGCTGGGGCACGGGCGGCGCGTGGCTCAACCCCTGGGACGAGCGCAACCTCGCGATGATCGTCGAGCTCGCGCGCGAGGTCGCGAGCTTCGGCGTCGACGAGGTCCAGCTCGACTACATCCGCTTCCCGGTCGACGACGGAGTCGCGCTCGCGGCGTACCCCGGCGAGCGCACCGACGTCACGCGCGCGGAGCACCTCCACGGCCTGCTCGCGCGCATCGACGCGGCGATCGACGTCCCGCTCGGCGTCGACGTCTTCGGCATCCAGGCCTTCTGGGAGGGCGATCGCTCGGGGCTCGGCCAGGACCTCGCGCTCTGGGCCGACCACGTCGAGGTCTTCTCGCCGATGCTCTACATGAACGCGATGCGGACCTGGGAGCGTGCCCGCCCCGATCGCACGCGCGCGCTCGTCGAGATCGGCGTCTCGCGGCTGCGCGCCCGGATCGGCCCCCACGCCGTGATCCGCCCCTTCCTCCAGGCCTTCGACAACGGCCTCTCCGCCGAGGAGTGGAGCCCGAGCTTCATCGCGGACCAGATCCGCGGCGCGCGCCGCGGCGGCGCCGACGGCTTCCTCTTCTGGAACCCGGGCTCGATGTACACGATGGTCCACCGCGCCATGGCCGGGCCCGCGCGCGCGCTCGCGCCCTTCCCCATCCCCGAGGAGCGCGTCGCCGCGCGCGAGGCGAGCCGCCCCGGCGCCGCGATCGCCCGGCGCTGACGGCGCGACGCCCCGCGAGGTGAGCGCGAGGCTTGAAGCGCCGCGGTTCTTCCTTCAGGGTTGGGCCGGTGAGAACGATTCTCGATCATCGAGTCGTCCGGTCCCCGCGATGAAGCTCCCCGATGCCCTGAAGCGCCTCGCCGCCGCGGCCGAGGCCCCCAAGCCCACCTCCGGGCTCGTCGCGTTTCGCGTCCTCTTCGGCGCGATGGCGCTCACGAGCGCGATCCGGTTCGAGCTGAACGGCTGGGTCGAGCGCTTCTACGGCGAGCCGCGGCTCTTCTTCCACTACTACGGCCTCGAGGCGATCCAGCCCCTCTCGGTGGCGGGGATGCACGCGCTCTTCGCGGTGATGATCGTGAGCGCGCTCGCGATCCTCGTCGGCCTCGCCTACCGCTTCGCCACGGTCGCCTACTTCCTCGCGTTCACCTACGTCGAGCTCTCGGACGTCACGAACTACCTCAACCACTACTACCTCCAGAGCCTGCTCGCGCTCGTCCTCTGCTTTCTCCCCCTGCATCGCGCCGGCTCGGTCGACGCGCGCCTCTCCCCGAAGCTCCGGGTGAGCTCCTTCCCCGCGTGGATGACGTGGCTGCTGCGCGCGCAGCTCGCCGTCGTCTACTTCTACGCGGCGATCGCGAAGGCGACGCCCGACTGGCTCCTGCACGCTCAGCCGCTCCAGATCTGGCTCCGCGCGCGCACCGACACGCCGCTCATCGGCTGGCTCTTCGACGTCGAGGGCGTCCCCCTCCTCATGAGCTGGGCCGGCTTCCTCTACGACCTCACCATCTGGGCGTTCCTCCTGAACCGCCGCACGCGCCGCTTCGCCTACGCCGTCGTCCTCGCCTTCCACACGATGACGAAGCTCCTCTTCCCGATCGGCATGTTCCCCGTGATCATGACCACGGCGACCCTCGTCTTCTTCGACTACGACTGGCCCGCGCAGCTCCTCGCGTCCCTGCGAGCGAGGCTCGCGCGCCTCCGGGGCGGCCCGAGCGCCCAGGTCCTGGCGAGCGGCGAGGCGGCGGCGCAGCCCGCGGCGGCGAGGGCGCCCGCGCTCGCCTGGCCACGCCTCGCGATGCTCGTCGCCGGCGCGTGGATCGCGCTCCACGTCGTCCTGCCGCTCCGCACCTTCGCCTACGGGGGCAACGTCCTCTGGCACGAGCAGGGCATGCGCTTCAGCTGGCGCGTGATGGCGCGGGAGAAGAACGCGCGCATCACCTACCGCGTCCGATCGGCCGAGCGCCCGCGCGAGCGGCAGATCTCGCCCTCGCGCTACCTCACTTCCGTCCAAGAGCGTGAGATGTCGGCGCAGCCCGATCTCATCCTCCAGCTCGCGCACCACATCCGCGACGAGCTCGAGCGCCGTGGCGAGACGCGCGTCGAGGTGCGCGTCGACGCCCTCTGCTCGCTCAACGGCCGCCGCATGGCGCCGCTCGTCGATCCGAGCGTCGATCTCGCGCGCGTCGAGGACGGCCTCGCCAACGCGCCGTGGATCCTCCCCGAGCCGACCGACCCGCCCCCCTCCTTCGAGGCGCCCCGCCGGCTCACGATCTCCTTCGGTCGCTGATCGATCCTCGCCGCGGATGCGGCATGCTCGCGCGATGGAGAGCGAAGCCCTCTCGCGCGTGCTCCTCGTCGGCCCCGGCCAGCTCGGCCGCGTCCTCGCGGGGGGCCTCGTCGCCACCGGCGTCGCGGTCGATCCGGTCCTGCGCGGCCAGCCGATCGCCCCCTCCGACGCGCACGAGCTCGTCCTCGTCGGGGTCGGCGAGGCGGACCTCGACGACGTCCTCAGGGCGATCCCTCCCTCGCACCGCGACCGCGTCGCGCTCCTCCAGAACGAGCTCTCGCCCGAGAGCTGGTCGCGGCACGGCGTCGTCGATCCGACGCTCCTCGTGGTGTGGTTCGAGAAGAAGCGGGGGCGCGCGCTCCGCGAGGTCCGTGAGACGGAGCTCGCCGGCCGCTTCGCGGCGAGCCTCGCGCGCGCGCTCGACGCGATGGACGTCCGCGCCCGCGTCCTCGACGACGCCGAGCTCCCCGCGGCGCTCGTCGTGAAGAACCTCTACATCGTCGGCGCGAACGTGCTCGGCCTCGCCCACGGCGGCACGACCGGCGAGCTCGCCCGCGCGCACCCCGAGCCCACCTCGCGCGTCCTCGGCGAGCTGCTCCAGATCGAGCGAGCGCGCCTCGGCGGCGCGGTGGGGCTCGAGCCCGAGGCGATCGTTCGGCGCGTGTTCGAGGCCTTCCTCGCGGACCCCTCGCACGCGGCGCTCGGGCGGACCGCGCGTTCGCGGCTCGAGCGCGCGCTCGCGCGAGCGCGAGCGCATGGGATCGAGGCCCCCGCGCTCAGCGCGATCGCGCGCGATCTTCAATAGAAGCCGACCTCAGTAGAAGCCGAAGCCGAGGTAGAGGCTCGTGACGAAGTCGGCCTGGACGGGCGAGGGGCGCGAGGACGGCTCGAGCGCCACCAAGGCTCGGGCTCGAGCCCGGACGCCCATGTAGAAGACCGAGAGGCGGAGATCGAGCGAGGCGTCGAGGTTCGAGCCGAGGTAGGCGCCGCTCGAGACCGACGGCATGGTCGTCGGGTCGGCCCCGGACACGTTCCCCACGGAGAGCCCCTCCGCGACCTCGCCCCCGCTCAGGCCCGCGCCGAGGTCGAGCCCGACGCCGACGCGGTCATCGCCGAGGAGCCGGAAGCGATAGCGGTAGTCGGCGTCGATGAGCGCCGCGTTGCGACCGATCTGGAAGAAGAGGTTCGAGGTCGTGTACTCGCCCGCGATCGAGAAGCCGTGGCCGCTACGGTGCGCCACCGCGACGTGGACGCCGACGGCCAGCGTCGCGCTGCTGACGTCCGTGGCGGTGCCCAAGCCGACGCTCGGCACCCCGACGTCGACCCGCCACTCGGGAGCGGGCCGCTCCTGGGCGAGCGCCGGCCCGGCGAGGGTGAGGCCGAAGGCGAGGACCGTGGCGAGGATGGAGAGCTGTCGAGTGGTGCGCATGATGACCTCCTGCGTGGGTCGTGTTGCAGCGCATATGCCATCGATGACGGGGTCCGGAAGGCGCCCATGGCAATTCCAATTTCGCAAGTTAAACAGGATGGTTCCACACGGATCGTCGCAACCTCATGCAATGAAGCCAGCTTCAGTTATGAATCAAGGTTCATAATGAACCGTGGTTCATTTCTTCACAGCTCGGGGGCCCGAGTCCCGCGTCGACGGCGGCGACGACGCGGCACCGCTCACGCGCGCGGCGAGGCGATCTTCCTTCGCGAGCTCGACGCGCCACGGCGCGCCGTGCTCCGCGAGGGAGGGCTCGCCCGCGTCGAGCGCGAGCGCGGGCGCGACCCCGGTCGAGCACCACCCGAGCCCGCACGCGCCGACGCCCCGCTCGCAGTGTGCGCGAGCGGGGCGTCGAGCGAGGCCTCGAGCGAGGCGAGGCGGTCAGTAGAAGCCAAAGCCGAGGTAGAGGCTCCCGGTGACGTCGGCCTGGACGGCCGAGTGGCCCGCGGTCGGCTCGAGCGCCACCAAGGCTCGGGCCCGAGCCCGCACGCCCACGTAGAAGACCGAGAGGCGGAGATCGAGCGAGGCGTCGAGGTTCGAGCCGAGGTGCGCGCCGTTCGAGACAGGCGGCGCAGGCGTCGGCTCCACGTCGGCGCAGCCCCAGAAGCAGTTGCGCGAGCCGTGCCCCTCGACCTCGCCCCCGCTCAGGCCCGCGCCGAGATCGAGCCCGATGCCGACGCGGTCGTCACCGAGGAGCCGGAAGCGGTAGCGGTAGTCGGCGTCGATGAGCGCCGAGCTGCGGCCGGCACCGAAGAAGAGGCTCGAGGTCGTGTACTCGCCCGCGATCGAGAAGCCGTGGCCGCTCCGATGCGCCAAAGCGACGTGGACGCCGACGGCCAACATCGCGTTGCCAGCGTTGCCGGCGTCGGTGGCCGTGCCCACGCCGACGCTCGGCACCCCGACGTCGACCCGCCACTCGGGAGCGGGGCGCTCCTGGGCGAGCGCCGGCCCGGCGAGGGTGAAGCCGAAGGCGAGGACCGTGGCGAGGATGGAGAGCTGTCGAGTGGTGCGCATGATGACCTCCTGAGCCGGTCGTATTGCAGGGGCGATGCCATCGCCAAAGGGGCTCCGTCGGCGCTCCTTCATATCCAGAATTATGCAACGAACACGATATGTTATCCGAACCTCATCGCACCCGTGTTCGATGAATGGCGCTTCAACTATGAATGGTGGTTCATAATGAATCTTCGTTCATTTCTTCACACGTCGAGAAGTGGACCCCCGACGCCCGCTCGACGACGATCGACCCATGACGCTCGCGCGCCTCGCTCGCCTGGCCTCCGCCGCCGCGCTCCTCGCCGCGCTCGTCGTGCTGCCCGGATCGTCCACCGGCTGCGTTGGATCCGAGCGGCGCGAGCCCGGCGCGAGCCCCCGCGAGGACGGACCCACGCCCGAGCCGCCGCGCGAGGGCGCGGCGCTCGACGACGCCGCCACCCGCGCGCCGAGCGCCGAGGGCGAGCGCACGCGCCTCGATGCCTTCTTCGGGGAGCCCGACGCGCCACGGCTCGCCGTGCTCCGCGAGGGAGAGATCGTCCGGGTCGAGCGCGGACGCGGCGGGCGCAGCGTCGGGCTACGCCTCACGTTCGCGGACGGATCGCGGGGCTACTTCAAGCCCGAGCAGCGCTTCTCGGGCGCGAGCGACGTCGCGGAGCTCGCCTCCTACCACGTCGATCGCCTCCTCGGCCTCGGGCGCGTCCCGCCGACGACGCTGCGGGTCCTGCCCTACGCGCTGCTCGCCGCCGCGCTCGCGGGTCATCCGCACCGCGACGAGGTGATCGTGCGCCCCGACGGCACCGTGCGCGGCTCGCTCGTCGCGTGGATCGAGACGCCGCTCGTCCCCCTCGCGCTCGGCGCCGGCTTCGAGCGCTTCTTCCGGCTCGATCCACCGCCCGCGATCACGCCCTTCCAGCGCGCGAGCGTCTACACCGCCCAGGCGAGCGGGCGCGAGCCGGTCACGCCGCCCCGCGACGCGAGCGGGGCACCGCTCGCCCCCGCGATCGCCCCGGACACCGAGACGCGCCCCGCGGAGCTCTCGGACCTCGTCCTCTTCGATCACCTCGTGAACAACATCGATCGGTGGGGCGGTGGCTTCACGAACGTGCGCACGCTCGGCGCGGGCGGGCCCCTCGTCTTCCTCGACCAGGGAGCCGCGTTCGGCCCGGGCCAGCAGGGACGCGGCTTCATGACGCGGCGGCTCGAGAGCGTGCAGCGCTTTCGACGGAGCACGATCGAGGCGCTCGCGCGCTTCGACGTCGAGGACCTCGAGCGCGCGCTCGACGCGGACGCCGCGCGCGTCGGCAGCGCGGAGCCGCTGCTCGACGACGCTCACCTCGAGGCCCTCGAGGCGCGGCGGCGCGCGATCCTCGCGCACGTCGGCGCGAGGCGCGCGGCGGCGGGCGACGAGGCCAGCCTCCCGTGGTGAGGCCGCTCCTCGCGATCGACGCGGGCGAGCGCGACGACGAGCCGGACGCGCTCTACGCCGCGGCGCACCTCCTGCACATCGCGTGCGGCGGGCACGCCGGCGATCGGGCGTCGATGGAGCGCGCGCTCGCCGCCTGCCGAGCGCGGGGGCTCTTTTCGGGCGCGCACCCGAGCTACCCGGATCGCGCGGGGTTCGGGCGCGCGTCGATCGCCATCGCGCCCGCGGCGCTCGCCGGGTCGATCCGCGAGCAGGTGTCCTCGCTCCGAGCGCTCGGCGATCGCCTCGGCGTCCCCATCACCCACCTGAAGCTCCACGGCGCGCTCTACCACGACGCCCACCGCGACCCCGCGCTCGCGCTCCTCGTCGTCGAGGCCGCCCTCGAGGCGCTCGGCCACGACGCGACCCTCGTGGGGCCCTCGGGCGGAGGCCTCGAAGCGGCCGCGCGACGCGCGAGGCAGCGCTTCGCGCGAGAGGGCTTCGCCGATCGCGCGAGCCGCCCCGACGGATCGCTCGTGCCGCGCGGCGAGCCGGGCGCCCTGATCCTCGATCCGCGCGAGGCCGCGCGACGCGCCGAGGCGCTCGCGCGAGCCGGCCACGACGTCGTCTCGATCCACGCAGACACGGAGGGCGCGCTCGCGATCGGGGCGGCCGTCCGCGCCGCGCTCGACGCCCTACGTGACGCGCCGTGATCAGCGGGCGCGCGATCGCGGTGGGCCGACCGGGCCGGCTCGTCTGTTCGAGCGAGCGCGGGTACGCTCGGTCCGCGGGCTCACCCGGGCCGCCGGACCCGCCGTAAGGAGCGACCCCATGGGAGACACCTCGAGCTTCGCGGAATTCGTCGATCGAAAGAAGCGGGGCACGGATCAGGGCCAGGTCGGGGGCGCGCGCTACGCCTACGCCGCGGACCTCGCGATGCTCCGCGGCTTCTCGCACGTGCGGCCGGTCGAGCTCGCGGCCGCGACCGTCGTCCGCATGAACCAGACGGCCCTGCGGAGCGCGCTCCTCGGCTCCGCGGTCCGCGTGACCGCGCGCCAGTTCCCTTCGCTCCAAGGGCTCGTCTCACGCGCGGCGGACACGCTCGGCGTGGCGGTGCCCGAGGTCTACGTCGCGAACAGCCCGGTGATGAACGCCTTCACGTTCGGCACGGAGACCGAGTCGTGCATCGTGCTCCACTCGGCGCTCGTCGACGCGTTCTCCGAGGAGGAGCTGCTCTTCGTCCTCGGCCACGAGACGGGGCACATCCAGAACAAGCACGTCGTCTACGGCACCGCGCTGATCCTGCTCCAGCGCATGGCGCAGCTCTTCATCGGGCCGCTCGTGCTCCCCGCGATCGTCGCCCTCAACGCGTGGTACCGGCGCGCCGAGATCACCTGCGATCGCGCGGGGCTGCTCTGCTCGCGGGATCTCGAGGCCGCCTCGCGCTCGTTCATCAAGCTCGCGGTCGGCTCGACGAAGCTCTCGGGCGAGGTCGACGTCTCCGAATTCCTCGCGCAGTACGAGGAGGGTCGCGGCTCGGTCGGGCGCTACGTCGAGGCGTTCCAGAGCCACCCCTTCCTGCCCAAGCGGATCAAGGCGCTCGCGACCTTCGCCGAGAGCGCGCTCTACCGCGGCACGATCGGCGAGGAGGGCGGCCTCTCGATGCACGAGGTCGACGAGAAGACGAGCGCCATCATCCGCTTGGACGCAAAGGAAGGATCCTCGACATGACCGACGCCTCCGCCACCCCTCGCCTGCCGCTGCCCGACTACGCGATCCAGCGCGCGAAGGTGCTCGAGCTCCTGCGCGACGTCGCGATCCTCTCGGAGGACGCCGGCGCGCGGACGCTCGCCAAGAAGCTCCGCGACGATCGCATCCCGCGGCTCGAGGAGGAGCGCTTCCACCTCGTCGTCCTCGGCGAGTTCAACCACGGCAAGACGACGTTCGTGAACGCGCTGCTCGGCGCGAGCGTGCTCCCGACCGGCGTGACGCCGACGACGGCGATGATCCACCAGGTCGTCCACGGCCCGGCGCCCGAGGCCAAGGTCGTGTTCGAGTCGTCCACCCCGAAGACGATCGCGCTCGACGCGCTCGCGAGCTACGCCGTCGGCGGCGCCGACGTCGGCGACGCGGACGCGATCCGCTACGTCGAGGTCCAGTACCCGAGCCCGCTCCTCGCTCTTGGAGCGGCCGAGGGAGGCGGCGGAGGCGTCGTCCTCGTCGACACCCCGGGGGTGAACGACCTCAACTCGACGCGCGCCGAGATCACCTACAGCTACGTCCCCAAGGCCGACGCGGTCCTCTTCCTCCTCGACGCGGGGCAGATCCTGAAGGAGAGCGAGCGCACCTTCCTCACGAACAAGCTCCTCGAGGCCTCGCGCGACAAGATCGTCTTCATCATCAACAAGGTCGATCTGCTCGACGAGGCGGAGCGCGCGCAAGCGCTCGCGTACGCGAAGGCGCAGCTCTCGAAGATCCTCGCCGAGCCGCGCATCTTCGCGGTCAGCGCGGAGCAGGCCCTCGCCGGCGAGCGCCTGAGCTCGGGCGTCGCGACGCTCGAGCGCGAGCTCGTCCGCTTCCTCGAGGAGGAGCGAGGGCGCGTGCTCCTCGACAACGCGCTCGACGAGGGCCTGCGCACGGCGAGCACGCTGCGCCGCGGCATCGAGGTGCAGAAGCAGGCGCTCCTGCTCGATCACGCCGAGCTCACCAAGCGGCTCGCGACGCTCGAGGCCGACCTCTCGAGCACGCGCGAGTCCCACGAGCGGCGCGAGCAGAAGATCCGAGAGGCGCTCGCGGGCATCAAGGCGCTCGTCCGCAAGGACTGCGAGGAATTCGGCAAGCGCTTCGCGACGTCGCTCCCGGCCGAGATCGAGTCGAGCCGGGCGGAGGACCTCAAGCGCTACCTGCCGAGCTTCATGGAGGAGCGCTTCCGCAATTTCGCCGATCGCCAGGGCCTCGAGCTCGCCAAGCGCCTCGAGCGGGTCGCGGAGGAGGCGATCGCCTTCGTCAGCGAGGAGGCGCGCGCGCGCGGCGAGAAGCTCGCCGAGGCGTTCCCCGGCGCCCCGAGCGTGGATCTCCAGACCTCGACGCTCGCCTACGACGTGAGCGTGATCGCGCTCGGCGCCTTCGGGCTCACGCTGATGGCGCTCTCGAACGTCATCGTCGGTGGCGCGATGACGCTCGCCGCGCCGGTCCTCGCCTACGTCTTTCGCGAGCGGGCCGACCGCGACCTGAAGCGCCGCGCGAGCGAGGAGGCGCCGCCCGCGGTGGAGCGGGCCGCCGCGGATCTGGCGAGCGCGTTCGAGAAACAGATCGACGACTTCGGGGACCGCCTGGTCGCGTTCGTGAAGAGCGCGAGCGAGGAGCTCACGCGCTCGATGGCAGAGGTCGTCGAGCACGCGCGCGCGACGCAGGAGCGCGGCGAGGGGGAGGTCGCGCGGATCCGCCAGGAGAGCGGCATGGCGCTCGCGCGGCTCGCCTCGATCACCCAAGAGATGAGCGAGCTGCGGACGGCCCTCTGGATGCGAGGCGAGCCGAAGAGCGCGTGAGGCGCGGCGTCGAGTGAGGCGCGCTGTCAGAGCGTCTCGAGGAACGCGACGAGCGACGGGATCCGGCTCTCCTCGAAGCTGATGAGGTGCAGGTCGCGCGATCCGGCCACGCGCGGATCGGCCGGGTGGGGCCAGCGGATCTGCGCGTAGTGGCGGACCACGTCGGTGAGCGTCTCGAAGGTCCCGGCGTGACCGTAGGGCGCGGTGTGGGCGATCGCGCGGAGCGTCTGGGTCCGGAACGCGCCGCGGGTGCTCGGGGGGAACGCGACGAGCCCCGCGAGGGGATCGACGAGGCCGGGCGCGTCGCCGAAGGGGCCCGTCATGCGGAACTCGCCCTCGGCGAGCGCCGTGAACGCCGCGAAGCGGCCCTCGTCGCGATCGTCACCCTCGCCCTTGCCGGGCATCCCGAGCGCGAAGAACGCGTCGTTCGCGAGGCGCGGCCCCGCGTGGCACTGGACGCAGCCGAGCGAGAGGAAATTCGCGAGGCCGTCGCGCTCCTCGGGATCGAGGGCGTCGAGGTCGCCGGCCGCGTAGGCCTCGAGGCGCCCCGGCGCCCAGCCGATCGTCCGCTCGTGCGCCTCGATCGCCTTCGCGACGTTCGCGAAGACGCGCGTGACCGCCTCGCGGTCCGCGGGCGCCATCGCCTCCCAGCTCGCGTCGCCCGGCCGCCCCTCGGAGGGGAAGCGATCCGCGTCCTCGAGCGGCGGCAGCGCGCCGAAGATCGCCTCGTACTCGGCGCGGTGCGCGCCCGCGACGCGGTGCGCGACGAGGAGCCGCGAGCTCGCCATCTCGAGGGGGTTCTCGATCGGCCCCGTCGCCTGCGCCCAGACCGAGTCGACGCGCCCGTCCCAGAAGGGCCAGGCGCTCCCCGCGATCCCGATCACGGTCGGGGTGTTTCGGGTCCCCTCGGCGACGCCGACGCCGAGCGCGAGCCCATCGGCGAAGCCGCGATCGGGGTCGTGGCACGAGCGACACGCGATCCCGTGCGGCGAGAGCTGAGCGTCGTCGAAGAGGCTCGCCCCGAGCGCCGCGGCGCGCGGATCGTCCGCGACGGCGTTCGACGGGCTCGGCGGCGGCACGAAGGGCGCCGCCATCGCCTGGATGAGCTCCCAGCGATCTCGGGTGAAGCGGCCGTCGACGAGCGAGGGCTCGAGCGGGTCGGGCTCGTCCGCCCCGACGAGGCGGGCTCGCGCCGCGCGTACGGCGTGCTCGAGCTCTCCCTCGCGCGGATCCATGAGGATCGAGACGGCCTCGAGCGTGCGCGCGTCGAGCACCGCGACGAGCGGGAGCAGGATGCCGGCCGGCCCGAGCGGCGCGAGCGTCTCGTCGGGATCGGCGACGATCGCGTCCGGCGCCTCGTCGTAGCGGGCCGCGATCGCGGCGAGGCCGCCTCGCGTCATCGGCATCCCGGTCGCGTCGGCCGCCCAGAGGTCGATCACGACGACGTCGTCCATCCGGGCGAGCTCGGCCGTGTGGCCGACGTGGACGAGCGCCGGCGCCGACCACGCGGCGAGATCACGGAGCACGATGAGCGAGCCGGGCGGCGTGCAGGGGCGATGGAAGGCGACGAGCGAGACGGATCCCTCGGCCCCCTCCCAGGCGAGCGCGGGGAAGCGACCCGTCGCGACCGAGCGCTCTCCGACGAGCTCGCCGGGCCGCTCGAGGCAGCCGGCGTCCGTGCGCGCGTCCGCGGCGGGAGCGGCGTCGCCCACGCGCGGCGCGTCCGCGACGGCGGCGTCGCTCGCGCCGACATCCTCCCGAGCGCTGGCGTCGAGCGCCCGAGGATCGCTCGGGCCGCAGCCGAAGAGGACGAGCGACGCGAGCGCGAGGAGCTTCGAGCGCGGCACCCGAGGAAGATGAGGAGCGCGCGCGGGAACGACAAGCGCGGGGGTGCGCGCACGCACGCGGGTGTCCCGACGCGAGGAGCGTTGCTAGCCTCGGCCGCGTGCAAGCACCGACCGCGAGCCCTCCCACGCCGAGCGCGGACCTCGAGGCGCGCCCGAGCGTGATCGCCGATGGGCTCTCGATCGCCCGCTACCACATCGTCGTCATCGCGATGGCGGCGAGCCTCGTCTTCGGCTGGCTCACGACCGGCCGCTACGACCTCGTCCTCGCGCTCGTCGTCGGGCTCGACTGGTTCCTGATCAACCTCTTCAACAAGCTCACCGACGTCGAGGAGGATCGCGCGAACGGCATCCCCGGCACCGAGCGCGTCGCGCGGCTCCGCCGCCCCCTGCTCGCCCTCGCGATCACGCTGCTCGTCGGCTCGTTCGCGAGCCACCTCGTCTTTCCGCTCGTGACGCCGCTCCGCGTCCTCGTCCAGCTCATCGGGCTCGCCTACTCGTACCGTTGGATCCCCACCCGCGCGGGCCGAAGGCGCATCAAGGAGCTCTACTTCTTCAAGAATTTCGGCTCGGCGTTCCTCTTCGTCCTCACCTCGTTCGCCTACCCGATCGCCGCCTCGGGAACGCCCCTCGTGGTCTCGTGGGCGTACATCGCCCTCCTCGTCGCCTTCTTCGTCCCCTTCGAGGTGAGCTACGAGATCCTCTACGACTTCCGCGATCTCGAGGGCGATCGTCGCGCGCACGTCCCGACCTTCCCGGTCGTCCACGGGCCGCGCGCCGCGGCGCGCCTCGTCCTGGGGCTGCTCGTCGCGAGCCTCGTCGTCCTCGGCCTCGCGGTGGTCGCGGGCGTCTTCGGCCTGCGCGAGCTCCTCTTCGCGTGCGCCCCCCTCGCGCAGCGGCTCTTCTATCACGCGAAGCTCGAGCGGGCGCTCGCCGGCGAGGGGGCGTGGACGAGCCGCGACTGCATCCTGCTCACGCACCTCGGCTCGCTCCAGCTCGCCCTCTTCCTCGTCGGGACGCGCGCCTGGCTCGCGCTCGGGCTGCCCGCCAACGTCTTTCTCTTCTGACGGCGCGGCTCGCTCCACGCGACCCGTCGAGCGCGGTCGCGCTGGCTCGGCGTGAGCCCCGCGATCACGCGCGCAGAGGCGGGCGCGAGCGGGCGCACCCTCGCTCATCCGTGATAGCGTCCTCGCGAATGTCCCACGTGCCTCCGGGTGAGGAGCCCGTCCACGCCGAGGTCGAGATCGACGACCAGGCGCTCATGCTGCAGCTCACCGGGCCAGGCGCGGCCCACCTCGCGGCGCTGGCGAAGGAGTTCGGGGTGGAGACGGGCGTCCGCGGAGCGACGATCCACCTCAAGGGCAGGCGCGGCGACGTCGAGGGCGCCGAGCGGGCCCTCATGGAGATCCTGGGTGTGCTCGAGCGCGGGCAGCTCCGCACGGGGGAGGTCGAGCGCTCGATCAAGACGCTGAAGCAGCACCCGAGCGCGAGGCTCGCCGACGTCGTGGCGGACGTGGTCCTCACGACGCCTCGGCGCACGATCACGGCCAAGGGCGTCGTCCAGCATCGCTACGTCCAGCTCATGCGCCAGAACGACGTCGTCTTCGGCGTCGGGCCCGCGGGGACCGGCAAGACCTACCTCGCGATGGCCGTCGCGGTGAAGGCGCTCCTCGACAAGCGCGTGAAGCGGATCGTCCTCACCCGCCCGGCCGTGGAGGCCGGCGAGAAGCTCGGCTTCCTCCCGGGGGATCTCGCGGAGAAGGTGAACCCCTATCTCCGCCCGCTCTACGACGCCCTCCACGACATGATGGACGTGGAGAAGGCCGAGGCGCTCGTCGAGCGCAGCGTCATCGAGGTCGCGCCGCTCGCCTTCATGCGAGGTCGGACGCTGAACGACTCCTTCATCATCCTCGACGAGGCGCAGAACGCGACGATCGAGCAGATGCGCATGTTCCTCACCCGCCTGGGCTTCGGCAGCAAGGCGGTGGTGACCGGCGACGTCACCCAGGTCGATCTCCCGAGCGGCACGCGGAGCGGGCTGCTCGACGCGGTGCGCCTGCTCGAGGACGTCGACGGGATCGGGACCGCCTTCTTCACCGACGCCGACGTCGTGCGACACCCGCTCGTCGCCCGGATCGTCAAGGCGTACGAGCTGCGTGACGAGCGCGTCGCGGCGCGGATCGACGCGGATCGAGGCGCGCGGGAGCGCGACGGCTCGCGCGACGGGGGCGGCCCGTGACGACGCGGGAGACGCACGACACGGAGCTGAGCGACCTCGCCCCCTTCGTCATCGCGCGGGCGGTGGAGGTCGAGACGCGCCTCGGCGAGGGCGTGCGCGTCGAGCTCCACGGGACGATCACCGAGATCCAGCGCGGCGGCGCGATGGTGATCGCCGCCTCGAGCGCGGCGCTGCGCCGGGGGACGCTCGAGCCCTACCTCGCGCGGATCGCCGAGGGGCGCATCGGCCTCGTCCTCGTCGGCCAGCTCCCCGACGACGCGCTCGAGCAGCTCCCACGTCAGGCGGCGATCGCGCAGGTCGCCGACCTCGTCCAGGCCGATCCGCTCTACCTCGCCGTGTCGGGCTGCCTCGAGCGCATCGAGCTGCGCCTCGCGTCGGAGCGGCGCTCGAAGTGGCTCGATCGCTACCGCTACGAGCTCGGCGAGATCATCGAGATCTCCCACGCGATCACCCAGGAGCGCGACCTCGATCGCCTGCTCGGCCTCATCCTCGAGAAGAGCCGCTTCATCACCGGCTCCGACGCCGGCAGCATCTACGTCGTCGAGGAGAGCCCGAAGACCGGCGAGAAGCTCCTGCGCTTCAAGCTCTCGCAGAACGAGTCGGTCAGCTTCGAGAGCAAGGAATTCACGATCCCGCTCTCGACGTCGTCGGTCGCGGGGGCGGCGGCGGTGATGCGGAGGCCCATCAACATCCCCGACGTCTACGAGCTCGCGCCCCCCTCGAAGAAGCCGGACCTCGCGGATCGCCCGCCGAGCGACGCCGCGCGCGACACGCTCTCGAGCGACACCGTCGCGCTCTTCACCTTCGATCCGAGCTTCGATCGCAAGGTGGGCTACCGGACGAAGTCGATGATCGCGCTCCCGATGATCTCGGCCGAGGACGAGGTCATCGGCGTCATCCAGCTCATCAACCGCAAGCGCGATCCGAAGGCGCGCCTCTCGGAGCGCTGGGAGGAGGGGGAGATCCTCCCCTACGACCAGCGCAGCGAGGATCTCCTCTCGACGCTCGCCTCCCAGGCCGGCATCGCGCTCGAGAACGCCCTCCTCTACGACGAGATCCGCCGCATCTTCGATGGCTTCGTGCGCGCCAGCGTGCAGGCGATCGAGCAGCGGGATCCGACCACGAGCGGCCACTCGCTCCGCGTGTCCATCTTCTCGGTCGGGCTCGCCAAGGCGGTCGACCGGATCGACGCCGGACCCTACTGCGCGACCCGCTTCACGCGCCGGGACCTGAAGGAGCTGGAGTACGCCTCGCTCCTCCACGACTTCGGGAAGATCGGCGTGCGCGAGGAGGTCCTCGTCAAGGCCAAGAAGCTCTACCCGCACCAGCTCACCGAGGTCCGCAGGCGCTTCGAGTACGCGGCGCTCGAGCTCGAGGCGCGCCTGCTCCGCAAGAAGCTCGAGGCGATCGAGGGCGGCGCGAGCCGCGCGGAATTCGACGCGCTCGTTCAGGCGTCCGCGCGGGAGAGGGCGGAGCTCGAGCGCGCGCTCGAGCTCGTCCTCGCGGCGAACGAGCCCACCGTGCTCCGGGAGGGCGACTTCACGAAGATCGCGGAGATCGGCCAGCGCACCTACGAGGACGCGAAGGGGCGCGCCTGCCCGCTGCTCACGCCCGAGGAGGTGATCTCGCTCCAGGTGACGAAGGGCTCGCTCGGTGAGCGCGAGCTCGACGAGATCCGCTCGCACGTCGTGCACTCGCGCAACTTCCTCTCGAAGATCCCGTGGGGGAAGAACTTCGATCGCATCCCGGAGATCGCGGGCAACCACCACGAGCGCCTCGACGGCACGGGCTACCCCGAGGGCCGGCGGGAGGAGGCGATCCCCCTCCCCTCGAAGATCATGTCGATCGCGGACATCTACGACGCCCTCACCGCCCGGGATCGCCCTTACAAGCGCGCGATGCCCGTCGAGCGAGCCCTCGACATCCTGAGCTTCGAGGTGAAGGACGGGCACGTGGATCCCGAGCTCTTTCGGATCTTTCGCGAGGCCGAGGTCTGGCGGGAGGCCGCGGGGGTCGGCTGACGGCCCACTCCCCGGCCGACGTTCCACTCCCCGGCTGACGTGGAGCCCGAGAGGTGTCACGCTCTCGGGCATGATGGTCTCGCTTCGACGCTTGCTCGCCACCGCCCTCGTCGCCGCCACGACGCTCACCATGCCGAGCCTCGCGCTCGCCACGGATCTCACGAGCGGCGGTGGCTTCCTCTTCGACGTCCAGGACGCCTACGGCGGCTACCTCTCGAACGGCTCGATCGACGCCTACGACGGCTGCTACTACCTGAGCGTCGGGGGCACGACCTACTCGCCCTCGGGCGCAGGGACGCTCTCGGCGGACGGCCGCACCGTCACGCTCCGCGTCGCCACGCTCGCCGGGCTCCAGGTCCAGCGCTTCGTGTACGTCCCCGCGAGCGGCGGCGACTGGGCGCGCTTCGCCGACGTGCTCCAGAACACGAGCAGCACCGCGATCACGACGACGGTGCGGATCAATGGCAACCTCGGCTCGGACTCGGCGACGCGGCTCATGGCGACGTCCTCGGGCGGCGCGAGCGTCTCGACGAACGACGCGTGGTTCGCGACGGATGACACGGACGGCTCGGGCGACCCCTCCTTGGTCCACTTCCTCCAGGGCGGCCCCTCGTCCGGCGCCCTCGTCAACGCGCGCGCGGTCAGCCAGGTGGCCGACAACATCGAGTGGACCTTCGACGTGACGGTGCCCGCCGGCGAGCGCGTCGTCTTCCTCACGTTCGCGCTCCAGGGGAACAGCCAGGCGAGCGTCCAGGCCGAGGCGGCGCGCCTCATGGACATGCCCGACGACGCGTGGACGGGGCTCGAGGACTACGAGACGGAGATCGTGAATTTCCCGGCGCGGACCATCCTGACGAGCTGCGCGGGCGCGCGCGTCGGGGCGCGCTGCGACGACGGCCTCTTCTGCACGCGGCTCGATCGCTGCACGGCGGCCGGGACCTGCGTCGGCACGGGCGACCCTTGCAACGACGGCAACGCCTGCACGGTCGACACCTGCGACGAGGCGACGGACTCGTGTCGCAACGAGATGACCCCCGACCGCTGCCTCATCGGCGGAGAGTGCGTCGCGCACGGGCTGCCCCACCCGAGCTACCCATGCCTCTACTGCGACCCCGACGCGAACGCCCATGACTGGACGCCGCGCGCCGAGGGCACGTCCTGCGGCGCCGCCGCGTGCACGGCGGGGCGCGTCATCCCCGAGGCGACCTGCTCGGCCACGGGCCGGTGCATCGTGCCCCCGAGCGAGCCCTGCGCGGCGGGCGCCTGCGCGGACGGCGCGTCCTGCGCGAGCACCTGCGGCGACGACTGCCCCGGTGACAGCTACTGCGGCCCCTCTGGCCGCTGCGAGCGGCCGCGCGCGAACGGATCGAGCTGCGCGAACGACGAGCAGTGCTCGAGCGGGCACTGCGTCGACCGCATCTGCTGCAACGACGCCTGCACCGGGACCTGCCGCTCCTGCGGCGTGGCCGACGCGGTCGGCCGGTGCACGAACGTCCCCGCGATGACCGACCCGGATCTCGAGTGCGCCGGGGGCTTCTGCAACGGCGCCGGCGCGTGCAGCATCCCCGACGCTGGCGTCCCCGCGACGCCGGACGCGGGGCCTCGCCCCGACGCCGGGGCGCCCACGCCGGACGCCGCCGTCGCGCGGGACGCCGCGCTCGGGATCGACGCGGCGACGCCCCCCGAGCCCCCCTCGGACGAGGGCGGTGGGTGCAGCGCGCAGCCGGGCGCAGAGCGCCACGCGCCGTCGACGATCCTCGGGCTCCTGCTCGGCCTCGCCGTGTGGGCGCGGCGCCGCCGCTGATCAGCTCGGACCGTTCGGCGGCCCCTCCTCGCCGCGCCTGGGATCGATCGGCTCCACGCTCGGGCCCGGGGCCGCGATCGCGGGGGGATCGTCCGGCTCGCCTCCTCGCGCGGGCTCGATCGGTTCGTCGCCCTCTCGCGGCGCGACCGGCGGGAGCGAGGGCTCGCGGTCGGGCTCGGTCGCGGTCGGCGGCGAGGCGGCGAGCTCCTCGGTGGAGAGCGGGGGCTCCTCGTGCTCTTCGGGGGCGAGGAGCGTGAGCGCGCCCCGCGCGTCGGGGCGTCGGCTGCCGGCCTCGAGGAGAGGGCCCGCGTCGAGGCTCGCGTCGAAGCGAGGGACGTCGTCGGGGTAGCCCGCGTCGGGCACGTCCCGCTCGAGCAGCCGCAGCGCCTCGATGTCCGCGAGGATCGCGCCGACCTCGTCTCCCACCGTCCTGCAGACCGCCGCCTCGAGCCACCGATGAAAGAGCGCGTTCTCGTCGCTCGTCATCGTGTGTCCGACGCCAGGAAACTCCACGAGCTCGACGTCGAACCCGCGATCGAAGAGCCGGCTGAAGAGCGATCGCGTGGGCCCGATCGGGATGACGGTGTCGTCCGCGCCGTGCATCGCGCGGATCCGCGGATAGAGGAGGTCGTTGCGGCGATAGGGGGGCTCGAGGGGAGGAGGGAGCCAGCTCGAGAGCGGGAACGCGTTGCCGACGAGGTCGTCGTGGTAGAGCGCGAGGGTCAGCGCGAGCAGGCCTCCTTGCGAGAACCCCGAGACGATGAGGCGCCCCACCGTCGGGCGCTCGCGGGAGAGCGTGCGGAGCATCGCGGCGAGGCGGCTCGCGGTCTGAAAGAGGGTCGAGGAGAGCCGATCGACGAGGCCCTGGCCGACGTAGACCGGCAGCCACTCCCAGCCGCTCCCGAGGCGGTCGGGCGCCTGCGGCACGATGATCCGCACGGGATGCGAGAGCCCGAGGAAGGGCCCTCCCGGGATCTGCGCGCTGCTCCCGCGCCCGTGGATCATCACGAGCATGGGGAGCGGATCGTCGAAGTCCGCGTCACCGATGACCACCTCGAGGTAGTAGAGGCCGTCCTGCGATCCTTGCCGTACGCGGTAGCCGAGCTCGTCGACCGGCGGCGGGAGAGGAGGACCGGCGTCGATCGACGCGTCGACCGCGAGGCTCGCGTCGACCGCGCCGACGCCGGCGTCGAGCGCGCGGTCGAGCTCGTCCTCGAGCGAGCCCGCGACGGGAGGCCACGCGCTCTGGGGATCGTCCTCGGTGCCGAGCAGCGACGCCGCGATCGCGTACGTGTCGTCGCCGAGGTCGAGCAGGCGCTCCTTCCCGAGCGTCCAGACGAGCGCGAGCGACACGACGACGAGGAGCGTCGAGACGATGAGGAGCGCTGTTCGCTCGGCACGCACGGGAGGGATGATAAAGACGCTCCAGGGCCTCGCGTCATTTCCCGCGAAGGCTCAGGCGGAGGGGGTGCCCGGGCTCGGCGGGGCCGCTCGCCCCCGCTGGCGCTCGATGAGCCGGACGAGGACGAGCGAGAGGGGCGAGAAGAGGAGCGCCATCGCGACCCCGAGGGAGGTCACCACGCCGAGCGCGCGCAGGGCCGGGTGGGCGCTCATCGCGAGCAGACCGAACGAGAGCACGGTCGTCACGCACGCGAGGAGGATCCCCGTCATCGCCGTCGCGGGGACCTCGTCGGCGTGGCGCTCCTCGAGGAGGAACACGGCGTAGTCCTCGCCCATCGAGAGGACGAGCAGGCACGCGAGCAGGTGCATGAGGTTCGCCTCCGCGCCGAGCAGGCCGACGCACGCCACGCTCGTGAGCGCGGCGAGGATCGCGGGCGCGAGCGCCGCGAACGCGACCAGCGGGTCCCGATAGCGGGCGAAGCACATGAGGTAGACGACGAGGAGGCCCCCGACGACGAGCAGGAGCGCGCGCTCTCGAAAGAGGCGGTAGGCCCCCTCGAGGTACCTCGCCTGGTCGAAGTACCGGACGCCCTCGATCGGCGCGAGCCGCGACGCCAGCGCGTCGGCGTCGCGGACGCCCTCGATGAACGTGAGGTAGGCGACGCGCCCCGGCGCCCTCCCCGCCTCGGGCGCGCCCGCGAGCTCGACGCGAAAGGGCTCGACGAGCGGCGCGAGCGGGGAGGCCGCGAGGGCCTCGAAGTCGAGCGGCGCGGGCCGCGCCGCGTTTAGGGCCGCGCGAAACGGCGCGAACATCGCCGTGACGAACCCCTCACGCTCGAGAGCCGCGTCGAGCCGATCGGAGAGCGTCGGATCGCCGCGGAGGACGCCCTCGACGCCCTCTTGGGTCGCGCGCGCCCGGAGGAAGGGGTGGATCGAGCGGTGCCGCGCGAGCTCGCCCGCCTCCTCGGCCGCGAGCAACGCGCCCTCCGCGCGATCGCTCGCGCGCAGCGCCGCCTCGTCATCGTCACCGATCGCCATGACGAAGCGCCCCGCCTCGCCCTCCGCGATGCGGGCGCGCACGCGCATGTCCTCGGCGACGAGCGCGGGATCGATCTCGTTGAGGCGCCGCAGATCATCGACGAAGTGGAGCCTCGGGAGCCCGAGGACGCAGACGACGAGGGCGAGCAGCGGCAGGAGCGACGAGGCGCGAGGGTGCGAGCGCACCTGCTCGAAGAGCCACCCCTGCGAGCGCGCGAGCGCGAGGAGCAGGCGCGTCGGCTGGGGACGCTCGGGCATGAAGGGCGGGATGAGCCAGAGCGTCGCCGCGAGCGAGGCGAAGACGCCGACCGCGGCGAAGAGCGCCATCTCGCGCATGCCCGGGAACGACGAGAAGCCGAGGCCCGCGAGGCCCGCGACGGTGGTCAGCGCGCCGAGCATGAGCGCCGGCTGGATCGAGCGGATCGTCGCCTCGGGGCTCTCCCTGGGCTCGAGCGTCTGCTGGTTCACGTAGTGGGAGACGAAGTCGATCCCGACGCCGAGCAGGGAGCTGCCGAACGCGAGCGTGATCGCGTGGATCCCGCCGAAGACGACGCGACACGCCGCGATCGAGGCGAGCGTCCCGATCACCATCGGCACCGCGCCGATGAGGAGGAAGCGCGGGCCACGAAAGAGCGCGAGGAAGATGAGGACGATCGCGATCGTCGACAGCGTCGAGATGCGCTCCGTGTCCGCGCGGAGCGCGCGCTCGGTCCGGACGGCGAAGCGCGCGACGCCCGCCTGCTCGAGCCTCGCGCTCGCCGCGCTCGGGCCCGCGGCCTCGCGCGCGCCCTCGAAGGCGCGGTCGATCGCGGCGAGCACCGGCTCCTGCGCCTCCGCGCGAAACGTCGTCCCGCGGCTGGCGAGCATCACGATCCCGAAGTAGCGCGCGCGCTCCCCCTCGAGCTCGTGCGCGACGAAGCGATCGTCGACGACGTCGAGGCGCGCGCCGCCCTCGCCCTCCGCGCGCGAGGCCGCGCCGCCGCCCTGCATCGCGCGCACGAGGGTCGGGAAGAGGAGCAGCGGATCCTCGGGCGCGATGCGTCGGACGAGGATCGCCATCGGGCCCTGGAGTTCCGCGCGGAGCGCCGCGACGCGCGCGCGCAGCCCCTCGTCCCCGATGAGCGCGCGCGCCTCGGCCTCGCTCGCCGCGGCGAAGCCGAACCGGCGCGGGAAGTAGAGCTCGTAGAAGGCGGGCTGGATCCCCTCGGGGGGCCCCGTCCGGACCCACGCGATCGCGCGCTCCTCGCGCAGGCGATCGCCCACGCCGGCCGCGAGCGCCGCCGCGACGTGGGCGTCGTCGAGCGGCCCGAGCGAGAGGATCGTCGTCCGCGCGATCTCGGAGTCCGTCACCTCGCGCGCGATCTCAGCGAGCTCCGCGTCCTCGCTGTCCGGCATGAAGTCCGTCACGTTCGTGCGGAGCGGGATCCCCCAGCTCGCGAGCCCGAAGAGCGCGAGGAGCAGGACGATCACGCCGAGCGCGCGGACGCGGGCGCGCCGCGGGTCGTGACGTGTCGAAGCGCTCGCTGCGGGCTCGGGGGGCAAGGGAGCCGAGCATAGCCGCGCCGAGGCGGCGGGGCTCTCGCGCTGTCAGCGCGCGAGGTTCACGTTGACGTACGCCGGCTCGAGGGTGACCTCGCGCTCGACCCACGGCGCGAGCCAAGGCGGCAGCCGCGGGCGCTCCGAGGCGCGCGAGAGCTCGACCTCGGCGAGCACCAGCGCTCGATCGACGAAGACGTCGACCTCGAAGACCCGCCGGCCCTCGGGGACGACGTAGCGGCGCTTGACGACGCGGCGACCCTCGGTGAGCGCCCAGAGCCTCTCGAAGAGCGCGCGAGAGATCGCCTCCTCGACCTCGATCCGCTCGACGCCGCGACCGAGCTTCACCGTGCGCACGTACCGCGTCCCCGCCGCGCTCCGCTCGCGCCGCACGCGCTCGAGGATCGCCTCACCCGGCAGATAGCCCTGCTCGAGGCGCAGACAGGGCCTGCCGCGGACGAAGGGCGGGACGCCGACGAGCAGGTACTTGCGCTCGATCTCGCGCGGGAGGCGCGCCGCGCCGGGATCGCGCGGATCGGGGGCTCGGCGCGAGCGCGCGCGCATCGCTCAGCTCGTCGCCGCTCGCAAGGTGACGTTCACGCGGATCGTGTCGGACACCTTGAGCCGGACGAGGGGGTTCACCGAGATCCCGAATTCCGGCAGGCTGACGTCGAAGCTCACCTGCGCTCGCACGAAGTCGCCCGTGATCCCCTGGGCTCGGAGCTCGTCGCTCGCGGGGAGCCACCGGACCTGCGCGGACGCCGTGATCTCGCGGCTCACCCCGTGGATCGTGAAGCGCCCACGGAGCGTGACGCGCGCCACCTCGTTCGGGCGGAGCGCGCTCGCGCCCTCCACGCCCACGAGCTCCAGCGTCGCGTCGGGGAAGCGCGTCGCGTCGAGCCAGCCCTCGCCCCTCAGGTGCTCGTCGCGCAGCTCGATCCCCGTCCGCAGCGAGGCGACGGGCACGCGGATCGTTCCGCGCAGCGTGCTCAGATCGGCGGGGTCGACGCTGAAGCTCCCCGACACGCTCGAGGTCACGCCGGTGATCCGCTCGAGCGGCGCGTCGGAGACGAACTGGATCCGGTTGCCGCTCGAGGCGACCGTGAAGGTCCGCGCCTGCGCGCTCGCGACGCCCACGCCGAGGCCGCCCACCGCGAGCCAGCCCACCGTGAGCCAGCCCAGCGTGAGCCCGAAGAGGGGCGCCACGAACCGTCGAACCGAACGCGCTGCTCGATCCATCATCGCTCTCCTCCTCGAGGGGATCCGCTCCGAGCCGACCGAGCGCGCGAGGAGCGCGTCTCGAGCCTCGAAGAGAGGCCCTTCGACGGCGCCTCGAGCGCCTCGATTCATCACGCGAGGCCGCGGCCGCACGCACCTCACCATGGCCCGCGATCGCTCGACCCGCGAGCCCAGGGGGCGCAACCGGCGGTTGCGAGGATCGGCCCGAGCGGCGACGCGAGCCGCTGCGCCGACTACTTCGGCAGCTTCGCGTTGAAGAAGGCCTTGAGCTTGATGAGGTTCTTCTCGTCGCGCGAGAAGCCGGGCACCTCGTAGCTCTTCGCGAAGCCGCGCACGTCCGAGAGGAACTCGGCGCGGATCGCCGCGTCTCCGATCACGTCGCTCACCGCACGGCCGCGCGCCGCGCCCTTGCGCAGGCCCTTCACGTACGTCTCGAGCCGCACGTAGTCGCCCTCGAGGAACTCGCGCAGGAGCTCGCAGTCGGCGGCGAGCTTCGAGACGGCGGCGAGCGCGCTCGTGGGCTCGCCCTCGCTCGCGATCGCGAGGTCGGCCGCGACCCGCAGCACGAACGCGTCGTCGAGGTAGCCGATGTCGTCGATGCCGTCGGGGATGAGATCGAGGGACTTGAAGAGGTAGTTCAAGCCGCCAGCGAGCGACTCGCGCGCGGGCTGCCCGACGCCCGAGGATTCGAGCACGGCCCCGAGGTGCTCCGCGTCCTCGCCGAGGGAGCGCAGCCAGCCGGCGAACGTGTCGAGGTACTTGGCGAGCGAATCACTCATCGTTTCGTCCTTCCGAGCCCGGGTCGATCCCCGGCCGCTCGGAGCCTAGCCGAAGCCTCGACGGGTCGACAACCATCGTTTCCGCGCGGCGTCGTCACGCCCCCTCGCGCGGGCCCTCGAAGCCGAGCCAGCCGAAGAACTGGCCGAGCCTCGTGCGCTCCTCGGGCGGCATGTACTCGAAGTTCCGACCGCGATCGATGATCTCCCAGAAGTCCTTGCTCGTCACCGTCTCGAGGGCGTGCCGCACCTGCTCGAGGCGCGCCTTCGGCTCGGCCGCCATGTCCTCCGCGATCCGCCGCGCCTTCGCGTCCTCGCCCTGCGAGAGGTAGTAGGCCGCGAGCTTCACCTGCGCCTTGCGCACGCCGAGCAGCGCCGACTCCTGCGCCATCGATCGGAGCGGTCGATCGAGGTTGAGGAAGTGCTCGAGCATCGCCTCCTCCTCGGCGTTCTCGCGCTGGTGAGCGAGCTGGCAGAGCGCGCCGACGTCGTAGGCGACCGTCTCGGTGACGAAGACGAGCTTCATGTCGAAGCTGACGTGACCGTAGTAGGTCATGTGACGGACGCCCTCGAGCGCGAGCGCGCCGTGGCCATCGGCGAGCAGGGCCTCCACCAGGAGCCGATACTGGTTCATGACGTTGTACGCCGTCCGCACGTCGCGCGCGTTCAGCGTCGTGCGCAGGAACGAATTCATGAAGCGGTAGGTGAGCCGGATCAGCTCGACGTCGTGGCGCTTGCTCGCGGCCTCACCGATGTAGCGGGTGTCGATGGCGACGAGGTAGTTGATGTCCCCCATCGACGCGAGCGCCTCGTTGTAGATGCCGAGGTACTGGCGCATCACCTTCCACTCGACCCACGTCCCGCGCGCCTGGAGGTCGGCGAGCGACTCCGGATCCATCGCGACGAAGTCGGGGTTGCGCCGGAGCGAGGGGCCGATGCGGAGCCAGAAGTGCTGATCGGCCGCGTCGAGCGTGACGGACGGCTTGATCGCGACGTAGGCGAGGCAGAAGTCCTTGAGCGCGTCGACCGCGCCCGAGGCGATGATCTTGTCCTTGCCGCTGATCGAATTCGACGTGATGTCGGTGAGCTCCTCCATCGCGGTGAGCGTCGCGGCCTGGAGCTCGTCGAAGCGGCCTCGCGCGGCGCGGACACCCCTCCGCGCGTCCGCGATCGCGCCGTTGCGGATGCGCGCGATGATGTTCATCGGCTCGAGGAACCAGAACACGTACCCGAAGTAGGGGGCCATGAGGACGAGCCCCACGGTCGTCGCGAGGATCGACGCGAAGATCGCCGCGTGGGGGACGAACGTCGACTGCAGCGTGAAGCTCGTCCACACCCCCCAGACGCAGATGACGAGGTAGTAGCCCATCACCATGAGGTTGATGCGATCGCGGAGGAACATGCGGGCGACGCCCGTGTACCGATCGGCCGAGAGCTGCACGATGATCGACACGACCGTGACGACGATGCCGAAGACGGCCGCGCTCATCGCGGCGAGCGAGCTGACGGAGTCCGTGACGGACTCGGGATCGAAGTCGAGATAGCGGTGGAGCGGGCTCGCGTAGCCGTGCGCCTCGAGCGCGCGTGGCCCTCCGGTGAAGAACACGTCGATCAGGTAGAAGAGGGCGAAGGCCGAGAGGGAGATCCCGACGACGATCACCACCGGCAAGAGCCAGCGGCGCATCCCGTACTCGTTCTTCAGCGTCGTCGCCTTGGGCTCGTCCACCGACACGAGGCCGAGCGACGAGGCGCGAGGCGAGCGCGAGGGGCGCGGGGGGCGCGTGGAGGGAGCGCTCATCGGCCCCTCGGCTCGGCGCGCCGGGTGGACACGCGCGCGCGCCGCTCGCGCGCCACGGGCCGGAGCGCGAGGCGCGAGCGACGTGGCTCGTAGGGTCGACCTCCGCGCATCGAGCTGCTCGCCCCTCCCGAGGATCGACCGCGCTCAGCGGTAGGTGAACCGAAGCTCGTAGTCACAGAGCTGGTACACGTCGCCCTCCTCGATCCTGCGCCCGTCGACGCGACGGCCCTGATACTCGACCCCGTTCGTCGAGCCGAGGTCCTTCATGTAGTAGTTACCGTTCTGGTAGACGATGGCCGCGTGCCGACGCGAGATGTTCCCGTCCTTGATGGGGAGATCGGCCGTCTTCGCGCCGCGCCCGATGATGAATTCCTCCTTCGTCACCGGATAGCGCTGGCCGTTGAAGATCACGTAGAGCGTCGGCGAGGGCACGCTCGATGGGCGCGCGCCGCCGGGGAGCGGAGGCGGCGCGGCCGCGGGGGCTGGCCCGGGCGGCGCCGGGAGCGGCGGGTAGGAGGAGCGGCTGGCCGGCGGGGCGACGCGACCCGGAGGCTGCTGCATCGGCGGCGGGGCGGGATAGCCGGGCGTCGAGGGCGCCGGAGCGTAGCCGCCATAGCCCGCCCTCGAGGGGGGGGCCTGGCCGTAGCCGGGCTGCTGGGCGCCGTAGCCGGGCGCGGGCTGGCCATATCCGCTCCCGGGCTGGCCGTAGCCCGCGCCGCCATAGCCACCCGAAGGCTGGCCGTACGCGGGCGGTTGGCCGTACGACGCTGGCGACGCCGCCGGCTGGGGAGGATAGGCTGGTGCCGGCTGCGACGGGGCGTAGCCGGGCGGCGCCGGATAGCCCTGCCCCGAGCCCGGGCGCGCGGGTGGCGCCGGATAGCCCGGCGCCGAAGGCGCGGCGCTCGCGCGCGGACGCGGCGGAGGAGGGGCCGACGCGATGTTCGATGGCGTCGGCACGCCGACGCTCGCGCCTGGGGTGCCGGAGGACGAGATGTCGGCGCGGTTCCCGTAATTGCGCGAGCGCGCGTACTGGCGCATCGCCTCGTTGACGAGGTAATCGACCGAGCACTCGAGCTCGCCGCTCATCTGCTCGAAGATCTCCCAGAGGTAGTCCCGGCACTGGAACTGCCTCAAGGTCTTCTTGTTCTGGTCGCTCATACCACCTCGACTCTCAAGGGATTCTCTCGCACCGCGCGCTCGAGCCCCACTCGTTCGCTCACGGCGCCTGGGTGGGGGCGGCCGGGGCGTCGGACGCAGCCGGAGCGCTCGGGGCGCTCATCCGCTCGCGGATCGACGCGACGGTGCTCGTCGCGATCGCGCCGATGGTCCTGTGCTCGCTCCAATTCGCTCCGACGGTCGCCACCGTCGACGACGTGAGCGGCTGGATCGCCGCGAGATCGGCCTCGACCCCGACCCGCTCGAAGTAGTAGAGGGCGAGCGCCTGCTCGAACCAGAGCGGCGAGCTCAGGCGCGCGCGCATGAGCTCGGCGGGCGCGGGGCGCATCTGCGCCAAGCGCTCCGCGTAGCCGTGCAGCTCCTCGCGGGCGTACGCCTCGCCGGCCCCTCGAGGGAGCCGCGTCAGCCACTCCGCCGCGATCTCGGGGCCCCCGAGCGAGAGGAGCAGGGTGCCGACCCTCCAGCGCGATCGCCACGCGTCCGGCGCGCTCGCCGACGACTGGGTCGCGACCGGCCAGAGCTGCGGGATCACGCCGCGATCGCGCGTGTCCGCGATGCGATCGAAGGCGTAGTCGCGGACCCGAGCCGGCTGCGTGGCGTCGAGCCCGAGCGCGAGCAGGGCGGTGGTCTGCGTGGGGAGCACGTGCCCCTCGAGCGCCTGGAGGGCCGTCACCCGGCGCGTCTCCATGTCCTCGGCGGAGCTCGGCTGCTGGGCGATGGCGAGCAGGCGCGCCGCGACGACGGGCTGGTCCGCGAGGTGATGCATGGCCGGGAGCGCGCCCGTGACGATGAACTGCTCTCGGTTGTAGGCGACGCCGCGCGCGAGCTGCTCGTCCGTGAGCGTGCGCGGCGGATCGCTCGCCTGGGCCTGCTGGCGGAGCCGATCGCCGAGCCACGCGCCGAAGTCGGGGCCCTCCATCTCGGTCTCGATCTCGACGATCCGCGCGCCGGCGCGCGCCTTCGTGGCGTCGTCGCCGAGCTGCGAGATGAGCTCGCAGATCTTCGTCAGCGCCTGCTGCGGCAGGTGCGCGTTCATCGCCTCGACGAGGTGGTTCGCGGCGGGCGTCCCGATGTGCCGGATCACCTGCTCCGCCGAGAAATTGCCCGCGAGGCTGCGGCCGTTGAAGTCCTCGATGAACCAGCCGATGATCGCGTCCGTGAGCACCGCGCGCTGCTCCGCGCCCGCGTACTGAAGGACGACGAACGCGGCGTCCTTCGCCCGCACCTGGATCGCCGGAGGAGCGGCCTCCGCCCCCGCGACGCTCGGCGCCGCGGCCCCGGCGGCGGCGCCCCGCCCCTGCATCAGGTCGATGAAGCCCGGCGCCATGCCGTCGACGAGCCGCGTCCTCGTCTCGTCGGGCAGGTTTCGGAGGGCTCCTTGGAGCTCGCTGATCCCATCGACGTCGGGCCGCTCCATCTCGACGAGCGCGAGACCCGCCCGGATCCGCAGCGCGTCCGCGTACTTGTCGGCCGAGAGGACGGCGACGATCTTCCCGGGGCCGCGCATCGTCGTCTGCCACGCCTCGATGTCCGCGTCCGTCACCGCGCAGGCGGACGCGACCGCCGCGAAGAGCAGCAGCGCCGCGAAGCGAGCCGCGATCGATCGCGGCGTCGATGGCTCGATGGGGAACGTCCGAAAGAGGCGCATGAAACCTCGGGTGGGGTGGCGCGCCCTCGGGAGGCGCGCCGACGAGGGCCACGATGGTATCGACCGAGCCGTCGCCCTTCAAGCCACAAGGAGAGCCGTCTTCACTGCGACGCGGGCGTCGGCGTCGCCGAGGCCCCCGCCGCGTGGCCCCCTTGCAGCACGACGAAGTGCAGCTCCGTGAACTCCGCCTGACCCAGCGTGTAGATGACCTCGGACAAGGTCCGGAACGGCGTGCGCTTGTCGGCGATGATCTGCACGGCCCCGCGGAACGGGCGGTTGGGGTTGCGAGAAGCGATGAGCTTCAAGCGATCGCGCTGCTGGATCATCATCGCGTGGAGCGGCGTGATCAAGAAGCCGTTCGCGCCGCCCTGCTTCTGGCTCGGATCGACGATCCCGTTGCGGAGCCCCATCACGCGGTTGTTGTCGACGAGGATGTCGGCGCGCGTGATCTGGACGGAGAGCGCCTCCGTGAGCTCCTGGCGCGAGATCGAGTAAGGAAGCTGGAGATCGTCGGTCTGCATCACGTTCGCCGTGTCTTGGGCGAACTGCATGATCAGGAAGACGAGGAGGATCGTCATCATGTCCATCATCGGATAGATGTTGATCCCCTCCTCCGCGTGCTCCTCTCGCTTGCGGAGCTTGCGCCGGATGAGCGACGAGACCTGGGCCGCGGTGGCCTGCTTCGGCTCGGTCATCGAACCCCCGCAGAGAGCAGCACGTTCGGGAAGAGCGGGAGCTCTCCATCGGCGCGGATCGCGTCCATGGCGGCGATGAGGTGTCGGTACTCGACGTTCGGATCGGCCGACAGGATGACCTGATCCTCGTCGGGGAACTGGCCCTTCACCGTCACGAGGCAGCGGGTGAGCCCGCGCCAGTCGTAGACGTCGGGCATCCCATCGCCGTCCGCGTCCGCCTGCGGGTTCGGCAGGTTGCTGACCGTGATGACGCGCCCCTGCTGCATCTGCGTGCACCCCGGCGCGAGCTTGCCGCCCGAGCCCGCGACGATGATCCCGACCTCGGCGATCGTCACGGAGAGGTTGAGCGAGGGCGCCTGCTGCACGCCGCCGCGCCCGCCCCGCCCGAGCGTCGGCAGGCGCGCGTCGAGCTCCGCCGTGGCGACGATGTACGCCGTGAGCGTGAGCAGGAACATGATGATGTTCACGACGATGTCGAGGAACGGGACGATGTTGAGCTCACCCGCGACCTCCGACGGATCGGGATCGTGGACCTTCGTCTTCTTGCGAACGTAGGCCTTCTGACGGGGTGATAGCGTGCCCGGCATCGTGCTCTCGAGTCTCGATCCTTGGAGGGATGGCGATCGGACCAGGCCCGATCGTCGTGAGCTTCACCGCCCCTTGTTCACGAGGAGGTTCTCGAGCCTCATCGTCGAGAGCTCCATGTCGTGCTTGATCCGCTTCGTCATCGAGTGGAGGATCAGGTGGAAGATCATGCAGAGGACGGCGATGCCGAGGCCGAGCGCCGTGTTCCACATGGCCTCGGAGATACCGCCCGAGAGGATCTGCGCGCGCTGCGACGCCTCGGCGTGAGCGACGGCGCCGAAGGCCTTGATCAGACCGGAGATCGTGCCGAGCAGGCCGATGAGCGTCGCGATGTTCGCGAGCGTCCAGAGCCACGGCGTCCGGTTCTCGAGCTGCGGCTGGAGCTCCGACCACTTCTCTTCCATCGCGGCGATCACCGCGTCGTCGCCCTTCTGCGACTGCATGAGGCCCGACTTCACCATCTGCAGGAGCGGCAGCGGCGCGGCCTCACAGAGCTTGATCGCGCGGTCGATGTTGTTCGCCTGCACGAGCTTGCGGATCTGCACCATGAACTCGTGCGAGTTCACGCGGTATTTCGTGAGCAAGAAGAAGAACCGCTCGATGATGATCGCGACGACGAACGCCAACACGGCGATGTTGACGAACGAGAAGGGCGCTCCATCCCAGAGGGCATGCCAGATCTGCTCCATCTACGCGGCTCCCGATCTTCGCGGCTCGCGGTGCGATCCGCTGGGTCCAATCGAACGCTCGCGCCCGCTCTTCGACGTCGTCCGCGCGGCCTGCCGAGTGTAGCGAAAATCCCGGTCCAAGCTGCTCCGTCACGTCTCCGAGTGAAGCGCGACCCGAAGCGGACAGCGACCTGCTGCTCGAACGGGCCGGGAGCCACCCTCCGGCGAACTCCAAGGCGGACGGGACGCTACTCGACTCCCCCGAAGCCTGTCAACGATGGACGTCGCCCGACGTCGATCGTCTCCGCGCTCGGGAACCCGAGCGGGCCGAGCGCGCTCCAACCCCCATGCGCACGTCCTCCCGCACAGCGTCCCACCGAGCGAGCGCCCGCTCACCTCCGCCCGCTGGGCCTCGCGCCGACGGCGGCGAGGCGCCCGGCGCCAGGCCTGATGAGCAAGGATGATCCCTTCGCGAGCGATCACTGTTGACATGGAAAGCGACCCCTATATCATCGCCAGCCGTTCGCGAGGCTCTGCCTCGAGTCCGTTTTCCTGATCCCTGACCCGGCGCCCCACGAGTGAACGGAGCGCCTCTGGATCGAGCGTCGAGCGCGCTCGTCCTGCCCGCATGACGAACCGAGCGCGTGCTGCGCTCGCGAGGAGAGGAGTAGAGAGGAATGGCAACGCTGGCGCACCACTTCGAGGAGGGCGGCTGGGGCATGTACCCCATCCTCTTCTGGCAGATCCTCGCCATCGGCATCATCATCGAGCGCGCGATCTTCCTGTATCGCAGCTCGATCAACCGCGACGTCTTCCTCGCGACGATGCAGAAGTGCATCCTCCAAGGCGACATCGGTCGCGCCATCAAGCTCTGCTCCGCGGCGAACGCGCCGCTCGCGCGCATCGTCAAGGCGGGCCTCATGCGCGTGAACCGGCCGGACGCCGAGGTCCAGGCGGCGATGGACGAGGCCGCGCTCCGCGAGCTGCCGAAGATCGAGCACCGCACGCCCTTCCTCGCCCTCCTCGCGAACCTCGCGATGCTCTCGGGCCTGCTCGGCACCGTCACGGGCCTCATCGCCGCGTTCGGCGCCGTCGCGAACGCCGACGCCGCGAGCCGCGCGACCATGCTCGCGCAAGGCATCGCGGAGGCCATGAACTGCACGGCGTTCGGCCTGCTCGCCGCCATCATCGCGCTCATCGGCTTCGCGCTCCTCAACGGCAAGACGCAGGGGCTGCTCGACGACATCAACGGGGCGACCGTCCAGGTGATGAACCTCGTCGTCAACAACCGCTCGAAGATCAACCTGCAGGGCGTGCCCCAGGCGTGATCTCGCTCGAGGTGGGCTCGCTCGAGCCCACCTCGCTCCTCGCTCGAATCGTCTGGCCGGTCGGGCCCTTCTGAGAGGTTTCCATGGGTGGCATCAGCGTCGGTGGTGGGCACGGTGGAAAGAAGAGCGTGGACTCGGAGATCCCGCTCGTCCCGTTCATCGATCTGCTCCTCTGCTGCGTCATGTTCCTGCTCGTGACCGCGGTGTGGAACCGCCTCGCGCGCCTGAACACGAACCAGCAGACCCCCGGTCCGGTCACGAACCCGACCGAGCAGCAGGAGCCGCAGATCCGGCTCTATCTCCAGGTCACCTCCGCCGGCTACACGATCGCGTCGAGCGCCGGCGAGCGGATCGAGATCCCGAAGAACGGCTCCGAGTACGACATGGAGGGCCTCGACACGCGGCTGCGCGAGCGCCGCTCGGCCGAGCCGAACCGCCACGACATCATCGTCGCCCCCGAAGACGGCGTCGAGTACGAGCAGGTCATCGCCGCGATGGATCGCGCGATGGGCGTCGGCTACAGCGACGTCTCGCTGAGCGACGGCGCGGCGCTCTGATCCCGCGAACGCGACCGCACTTTCCCGAGGAATCACCAGATGCCGATTCGCAAGCCTGACCGGGTCCTCCTGCACCACGTGCCGCTGAAGTTCGTCCGCTCGAAGGTGGCCGGCGGGGGGCGCAAGGCGCTCGACGCCAACATCCCGCTCGTCCCCTTCATCGACTTCCTCATCACGCTCGTCGTCTTCCTCCTCTCGTCGTTCAGCGCCTCCGGCGAGCTCATCGCGCAGCGCGCCGGCCTCACGATGCCGAGCGCCGTCAACGCGGTCGAGCTCGAGCTCGCGCCGATCGTCCAGATCGACTCCCGCGTGATCACCCTCGATGGCCGCCGCATGGCGGACACGCAGACGCTCGCGGCGACGCCGGGCGTCGAGCGCATCGAGCAGCTCGTCCAGGATCTCGAGACGCTCCGGCGCAACTGGAGCATCCTGCACCCGCGCGAGCCCTTCGCCGCGACGATCATCGTGCAGGCCGATCGCTCGATCGACTTCCGCGTGATCAAGAAGGTGATGTTCTCGGCGGCGCAGGCGGGCTACGCGAACATCTCGTTCGCGGTGAACCAGGCCGGTGGCGACTGAGCCTCCGCGCGATCGCGCGTCGACGAAGAGGCCCGCGCTCGCTCGAGCGTGGGCCTTCGCGTTTGTGCGCCCAGCATGGGCGCGACCTTGCCGGTGCAAGTCCGGCCGAAAGGAGATCATCCCGATCGAAGCGAGC
>JBDHVC010000050.1:0-36258 GCA_039809495.1 Sandaracinaceae bacterium
CAAGGACAGGGACAAGGACAGGGACAAGGACAGGGACAAGGACAGGGACAAGGACAGGGACAAGGACAGGGACAGGGACAGGGACAGGGACAGGGACAAGGACAGGGACAAGGACAGGGACAAGGACAGGGACAAGGACAGGGACAAGGACAGGGACAAGGACAGGGACAGGGCGCGCCAGGCGCTGGCGGCACCGGTCCGGGTGGAGGACACGAGCTCGTCGACGGAGAGAGCCGCACGCTCGATGGGCAGGGCACGCTCGCGCGCGTGAGGCCCCGGATCCTCCCGGGCTCGCCGTCGCGACGCAGCCTCGAGTGGGTCGACCCGGCCACGGGCGAGACGACGAGCGCAGAGAGCGTGGGCGAGGCCGCGCGCTCGACCCAAGGGGCGATCGAGCGGACGCGGATCCCCGACGCCTACCGCGATCAAGTCCGCGCGTACTTCGGAGGCGCGGGAGAGACGGAAGAGAGGAACGTCAACCCATGAGCTCGACTTCCGATTCCGAAGCTCGCCTCGACGAATTCGGGCGAGCCGTCCGAGCGCTGCGAGAGGCGGTCGGGCGCGTCGTCGTCGGTCAACACGAGGTCGTCGAGGAGGTCCTCGTCGCGCTCTTCGCGGGCGGCCACGCCCTGCTCGAGGGCGCACCTGGGCTCGGCAAGACCCTGCTCGTTCGCACCCTGGCCGAGGCGATGCACCTCTCCTTCTCGCGCATCCAGTTCACACCGGATCTGATGCCCGGCGACATCGTCGGGACGAACGTCGTCGTCGAGGACGAGCGGGGGCGCAAGCGCTTCGAGCTGAGCAAGGGCCCGATCTTCGGCCAGCTCGTCCTCGCCGACGAGATCAACCGAGCGACGCCGAAGACGCAGAGCGCGCTGCTCGAGGCGATGGCCGAGCGGAGCGTCACGATCGCGGGAGCGCGCCACACGCTCGACGACCCCTTCTTCGTGCTCGCGACGGAGAACCCGATCGAGATGGAGGGGACCTACCCGCTCCCCGAGGCCCAGCTCGATCGCTTCCTCTTCAAGATCCTCGTCCCCGCCCCCGACGAGGACACGCTCGTCGGGATCCTCGATCAGACGACGACGAACGCCCTCCCGAGCGTCCCTCGCGTCCTCGAGCGCGAGCAGCTCCTCCAGATGCGTCACCTCGTCCGCGAGGTGTACGTGTCGGACGCGCTCACGCGCTACGTGGCGCGCCTCGTCCGAGGGAGCGATCCGAGCCTCGAGGGCGCGGCCCCCGTCGCGAAGCAGTATCTGCGCTACGGCGCCGGTGTCCGCGGGGGCCAGTCGATCCTCCTCGCCGCGAAGGTGCGCGCCCTCTTCGAGGCTCGCGCGCACGTCTCGTTCGCGGACGTGACGCGCGTCGCCGCGCCCGCGCTCCGCCATCGGCTCGTCCTGCGCTTCGAGGCGGAGGCCGACGGCGTCTCGCCAGACATGATCGTGCGTCGACTGCTCGACGAGCTCCCAGAGCTTCCACCGACCCTCGAGGGGATCGTGCGATGAAGCTCGTCACCGCATGGGCGCGGTGCGGGTTCGTCGCCGTCCTCGCGCTCACCCACGCCTCGGCCGCGCTCGCCGACGAGCCCGCGGAGGTCCAGCTCTCGGCCGACGGCGTCTTCGGTTCTGCCTCGATGAGCCTCGGGGCGCCGACCCTCATCGTCCGAGCGCAGAACACCTCCACGGCGGATCTGCACGGCGTGCTCGAGGTCAGGACGAGCGGTTACGGCGCCGAGGACTCGCCTCGACAGATCATCGCGCTCGATCTCCCAGCGAACGAGACGCGCTTCACCACGGTGACGCTGCCCGGCTCCGACGAGCCGTTCCAGTCCGCCCTCTTGAGCTACCGCGTCGGCGGGCGCGAGCTCCGCTCCGGGTCGGTCGCCCTCGGCTACTCCGCGAACACGACGGGCCTGCTCGCCCTGCTCGACGATCCTCCGCGGCTGCGCGGCCCCCTCACCGGCATGACCCGGCTCATCGACACGCCCTACGGCGGCAGCGAGACCGCGGAGGTCCTCATCGGCACCACCACCACCGAGCCTCGCTCGGGCCAGCTCATCCTGCCCCGCACGGTCGCCGGCTGGTCGAGCGCGCTCCTCGTCGTCTCGAGCGTGTCGACGCTCGAGCGCGTCGAGCCGGACGCGCTCCAGGCGCTCGAGCGATGGATCGAGGTCGGAGGCCACCTCGTCCTCATGCCGACGCGGGAGCAGGATCTCCACCACCCTCTCCTCACGCGCGTCTTCCCCGGGCTCGCGCGCGGAGCGACCCGCTCCGAGCTCGCACAGATCCGCGGCGACGAGACGCTCGCGCTCGCCTGCCCCGACGACGCCGCGCGTGAGCCGATGGGCTGCGTTCGCCGGGTCGGCTTCGGGTGGGTCCGCGTCGTCGACGGAGATCTCCAGGACCCGAGCGTCGTCAACGACGCGGCCGTTCGCTCGCGCTTCGAGGCCATCGCGCGCTCAGCCGCGCCGAACCTCGATCCCATCCGCCCGCTGTTCCCACCAGGCCCCGTCTCGCCCTCGCCGTCCTACCCGTGGGTGAGCAACGCCGCCGGGCCGCGGCAGGCCCTCGACCCGAACGAGGGCTACGCGCCCTTCGTCGTTCTCTCGGCCTTCGTCCTCCTCATCTACGTCGTCCTCGTCGGACCCGTGAACTTCTTCCTCGTCAAGAAGAGCAACACGCCAGTCCTCGCGCTCATCACGACCCCCGCGCTCGCCCTCCTCACGACGGGCCTGGTCTTCGCGCTCGGCTTCGCCGCCAAGGGCGTCCTGATGCGCTATCGGCGCGTCGAGATCGACGATCTGGCGTCGGGCTCCTCGATCGCGCGCGCGCGGCGGTACACGGGCTTCTTCTTCACGCGTCCGAGCTCGTTCGAGCTCGAGGTCGCCCCGGACACGGTGCCCTCGATCGACGGTGAGGCCGGCCGACCGAGGCGCGCCGAGATCCTCCTCGGCGCGGACCGGACGGTCATCGATCACGTCCGCGCGAGCCTCTGGGAGACGGTCGTCGTCCGCGAAGACGCGACCCCGGACCTCGGGGGCGCCGTCACGCTCGAGCTGCGCGCGCCCTACATCGTGCGCGTCCAGAACGCGACGCGCCTCACGCTCCACTCGGCCTTCGTCGTCGACCCCTCCGGGCCCGTCCACGTCATCGGGGAGCTCGCGCCTGGAGCGAGCGCCGAGGTCCCCACGGAGACGAGCGCGGTCCTCCCGCCCACCCTCGGCCCCGTGATCGGCTCCACCGACGATCCCTTCTGTTCGCTCCTCGGCTTCTCCGTCGCGGACTCGAGCGCCGTGCTCGCCGCGATGCGGATCGCCGATCCCGACGCGCTCGCCGCGAGGGTGCCGGTCCTCTACGCGCGGCTCGACCCCGACGCCGAGCCGACGGCGCGCCCATCGTTCCGGCGCGAGCGCGACAGCCGCGTCCTCCGCGTCGTCCCGCGGCTCCCACCACCGATCGCCACCGAGAGCCCCGTGGCCGCCCCTGCGCTCGCGCCTTCCTTCACGCCACCGACGCTGCCTCCGGGCCTCTCCCCCGAGCCCGCGGAGAGCGATCCTCTGGCTCCCTCGCCCTCACCTGGAGAGGCCCCGTGATCCGCGTGGAGCACGTCAGCCACTCGTTCGGAGCGCTCCAGGTGCTCCACGACGTCTCGATCGTCGTGCCGGAGAACGAGATCTTCGGCTTCATCGGGCCGAACGGGGCGGGGAAGACGACGACCATCCGGATGATGGCCACGCTCCTCGAGCCCGACTCGGGGCGCGTCCTGGTGAACGGCTTCGACGTCGTCGAAGAGCCCGCGGAGGTCCGCCGAGCCATCGGGTTCATGCCCGACGCCTCCGGCGTCTACGACAACGTCACGGTCGACGAGTACCTCGAGTTCTTCGCCGCCGCGCACGGGATCGCGCGATCCTCGCGGCGCCGGACGATGGACGCGGTCGTCGAGCTCACGGGGCTCGGATCCTTGCGCGATCGGCTCGCCAATTCGCTCTCGAAGGGCATGCGGCAGCGCCTCGCGATCGCGCGCATGCTCCTGCACGATCCGAAGGTCCTCATCCTCGACGAGCCGGCGAACGGCCTCGATCCCCGCGCGCGGATCGAGATGCGCGATCTCATCGAGGAGCTGCGCCGCCTCGGCAAGACGATCCTCCTCTCGAGCCACATCCTCACGGAGCTCTCGGACATGTGCACGTCGGTCGCGATCCTCGAGCGCGGTCGCCTCGTCGCGTCGGGCAACATCGAGACGATCGGGCGCGCGCTGCGCCCGGAGCGGAGCGTGAGGCTCCGCCTCCTCGAGCCGCCGAGCGACGTCGAGACGATCCTCGCCCGGGCCCCGGACGTCGAGCAGGTCTCGAGCGATCCGGACGGCGCCTTCGTGGTCCGCGTGCGCGGGGGCGACGAGGCGCTCGCGGCGCTCGCGGCGTACGTCGTCCAGGCGGGGCTCGGGCTCACGCGGCTCGAGCCCGACCGGAACGACCTCGAGCGGATCTTCCTCGAGGTCACGAAGGGGGAGCTCCAATGAGCGGCGAGGCGGCCCCCGCGTTCGCCGCGTCGCCCGGCGACGACCGGACGAGGCTCCCGCCCGCGAGCGGGCCGCGCCGCTGGCTCGAGCCCGTGGTCGCGCGGCTCCGCGATCCCAACCCGATCTTGCTGCGCGAGCTCCGCGCGACGTTCCGCACGGCGCGCTTCATTCGTTTCCTCTACCTCCTCACGGGCGTCGTCGTCGTGGTGGTGGAGGGCGGCGGAGCGAGCCTCGCGATCGCGGAGGTCGCCCCCGCCGAGATCGGCAGCGCCCTCTTCCAGGTCTTCTTCACGCTGCTCCTGGGGACGCTCTGCGTCGTCGCCGCGCCCTACGCCTCGACGGCCTTCACATCCGAGCACGAGGCCGGCACCTACGAGGCGCTCGTCCTCACGAACATGAGCGCGTGGCGGATCACGTGGGGGAAGTTCCTCGCCGCGTACGCCTCGATCCTCCTCGTCGTCGTCGCGGTCGCGCCCGTCGCCAGCATCGCCTTCCTCTTCGGCGGCGTCTCACCGATCGCGGTGGTGCTCGCGTTCCTCTGGACGGCGGGCATCCTGGCGGTCGCCGTCGCGTTCGGGCTCGCGCTCTCCGCTCGGCTCTCCTCGACCCGGATCGCGATCGTCCTCTCGTCGTTCCTCTGGCTCCACGCCTCCGCGACGCTCTTCTTCTCCTTCAGCGCGCTCGGCTTCGCCGCCCAGGAGCTGTGGGGCGTCGCGAGCGATGGCCCCTTCTGGGTAGCGAGCGCGCTCGCGGCGCGCATCGACGACCCGACGCTCTGGCTGACCCTCGCGATCGCGCCGGCCATCCTCATCGGCGCGGCGACCTGGTACCTCCTCGCCTCGACGGTCGCCGGAGTGCGGCACCCGGGCGAGGATCGATCGACGCCGCTCAAGGTGTGGGCGCTCGTCTGCGTGCCGCTCACGACGGGCGTCATGTCGATCCCGATGGGGATCGCGGACACGACCGGGGACACGATGCGGGCCGGCGCGATCATGAACGCCATCGGCCTCTGCTTCGCCGTCCTCGTGGGCGCCTCGTTCGCGAACGAGCCCCCCCTCCCCCCGCGCACGCCCCCGAGGAGCCCGATCGTGCGCGCGCTCTGGACGCTCGTCGGCCCAGGGGCCGCCGGGACGACGCGCTTCGCGATGGCGGCCGCGATGGTCCCCACGCTCGGAGCGAGCCTCGTCACGCTCCTCATCCACCACGCTCGAGCGAGCGCTCCCCTCGGTGACGACGACATCGGCGTGCTCGTCTCGGGGCTCGGGAGCGCGGTCGTGGCGAGCGCGTACACGGCCTTCGCCATGGCCGCGCGCCTCGTGACCCGGAGCGCGATCGCGGCGCGGAGCCTCGCCCTCCTCGCGTTCGCGATGATCAGCATGACGCTCGTCGTCTTGGGTGTGGCCAGCCACGACGTCAGCACGGCGCGCGACTTGGCGGCCTTCTTCCTCGGCGTCTCGCCCTTCGGGCCGGTGATGCTCGGGATCGAGCGGACCTCTCCGCCGACGGGTGAGCCCGGCCTGCTCACGCCCGCGCTCGTCACCATCGTGCTCCACGGCCTCGGCGCCCTCGCCTGCTGGACGCTGGTCGAGGGCCTCTCCCTTCGAGCGCTCGGAGCCGCTCGGCGACGTCGCGAGGCCGCCGCGCCCGCGCCCGAGCCGGCGGCGGGAGCCTCGACCCCGTGAGCTCGCTCCTCGAGCCCGCCTTCCTCCACAGGCTCTCGCGGCTCCACCTCGTCGCGCGGCGTCGCTTCCTCGGTGGCTCGAGCGGCTCACGGCGCTCCTCGCGCCGCGGCGCCTCCGCGGAATTCGCCGAGCATCGCCCGTACTACGCGGGGGACGACGTGCGCCGGATCGACTGGAACGCCTACGCGCGGCTCGAGGAGCTGGTGCTCCGCCTCTTCGTCGCCGAGGACGACCTCTCGCTCTACCTCCTCGTCGATCGAAGCGCCTCCTTGGCGTTCGGCGCGCCGACGAAGCTCGAGATCGCGAAGCAGATCGCCGCCGCGCTCGCCTTCGTCGGGCTCTCGGGCAGCGAGCGGGTCGCCGTCTTCGCGTTCGACGAGACGCTCTCGATGGCCACGCCCGCGACGCGAGGTCGACGTCGCATCGGCGCCGTCCTCCGACACCTCGACGCGATCACCGCGGGCTCGAGCACCAGCCTCTCGCGCGCCGTCGACGCCCTCCTCGCCCAGCGGCCGAGACCGGGCCTCGTCGCCTTGATCAGCGACTTCCTCGACCCCGAGGGCTTCGAGCGGCCGATCGATCGGCTGCTCGCGCGGGGCTTCGAGCCCGTGCTCTTCCACGTCATCGCGCACGAGGAGCTCGACCCCGAGCCCGGCGCCGACGTCGTGCTCGTCGACAGCGAGAGCGGCCATCGCGTCGAGGTCTCGCTCGACGCGCGCGCGATCCGCGCCTACCGCGCGCGGCTCGACGCGTTCTGCGCCGAGCTCGAGGGCCACGCCAAGAAGCGCGGGCTCTTCTACGCGCGGGCGGAGACGCGGCTCGGCATCGAGGGGGCGGTGCTCGGCTACCTCCGAGGTGAGGCGAGGTAGCCGATGGGCCTGCTCTCCCCCGCGTCGCTCGCCTGGCTCGCGCTGCTCGCCCCGCTCGTCGCGCTCTACGTGCTCCGGCGTAAGCACCAGCTCCGCGTCGTCGGCTCCACGCTCCTCTGGGAGCGCGCCGTGCGCGATCTCCGCGCCGAGCGGCCGTTTCAGCGCTTGATCCCCTACGCCTCGCTCCTGCTCCAGGCGAGCGCGCTCATCCTCGCCGCGCTCGCGCTCGCGCGCCCGTCGGGCGTCGGTCGCTTGCCCGATGGGGCGCGCGTCGTCGTCGTCGTCGACACCTCGGCGTCGATGGCGATCCGCTCGGGCGACGGCCGCTCCACGCGCATCGACGACGCACGCGACGCGATCCGCGCGCTCGCCGAGGCGCTGCCGAGCGGCGGGACCCTCTCTCTCGTCGAGGCCTCCGACGAGCCCACCGTGTCGCTCGCTCCGACGCGCGATCCGGCGGAGATCCGGCGCGCGATCGCCGCGCTCGAGGTGCGCGGCGTCGGCGCGTCGATCGAGCAGGCGGTCGCGCTCGCGCAGGAGCGCCTGCGCGACGCGCCGAGCGGCTCGCGCATCGTCGTCTTCACCGACGGCGGGACCGACGAGGCGACCACGCTCCGCGCAGAGGTCCCGATCGAGGTTCACCGGGTCGGGACCGAGGTGCCGAACGACGCCATCGTGGCGCTCGACGTGCGCGCGCGCCCCTCGGACGATCACCCGGATCGAGCCGAGATCTTCGCGCGCGTCGTCCGCTTCGCCGACGCCCCGGCCGCGCGCTGGATCGTCGCCAGCCTCGAGGGGGGAGGTGTGCTCGCCTCGCGACGCGTCGAGCTCGAACCCCGCGAGCCGCTCGGCGTCACGATGCTGGCGGACCTGCCGCCCGACGCCGAGGGCCGGCCGGGCTTCGTCCGCGTCACGCTCTCACGCGACGACCCCGCGGGAGCCGCGGACGCCCTCGCCCTCGACGACGTCGCGATCGCGCCGAGCCCCGCCGCGAGCCGCCTCCCGGTCTTCCTCGTCGGCGACGCGCCCGCGTCCCTCCGACGCGCGCTGCTCGCCGATCGCGACGTCGAGCCCTACCGCACCACCCTCGAGGCGATCGCCGCCCGCGCCGCGGAGGCCCCCGACCTCGAGCTCGACGGCCTCGTCATCTACACGGGTCGAGCCCCCGACGCGCCGCCGCGAGGCGACGCGCTCGTGGTCGCGCCGACGACCGATCGCGTCTTCGGGGTGGCCCTCGGGGCCTCCGAAGAGGGCGCGCGGATCGTCAGCTGGCGGAGCGACGATCCGCGCCTGCGCTTCGTCTCGCTCTCCGACGTCGCCCTCGACTCGATGCGCCCCATCCGAGGGGGCGAGGCGCGCGCGCTCGTCGAGACCGATCGCGGCGTCGCCGCCGCCTCGCTCACCCACCCGAGCGGCGAGGTGACGCTCCTCGGCTTCGATCCGGATCGGTCGACCCTGCCCGAGCGGCCGAGCTTCGTCATCCTCGTTCGTAACCTCGTCGAGCGCGCGCGAGCGCACCGCGCGGAGGGTGGCATCCCGAGCGCGCGGCTCGGCGTGCCGCTCCGGGTGGTCGCGCCAGAGGGGACCGAGATCGACGTCCGCGCGCCCGACGGTGGGCGGTCACGCACGCGCGCGCGGAGCGGCGTCTCGCTCGTCACGATCCCCGCGATCAGCGGCGCGTTCGAGGTGAGGGTCGGCGCGCGACGCCTCGTCGGCCTCCGCAACCTCCTCTCGGCGGAGGAGTCCGACCCGCGCGCCCGCGCGCGCTTCATCACCCAGGGCGGCGAGGGCGCCGACGTCGCGGGTCAGGCCGCGGCGACGCGCGAGGCGTGGGTGTACGTCGCGCTCGCGCTGCTCCTCGTCCTCGCCCTCGAGGCGCTGTGGGCGACACGAAGGGGCGCGACGTGAGCGCGCGAGGAGCGCGCTGATGCCGAGCTTCGCCGCGCCCACCTGGCTCGCGCTCGGGCTCCCGATCGTGCTCCTCGTCGCGGCTCGACTGCGCGCGCTGCCCCGCGCGCACGCGGGCGCGCGGAGGCGGCTCATCCAGGCCACGATGCTCCTCGCGACGCTCTCTGTCGCGCTCGCCATCGCGCGCCCCGAGCTCATCTCTCGCGTCGATCGCGTCGCCGTCGTCTTCGTGCTCGATCGGAGCCGTTCGGTCGAAGGCGCGAGCCCGCGCGCCTACGAGGAGAGCCTGGGCCTCATCCGCGAGGCGACCCGCGCGATGCGCGAGGAGGACCTCGCCGGCCTCGTCGTCTTCGGCGCGGACGCGAGCACCGAGGTGCTCCCGCGGGCCCACCCCGAGCTCGGCGGGGGCGTCACGACGCCGATCGCGCGCGACGGATCCGATCTCGATCACGCGCTGCGACGCGCGTTGGCGGATCTCCCAGCCGCGGCGACGCCGAGGATCGTCTTGATCTCCGATGGACTCGAGACCGCGGGCGACGCGCTCGAGGCGGCCCACGTCGCGGCGAGCCGCGGCGTGTCGATCGACACCCTCGCCATCGAGCGAGAGGCCCAGGACGAGCTCGCGGTGGAGCGCGTGACGACGACGCCGAGCGTCGATCCGAGCGAGCCCTTCGAGCTCCGCATCGCGACGCGGAGCACGCGCCCGACGGAGGTCCGCGTCCGGGTCCGGCGCGACGGCCGCGCGTTCGCCGAGGCGACCGCGCGGATCGAGGCCGGCCTCGACACCCTCGCGCTGACGGATGAGCTGAGCGAGCCTGGCGTCCACCGCTACGACGTGGAGCTCGAGCCGCTCGACGCGAGCGCGGATCAGTCCCTCGAGAACAACGTCGGCGGCGCGTTCGTCCGCGTCACCGGCCGCTCACGCGTCCTCGTGCTCGCGAGCCACCCGGAGGCCGCCCGGACGCTCGTCCAGGCCGTCGAGGCGGCGGGCCCGGAGGTGACGCTCGGCGACGGCACCGCCTTCCCGCTCACGCTGGCCGAGCTCGCCTCCTACGACCTCGTCGTGCTCTCGGATCTGAACGCTCGAGCGCTCGAGGCGGCCCAGATGAGCGCCCTGCGGGCCTACGTCCGCGATCTCGGCGGAGGGCTCCTCATGCTCGGCGCGCGCGACGCGTTCGGGCTCGGTGGCTACGCGCGCACGCCCATCGAGGAGGCCCTGCCGGCGACGTTCGACCTCCGGCGACGCCGCGATCGCGCGTCGCTCGCGATGGCGATCGCCATCGATCGGAGCGGCTCGATGACGGCCGAGGTCGCGCCCGGCGTGAGCAAGCTCGACCTCGCGAACGAGGCCGCCGCGCGCAGCGCGAGCCTGCTCTCGGCGATGGATCGCATCGCCGTGCTCCACGTCGACACGGAGGCGAGCTGGACGCTGCCGATGACCGCGGTCGAGGACCCGAGCGCGCTCGGCGCCCGCATCCGACGAACGCGACCGGGTGGAGGCGGCATCTACGTCGACGTCGCGCTCGAGAGCGCGTACCAGGCGCTCCGCGCCGAGCAGACCCAGCTCCGTCACCTCTTGCTCTTCTCGGACGGCAGCGACTCCGAGGAGATGAACCAGGCGCCGCGCCTCGTCGCGGCCGCCGCGCACGACGGCATCACGACGTCCGTCGTCTCGATGGGCAACGGCGCGGACAGCCCGGCGCTCGCGGCCTTGGCGCGCACGGGCGGCGGACGCTTCTACGTGGTCGACGACCTTCGCGAGCTCCCGCTCGTGTTCACGGAGGAGACGATCACCGCGAGCCGAAGCGCGCTCGTCGAGGAGGCGAGCGCCGTCACGCTCGGCGCACCGAGCGACGTCACCGCCGGCATCGACTTCGCGAGCGCGCCCCCGCTCGACGGCTACGCGCTCGTCGAGCCGAGAGAGCGCGCCACCGTCTTGCTCGGGGTCCGACGCCAGCACCCTCAGCCAGGCGACGCCCCGCGTGACGACCCCCTGCTCGCGACGTTCCAGTTCGGGGTCGGTCGCAGCGCCGTCTTCACGACCGACGCAGGGGGCGAGCTCGCGCGGCGGTGGCTCGCCTGGCCCGGCTTCTCGGCGCTGATGGGGCAGCTCGCGCGCTCGCTCGCGCGGGCGCCCGAGCGGGGCGACGCCGAGCTCGACGTCGCGATCTCCGGGGGCCGCGGGGCGATCCGCGTCGAGGCGATGGACGATCGCGGACGCTTCCGCGACCACCTCGATCTCCTCGCGACGATCACCCTGCCCGGCGACCTCTCCGAGCAGGTCGCGCTCGAGCAGACCGGCCCCGGCCGCTACGAGGCGAGCTTCGATGGCGCCGCGCCGGGCGCTTACCTCGTGACCATCCGCGAGGCGAGCGACGAGGGCACGGGCGCGATCGTCGGCTCCGTCGGCGTCGTCCGGGGCCGCGCGGACGAGCTGCGCGGCGAGGGGACGAACCACGCGCTCCTCGCGCAGATCGCGAGCGCGACGGGTGGGAGGGTGCGAACGAGCCTCGGCGACGTCTTTCGTGAGCGAGCGGCGCCCATCGAGGCGCACCGGCCGATCGCGCACGAGCTCCTGCTCGCCTCGATGTGGCTGCTCCTGCTCTCCGTCGCGCTCCGACGCCTCGTCGTGCCCGAGCGCGTGCGGGCCTGGCTCCTCCGCGCGAGCCGCCCCCGCCCCCGACGCGCGGAGCCTGCGCCGGCGCTCGCGACGCTCGAGGCGCTGCGTGCACGGCGAGCGCGGGAGGAGCGCCCGATCGCCCCCGAGCTCGCCCGCGCGCTCGAGGCGACCGAGCCGCCTCGTTCGAGCGCGACCTCGCACGAGGCGCCCGCCGCGACCGCCGAGGCGCCACCGAGCCCCTCCACCTCCGACGCCCGTCCTCCGTCGGCGCCGACCTCGCTGGCCGAGAGCCTGCTCGAGCGCCGCAAGCAGAAGCGCTGACGGCGCGCCCGCGACCGACGGATCACGTCGAGCGGACGCGCGCGCTCAGAGCGCGAAGACCTCCGTGAGCCGCGCGATCTCGCTCAGCGAGGTGGTCAAGCGGCCCTGGATCTCGATCGTCTGATCCATGAGCGTCTTGATCTCGCGGATGTCGTTGACGTACTGGCCGAACGCGCCCGTCTGCGAGGCCAGCACGCCTCGGCTCCCGGCGCCGTCGATGAGGAGCACGTAGCTCGGGCTCGTGCCGATCTCGAGCCCCGGCCCGAAGATCGCCATCGCGCGCCCAGGCCCCCCCCGCGTGCCGCGAGCGAGGACGCGCGGCTGGTTGTTCTCCGGGGGCGCCTCCTCGAGGAAGGCGAGCTGGCCCATGATCATCCCCCCGTCCTCGTCCGACTGCCGCACGAGCACCGCGCCGTACTGCTGAGAGGCCGCGTCGGCCGTCGCCGTCGCCGTGCGATCGAGCTCGGCGCGCCGCGCCTCGGGGAGCGTGGAATTCTCGAGGTGCTGAAAGAGCGTCCAGAGCTGCTGGACGTTGTTGTAGTAGGAGAAGAGGTCGTCGACCGTCCCGGGCTGGAACGCGTTGTAGTTCTTACGCGCGAAGGCCCCGGCCGAGAGCGGGTTCTCGAGCCCGCGCAGCGCCTCGATCGACGCGTAGTCGACGCGCGAGGGCTGTCCGCCCTGCCCGGCCGCCGCCTCGACGCAGGCGTTGACCTTCTGCTGCGCCTCCTCGACCGTGTGGGAGGCCGCGTTCACGACGTTGAAGATGTCGTGGCCGTCGCGCACCGTGATGTTGTAGAGCCCGCGGCGACCGTTCATCGAGCCGCCTCCCCAGCCGAGCGCGGTGCCGACGAGGATACAGACCGCCGCGATCGCGAAGAGTTTGCCGCGCTGCGCGCGCCCGACCTCCGAGTCGTTGACGGGCTTCTCGTCGATGACGAGGCGAACCTCTTGCGGGCCCGACGGAACCTGCGCGGCGGCGAACGGATCGGCGGGGATGCTCGGGCGCTTCGGCGCGGCGGCTGCGGGCTGCGCGAACGGCGGCGGCGCGATGTCGCTCCCGAAGATCGACGCCGGCGCCGCGATCGGCGGCGGCGCGATGGGGGGCGCCGCGATGGGAGGCGGCGCGAGGACGCCCGGATCGCTCGCCGCGGCCGGCGCGGTGGGTGCGGAGATGCCCGGGACGGCGCCGGGGGCGGCGATCGGAGGAGCACCCGGGGTGGTGGGCGAGATGGTCTTTCCAAGTCGGGCTCGCAGATCCTTCTTCGGCTTCGGGTCGGACATCTCGTCTCACGCCTCCAGCCCCTCGCCGCGGGCGAGGGGACGATCACCACGAGCGGGCTCCGCGAATGCCGCGAAGACCGCTGAAAACCACGACAAAACCAACTAAGAGCGTCGCAAGTTAGCCGTCGAGGGATCCAAGTGTCAACGGGTTCTGCGGTCGTTCCCCCTATCCGAGCGAGGGGACGCCGGAACGTCCGGCCGCCGCGAGGTGTCCACCCCGGAGCGCTTCCCTTTGAGCGCTCGACGATGAAAGCTCCGCGTCGGTTGGCCACGCGACCCGAGACCCCCTCCTCCTCCGCTGCGATCGGACGCCGCGCGTCGGCGCGCGCGCGCGCGGTCGCGAGGCGCGCGGTCGGCCTCTTCCCGCTGACGCCGCTCGGCGTCCTCGGCGCCCTCGGCGCCGCCCTCGGGGTCAAGTGGCTCGCGTACCTCGAGCTCGACCTCGTCATCCTCGTGGTGGGCTATGGCTCGATCGCGCTCGCCGCCTTGGCCCTCCTCTTCGTCGTCGTCGGCGCGCTCCGCGTCGCGTGGGCGCTCCGGCGGCTCGAGCGCATCGAGGATCGCCGCCTCGAGACCGAGCGCTCGCTCCCGACCGGCTTCACGCTCCCACGCCTCGCCTTGCTCCCGCTCGTGCGCGTCCGCTGGTCCTGGGAGCAGCCGCGCGCGCGGATCACGCTCACGCCGCGGCGGCTCTCGTGGCTCGAGCACGCGGCGCTCGCGGAGCGCGGTCGAGTGAGCGAGATCGTGCGTCGGATCGTCGTCGAGGACGCCTTCGGCCTCGCGCGGATCGCGTTCGACCATCGCCAGGAGGCCTCGCTCGTGACGCTCCCGCACCGGGGCGCGCTCGGCAGCATGCCGCTCCTCGTCTCGATGGCGGGCGGCGAGGACATCCCGCACCCCATGGGCGTCGCGGAGGGGGATCGCGTCGATCTGCGGCGCTACGAGCCGGGCGATCCCGCCCGCTTCATCCACTGGAAGATCTTCGCGCGATCGAGGCGGCTGATGGTGCGGATGCCCGAGCGCGCGCTCACGCGGAGCAAGCGCACCGTCTCCTACCTCGTCGCGGGCGCTCGGGACGAGGCGAGCGCGGCGGCGGCGCGCGTGGCGATCGAGAGCGGCGTCCTCGGCGACGAGTGGACCTTCGGCGCCGACGGCACGCTCGGCGCGTCGACGGAGGTCCCCGCGGCGATCGAGAGCATCGTCCGCTCGATCGAGGCGAGAGCGGCCGGCGCCTCGCAGCTCCAGAGCTTCGTCGACCACGCGGAGCGGACGGGCCCGATCTCGCTCGTCCTCTTCGTGCCACCCACCCCCGGCCCATGGCTCGCGCGCGCGCTCGCCGTCGTCTCGAGCCGCGCGAGCCGCGCGCGGGTCGTGATCGGGATCGACGGCGTCGACCGCACGCCCGAGCGCCCGCGCTGGTGGCGGTGGTTCCTCGCGACGCGCGCGCCCGACGCGGCCCTCGCGCGCGATCTGGACGAGGTCGCCAACGCCTTCGCCGCGCTCCGAGCCGAGGTCGTCGTGCTCGATCGGGTGAGCGGCAAGAGGCTCGGCGAGGTCCACCGTCGCGCGCTCGAGGGCGCGTCCGACCGCGCGCGCACGCGGGGCGAGGCCGCATGAGCGAGCCGGCCGGGCGAGCCGGCGCGTCCAAGCGCGCCGAAGAGGCAGGCGAAGCGTGGACCGCGCGCGCCGAGCCCTGGCTCGCCACGCTCCTGCGCACCCTCGTCTACCTCATCACCGCCGCCGTGGTCGCGTTCCCGCTCGCCGTGCCGGAGGGCGTCCTCGGCGCGACGATCGGCGCGACGCTCGGCGCGACGATCGGCGCCCTGCTCGCGCGGAGCGCGCTCCGCCTCCACGTCATCCTCGCCGTCGCGCTCGGCGTGCTCGCGCTCACGTCCCTCCTCGGCGCCGCGTTCGTGTCGAGCGCGATCGTCGCCGGCGCGCTCGGCCCGAGCCTCGCGCTGCGCCTGGGCGATCTCCTCTCGCTCCTCGGCTTCGCGATGGGCGCGTCGATCGCGCTGCGCGCCGCGTCCATGCGGCACCGCTCGCTCGCGATCCTCGAGGTCGTCGTCGTCGCGCTCGGCTTCGCGAGCCTCGTCGCGTCCCACCGAAACGGCGCGATCCATCGCCCCTACGCGATCGCCGATCCCATCCTCACGCGCGGCGGCGATCCGAGCGTCGCGATCCTGGTGATCGGCGCGATGGCGGTCGTCGTCATCGGCATGCTGCTGCTCTCCGAGCGGAGCCTGCTCCGCTCGATGACGCACGTCGTGCTCGTCTTCGCGCTCCTCTTCGTCGTCCTCTTGACGACGCACCTCGCCGGGCTCCCGCCGCCCCCGCCCGCGAACGACGGGCTCGCCCTGCGCGACGACACCTCGGAGGGCGGCGGAGGCGGCGGCTCCTCGGGCCAGCGAGGCGACGGCAGCGGCGCGCCCGACTTCCAAGACGAGTACGACCAATCGGGCGCGCGGAGCCCCGTCGCGATCGTCCTGCTCCACGACGACTACTCCCCGCCCTCGGGCCAGTACTACTTCCGCCAGGGCGCGTTCAGCCGCTTCAACGGGCGAAGGCTCGTGCGCGCCGAGCAGGCGGGCGTCGACGAGGACGTCGCGCCGGGCTTCCCCTCGCGCTCCACCCCCATCCCGGGCGCCCCCGAGGCGGGGCGCTTTCGCACGACCGTGGAGACCACGGTCGGCCTCCTCGCCGATCATCCGCGGCCCTTCGGGCTCGAGTCGCCGATCCTCTTCCTCCCCGCCACGAACCCCGACGCCTCCCGCTTTCGCCGCGTCTTCCGCGTCCGCTCGGCGTCGCTCACCGCCGACGAGTGGTCGCTCGTCGGGCGCGCGCCCTTCGATCCGAGCTGGAGCCCCGAGGTGCGCGAGCTCTACACGCGCGGGCCCGACGATCCGCGCTACCGCGAGCTCGCCGAGCGCACGATCCACGATCTCCCGGACGAGCTCCGCGATGATCCCTACGTGCGCGCGCTCGCCGTCACGAGCTGGCTGAGCGAGCACGGCACCTACTCGCTCCGCTCACGGCACGCGCAGGCGGCCGATCCGACCGCCGACTTCCTCTTCGGCGACCTCACGGGCTACTGCGTCCACTTCGCGCACGCGACGGTCTTCCTGCTCCGCGCGCTCGGCCTGCCCGCGCGCGTCGCGACGGGCTACCTCGTGCCCGAGAGCAGCCGACGCGGCGGCTCGGCCATCCTCGTGTCCGGCTCGAGCTCGCACGCCTGGCCGGAGGTCTACCTCGAGGGCGTGGGCTGGGTGATCGTCGACGTCGCGCCCCAGCGCGCGCTCGACGCCCCCCCTGGCGAGCCCGACGAGGAGCTCCAGCAGGTGCTCGCGGAGCTGCTCCGCGGCAACCGGATCATCCCCGACGACGGCTCTTCGCCTCCGACGCCGCTCACGGAGCTCGCGCGCGATCTCCGCCGTATGCTCACGAGCCTCGCCGCGCTCGTCCTGCTCGCCCTCCTCGCCCTCCTCTACGTCGCGAAGCTCTACCGCCGGCTCGCCCCGCGCTTCGTGCGCTCGCCCGCGCTCGCGCGCGTGAGCCTGCGCGAGGCGCTCGATCGGCTCGCCGAGCTGGGGATCGTGCGCGAGGACGGCGAGTCGCGCGAGCGCTTCGCCGAGCGCGAGCGAGCGCGCCTGCCGAGCCTCGCCACGCTCTCACGCCTCGCGGAGGCGGCCCGCTATGGCGGCGCGCTCCCGAGCGACCTCGTGGCCCAGACGCGGAGGGCGCGCGCGAGCCTCGCGAGGGAGCGCGCGGGCGTGGCGCCACGGTGGCGCCTCTGGCTCGCCGTGATCGATCCGTTCTCGTGGCTGAGGACGCGCTGAACCCGACGAAGGTGAACGATGCAAGAAGAGCCGCAGACGACCGCCCCAAACGCCGATCCACCCGCCCCCGCGGCGCGCGGCGATCTCGAGCGCGCGAGCGAGGTCGCCGCCCGCCTCGAGGCGCGCCTGCGCGCCGTCGTGAAGGGCCGTGACGACGTGATCGAGCTCGTGCTCGTCGCGCTCTTCGCCGACGGCCACGTCCTGCTCGAGGACTACCCGGGCTCCGGCAAGACGACGCTCGCGCGCGCGCTCGGCGCCTCGATCCGCGAGGGCCAGGGCGGCTCGAGCCACATCCGCGCGTTCCGCCGCATCCAGTTCACGCCCGATCTCCTGCCGAGCGACATCACGGGCACGAACGTCATCCAGCTCGAGACCTCGCGCTTCGTCCTCCGGCGCGGGCCGATCTTCGCGCACGTCGTCCTCGCCGACGAGATCAACCGCACCTCGCCCAAGGTCCAGGCCGCGATGCTCGAGGCGATGGCGGAGAAGCAGGTCACCATCGACGACGAGACCTACCCGCTCGATCCGCTCTTCTTCGTGATCGCGACGCAGAACCCGCTCGATCTCGCGGGGACGTACCCGCTCCCGACGCCGCAGCTCGATCGCTTCCTCTTCAAGATCGCGATGAAGCACATCGAGCGGGACGCCGAGCTCGCGGTCCTCGCGGCCTACCCGAGGCCTCACCTCGAGCACGCGGACGAGCTGCCCGGGGTCACGCGGGACGAGGTGCTCGAGGCGCGCGCGGCGCTGCGCCGAGGCGTCGCCCTCGACCCCGCCTTTCGGGAGAGTCTCGTCGATCTCGCGCGGCGCCTGCGCGCCGACGAGCGCGTGCTCCAGGGCGCCTCGACCCGCTCGCTCGTCCTCCTGCTCCCCGCGCTCCAGGCGCGCGCGCTCATCTCCGGCCGCGACTACGTGAGCCCGCGGGATCTCGAGGCGCTCGCCCCCTACGTCTTCGGCCACCGGCTCGAGGTCGCGCCCGGCGTCGACGACGTCCTCGGCGTGATCCGCGAGCACACGGCGCGCGAGGTCGAGAAGCTCTCGCGCAAGGTGCTCCGGTGAGGACGCCCGGCGCGCCCGCGACGCGCCCGCGTCGGGCCGTGAGGCTCACGCGCGGCTCGGGCTCGCGCGCGCGTCGGACGATCCTGCTCTGCCTCGGCTCGAGCCTGCTCGCGCTGCTCGTCGCGCTCGCCGCGAGCGCCCAGGACGCCCCCGAGCCGGCGCCCGACGAGGAGGCTGGCGGGCTCGCGGCGTTGGGCAGCCTCTCCGACCTCGACACCTGCGCGATCGTGGCGAGCACGCCCGAGGCGGGCTTCGAGGGCACGCCCGACGAGCTCCGCGCCCGCTGCGAGGCGGAGGTCACGCGCCGCTACATCCGCGCGCGCGAGCTCGCCGAGGCCATCCTCGCGCAGGATCCGCGCTCGTTCGCGGCCCACTACGTGCTCGGCCTCGTCTACCACTACGGCGAGGCCAACTTCCCGCGCGCCCTCTTCCACCTGCGCGAGGCGCGGCGCCTCTTTCGCGCGCGCTACGCCGAGCCGCCCGCGGACGGCCAGCCGTGGCGCTGGCACGCCGCGATCCTGCGCGAGCTCTTCTTCGCCCACGCCGACCTCGAGCAGTACGACGCGCAGCTCGACATCGCGGCCCAGTACAACGAGCTCTACTCGCCCAAATTCCTCGCGGAGACCGCCTGGCCGCTGATGAAGCTCCGCCGCTTCGACGACGCGCGCCGCGCCGCCGCCCTGGGCGAGGACTCGGGCGATCCCTTCCAGCGCGAGATCGCGCTGAACGCGCGCTGCGCCATCGAGTTCGAGGCCGGCGACGAGACGCGCAGCTACCAGGCGTGCCGCGACGCGCTCGATCTGCACGGCGCGAACCCCGCCACGCAGAGCGCGGTCGACTTCACCAATTTCGCCGAGGCGGCGCGCTCCGTCTTTCGCCTCGATCAGGCCGAGGACGTCGGCCTCCAAGCCACCGAGGCGCGGATCTCCTGGTACGGCAACCCCTACGTCGAGCTCACCGAGCTCTACCTGCGCGAGGCTCGCTTCGCGGAGGCGCTCGCGATGATGCGCGAGGCCAACCCCTACCGGATGCGCCGCCCGCCGCACGTCCAAGACGCCGATCGCAACGAGAGCCGGCGCGCGCTGAGCGAGCTCTTCCTCGCGCTCGGGCGCGGCGAGGACGCCGTCCGCATCACCACGAAGGCGATGCTCGCGCCCGATCGGCGCGGCCACAACAGCCGCGATCCCGCGCAGGATCTCGCGATCAGCGCGCTCCTCGATCGCGCGGCCCGCCGCCTGCGCGCCGAGCAGCTCCAGGCGGAGACCCTCGGCGCGGGCTTCTTCGATCGGCTCGCCGCGTGGGCCGAGATCGCGAACCTCCGCGTCGAGGGCTGGTCGTCGGGGCGACAGGTGGCGCGGGCGCTCAGCGACGAGGAGCGCCTCGTCGGCACCTTCCAGGTCGGCCGCGCGCGCTCGGCCGTCACGCCGCCGTGGCTCATCGGCGATCTCGTCGACGTCCTCGGTCCGGGCGTCGTCTCCGCCGCCATCAGGCGCGCGCGCGGCGAGGATCCGCGCGAGGGCGCCGACGCCTACTACGACGCCTTCGAGGCGGAGGCCGCGCTCGGCGCGGGCGATCCCGAGCGCGCCATCACGCTCGCCGATCGGGCCTCGGCGAGCCTGCCGCGCGACGAGGCGCTCCTGCGCGCGCGCGTCGCCGCCGTCCGAGGCCGCGCCGAGGAGGCGCTTGGACGAACGGATCGGGCGCTCGCCTCCTACGACGAGGCGATGCAGGTCGATCCGGGCATCTTCGTGCGCCAGGGGATCGCCCTCCCGACGCGGATCAGCGCGCGAGGCGGCGACGTCGCCCAGGCCGCGGCGTCGCTCCTCGCGTGGAGCCCGCGCTTCTCGAGCGACGCACATGGGATGCGCCTCGACGTCGAGGGCGACGCGACGAGCCTGCGCCTCTGCCTCTCCGCGAGCGTCGGGAGCTCCGGCGCGCAGTACGCCTGCACGGACACCCGGCGCGCCGCCGACGAGGACGAGGACGCCTTCGTCGCGCGCGCGATCGCGGCGTTCCAGGGCGAGGCCTTCGCGCCGCGCGTCGATCTGACCCAGACCGACGCGAACGGCCTCGACGGCTCGAACGTCGTCAGCCGCCAGCCCCTCGACACGCTCCTCGGCCGCACCGGCGACGAGTGATCCTCCCGCGCGAGGCGCGCCGTCAGCGCCTCTCCTCGAGCGCCCCCAGGTACGCCCGTCGCCACGCATGGATGTCGTGTCGGCGCAGGTGCTCGATCATCGCCGTCCAACGCGCGCGCCGCTCATCGAGCGGCATCGTGGCCGCCGTCGCGATCGCGTCGGCGACGCCGTCGAGGTCGTGCGGATTGACGAGCAGCGCGTCGCTCAGCTCCTGCGCGGCGCCCGCGAGCAGGGAGAGGATCAACACGCCTGGGTTCGCCGGATCCTGCGAGGCCACGAATTCCTTGGCGACGAGGTTCATCCCGTCGCGGAGCGGCGTCACGAGGCCGACGCGAGCCGTGCGGTAGTAGCCCATGAGCGTCGCGTGCGGCACGTTGCGGTTGACGTACCGGAGAGGCGTCCAGTCCGGCACGGCGTGCGCGCCATTGACGTGTCCGGCGATCTGCTCGAGCTGCCGCCGGAGCTGACGGTACTCGTCGACGGCGCCCCGAGAGATGGGAGCGATCTGGAGATACGTCAGCGTGCCCTTCTGATCGGGGTGTCGCAGCAGATAGCGCTCGAACCCGTGGAAGCGCTCGGGGAGCCCCTTCGAGTAGTCGAGGCGATCCACGCCAATCGCGAGGAGCCGTGACTCGAGCGAGGTACGCAGCCGTCGCACGGCCTGCTTCGCGAGCGCCGCCTGCGCCTGTCGCTCAATCTCGCTCGTGTCGATGCTGATCGGGAACGCGCCGACCCGGAGCGTGCGCCCGGCGGCCTCGATCTCGCCACCTCCGACGACCCTGCCGCCGCCATAGAGGCGCACGTACGACTCGAAGCGATCCACGTCGCCGCGCGTCTGGAAGCCGATGAGATCGTAGGAGTACAGCGTCGAGAAGAGCTGCCGATGTTCGGGCATCGCCATCACGAGATCGGCCGAGGGCATGGGGACGTGGAGGAAGAAGCCGATCCGGCCTCGGACCCCTCGCTGTCTCAGCATCGCTCCGAGCGGGATCAGGTGATAGTCGTGGACCCACACGACGTCGTCCTCGCGGAGCATGGGCGCCAGTCGGTCCGCGAACATCTCGTTGACGCGTCGGTATCCGAGCCTCGTCTTGCGATCGTAGTCGACGAGATCCAGCCGGAAGTGGAGCAAGGGCCACAGCGTCCGGTTCGAGAAGCCGTCGTAGTACTCGTCCAGATCGCCCTGCTCGAGGTCCATCGTCAGGTAGCGAATGCCGCCCTCGCCCGACTCGTGGAGCGCGCCGCTCCCTCCGCGCACGCCCTTGCCGCTCCAGCCGAACCAGACGCCCCCGCGCTCCTCGAGCGCGGCTCGGAGGGCGATGGCGAGGCCGCCCGAGGGATCCTCCGCGGGGAGCGCGACGCGGTTCGAGACGACGATCAGCCGACTCACAGGGCCTCTTGCCACGAGCGAGAGAGCCGCGTCGCCGCGATGATCAGGCCGACATGGGAGTAGGCCTGAGGGAAGTTGCCCCAGGCCTCGCCGCCGTCGAAGGTCAGATCCTCCGAGAGGAGCCCGAGGTGGTTGCGGTGCGAGAGGACCTGCTCGAAGAGCGCCCGCGCCTCGCTCAGCCTCCCCGTCGCCGCGAGCGCGTCGATGTACCAGAAGGTGCAGATCGTGAAGCTCGTCTCCGGCGTCCCGAAGTCGTCGGGGGCGCGGTAGCGGTACATGCCATCGCCACGGCGCAGCTCGCGCTCGATGGCCTCGACCGTGGCGACGTAGCGGGGGTCGTCGGGCGAGATGAACCCGATGTCGGCCAGGCGCAAGAGCGAGGCGTCGAGGTAGTCGCTCTCGAACGACGCGCTGAAGCGCTGGGACTCGGCGCGCCAGGCGCGCGTCAGCGTCACGTCCCGGATGATCGCGGCGCGCTCGCGCCACGCCGACGCGCGCTCCTCGAGCGCCAGGTGGTCGGCGATCTTCGCGAGCCGGTCGCAGGCCGCCCAGCACATCGCCGCCGTGTACGTGTGGATCTCGGCGCGGCCGCGGAACTCCCAGAGGCCGGAGTCCGGGGTCGCGTGGAGCTCGAACGCCTTCTCACCGAGCCGCTCGAGCCGCGCGAAGACGTCGACGCCGACCACCGACGTGAGCCGCCGATCGAAGAAGAGCTGGATCGCGGCGAGGACGACGCTCCCATAGACGTCGTGCTGCCGCTGCTGCCACGCGAGGTTCCCGCGACGGACGGGCCCCATGCCGCGGTACCCGGCGAGCGACTCGACGAGCTCCTCGTCGACGCGGGTCTCGAAGCCGATCCCGTAGAGGGGCTGCATGCCGCCGTCGTCGGAGACGAGGTTGAAGATGTACCGGAGGAATCCCTCCATCGTGTGCGTCGCGCCCAGGCGGTTCAGCGCGCGCACGACGAACGCCGCGTCTCGCAGCCAGCAGTAGCGATAGTCCCAGGTGCGCCCGGAGTGGGGCGCTTCCGGGATCGAGGTCGTCATCGCGGCGAGGATCGCGCCCGTCTCCTCGTACTGCGAGAGCTTGAGCGTGATCGCGCTCCGGATGACGGCCTCCTGCCACTCGAAGGGGATCGAGAGCTGCCGCACCCAGCTCCGCCAGTGCGCCGTCGTCTGGGCGAGCGCCTCCTCGGCGTAGCCGACGATCGAGCGCTCGAGGGGCTCGTCGGGGCCGAGGATCAGGTTGCAGCGCTCGTGCGGGGTGAACCAGAGCCCATCTCGGATCAGGCGCACGGAGACATCGGTCGTGAGCCGGAGGACGAGGCTCGGGAGCGTCCAGCGGATGTGGTGGCTGCCCGACGTCGACTCGGGGACCCGCGCTCCCCAGTCCGCCAGCGGGCGCGCGAGGATCCGGATCCGGGGCGCGCCCGAGACGACGGCGATCCTTCGGATCACCGAGAGCGGCCGGAAGATGCGGCCGTTCTGCGTCCAGCGGGGCGCGAAGTCGACGATCTCCACCGCGCCGCCCCGCGAATCGTGGAGCACCGTCCGGAGGACCGCCGTGTTCGCGAGGTAGGCCTGCTCCGAGTGGCTGAAGCCCTCGATCTCGACCGCGAACTCTCCGCCCTCGAGGCACGGGTCGAGCAGCGCGCAGAACGTGGGATCCCCATCGAAGCTCGGCAGACAAGCCCACACGATGCTGGCGCGACGATCGATGAGCGCCCCGAAATTGCCGTTGCCGATCACCCCGAGATCGAGGTCTCGCGTCGCGCTCATCGTCTCGCTCCTTTCACGCTCCGCCCACCCGACGATGGGCGCGGCCTCGGACCCGTCAGGGCCCTCGGCGCCCGTCGGAGATCGATCGCACGCTCGCCTCGATCCACGCCTCGACGTCACGAGGGCGCGGGAGCCCGTGGCGCGCATCGCTCTCGCGACGCGGGCCCACGAGCACGCCGAAGCCGTCGAGACGACGCGCGACCGCGAACCCGTACTCGTCCGTGAGATCGTCGCCGACGAAGATCGGCGTCCGGCCCCTGAACGGCGCGAGCATCATCAGCTCTTCCACGGCGCGGCCCTTGTCGCCACCCGCGGGGACGATCTCGGCGACGTGATCGCCGAGCTGGAGCCTGTGGCCCGCGGCCTCGGCCGCCGCGCGCGCCGCGTACGACTCGACCGCCTCGCGCGCCTCGGGCGCCGCGCGGTAGTGGAGCGCGACCGCGAGCCCCTTGTCCTCGACGAGGACGCCGGGGTGCGCGCGTGACCACGCCCGCGCGTCGAGGGCGAGCGCGCGCATCACGCTCGAGGCGCCGCGCGAGCCCCGAGGATCGCCCGCTGGCGCGACGCGCAGCTCGTGGCCGTGCAGGCCAGCGGCGGTGAAGGCGGTGGGCGCGAACATCGCGTCGAGCTCGAGGAGCGTCCGCCCGCTGACGAGCGCGAGCGCGCCGTCGAGGCGATCACGGGCGGTGACGAGCAGCGCGCGGAGCGCCGCCGTCGGCCGCACCGATCGGGGATCGACGTCGAACTCGACGAGGGTCCCGTCGACGTCGAGAAAGAGCGCCGAGCGCTCGTCGAAGAGGGGCGGCGCGGGGCGTCTCGGCTCGTCGAGCATCGATCCCACTATGGATCGCCGGGGCACGTCGCGAGCCGCGAACCGCCTCGCCGCTCCTCGCGCGTGCGCTCGTGTCGCCCTCAGCGCGAGCTGAAACAGCGCGGGACGTACGCGGACTCACAGCGCGAGAGCGCCGATCGGTTCCAGTCGAGGCAGCGCGCGAGCGCCGACTGCGCGGCCCAGCACTCCCCGGGCGTTCGATCCTCGATGCAGTCCTCCCACGCGTCCACCTCGAGCGGGCAGGCGATGCGCTGACAGGCGTAGCGCTGCGAGCTGACGCAGTCGGAGCAGCCCATCGCGACGGCTCGCCCCGACCACCAGATCGCCACCCAGACCGACGGCGTGGTGTCGACGCTCGTCGCGAAGGCCTCGCAGCTCGGCTCGCCCGCGCAGGCTTCGAAGGTGTCCCGGGTGACGCGGGAGCAGCGCGGCAGGCACGCGCTCGGCAGCGGATCCTCGCGGCGGTAGACGATGTCGCAGATCCCGATCGGGGTGCCCCCGTCGAAGCCGCCCGGCGGCCCCGCGTCGGCGAGTCGACCTCCGTCCCAGCGCGCCCCCGCGTCAGGGCGCGCCGCGTCGACGAGCTCCCAGCCCGGCGCGTCGATGCTCGGATCGAGCCGCGCGTCGAGCGGCTCGATCGGATCGCGAGCGTCGAGAAGCTCCCAGCCCGGCGCGTCGATGCTCGGATCGAGCCACGCGTCGAGCGGCGTGACCCTCCCCGCGTCGCGCCCGTAGGCTCCCGCCCCCGCGTCGCGCCGCGGTCCCGTGTAGCGCGAGGGCAGCTCGTCGACCCCGCACCCTCCGGCGAGCGACGCCCCGCAGGCGACGCCGAGGACCGAGGCGACGACGCCGAGCCGCGCGAGCACCAGACGCATCCGCCAACGATGACGAGCGCCGCGCCCTCCTGGCAAGCGCTTCCTCGCGCGCGCCCGCCCTCCGCCTTCGGAGAGCCGCGACGGGCACCTCGACGCCGAGCTGCTATCCTCGGTCCTGGCTCCATCGCGTGCGGCTCCGCTTCTCGGGGGTGTCACGGTTTCGACGGGGGCAGTGAGGCAAGGATGGCGTGTCGCCGGGCCCGACAACGGCGTCAAAAATAGACGGGAAATCGTAAGTGCGAACGACAGCACCTACGCTCTCGCGGCCTGAACAGGGCTAAGAGGGCCGTCGAAGCGAAGAGTCTGCCAGTACTCTCGTGGAGGCGTCATCGAACTGGCTGGCTCTCTCCGAGCGACCGCGTAGAGAGCGAGACTTAGGTCGATAGCGTGCTGGAGAGCTTGTCCGTGGGCGCTCCATCCCGCGAATCAACACACGGACTACACACGTAGAGGTCTGCGCGGAGCGCCTTCGGACGCGGGTTCGACTCCCGCCACCTCCATCTCGATCGCCCTATTTTCTGGGCATTTCCGTCGCGTGTCCGCTCCGCGTGACAGCTTGCGTGACAGGGATCGGCCTCACCCGCCACCCTGCTCCGCTCACCCGCCACCCTCGTCGGGTCGCCCGCCACCCTCGCGTCGGCCCCCGCCCGAGAGCGGGGGAGCGTGAGCACCTCGGCGCCCCGGCGGACCCGGAGCTGGACCTTCGCCACGGCCTCGCAGAGGACCTCCCAGCCGAAGTAGGTGTAGATGTCGAGCGTCTCGCCGCGCTTGTTGTGGGTGACGCGCTCGAGCACGTCCGCCTGGGCGCCGTCTGTCCGCGCGAGCGTGATGAACGCGCGCCGGAGCGAGTGGAAGTCGCGGTGCGTCGGATCGAGGCCCGCGCTCCTCGCGTTGCGCTGGATCGACTTCGCGCCCGCGGCGTTCATCGTGAGGCAACCGCCGCTCTCCCCGTAGGGGACCACGAAGTCGTCGGGGCGAGGCACGCGGCACATCAGGCGCGGCCAGCCGGTGATCTTCCACTCCGCGAGCACCCGCTGGAGCTCCGGGTGGATCGGCACGTCGCGCGCTCGATCGGTCTTGAGCGGCTCGCCGTCCCACTGCGTCCGGAGCGCCCAGCGCCAGAGCGGCGCCGCCTTCGTGTCGATGTCGCGCCAGCGCATCCCCGCGGCCTCGCCGAGGCGCGCCCCCGTGAACGCGCTGATCGCGTAGAGGACGCGGCGGTCCTCCGGGATGGCCGGCGAGGAGATGAGCGTCTCGACCTCATCGCGCCTCCAGGCGCCGCGCTCGCGCGTGCGGCGGTTCTCGGGCCGCACCCCGGCGGGCATCCGCTTCGCCGGGTTGTCCGCGATCAGCTCGTCGAAGCGCGCGCGCTCGAGCACCACGGAGAGGACGCCGTGCACGTTGCAGACGCTCTTGGGCGCGAGCGAGCGGACCCCTCGCCCGCGCTGGAGATCGCCGAGCCAGCGCGCGACCGTGCGAGGCCGGATCTCCGAGACGAGGAGCTCGCCGAGCGTCGGCTCGATGTAGTCGCGAAAGATCTGGCGCTCTCGATCGACGCTCCGCGTCTCGCGCTCCTTGAAGAAGCGCTCGGCGTACGCCCGGAGGGTGAGGCGCTTCTGCGTGAGGACGGGATCGAAGCTCCCGTCCGCCACCTGCCTCCGCCGCTCCTCGAGGGCCGCTTCGCCTCCTCGAGCGTCGTCCCGGCGCGCTCGCGCCTGCGCTCCCCGGAGGCGTCGTAGTAGCTCACCCAGTAGGCGTCGCCCGACACGTTTTCTCGCGTCATGGTCAACGCCCTCGGCTCCGGATCCACGCCTCGAGCTCGCCCCGGTGGTAGCGAAGCTTGCGGCCCACCCGATGCGTCGGGACGCCTCGGAGCTTCCTGAAGTAGCCGGGCGAGTAGCCCGCGAGCGCCGCGGCGGACGCGAGGTCCAGCCACTCGCACTCGACCCGAGGTGGTGGCTCCCGCCGCTCGTCGAGCGCCCTTTGGACCGCGCCCGCGACGATCGCCTCGAGGTCCGCGGCGGTGAGGACGACGATCTCGGTCATCGCGACCTCCCTTCGGCAGGGGCCGGCGCGGCGTTCCCACCCTCTTGAGAAACGAAAACGCTCGATGGCGTGCGCGAGGACGCGCTCGGCGAGCGGCCGCGATCACGTCGAGGCGGCGAGGCCCCCGACGAGGCGACGTGGACATCGCCCGGCGAGGCGAGAGCGACGCCGCGACGGGTGATCCAGCGGGTCGCGGAGGCCCGCGATCTCGGAGTCATCGAGCTCGGCAAGTCGTCGGGGGCTATCGAGTGGTGTGCGCTCATGCTTCCTACCTCCCCTCGAGCCAAGACTTCCTCTCACCTCGAGGTGCTCATGCGGATGCGTCGCGCCGGGATTCCAGCAAAAACGCGTCCGCCCCCGATTCGCCCCCGAGCGAAAAATTTGTCCCACCCTCGGCCCGCGGCCGGGCACGACACACCGGGCGCGCACGCCTCCGAGGGCGCGAAAGGCGCGCGGTCGACCCGCGATCGCTGACGCGGCGTCCTGGTGTCACGCGCGATCAGGCAGTGTGCCTGGCCGCGGGCCGACGGGAGGCGTGTACATGACGCGAGGCGATGAGCCCTGGCGGGTCGAGGTGGCAGGCTCGCGAGCGACCGGCTGACGACGGCAGATCGCCGTCCCAGCTCCTCTGACGATGGCTCCACCTCCGGCGTGTCGGTCGGTGATCGGCGCCCGCCTCATCGGTTCCGCGACCGGCTCACGCTCGGCCTCACCGTGGGCACGGTCCGCGGCTCGCCGATCCCGAATACGCCCGTACACGGCGCGAGCCCACCTCGCCGTGGCGACCCCTCGCCTCCGCGCGCTGCGGCCCGACCCCCCCTACGCGGAAGCGTCTTGCCGAAACGGGGGGTACCATGCCCCCGGCTACGTCCAGCTCGATGCTGGCGCGCCGAGGTCTGCGATCAGGGCGGGCACCACAACCTCCTCGTGGACCGCCACTCCGCGCTCCTCCATCGCCTCGACGAGCGTCGGGCTCCAAGGCGCGGAGAGTCCGGCCGGGCGTGGACCGAGGGCGCTCCCGCCGGGTGCGGCGTGATAGTCATCGGGACCGAATCGCCACGGGCGCGCGCCGTGGCGGTCCATGATCGCAGAGGCGATCCGGAGGCCGGGCCAGTCGAAGTCTCCGTGGTAGCGGAGCCGAGCCCCCGCGGACGCGAGCGCGGTGAGGAGGGTCGTGACGGCGAGGTTGGGCTGGCCCTCCGTACAGACGAGCGGCGCGCTGGCGGCGCCGAGCTCGCGGGCCGCGGCGAGAACGATGGAGGGGTTCTCGCAGACGAAGACGTCGACGCCCTCGAGCGCGCGCAACTCGGGCATGGCGCGGCGGAGGGAGCGGCCCGTCATCCGGATCGGCTCGCCGGCGGCGCGGTGGGCGCGAAGCGCGGCCGCGACGGGGCCGCCGCCTTCGGGGGCGTCGAGGCAGAGCGCGAGGACGCTCGCGGCGAGGGCGTCGGGCTCGATCCCCGCGGACGCCCAGAGGGCGCGCCTCTCTTCTGCGTCCGCCGGAGCGGGCAGCCCGCTGCGGTGCTGGAGGTAGCGCTGCGTGAGCGCATGGTGCGCTGGGTGGCCCCCGTTCGGATCGAGTCCGTGGGCGTCGCCGGTGACGCGCGCGGCGAGTTCCGCGCGACTCTGGCCGTCGCCGTCGGCAAGCGCGGACGAGATCTCCACGAGGGCGGCCGTGACCGCCTCGAGACCGTCGAGCGCTGGTCCAAGGAGGCGAGCGAGGAGGCCATCGGAGACGGTTTCCTCGAACGACGCGCGGAGCGCCTCGTCGTTCGCCGACTCGATGGTGGCGCGGGCGGCGTCGAGGCGGGCGTCACGAGCACGTCGCGCGTCGATCTGCGACGTGATGGGGCCGTCGAGGACCTCGAGGGCCGCGCGGAGCGAGGGGGAGACAAAAGCGCGCGCGAGCGCCGCCTCGAGATCTCCGATCTCGAAGGTCGGCGTGGCGCCGTGGCGAGGGACGCGACCGAGGAGAGCATCGATGGCGCGGCGTTCGGCTGGGGTGGCGTTCGAGAGCGCGAGCCTGCCGCTCACACCGTCGCCTCGGGCGAAGCGCGCGCGCAGCCGCTCTCGAAGCCGCGCGAGCTCGGGCCCGCCGAGGAGCCGCTCGAGCCGCTCGCGATCGATGGCGTCATGCGTCGGCACGGATCCGCTCCTTGCCGTTCCAGACGAAGCGGGTGGCGAGGATGGCGTCGATGCCGGGCCGCGTCGTGAGCTGGTAGATCGCGAGCGCGCCGATGGTCGGGTAGCAGCCCCACTCCCGCTCGCTCGTCATCACGAGGTCGAGGTCGAGGTTCTCGATCATCCCCATGCACTTGGCGCGCGCGTCGGAGTCGATCCCGACGAAGGCCTCGTCGAGGAGGATGAGCCTCGGCGCGAGCTTCGCGCTCTCGTAGTGCGCCGCGGCCGCCGCGAGCTGAGGGAGGGTGAGGGCAACCGCCTTCTCTCCGCCCGAGCCGGTGCCGTGTGTGTGCCGCGTGAGCTTCTGCCACGAGCCGTCTTTCTCGCGCAGCATCTCGAAGCGGTAGAAGCTCCGGTAGTCGAGCGCGCGAGCGAGTCGCTCGGCGGCTGGGAGCGCTGCGTGCGTGTGCTGCGCGTCGGTGATGCGGTCGCGGAGGAACTCGGCGACGGCGGCTCGTTCGGGGGGCGTCCAGAGGCTCGGTCCGCGACGAAAGAGAGGTTCGCACGCGGCGAAGCGCTCGCCCGCGTCGATCGCGGGGCGCCACTGAAAGCGCAGCGCCATGCCCGTGCTGAGCTTACAGCGCGCGACCTCGCGGTTCATGACCTGGACCAGCTCGGAGGCCTGGTGAATGGAGCGGACGATCTCGCCGGCGAGCGCGTCGACGAGGTACTTCTCGATCACGGCGCGCTCCTCCTCGGCGAGGAGTCGCTCACGCTCGGCAACCTCGCGATCGAGGTGGCTGACGAGCTCCGCCGCCCCGAGCTCGGCGCCCTGGAGTGAGATCCGCAAGAGCAGGACGCCCGCCCGGTGGCTGTCGAGGTCGGCTGTCGCTTGCCCCGCGAGCGCGTCCTGCACGGCACGGACGTTCTGGACCACCTGTTGCTCGGCGTTCGCGCGCGCCTCCTTCGATTCGGGCAGCGCCGAGGTGGATCGCTCGAGGGCACGAGCGAGCTCGACGATGCGCGTGATCGAGGCGCCCTCGAGGCCCTCGCCGCCGAAGCTCGCGCCGAACGCCGCGAGGCATCGGGTCGAGAGCAGCGCGAGCAGCGCCGAGGCGGCGTCCGTGCGAGCGCTCGCCTCGCCAGCGAGCTTGCCCTCGAGGCCGTGGAGAGCCCCGGCGAGCTCTCCCGCCACGCGCTCGCGCTCGTTACGGGCCGCCTGCGTCGAGCTCCGCTCGGTGCGGCACGCGGCGCGCTGCTCGCGCACCTCCGCGAGCCGGGCGAGCACCTCCTTCGCACCCTCCCCAGCCATCCGCTCGAGCTCGTCCCGCTCGGCGGCGCGGGTCGTCACGAGGCGCGACGCCTCGGCGAGATCGAGCTCGCTGCGTCCAAGCTCCTCCTCCGCTCTCTTCGCCCGCGCACGAGCCTCATCGGCGGCGATCCCAGCTCGAGCACGTACGGATACGGCGCGGCCGAGGCCCCGCACAGCCGCCTCGAAGGAGCGGAGCGCCTCGCGAAGCGCCGGGAGCTCGAGCGGGCGCGGGAGCCCGAGCGCGTCGGCGTCCTCGCGGAGCTTCGCCTCGCGCGCTGCCACGGCGCGAGCAGCGTCGTCGCGCTTGGCCTCACCCTCCAAGAGCACGGCGCGGGCCTCACCCTCCGAGCGCTCGGCCTCGGCCAAGAGGGCCATCCGCTGTGGGATCTCGCGCCCCGACGGCGCCCGCTCGCGCTCGCCTCGGATCGCTCGGAGGGCCTCCTCGGCGGCGTCGATGGCAGCCCGCGCGGTGGCGATCTCGGCCTCGACGACCGCGAGCTCGGAGCGGAGCGTCTCCATGCGTCGCTTGCGTTCGGCCTCGCGCGCGCCATGCCCGATGAACTGCGCCGCAGCCTTGTCGTGGGTGCCAGAAAGCGGCCCGAGCCGGTACGCGCCGTCGCGAGCCACCCACGCGCGATGCGCGCTCGGGCCGAGCCCAACGCTCCCGAGCACGGCACGCACGCGCTCGTCGCTAAGGGCCGCGGCGCGTGGATCGCTGAGATCACGCGCAGGGACCAAGACGTCCGCGAGAGACGGCCCCGGCGCGGCCTCGTCGGGGAGGAGGAAGGCGTCGCCCGCGTCGGATGCGCCTGTGTCGGTTGACGCTGCGTCAGGCACGCGAGCGACGACGTCACCCTCGGGCGAGATCCAGGCGTCGAGCAGGCCTGATGCCTCGAGCGCGGCCTCGAGCTTGGCTCGGTCGCTCGCGTCGACCTCCCCTCGAAACTCGGAGACCGCCCAGAGCGCGCCACCGGGACGCTGTCGCCGCGCCTCGTGGTCTCTCCCGGTGCTGGGCGTCGGCCCCGGAACCTCGCCCGCTTCGAGGCGCGCGAGCTCTTCCGAGAGGAGCTCGCGCTTCGCCTCGGCCGTCTCGCGCGCTCTTCGCGCCTCGGCGCGCAAGGCGTGCTGCGCCTCGGAGGCGCGGTGGGCGCTCGCCTCGGCGGCCGAGAGGACGGGCGGCGCGTTCATGGGTGCCTCGAGCCAGGCGCGGGTCTCTCGATCCAGCGTGTCTGCGGAGGGGATGACGAGCCACGAGAGCGAGGCCACGTAGCGCGCGACGGAACCGAGGTAGGCGTCGCCCGCCTCCGTGAGATCGTACGCCGCCCTCTCACGGCGGAGGGTCGCCTCCTCGGCGCTCTGCCGCATGGTGGCCGCCTCGAACTCGGCACGCTCGAAGGTAGCCTGCGCAGCGCGTTGGGCGTCCTCGAGGGACTGGAGATGCGCGAGGGCGCGTTGGCGCTCGGAGGCGATCCGTGGCGCGCGCTCCATGAACGCCTCGGATCGCGAGCGTCGCTCATCCGCATCGTCCGGCCCGAGGGGAAGCGCGGGTGGCTCGAGGCGCGCCTCGCGAGCGCGAGCCTCGACCTCACGCGCATCTTCGATGAGCTCCGCCTCTCGAGCGTCTCGCTCCCGCTCGGCGGCGAGCGCCTCCGCCACGCCGCGCTCGAGCCGCTCCTTCGCGCCGTCGCGCTGCCCTCGCTGTCGCTCACGCGCGCGCTCCGCGTCCGCGACCGCTCGGACGAGCCGCTCGAGCTCGTGGACCGCCTTCATCGCGTCCGAGGACAAGAGCGCCTGCTCCTGGGCCTCGAGCGCGTCCTCGCGCTCGCCGAGGCGCTCGAGCGCGTCGGCCAGGCGCCGAGACTCGGCCTCGGCCTCCTCGAGTTCGGCGCGCTTCGCGGTGCGCTGGCGGCTCGTCTCTTCGTAGCGGGCGTGGGTCCCGCGCACCTCCGCGGCGCGGCGCCGTCCCTCGATGCCGACGTAGCGGCGGTGCAGATCCTCGAACGCTCGCGCGATCTCGGCCGTGCTCCGGTAGCGCGCGAGCTCCGAGCGATCGGCCTCGAGCTTGCGGAAGGCGTCCGCGATCTCGTCGAGGAGCGTCGCCGAGAGCGGCGGCAGCGCGAGGGAGAGGGCGTCCGAGAGGTTCTTCTCGTCGAGCCTCCGCGTGAGCTGCGGGCGGCGGAGCCCGAGGAGCAGCGACAGGAGCGCCTCGTAGCGCTCGCGGCCGAGCTGAAAGAGGCGCCGATCGACCTCGTCGCGATACTCCTCGGACCTATCGAAGACACGGCCGCGGCCCTCGATGGCCGTCTCGATCTCCTTCTTGTTGAGGGCCACGCCCTGAGGCCCCTTCAGCTCCAGCTCGCGACCGACACGCTGGTCGGTGACGAAGTACCATCGGTCCTTGAGCCCTCTACCTTGAACGGCCTCGAGCCCGATGCCGAGCGTGACGATCTCGCCTTCGCCCGACTCGCCCGCGCGACCGAATTCGATCCATGTGTAGCCGGTGCGCTGCGGGTAGCGATGCCCCATCAGGAGGTGCCACTCGATCTTCTTCGCCGGATCGGCGTCGGGCTCGACGCGCGAGGCGCTCACCTGTCCGTCGAGCAAGAACGGGAGCTGGAGCGCCAGCACGCGGCTCTTACCCGTTCCGTTGTTGCCGCGCAGGAGCAGCCGACCGCGCTCGTAGAGGAACTCCTGATCGTCGTAGAGGTAGAGGTTCAGGAGGCCGCCTCGGAGCGGACGCCAGCGCTCGCCCGAGGGGGTCGGCAGGGTGCGCTCAGCCATCGAGGCTCCCTCGGGCAGACGCGACGAATGAGACGGGCACGACGGGCGCGACGATCGCGTAGCGCGCGATGGCTGGCATCGGCTCCACGCGGCCGCCCTCGCGAGGGCGTGCGAGCTCGAGGCCGAAGAGCCGCTCGAGCGCGAGCGCGACGTACCTCGCCTCGTTACCCGCCTCTCGCGCGTCGGCGCGCCAATACTTCCCGTGGGCCTCGCGACACTGGGCGAGATACGCGGCGAGCTCGCCTCGGTGGACGCTCCCGCCAACGAACTCCGCGAGGTGCTCGGCGAGCAAGAGGGTGATGTGCCCCTCGGTGCCCTCCTCGGGCAGCGCGACGTCGGTGAGCTGTCCGCTCGGATCGACGAGCGCGACGCCCTCCTTTCGGCTCTCGAGCTCGAGGCCCGTCGTCTCCGCGAGCCGCCGGAGGAGGCTGCCTCGGACGGCCATGAGGTAGCGGGCGTGCGCGTCGTCGAGGTCGTCGAAGTAGACGACGGGATCGTCGACGACGCGGCGCGCGATCCGGTGCCGGCGTTCAGCGTCGCTGCCCTCGTTGCTGGCCTCGCCACGGGGCAGCTCGCCGAGCATCGCCCGGAGGCACGCCCGCCCGCGCGCCTCGCGGACGAGGCTCGGAGGCACGCGCCAGATCGGGATGCGCGCGAGCAGCTCGTGCTCGACCCGATAGAGCGCGTCCTCCTCGCGTCGGCGCACGAAGCTCTCCTCCTGGCCATCGACGAGCCGGAGGACGCCGCGATCGAGGAGCCAGCCGATCGCGACGACGAGGTCTCGCCGATCCGCCTGCGTGTCGAGTGTGAAGTGGAACGAGGCCTCGGCGAGCTCGGGATCGTTCGAGAGCAGAAGGACGTCCTCGGCGAGCTGGTGGAGCGTCGTCTGGCGCTCGGCCCGCGCGAGCGCGGCCATCGCGAGCGCGAGCACGACGTAGCGACGGCGCGACAATGGCTCGCTCTTGCGATCGACGAGCCCGCGCCGAGGATCGTCGAGGCGACCTGGGATCTTCGAGAGGCGCGCGAATTCGCTACCAACGTGCAGCGGCCACCCGAGCTCGTCGCGGAAGAAGCTCGTCAGCCACGCGGCGTGGCGGCGCACGAGCGTGAGCGCGTCGTCGTCCTCGCCGGCGACCAAGAGGGGTCTCAGCAAGAGCGCGCGCACCGCCCGCCGTCGTTCGTCGTCGGCGATTTCTTGGGGCGTCACGGGCCCACCGAGTTGAGGTTCGTCGTGAGCCCGTGGATCGTCACCCAGCACTCCGGCGCGATGAGCACGCCCTCGCTCGTCTCGATCCGCGCTTGGCTTCCGTCCGCGACCGGCTCGAGAACGATCCGCACGGCGCCATCGGCCGAGAACGCCTCCATGACGCTGTTGTCGGACTCCCTCGCGGCATAGGCGGCACCGAGCAGGTCGAGGAGGAGCGCGAACGCTCCTCTGTCGAGGACGCCGAGCGACGAGAGCCGCACCCGCCCGCCCGTGTCGAGGCGTCGACGTATGGCCTCGAGCTCATCGGCCTCGGATGCCGCCAGCCTCGCCAGCGCCTCCTTGGCCTCGCGGCGATCGACGACCTTCTCGCGCCGGCCGGGCTTCCTGTGCGAACCCGTCTGCCGCATACGCGGAGTGATCCGCAGCGGCGGCGCCTCGGCCCACGCGGTGCGCCCGCTCACCTCGGCGGCGTCCCAGGCGGCGAGGGTCTCGTCATTGACGCTCAGGTGCCGCGCGGGGCTCATCCCGAAGGCCGCTCGCGCGAGGCGATGAGCGTCGTCCTCATCCCCCTCGGCGAACCACCTCGCCAAGGTGCGAAAGTCCTCGCGTCGATCGGAGCGTTGCACGCGTCGATCGTTGAGGTGGCCGATGGTGCGGAGGAGCGCCGGGATCGCGTCGAGCGCGAAGTGGTGGAGCCGCTGCGCCTGCGGGGGCGCGCCGTCTTCGGGCAAAAACCACCCCCGAAGGCCTCGCCAGCGCGACTCCCAGACGTCGCGCAGCTCGCGCTCGAGCACGGCGCTCTTGTCGAGCCTGTCCACCATCTCGCGGGCCGCCGCTGCGTCCAGGAGGTGCTCGAGCGGCTCGCCCTTCAGCTGCTCGAGCAGCGCCCCGATCGCCGCTTGTCGCACCGTCAGCGCGCCGATGAAGCCAGAGAGGTAGTCGACGAGCCGCTCTTTGTAGGCGAGGAAGATGCTCTCCTCGACGTCGTGAAGATCGACGGCTCGCCTTAGGCCCGTCACGAAGACCTGCGCCTGCTCCGTGAGATCGGCGAAGCGCCCACGCAGCGCCTCGAGCAGCCGATACGCCTTGTCGCCGTCGAACGTGGGGCCCGTGACGAGCGCGACAAGCCCCGTGAGGTGCTCCTCGATGTCCTCGAGCGCGGCAGCCTTCAGCTCCCCCGGCGTGCCGACGTAGCGCTCGAACTCACGGAGCGCCCGCTCAGCCCCCGCCCCCTCGCGCGTCAGCGCGAAGAGCCGCCGCTTGCGCCGAAACTCCTCCACGGTCGCCACCTCGGCCGTGTCGGCGAAGGCGCGCAGGTTCCCCCAGCCGACGAGCTGATCGAGCGCCGCCTCGAGCTCCTCGTCGCTCGCCACGACCCCGACGGCGATGAGATCGCTCGCGATCTCCCGCGGTCGCAGGTGCAGCGCGAAACGCTCCTTGGCCGCGACGAAGCAAGCGAGGATCGCGCGATAGAGTGGGCCCCTCTCAGCGTTGGCGTGCCGGAAGACGTCGAGGGAGGGTGGGGCTGAGACGGCGGCGACCATCGAGGGGTCGAGCATACCGGATCGGTCGGCGGTCGAGCCGCTGCCGCGAGCCGCTCACCGGCACGAGCCACTCGGAAGCGGGCTTCTCTACGCCCTCGTGCTCCACCAGGATCGCGCCGCGAAAGCGGATCACGTAGCGC
>JBDHVC010000051.1:0-35315 GCA_039809495.1 Sandaracinaceae bacterium
CAGGCGTAGCCGCTCTCGATGGCGCAGGCGCCGCTACAGCCGTCGCCCGCGCGGGTGTTTCCATCGTCGCAGGCCTCGGCGCCGACGCGGATTCCGTCGCCGCAGACGGTGGCGCAGGAGCTGGGCGAGCCGGAGCAGGCGTAGCCGCTCTCGATGGCGCAGGCGCCGCTACAGCCGTCGCCCGCGCGGGTGTTTCCATCGTCGCAGGCCTCGGCGCCGACGCGGATTCCGTCGCCGCAGACGGTGGCGCAGGAGCTGGGCGAGCCGGAGCAGGCGTAGCCGCTCTCGATGGCGCAGGCGCCGCTACAGCCGTCGCCCGCGCGGGTGTTTCCATCGTCGCAGGCCTCGGCGCCGACGCGGATTCCGTCGCCGCAGACGGTGGCGCAGGAGCTGGGCGAGCCGGAGCAGGCGTAGCCATCCTCGATCTGGCAGAGCGCGCTGCAGCCATCTCCGTTCGTCGTGTTTCCGTCGTCGCAGCTCTCGAAGCCCGCCTTCGTGCCGTCGCCGCAGACGGGGGGCGTCAGGACCGTGGAGAAGGACATCCGATAGCGGATCGTCTGCGGGGTCGTGATGGCGCCCAGGGTCCACTGCACGGCGACGCCGTTGTCGACGTAGGTGTTGAAGTCGAGTTCGTTCGAGAGATCGCCGCCGCTCGTCGCAACGCCAAATGGCGGCCAATAGTTGGCGGAGTAGTAGCGATCCCAGAGGCGGTTCCCGACGACGAAGACCTCGTACTGCCCGTCACGCGTGACGCCGATCACCGTGGGCGTCCCGGTCGCGGGCTGGACGAACGCGGCGCCGTTGTCGCCGCCGCTCAAGTAGGTGTCGACCGGGTGATAGAGCTTGATCGTGGCGGTCGCGCCCGATGGGGGCGTCACGACGGCCTCGAGGTCGAAGAAGAGATCGCCTGCGACGTAGCGGATCGTGTGCGCGATCGAGTACCCGTCCCGCGCGATGACGGTCGTGACCGTCCACGGGGAGGACGCGGTGCCGCTGCCCGTCACCGCCGTCTGGGACACGGGCGTGAAGGCGTACGACCTGGCGCAGTATCCCGTCCCGCCGATCGCGAGGCACAGCCCCTCGTCCGTGTAGAGCTGTCGCTGGCCGTTGCGATAGATCTGGAAGGCCCCGTACGTCGAGACCTCGATCCTGAGCCCATCCGCCGAGCTCGTCCCGCCCGTCGGGTTGATGGTCGCGTCTGCTCGAGCCGCCGCTGGGGCAAGGAGCAGGAGACTCAGCGCGCCCGCCACTATCCATCGCCATGATCGCATGCGTCCTCCTCGTGGGTCGACGACGGATCAGGTCGGCAGGCTGGCGAAGAACTTGAGGCTTCAACGACGAAAAAATTCGCGCGAGCCTCCCGCCCGCCGCGCCAGCGCGCCTCCGGCTCGGCGGATCGCGTCGAGCGCGGCCGGCCGTCAGGCGCGGCTCGCGCGGTAGAGCTCGAAGACCTCGCGCGTCGACTTGCGCGGCACGTAGCCGAAGCTCGTCTTGAGCCGCTCGTTGCCGAGCACGGGGCGGTGCTTGAGGAAGAGCACCTGCTCCTCGCTGTGCTCGCTCAGCCCGCGGAGGTGGAGCTGGCGCAGCGCGAAGCGGAGCGCCCCCTCGGGGACGCCGACGTAGGGGCGGCCCATCCCGTGCGCCACCTCCCGGAGCGTCATCACGCCGTCCCCCGTCAGGTTGTAGGTGCCGGTCGCCTCCCCGAGCGCGCCGCGCGCGAGGCACTCGACGACGTCCTCGTCCCACACGAAGGAGAAGGGCGAGTCGACGCCGCGGATCCCGGTGACGACCCGCTGCTCGAAGAGCTTCGTGATCGTGTTGTGGACGCTCGGGCCGAGGATAGTCGAGACGCGGAAGACGAGCTGCGCGAGCTCGGGGTGCTCGGCGCGGTAGCGGGCGAGCAGCTCCTCGACGAGGCGCTTGTGCCACGCGTACGCGAATTCGCGGTTGCCTCGGAGCGGGTGCTCCTCGAGCAGGAGCGGCGCGTTCGCGGGCGAGTAGCCGTAGGCCGCGCCGCTGCTCGTGTAGACGAAGCGCCCGACCTTCGCCGCGATGGCGGCCCGCAGGACGTTCTCCGTCCCCTTCACGTCGACGTCGTGGAGCAGCTCGCGGCCCGCGCCCTTGGGCGGGTTGAGGATCGCCGCGAGGTGGACGACGACGTCGACCGACTCCGCCTCGAGGAGCTCGGCGAGGCGCTCGTCCCGCACGTCCACGATCCGAGAGACGACGCCGCTCACCTCCGGCGGGACGACGCGGTCGGTCGCGATGACGCGGGTCTCCCGCGGCGCGCGCTCGGCGAGGGCGCGCACGAGCAGGCGACCGACGTAGCCCGCCGCGCCGGTGATGAAGATCGTCCTCATCGCTCAGCCCTTCGGCTCGGCGTGCATGTCCTTGAACGCCTTGAGGTTCGGCGCCCACATGTGCGCGACGGGGTCCACGTCGACGTGGATGACGGCTGGCTTGCCGGTGGCGATCGCGCGCCGGAGCGCGCCCTCGAGGCCCGCGGCGTCCGCGACGCGCTCGCCGTACGCGCCCATCGAGCGCGCGAGCACGTCGAACTCGATCTCGCCGAGATCCGCGTTGATCGTCTCCTCCTTCGGCAGCGAGCGCCGCACGACCGTCTTGATCGGGTTGAGCGCGAACTGCTGGTTCATCTTCACCATGCCCCACTGCTTGTCGCAGACGACCACCCAGACGACCGGGAGCTCGTTGCGCACGGCCGTCTCGACCTCCTGCGGGTGGAAGCCCATCGCGCCGTCGCCGAGGATCGCGTAGACGGGGCGGTGCGGGAACGCGACCTTCGCGCCGATCACCTGCGCGCAGCCCGCGCCGAGCATGCCCATCTTCGGCGTCGAGAGCAGGCTCCCCGGCGAGCGGCACGCGAGGAAGAAATTGGCCCAGATCGCCGTGTTGCCGCCGTCGATCACGCAGATCGCCTCGTCGCCGAAGACGCGCTGGCAGATCGTCGGGACGTGCGCGCTGTGCATCGGGAGCGTGTCCTTCTCGAGCATCTTCTCGAGCTCCGCCCTGCGCCCGTCGACGAGCGCGCGCAGGGAGTCGACCCACGCGCTCGTCGCCTCGGGGCGTCGCCGCGCGCGGATCGGCTCGACCATCGCGCGGAGCGCCTCGCCCACGTCGGCCTGCATCATCACGTCGGCGGGGCGGATGTTGCCGAGCGCGCGCGGGTCGATATCGACCTGGATGAGCTTCTGGTCGGCGGGCTTGGCCCAGTAGGGCGCCTTGCCCCACCAGTCCGTCTCGCCGAGGCGCGAGCCGAGCACGAGCACGACGTCGGCGTCGTTGCGCGCCTTCTTCACCGCGTCGAGGAAGGGCATCGGGACGGCGAGGCGGTGCCGCTCGTCGATCGCCGCGCGCGCGGCCCAGCTCGTCACGACCGGCGCGCCCAGGCGCTCGGCGAGCTCGACGAGCTCGCGGTAGGCCCGCGCGTGGATGACGCCCGATCCCGCGTGGATGAGCGGACGCTCGGCGGCGACGAGGAGCTCGATCGCCGCGTGGAGATCGGAGGCGCGCGGGCTGAACGTGCCGTCTGCGCGGTAGCTCGAGGGCGCGCGGAACCACGCGGGGTTCTCCTCGACCTCGCCGTTCATGATGTCCTCGGGGATGTCGAGGTGGACGACGCCGGGGCGGCCGATGAAGCACTCGCGGAGCGCGCGGCGCGTCAGCTCGGCGACCCGATCCATCGAGGGGACGTGCAGGCTCAGCTTCGCCATCGCGCCGATCACCTCGACCTGCGGGAAGCACTGGTAGGTGCCGCCGCGATCCGGCTCGACGATGGCGTGCCGCCGCGAGCTGGTGACGAGGAGGACCCGGTTGCCCTCCGCGTTCTCGACCGCGACGCCCGGGAGCGCGTTCGCGACGCCGGGGCCGTTGCTCGCCATGCAGACGCCGAGCTTGCCCGTCAGGCGCGCGTACGCCGCCGCCGCGTGGACCGCGCTCGTCTCGTGGCGCGGCGTGACGAGCTCGATGCCGTTGTCGCCGAGCGTGCTGTAGAAGCCGAAGTAGGAGCCGTCGACGATGCCGAAGAGCTTCGTCACGCCCTCCTTGGCGAGCAGCCGACTGACGATCTCGCCACCCTTGACGGTGGCCTTGCCCAGGTTCGGGAGGAGGTTCATGCGCCGATCGATAGCGCACGCTGACCGAGCGGTCAAACCGACTGGTCAAAGTCGCGCGAGCGGGCTACGAACGCGGCATGAAGTCGAGCGAGCGCGGCGAGACCGCCACCCAGATCCTCGAGGCCGCGGACGAGCTCTTCGGCGATCGGGGCCTCGACGGCGTGAGCGTCGCCGACATCGCGGCCCGCGCCGGCGTGAACAAGGCGCTCGTCTTCTACTACTTCGCGAGCAAGGAGCGGCTCTTCGAGGCCGTCCTCGCGCGCTACTACGAGGCGCACCGCGAGGCGCTCGAGGCCTCGTTCCGCTCCGAGGCGCCGCTCGAGGAGCGCCTGCACGCGCTCGTCGACGCGTACCTCGACTTCATCGAGCGCCACCGCCGCTACCCGCGGCTCGTCCAGGCGATGGTCGTCGGCGACCCCGCCTTCCACCCGTTCATCCAGAAGAACCTCGAGCCGATGCTGCGCTTCACCGAGGCCGCGCTCGCGGACGTCGCGCCCGCGTCGGGGCCGCTCGCCGCGCGCCACTTCTTCCTCGACCTCTCGGGCGCCGTCATCAACACCTTCACCTACGCGTCCGTCCTCGCGCCGATCTGGGGGCGCGATCCGCTCGCGCCCGCCGCGCTCGCGGAGCGGCGCGCGCACCTCCACTTCCTCGTCGACGCCCTCTTCGCCGCCCTCGAGCGCTCGTCCCGCGCGGCGACGACGACGCCGGCCCGGCCCGCGCCGAGGAGCGGGCGCCCTCGCCGCGCGGCCCGGCGCTGACGCCGTGCGCCTCGGACGGCCTCAACCTCCGAGGCGCTCACGCTATGCTCGCGCGATGACGCTCCAATCACGCGCTCTCCGGGCCTGCCTCCTCGCAGTCGCGACCTCGAGCCTCGCCACGGGGTGCGCGACGGGCGGCACGAGCTCGGACCCGCCACGGCGCGACGCCGGCCGCGCGCTCGACGCGGGCGACGTCACGGCCTTCCCCGACGCGGCGCTCGAGACGCGCGACGCGGCCCCGCCGCGCGACGACGCCGCTCCCTCGCGCGAGGACGCGGCCGTCGCTTCCTTCGACGCCGCGTCGCCCATCGGCGCGCCCGCCGTCTCGGGCGAGCCGCGCGCCGATCATCGCCGCCCGAGCTGGGTCTGGACGACGCCGAGCGGCGCGGCCGGGTTCCGGTTCCGCGTCGACGCGGGCGGCTGGACGGAGGTGGGCGTGTCCACGACGGTGATCACCTCCGCGATCGATCTCACCGACGGGCCGCACGTCTTCGAGGTCGCCGCGCGCACCGCGGCGGGCGTGTACGGGCCGCCGGGGAGCTTCACCACCGTCGTCGCGCTCCCCACGCGCGCGGGCGATCGCTTCTGGCGGACGACCCGCGTGCTCGCGACGACGCCGCTCGGGCACCCGGCGGCGATCTCCGCCCACAACGCCTACTCGGACCGCCTCGCGAGCGCCGCCGAGAACCTCACCGCCACGCTCGCGACCGTCCACGCCGCGCAGGCCGCCGGCGCCGACCTCATCGAGCTCGACGTGAGCCGCTCCGCGGGCGTGCCGCGCATCGAGCACGACAACACGGGCTCCACCGCGTGCGCGCGGCTCGAGGACGTGCTCGACGACCCCGAGCTCCAGGCCGGCGACCAGGTGCTCTTCCTCGAGGTCAAGGACACGGCGCCGACGGAGGCGTTCGTCCGCGCGATCCTCGATCTCATCCAGGCGCGGCGCGAGGCCTTCGCGCACGCCGGTCGGCCCGTCGTGCTCCGGACCTTCTACGCGAACCGCGCGACGCTCCAGCTCGCCCGGACGCTCCTCGACGGCGACGACTACGCGCTCATCCGGCCCTACGTGCGCCTGAGCGTACTCTTCGGGCACGGCGCGGCGACGACGGCCCTCGTGCGCGACGCCAAGGCCAGCCGCTTTGACATGGTGGAATTCGAGTACACGAGCGCGGAGTGGATGGCGCAGGCGGCGCTCGCGCGCTCGCTCGGCCTCGGCGTGAACGTCTGGACGGTCCCCGTCTCCTTCGGCGAGGTCTTCGTCGCCAACGCGCGCGAGAGCGTGGACGCGATCACGGTGGACTACCCCATCGCCGCCGCCCGGCGCGTCGTCACGGACGACAACGCGCAGCTCTACCTCGACGCGTCGTCAGCGAGCATGACGAGCCCCTCGAGCTTCACGTACTACCGGACGAACGCGACGCCGTTCAGCTTCGGCGTCAACGGGGCCGGGCAGCCGCTCTACGCGATCGGGATGGGCGACGCGCCGCTCTTCGGCGGGCGCCTCAGGTTCGACCGAGCGCGCTCGGCCGCGACGTGGGACGCCGACGCGCGCGCGGGCGAGGGGGTCCTGCTCGCGACCGTCGTCCGCTTCGGGACGAACGCCATCGCCGACGGCGACACGATGAGCGTCATCGCGAAGACCGAGAGCGGCGCGTGGGGGCTCGAGCTCTACAACCCGGCGGGCGCGGCGCCGACGGTGCTCCGCTTCGTCGTCTTCGTCGGCGGCGCCTACCGCGAGGCGAGCGTCCCCGCGAGCGCGCTCAGCACGAGCCGCTCGCACTTCATCACCTGCGCCTACGACGGAGACGGCGGCGTCCGGATGTGGATCGACAACGTCGACACGGGCGTGACCATCGTGACCGTGACGGGCGGCATCTCGAACAACGACGTCCCCATCACCCTCGGGGCCGATCCGCAGCCGGGCGGCGCGGTCCGTTCCTTCTTCGACGGCGAGATCCAGATGGCGCTCGTCCAGGCCTGGGGCAACCACTGATCGCGTCCGTGACGATCTGACTCGCAAGCACGGCGTGGCGCGCGCGGAGCGCCGGAATCGCCGGTGAAGCGTGGCTGATCTCGAGCACGACGGAGAGATCGTCTCGTTCGCACCTTCGATCCCGAGGAACGCTCGGAAGAACTCGCGCGCTCGAGCGCGCGCGTTCGCTCACGTCACTCGGCTCGTGGTTGCGTCGGCGCAATCGAGGGGGTGGATCGCGTCTCCATCATCGCGCGACGGTCCTCTCGAAGGGAGGGACCGAGCTCGAAGGGAGACGCGCCGCCCATGACCGAACCCAGCCTCCACGACTTCGTCACGTTTCGGGACCCGAGCCTCGCCGCGGAGTGGAGCGGCGGCAAGGTGCCGATGGTCCGGATCCACGACGCGTACATCGAGGGGCAGATCGACATCCCCGAGGAGAAGTGGGACGCGTTCTTCGCCGCGCGGCACGACCTCGCGAAGTTCCACCTGACGAAGCGCCACTTCAAGTGGGCGGCGACGAACTTCTTCCCCGAGGTCCTGATCCACTCGCTCGACCAGGACAGCCGCGTCGTCGGCGACCACTACAACCGCGGTAACGACTTCTTCGGGTGGTTCCTCGGCGAGTCGATGGTCTACACGGCCGCGTGGTACGAGCGCGACGACACGACGCTCGAAGAGGCCCAGTACAAGAAGATCGACCGGTGCTGTGAGAAGCTCCAATTGAAGAAGGGCGAGACGCTGCTCGACATCGGCTGTGGGTGGGGGACCTTCGTCGCGCGCGCCGCGAAGCGCGTCGGGGCCAAGACGCGCGGCGTCACGCTCGCGCGGGAGCAGGTCGAATTCGGCACGCGGCGCATCGCGGAGTACGGGGTCGAGGAGCTCGCGAAGGTGGAGGTGCGGGACTACCGAGAGGTGCAGGGCCGCTTCGACAAGATCGTCTCGCTCGAGATGGTCGAGCACGTCGGCGTGAAGAACCTGGCGACGTACTTCGAGAAGGTCCACGAGCTCCTCGAGGACGACGGGCTCTTCGTGCTCCAGTGGACGGGCATCCGGGGCCTCTACCACCCTCGGAGCCCGTTCACCGCGGCGACGATGCGCCCGGAGGATCTCATCTGGTCGCTCTTCATGGCTCGCTACATCTTCCCGGGCGCCGACGCGAGCCTGCCGCTCTCGTCCATGCTCGAGGCGGCGGAGCGGGCCGGCTTCGAGATCGTCGACGTCGAGCGGATGAGCGCACACTACATCCGCACGCTCCGCGACTGGCAGGCCAACTGGCGCAAGAACCGCGAGGCGATCGTCAGGGCCTACGGCGAGCGGTGGTACCGCCTCTGGGTCTTCTTCCTCGAGTGGGCGGCCCTCATCGGGGAGCAGGGGACGGCCTTCACCTACCAGGTGGTCCTCCACAAGAACCTCGAGCGCTTCGATCGCAGCTTCCGGACGCGCGCCTCCTGACGGCGCGCTCGGCTCGACCCGGCGAGGCGGGTGCGGGCGCGCTGGCTCGCGCGCTCCTCGGGCGCGCGTGATACGAAGCGCGCGTGCCCACGCCGGCCCAGACGAGCGAGACGACGCCCCGCTACGACCGGGTCGAGGGCGTCGGGCTCGTGAAGACCTATGGCGCGACGCGCGCGCTCGCGGGCGTGGACGTCCGCTTCGACGCGCGCGAGGTGACGGTGATCGAGGGGCCCAACGGCGCGGGCAAGAGCACGCTCCTCGGCGTGCTCTCCCTGCTCGTCCGGCCCTCGCGCGGCGCGCTCCGCTTCGGGGCGCTCGACGCGGCGCGCGAGGTGGCGAGCCTGCGCGCCACGATCGGCGTGCTCGCGCACGCGGCGCTCGTCCCGCTCGACCTCACGGCGCTCGAGAGCCTCGCGTTCACGGCGAGGCTCCACGGGCTCGCGGCGGCCGCGGCGGAGGAGCGGATCGGCGCGCTCCGCGAGCGCTTCGAGCTCGGCGCGTTCGCGGAGCGGACGGCGCGGACCTACTCGCGGGGCCAGCTCCAGCGGCTCGCCATCGCGCGCGCTCTCTTGCACCGACCGACGCTCGTCCTGCTCGACGAGCCCTCGACGGGGCTCGACGCGAGCTCGACGCGCCGCCTCGTCGAGGCGGTCGAGGCCGAGCGGGCGCGGGGCGCCATCGTCGTCGTCGTCACGCACGACGCGGGCTTCGCCGACGCCGTCGCGACGCGCCGCGTGCGCCTCTCTCGCGGCCGGATCGAGGAGGGGACGTCGTGCTGAGCGCGGCGTGGGCGATCGCGCTGAAGGATCTGCGCGTCGAGCTGCGCACGCGCGAGATCCTCGTCTCGACGGGCTTCTTCGCGCTGCTCGTCGCGACGCTGACCTCGCTCTCGTTCTTCGTCGACGAGGGGCTCTCGCGGAACGTCGCGCCGGGCGTGCTCTTCATCGCGATCACCTTCTCGTCGGTGCTCGCGATCTCGCGGAGCTGGGCGCGGGAGCGCGAGGGCGACGCGATGCGCGCGCTCCTGCTCGCGCCGATCCCGAGGCTCTCGATCTATCTCGGCAAGGCGATCTCGACCTTCGCGTTCCTCGTCGTCGTCGAGGCGCTCCTCGTGCCGCTCGTCGGGGTGCTCTTCCGGATCGACTTCCAGGGCGTGCTCGGCTCGCTCCTCGCGCTCCTCGCGCTCGCGAGCGTCGGGGTCGTGCTCGCGGGCACGCTCTTCGGCGCGATGACCGTGCGCACGAGCGCGCGGGACCTGATGCTCTCGGTGGTCCTCTTCCCGCTCGTCTCACCCGTCCTGCTCGGCGGGGTCGTCGCGACGCGCGCGCTGCTCGGGGGCGACGCGGGCGAGGTCCTCGCGTGGCTCAAGATCCTCTTCGCGTACGACGTCGTGATGGCGCTCTCCGCGTGGGCGACCTTCGACGCGCTCGTCTCGGACTGACGGCGCGAGGTTGCGGCGTGGGGCGGCGAGAAGGATGCTCGCCCCCATGACGAGCGCGTCGCATCCCTCGAAGACCACGATGCCGGAGCCGGAGCACGCGCTCACAGGGCGTGAGACCCCGATGGAGGTGCCCGAGCGGCACTTCGTGAGCGGGCACCGCGTCGTCCCGCCCTTCCCCGACGGACTCGAGGTGATCGACCTCGGCATGGGCTGTTTCTGGGGCGCCGAGCGGCTCCTCTGGGGCGTCCCGGGCGTGTACGCGACCGCCGTCGGGTACGCGGGAGGCTTCACACCGAACCCGACCTACGAGGAGGTCTGCTCGGGCCGGACCGGGCACGCCGAGGTCGTGCGCGTCGTCCACGAGCCGAGCGCGCTCCCCAGGATCCTGAAGGCGTTCTGGGAGGGCCACGATCCGAGCCAGGGCATGCGCCAGGGCGCCGACGTCGGCACGCAGTACCGGAGCGTCGTCTTCGCGGCGAGCGAGGCCCAGCGCGAGGCGGTGTACGAGAGCCGCGACGCCTACGACGCGGCGCTCGCGGAGGCGGGCCACGACCCGATCACGACCGAGATCGAGGGCGCGACGCCGTTCTACTACGCCGAGGCCTACCACCAGCAGTACCTCGCGAAGAACCCGGGCGGATACTGCGGCCACGGCGGGACGGGCATCGCGTGCCCGATCGGCCTCGCGCGCTGACAGCTCGAGCGAGGCGCGTCGTCAGCGTGAGCCCAGGCGCAGGGCGCGGAGCGACGGCGACCAGTCGTCGGTGAAGAGCGGGCGCTCCCCCGCGGGCCTCGGCGCGCGGCGTCGAAACCCACGCTCGGTGAGCCGCGCCCCGAGGCTCGGCTCGTCGTCCGCGCGGATGAGCGCGACGTAGACCGAGGGATCCTCCACCGCGATGCCGCGCACGCGCGCCACGTCCGCCGCGCGCCGCTCCTTCTCGTAGAGCACGAGGCCGAGCGCGTCGGCGACGCTCCCGAGCCAAGGGGCGAGGTCGTAGAAGCGGTTCGAGACGTGGACGAGGATGAGGCCCCGCGGCGTGAGCTGCGCGAGCTCGCCCTCGACGGCCTCGCGCGTGAGCAGGTGGGTCGGGATCGCGTCGCCGGCGAACGCGTCGACGAAGAGGAGATCGAAGCGACGCGAGAGGCCGCTCCGCGCCTCGCGCTCGAGGGAGAGGCGCGCGTCGCCGACGTGGATCCGCACGGTGCCGCGCGCGTCCTCGAGGTAGCGGAAGCGCTCGCGCGCGAGCGTGACGTCGAGCGGATCGATCTCGTAGAGGTCGAGCGTGTCGCCGGGCTCGAGGTAGGCCGCGATCGCGCCGACCCCGAGGCCGATCGCCCCGATGGCGCGTCCGCCGAGGACGCCGGCGGGGGCCTCTTCGGATCGCAGGACGGCGAACACGTCGCCGAGCGGGCCCTCGCGGTGGTAGTAGCCGAGGGGCTCGCGCCGGAGCGGGCCGTCGATCACCTGGCGCCCGTGGCGCGTCTCGCCGCTCACGAGATCGCGGACCGTGCCGAGCGGCGTCGCGCGCTCGACGACGTGGTAGAGGCCATACGCGCTCCGCGCGGACTGGACGACGCGCTGCCCGGTCCCGCGATCGGAGAGCCCGTCGGCGAGCTTCCACGCGATCGCGGCGAGGAGCGCGAGGGTGAGGACGATCGGCCCCTTGCCGATCCGCGTGAGCCGCTCGCGGATCGTGCTCCGCTCGCGAACCGCGATGGTGAGGCCGAGCCCGGCGAGCGCGAGCGGATACTCGTAGAGCGCCGAGAAGGCCGCGGGCGCGAGGAGCGCGACGAAGGCGCCGCCGAGCCAGCCGCCGAGCGCGACGAGGAGATAGAAGCCCGTGAGCCCGCGCGCCTCGGGGCGCGCCGCGTAGAGCGTCCCGTGCGCCGCCCAACCGACGACGAAGAGGACGCCGAGGTGGATGACGACGGTGACGAGCGTGCTCCCGGCGCTCCCGCCCGCGAAGAAGAAGACGCCGACGACGGCGAAGTGCGGCCAGAGCTTGAGGACCCAGCTCGGCGTCGTCCCGCGATCGGAGAACGCGAGGATGAACGTGAGGAGGTAGACGGCGAGGGGCACGATCCAGAGCAGCGGCGCGTTGCCCGCGTCGAGCGTGATGACGTTCGTGACCGCCATGAGGAGCGCGGAGGGCCAGGCGGCGAGGAGGATCCAGTCGAGCCAGGCGCCCGCGGGCGAGCGCGGCGCGCTCCTCGGGCGCGCCTCGGGGCGCGCGCGCGGCTCGGCCGGCTCGCCCTGGGTCCCGCGCGGCGCTCGCGTCCGCCGAAACGCGATCGCGCCGGCGACGAGGTAGATCGCGTAGCCGACCGAGAACGCGATCCCCTGGGCGCGCAGGCCGATCATGGGCTCGACGAGGAGCGCGTACGCGAAGAGCGCGACGAGCGATCCGGCGTTCGAGACGGCGTAGAGGACGTAGGCGTTCGCGCGCGCGCCGCGCGGGGAGCGCGCCAGCCAGTCCTGCGCGACGACCGAGGTGCTCGCGAGGGCGAAGAAGGGCAAGAGCGCGACCCGCGTGAGCGCGAGGAGCAAGGCCCCGATCGACGACGCCTCGGCCGCGTCGGGCAAGAGCTGCGCGGCCGGCGCGTGCCCGACGGGGAGCGCGAGCAGCGCGAGGGCGAGGACGACGAAGTGGGCGCTCCCGATCCGCGGCGCGACGAGGTGCGCGTAGCCGTACGCGAGGACGAGCACGGCTTGAAAGAACATGAGCGCCGTCGTCCAGACGTAGAAGGCGCCCCCGAAGCGCGGCAGCAGGACGCGCCCGACCATCGGCTCGAGGGCGAAGAGGAGGAACGCGCCGAGCGCGACGAAGAGCGCGAGCGAGAGCGGCGAGCGAGCGTCGCTCGGGGCCGGTCGCGGCGCGCTCGCGGGCGGCTCGCTCATCGGCGCCGCGTCGCGTGCTCGCGGGCGCTCACCCCGCGTGGATAGCCGAGGAGCGTCAGGGGCTCGTCGCTCGCCGAGAGGCGGATCATCGAGCCGAGCAGGACGTCGCGGACCCGATGCGGGCCGTCGACGAAGAGGCGACCGTCGCGGACCTTGCTGACGAGCGTGACGGCTCCCGCGCTCGGCACCGTCCCGAGGAGCAGCTTCGGGCGCAGAAAGAGGCGCCCTCGGCCCCCCTCGGGGACGTAGGGCTCGCGGACGACGTACTGGAGCCGCGTGCTCTCGGCGGCGAGGACGCGGCCGCCCGCGGAGCGCTGCGCGCCCGTCGAACCGGCGGAGGTGCCGACCCAGATCCCGCTCGAGCGCTGCTCCTCCTCGCGGACGCGCTTGCCGTCGTCGACCTGGAGCAGGTAGCGCGTCGTCGCGGCCGGGCTCGCGTGCGCGAAGAGGACGTCGTTCAGCGCGCGGCGGGTGACGATCTCGCCGTCGAGCTCGACGCGCATCCGGGTCAGCGAGAACGCGCGCATCCGACCCGTGAGCGCGTCCTCGAGCGCCTTCGCGACGTTCCCCTTCTTGGCCGCGCAGAAGTGGCCGATGCTGTCGTCCGGCGCGGAGTTCACCGCCATGACGCGCTGCTCCTTGCCCGCCCAGCGGGCCGCCCAGAGCAGCGTCCCGTCACCCCCGACGGTGACGACGAGATCGAAGCTCTCGACGAGGCCCTCGTCGCCTCGATAGCGAAAGACCGCCGAGGCGCCGAGCGCCGCGAGCGCCCGGTGGACCTCGTCGAGGGTCTCCTGGTGGGCGCGGTGCGCGGACTCGAGCCGCGCGACCGACGCGTGCCCGGCGCGCAGGAGCTCGAGGTAGCGCGGGTGGCGTCGCTCCCGCACGTTCGTCTGCCACGCGCTCTTCTTGTAGACGACGAGCACCGCCTTCGCCGAGCGGCTCGCGTGTTGGCTCGACGTCGGCATGGCTCAGGCGCGCCGCTCCGCGAGGCGCCGGAGCACGAGCTCGGTCTTCGCGTCCTCGATGCGGCCGTCGCGGCAGGCGGCGAGCGCCTCCTCGAGCGGGATCCACTCGATGCGCGCCCGCTCCTCGACCGGTGAGCCGTCGAGCGTCGGCGCGCCCGCGCTCGCGGGATCGACCTCGGCGACGAAGGCGTGGATCTTCTCGGCCACGAGGCCGGGGGTGAGATAGACCGCGGGCCCGAGGCGGCGGAACGCGTCGGGCGCGACCGCGATCCCCGTCTCCTCGAGGCTCTCGCGCGCCGCGCACGCGCGGAGCCCCGCCTCGCCGTGCTCGTTCGGCTCGACGAGCCCCGCGGGGACCTCGAAGAGCGTGGGATCGTCGGTCCCCGGGAGCGGCAGCGCGTAGCCCGCGCGCAGGGCCACGGGAGGCCGGATCGACGAGCGTAAGCAGACGCGACCGTCGCTCGCGACGAGCACGATCGCGACGGCGTCCATCGCGGCGCGCTCGGCGCAGTCGTAGGCGTAGGCTCGGCTCGCGTGGCCGTCCTCGTAGTGGTTTCGGAGCTCGAGCCGGCGCACGCGGATGAAGCCCTCGTCGGCGCGGCTCTCGGCCGTCCGATCCTCGACGATCTCGATGCGGACCTTCGGCCTCGCCGAGAGCGGACGCGCGCCGGTCATCGGGCGCTCTCCTCGCGCTCGTCCGCCGAGGGCCCCCAGGCGAGGCGCAGCCCGGGGCTGAGCGCCCAGGTGTCGCCCCCGCCGAAGTAGCCGAAGGCCTCGACGCCGACGCCGAGCGCCACGCCCTCGACGAGCCGGACGTCGAGGTAGGGCCCACCCCCGACCAGCACGCCCGTGAACAGCTTGTCCTCTTGGGACGCGCCGCCGAAGGCGCCGACGCGCAGGACGAGCTCGAGATCGACGTCGCCGAATTCGAGCGCGAGCGCGGCGCGGAGGCCGGCGGGCATCATCGTGCGATCGTGGAAGTCGCGAGCGGAGGGGAGGGCGACGACGCCGAAGAAGCCGCCGACGCGCAGCGCGTCGAGCCGCGCCCAGACGTCGATCAGGCCGCTCGCGCCGACGTCGCCGTCGCTGACGAAGAGCTGACCGGTGATGGCGCCGCCCGGCTCCTCGGCGCGCGTAGGCGCTGGCGAGAGCGGGCCGATCGCGACGCACGCCGCGAGCGCGAGGAGCCCCGCCCGCCAAGGCGCGCCCCACGAGCCCGCGTGGGCTCGCGTCGGGCCTCGTCGTGCGCGGGGCGCGCTCATGCCTTCGAGGGGATCTTCTTCGCGTCGGCGAGGAAGGTCTCGATCCCCTTGTCGGTGAGGGGATGCTTGAGGAGCTGGAGGATGACCTTGTGGGGGATGGTGGCGACGTGCGCGCCGAGCTCCGCCGCCTGGACGACGTGGAGCGGGTGCCGGATGCTCGCGGCGAGGACCTGGGTCTCGAGCTCGTAGTTCCGGTAGATGGTGACGAGCTGCTCGACGAGCTGCATCCCCTCGCCGGAGATGTCGTCGACGCGGCCGACGAAGGGGCTGATGTACGTGGCGCCCGCCTTCGCGGCGAGGAGCCCCTGCGAGGGGCTGAAGCAGAGCGTCACGTTCGTGCGGATCCCCTCGCTCTTGAACGCGCGCACGGCCTTCAGGCCGTCCGCGACGAGCGGCACCTTGATGACCACGTTGTCGTGGAGCTTCGCGAGCTCGCGGCCCTCGCGCAGCATGCCGTCGAGGTCGAGCGCGATGACCTCCGCGCTGATCGGCCCATCGACGATCTCGCAGATCGCCTGGATCACGTCCTTCATCGGCAGGCCCGTCTTGGCGACGAGGGAGGGGTTCGTGGTGACGCCGTCGATGACGCCCATCTGCGCGGCGTCGCGGATCTCGGCGAGGTCGGCCGTGTCGATGAAGATCTTCATGGGCGCCGAGCGTGGCCGTGACGCTCGCGTGGGGTCAAGTGCCACGCTCTCCCGCCCCCTCGCCCGCGCCCGAGGGATCGCCTCGGAGCGGAGGATCTCCGCCTCGGCCCTCGCTCCCGCTACAATCGCGCGATGGACCGCAACGCGCCCGACCACGAGCGTCGCGAGCCCGCGCTCGGCTCGACGCGCCCCGGCCCCTCGGGAGCCTCGAGGGACGAGGTCGCCGCGATGGACACCCTGGTGGGCGCGGCCGAGCCGCCCGCGCCCGCGTCGTCGCGGGCGGAGCTCGGCGTGATGGCCACGCTCGCGAGCGACGAGGCGCCCGTCCCGCTCGAGCTCGAGGGAGAGCTCTCGATCGACCCGCGCTTCGAGGCTCGCTACGCCCACCGCGCGCTCCTCGGCGAGGGCGGGATGGGGACGGTCGAGCTCCACCGCGATCGCGCCATCGGCCGCGACGTCGCGATCAAGCGCATCAAGGCCAAGCTCCAGTCGGGGGTCGCCCTCGCGCGCTTCGTGCGCGAGGCGCGCGTGCAGGGGCAGCTCGAGCATCCGGCGATCGTCCCCGTCCACGATCTCGGACGCACCGAGGATGGGGCCGCGTTCTTCACGATGAAGCGGGTCGTCGGCGCGAGCCTCGACGACATCCTCGATCGGCTCGCCGCGGGCGATCCCGAGACCCTCGAGCGCTTCGGTCGACACAAGCTGCTCCACGCCTTCTCGACCGTCTGCCTCGCCGTCGACTTCGCGCACGCGCGCGGGGTGCTGCACCGCGACCTCAAGCCGGCGAACGTGATGCTCGGCGAGTTCGGCGAGGTGTACGTGCTCGACTGGGGGCTCGCGCGCGCTTTCTCGGCCCACGCCGAGGCGGAGGCTGAGGCGGAACCCGCCGAGCCGCGCGTCGAGCCGGTGGTGGGCCTCGACTCGATCCCCGGCGGCGAGACGGTCGCGGGCACCATCCTCGGGACGCCCGGCTACATGAGCCCCGAGCAGTGCCGGGGCGAGCACGATCGGCTCGGCCCCGAGAGCGACGTCTACGCGCTCGGCTGCATCCTCTTTCGGATCCTCCACCTCGAGGAGCTCCACACCGGCAGGAGCGCGACGGCGCGCCTCGCGTCCACCGTGACCGGGAGCGCGCTCGATCCCGCGCGCTCGCTCCGCGCGGACGTCGCGCCGGAGCTGGAGCGGCTCTGTCGCGAGGCCATCGCGCTCGATCCGCGCGAGCGGATCCCGAGCGCGCGCGCGCTCGCCGAGCGGCTCGAGCGCTACCTCGACGGCGAGCGCGACGAGGCGCGCCGACGCACGCTCGCGACCGAAGAGCTCGAGCGGGCGCTCGCGCTCGACGGCGCGACGCCGAGCGGTCGCACGGAGAAGATGCGCGCGCTCGGCCGGGCGCTCGCGCTCGACCCCTCGCACGAGGGCGCGCTCCGGGCGCTCGCGAGCACGCTCACCGAGCTCCCGAAGGAGCTCCCCCCCGAGGCGCTCGCCGCCGTCGAGCGCGCCCGCGCGGAGCGCCGGGGACAGACCGTGCGGACGAGCGCGGTGCGGCTCGCGCTCTGGTGCCTCTTCATCCCCATCTTCCTCGCGCTCGGCATCGTCTCCTGGCCCCGCGCGAGCGTCGTCATCGGCGGGCTCGTCGTCGCCGCGCTGATCGCGTCGCACGCGTGGCGGGTCCGCGCGACGTCGAGGGGCTGGCTCCTCGCGCTGCTCGCGCTCTCGACCGTCGTGATCGGCCTCTTCTCCTCGCTCCTCGGCCCCTTCGTGCTCGTCCCGAGCCTCGCCTCGACGAACGCGATCTTCTTCGCGGCGAGCAGCGATCGATCGACGCGCCGCTGGGTGATGCTCGCGAGCCTCGCGGTGATCCTCGTCCCTCTGGGGGCGAGCCTCCTCGGCCTCGACGCGACCTTCTACACCTTCCGCGACGGCTCGATGATCATCACCTCGCCGGTCGTCGCCCTGCCCGCGACGCTCTCGTTGGTGATGCTCACGGTCGTGTCGGCGATGCTCGTCGTCGTGGCGACCCTGCTCGGGGGGCGCACGCAGGACGAGCTCGCGCGCGCCGAGGAGCACCGCATCTTGCACGCGCACTACCTCGCGCAGCTCGTCCCGAGCGCGGGCTCGGGCGAGGGCGCGGAGGCGGGCGGGAGCGACGCGGGCTCGAGGCCTTGCGCCTCGCCCACCGGGGCCCCAGGAAGCGCGCCATGACGGAGCTCGAAGAGCCGATCCCCTCCCCGGTCGAGCTGCGCGCGCCCCGCGGCGCGCACGTCCTCGAGATCGCCTGGAGCGACGGAGTCACCTCCACCTTCCCGCACCGGCTCCTGCGTGGGTTCTGCCCCTGCGCCTACTGCCAAGGCCACCAAGGGCCGATCCAGTGGTCGGAGACGGCGCCCGAGGACGAGCTGCTCATCGACGACATCCAAGAGGTCGGCAATTACGCCGTGCGGCTCGGGTGGACCGACGGACACACGACCGGCATCTACAGCTTCCGCTACCTGCGGGAGCTGCACCCGCTCTCCGAGCTCCCCCTCGAGGAGGCGCGGCGGCGCACCTTCGGGCGCTGAGGACGGCCCGCGCTCGCCCGCACCCTGCCCGAGCGGGAAAAGCGCGCGGGGTTCTACCGCTCGCGCCGGCTCTGCCGTACGATCCGCGTTCGATGCTCGATCGTGTCCTCGTCGTCGATGACTCCAACGCGATCCGCGCGTTCGTGCGAGCGAGCCTCGAGGCGACCGGGCACGCCCGCGTCGTGATTGAGGCGGCGAGCGGCTTCGAGGCGCTCCGCGTCCTGCCGCGCGATCGCTTCGACGTCGTCATCGTCGACATCAACATGCCCGACATCCACGGGCTCGAGGTCATCAAGCTCGTGCGCGCGTCGAAGGCCCACGCCGCGGTGCCGATGCTCGCGATCTCCTCCGAGGGCGCGTCGAAGGATCGCGAGCGCGCGCTCGCGCTCGGCGCCGACGCGTGGCTCGACAAGCCCTTCACGCCCGAGTCGCTCTTGCGCTCGATCGACGGGGTCGTCGAGAAGCGCGCGGGGAGCATCAGAGGGGTGGGCGGAGAGCCGGCGTGAGCGACGAGGCGGATCGCGTCCGCGACGAATTCCTCTCCGAGTCCCAGGAGATCGTCGAGGCGCTCTCGCGCGATCTCCTCTTGCTCGACCACGGCCAGAAGCACGGACACGCCGACCCCGACCTCGTCAACTCGGTCTTCCGCGGTGTCCATACGCTCAAGGGCATCGCGGGCATGTTCAATTACCGCGAGCTCTCCGAGGTCGCGAACGTGCTCGAGGATCTCCTCGATCACGTGCGCCTCGGGCGGGTGACGCTCGAGCAACGCTCCCTCGACGTGCTCTTCGAGGGCGTCGAGGTGCTCCAGCGCCTGCTCGGGGCGGTGCGCGGCGAGTCGCACCAGGTGGACGTCGCCTCGTTTCGCCACGCCGCGCACGATCTGCTCGGCACCGGCAGCCCTCCGACGCCAGACGCGCTCGAGGCGTACGACCTCGATCCGAGCCTGCTCGGTGTGCTCACGGAGTACGAGGAGCATCGCCTGCGAACGAACGCCGAGCAGCGCGTCCCGCTCTATCGCGCCCGCGTGCGCTTCGCGCTCAGCTCGATCGACACCGACCTCGACGGGCTCAAGGCGCGGCTCAAGCCCGTGGCCGAGATCATCACCTACCTGCCGTCGGTCGAGGGGAGCGGGGACGACGCGATCGAGCTCGAGATCCTGCTCGCGAGCTCGACGCCGCTCGCGGAGCTGCGCCTGCTCGTCGGCGACGCGCCCATCGACGTGGTGCCGCTCCGCAAGGGCGGATCGCAGACGATGCCACCCCCGCCGTCGCGGCCCGAGGCGGGGCCGATCGTCCGGGAGGAGGCGCCGCGCCCGATCACCGCCCCGCTCGACCTCGAGAAGCGGGGCGGGGAGGGCGTCGAGGGGATCGCGCTGCGCGCCGTCGCGAAGACGGTGCGCGTCGACATCACCAAGCTCGATCACCTGATGAACGTCATCGGCGAGCTGGGCATCGTGCGGAGCGCCGTCGGGCGGATCGTCGATCGGCTGGGCGCCCGCGCGGAGCTGCGCCAGCTCGCCTCGGAGCTCCAGCGGATCCACCGGAGCTTCGAGCGGCACCTCGAGGCCCTCCAGGACGGGGTGCTCGACGTGCGGATGGTGCCGCTCGGTCAGACCTTCGATCGGCTCGCGCGGGCGATGCGCCAGGCCGCCCGCGAGGACACCAAGGAGGTCCGACTCTCGGTGACGGGCGGTGAGACCGAGGTCGACAAGCTCATCGTGGAGGAGCTGATCGATCCGCTCCTCCACCTCATCCGTAACGCGGTCGGCCATGGCATCGAGCGGCGCGAGGAGCGCGTCGCGAGCGGCAAGGATCCCGTCGGCATCATCGCGCTCAACGCCTACCAGAAGGGCAGCAACGTCGTCATCGAGATCGAGGACGACGGCGCGGGGATCGACGCGGAGCGCGTGCTCGCGCGCGCGATCTCGCGCGGCCTCGTCGACGCGTCGAGCGCGAACGAGCTCGACGAGCACGCCATCCGGCAATTCGTCTTCTTGCCCGGCTTCTCGACCACCGACGTCGTGACGGAGCTCTCGGGCCGCGGCGTCGGCCTCGACGTCGTCCGGACGAACATCGCGCGGCTGGGGGGCGTGATCGATCTCCAGAGCGCGCCCGGCATCGGCACGAAATTCACGCTCACCTTGCCCATCACGCTCGCCATCCTCTCGGCGCTCGTCATGCGGGTCGGCGAGCAGACGTTCGCGATCCCGCTGACGGTCGTGCAGGAGGCCCTCTTCCTCGACCCCGACGGCGTCTCGCTGATCGACGGGCGCGAGATGATCTCGCTCCGCGGGACGAGCCTCCCCGTCGTGCGGCTCCAAGAGCTCTTCCGCACCGCGCCCTCGAGCACGGCGCGTCAATACGTCGTCGTGACGTCGCTCGGGCAGCGACGCCTCGGGCTCGTCGTGGACGCGCTCGAGGGGCAGCAGGACATCGTCACCAAGCCGCTCGGGCCGAGCCTCGCGGGGGTTCGCGGGTTCGCGGGCGCGACCGATCTCGGCGATCAGCGCGTCGTCCTCGTGCTCGACGCGCCTGCCCTCCTCGACGAGGTGCTCTCGAGCGAGGCTCGCTTCTTGGCCGCTCCCGAGCCCGCGCGCGGGGGCTACGCATGAGGGCGCGATCGCGCGCACCGAGGGAGTCGACCGCATGACCGCCACGCATCCCCTCCCGCTCGTCGGCGCTCCCGCCGAGGTCGCGCTCGCGACGAGCCCACGCACCGCCGTCGCGCGCGCGGTGCGCGAGGACGGCGCGACGCAGGAGCTGCTCGCGTTCGAGGTCGACGACGCGAAGATGGCGCTGCCCCTCGGCGCCGTGAAGGAGATCCTGAAGGTCGCGCCGATCACGGCGGTCCCCCGCGCTCCGCGCGCGGTGCTCGGGATCCTCTCCGTGCGCGGCCACATCACGACCATCGTCTCGCTCCGCGCGACCCTGGGGCTCGCCCCGCTCGACGCCCTGCCGCGCAGCGCCCGGATCCTCCTCGTCGATCGGGGCGTCGAGGTCGTGGGCGTGCTCGTCGACGCGGTCACCGAGGTCTTGCGCCTCACACCCGCGGAGATCGAGGCGGCGGACGTCGTCGGCGCGGGGCTCGCCGAGCACGTCCGCGGGATCGGGCGCCCCGCGGGGACGAGCGACGTCGTCGTGCTGCTCGACCCGATCGCGCTCCTCAGGCCGCTCGACGCGACCCGGCGAGGTGGCTGATGGCGACGACGTCCGGCGCGAGGGAGCGACGCCGCCGAAGGACGGGGGTCGACAAGAACCTCGTCGGCTTCCTCGTCGGCGACATCCAATACGCGATCGACATCCGTCGCGTCCGCGAGATCCTGCGCCCGCTCCCGCTGCTCGCGCTCCCCCACGCGCCCGAGGGCGTCGTCGGGGTCGCGGATCACCGCGGCGAGGTCGTGCCGGTGATCGAGGTCCGGCGCCGCTTCGGGCTCGGCCCGACGACCGAGGCCAAGCGCGCGAAGTGGGTGCTCGTGGCCGTGGAGGGGCGCACCGTGGGTCTCGCCGTGGACGCTGTCACGGGCGTGCTCGGCTCGTCCGAGACGGATCACCGCCCGCCGCCGCTCCTCGGCAGCGGAGACGCCACGCGCGGCATCGTGTCCGTCCTCTCCCACGCGAGCGGCCTCGTCTTCGTGCTCGACGTCGATCGCGTCGCCTCACCCGCCGCCGATCTCGTGATCGACCTCCGGACGGAGGGGGCGCGATGAGCGCGGGGGTGAAGGACACCGAGCGTCGCAGGCTCGAGGCCGTCGCGATGACCGAGGGCCCGCTCGACGTCTCGCGCCTCGTGCCGCTGCTCGGGGACGAGGACTGGCGGGTGCGCAAGCAGGCCGCGGAGGCGGCCTCGCGAGCGATCCTCGCGCCGGAGGTGAGGGCCGCGCTCGTCGCGGGGCTCCTCCAGCCCGACGACGTGGGGCTCCGCAACGCCGCGCTCGAGGCGTTCGTCTCGGCCCCGCCGATCGCCGCGCCGACGGTGTATCTCACGCTCCGCGAGGCCCTCGACGCCGCGCGCCCGACGGCCCGCAAATTCGTCGCGGCCGCGCTCGTCGGGGCCGGCGCGGACGCGCTGGACGTGCTCGCGTCGCTCTCTCGCGATCCCGACGCGATGACGGCGTCCGCGGCGCTCGAGGCGCTCGCGTCCCTCGCGCGTCGCGGCGTCGATCCGTACGGGATCGAGCGATCGTTCACGCGCGCCCTCGAGCGGTCGGAGCCCGTGCTCCAGCTCTCGGCGCTCGACGGACTGGTCGCGATGGACGCGAGCGTCGACGTCGCGATCCTCGAGCCGCTGCTCGCCGCCCCGCTCTTTCGCGCGCCCGCGCTCCGGCTGCTCGCGCGCGCGCGCACGGCCTCCTCGGACGGCGGCGCGCCCGACCCGGTCTCGCTCTGCCTCCTCGCTCGCCTCCCGGGGGCCTCCGATCCCGTCGAGGTCGCGCTCGTGCTCGCGCGACGCAGAGAGAGCCAGCTCGCCTCCGCGTCGTCCGCGACGCGAGACGAGGAGACGTCGGCGCGCGTCGTGGCCGGGCTCGCGGCCCTCGACGACGCGACGATCGCGAAGCTCGGAGAGGCGATCGAGGCTCGCCCGCCGAGCGAGGCTCGCCTGCTCGCGCGCCTCGCGCTCGACGCGCGAGAGCACCGCCTGCTCCCGGCGATCGTCCGGCTCGGCGTGCGGATCGATCTCGACGCGGGCTCGCGACGCGCGCTCGCCGCGCTCGGCTCGCCCGCGATCGAGGCGCTCCTCGACATCGCGCGCGCGCAGATCGACGCCGACGCGCTCGCCGCGGCGTGGGCCCTCGAGGCGGCGTCGGGGCTCCTCGCCTTCGACGAGCGCGCGCCGCTCGAGCAGCGCGCTCGTTGGAGGGCGCGCGTCGTTCTGATCGCGCGCCAGCTGCTCGCCACGGGGCTCGAGCGCGCGGCGCTCGTGGCGTGCGCGGCGCTCGGGCGCTGGGGCGACGCGGAGGACGCGGCCCTGATCGCGCGCCACACGGACGACCATGGCGAGGTCTACGAGGACGTCGCCGCGATCGCGGTCGAGCAGCTCGCGGCTCGATACCCGAGCCTCGCGCTCGCCTCGACGCCGCTCCGGGTCGGGCGGCGACCGCTCTCCTCCCAGACGATGCGGCGGGTCCACGATCTTCGCGGCGCGCTCACCTCGGACGATCCGATGGTGCGCGCGCGCGCGATCGACGACGTCAGGGCGATCGCGGCCGAGGACGATCTCGAGCTGATCACGCTGGCGCTCACGGACGGCGACGAGCGCGTGGAGACGGCCGCGCTCCGGGCGCTCACGCGGCTCCGAGATCCCAGGCTGGCGGCCTCGGCGATCGACGCGGTGATCGTGGCGAGCTCGAGCGATCGGCCCGCCGTCCGGGCGGAGGCGGTGCGCTCGGCCTCCCTGCTCGGCGCCTTCGCGAGGCCCGACGCGGCGTCGGTGCTCCTCGCGGCGCTCTCGGACCCGAGCACCCAGGTGGTCATCGCGGCGCTTCGCGCGCTCCGGAGCGCCCAGCCCTCCCCGGCGCTCGACGACGCGCTCGACGCGATGCTCGCGCACCCGGAGGCCGAGGTCGTCAAGGAGGCGATGGGGGCGCTCCCCGGCGATCGGGCCGTGGAGCGAGCGCTCACCGCGCTCGAGCACCCGCACTGGAGCGTCCGGAGTCGAGCCGCCGAGGTGCTCGGGCAGTCCCTCTCGCGCACGAGCGCGCTCTCGCCCGAGTGGCGCGAGCGCGCGAGGGTGGGGCTCACGAGCCGGCTCGCGGGCGAGGCCGACGAGCTCGTCCTCCGCGCGATCCGTGGCGCCCTCGAGGGGGCCGGGTGAGCTCCTTCCTCGACGCAGGTCCGCGGATGCGTCGCGACGAGTTCCGGCTCTTGCGCGATCTCGTCAACCGCCGATCGGGGATGCACTTCGACGAGGCCTCGCTCTTCGTCTTCGAGCGTCGCCTCCGAGAACGCTTGAAGCACGTCGGCGTGAGCGACTTCTCCGCCTACTACCAGTACCTCTGCTTCCACCCCCGAAGCGCCGAGGAGATGGACGAGGCGATCGACGCCCTCGTCACGAACGAGACGTACTTCTTCCGAGAGGACTACCAGCTCCGAGCGTTCAGCGGCGAGATCCTCCCTCGGCTCCACGAGCAGGCGAAGAGCGCGAACCGTCGTCGCATCGTCGTCTGGAGCGCGGGCTGCTCGACGGGCGAGGAGGTCTACTCGCTCGCGATCCTCCTCTTGGAGAGCCGACTCTTCGACGGCTGGGACGTCCGCGTGTTCGGCAACGACATCTCGAAGCGCGTCCTCCAGATCGCCCGACGCGGCATCTATCCCCCCCACAGCTTCCGCGCGATGCCGGCCACGTACGACGCCTATTTCCAGCCCGACTCGAGCGTGATCAGGGGGGGGCGCCGCGTCGACGATCGCGTGCGGAGCCTCTGTCAGTTCGGCAACTTCAACCTGCTCGAGCGAGGACGTTCCGCGATCATCGGCCGGGTCGATGCGATATTCTGTCGCAACGTGCTGATCTACTTCGATCCCGCGAGCCGCAAGTCGGTGATCGACACCTTCTACGAACGTCTCCTGCCGGGCGGCTACCTGATGCTCGGTCACAGCGAGTCGCTCTTGAACGTGTCGACCGCCTTCGAGCTGGCTCACCTCAGCTCGGACATGGTCTATCGCCGACCGACGAGCGCGCTCTCGCTCCCGCCGGTGGCACCACGAGAGAAGACGTGACGCGACCGCTGCGAGTGCTCGTCGTCGACGACTCGGCGTTCAACCGACGCACGATCGCCGAGCTGCTCTCGCAGCTCCCCGACGTCGAGATCGTCGGGAAGGCCGTCGACGGCGAGCAGGCCCTCTCGCTCGCCTTCCTCGAGAAGCCCGATCTCGTGACGCTGGACCTCGAGATGCCTCGGATGGACGGCTTCACGTTCCTCAAGATCCTGATGGCGCGGCAGCCGACCCCCGTCATCGTGATCTCGAGCCGCAGCGCGAAGACCGACGTCTTTCGAGCGCTCGAGCTCGGCGCGCTCGACTTCGTGGTGAAGCCGGCGGGGGGCTCGCCCCAGGAGCTCGCCTCGATCCGCGACGAGCTCGCCAGCAAGACGGAGCTCGTCCGGAGGCTCCGCCCGATCTCGGCGCCGCCGCGCGTCGGCTCGGGCCTCTTCGCGCGGCCGACCGATTCGCGGCCCGCGCCCGCCTCGATCACGCCGCGCAGGATCGTCGTGATCGGCGCCTCGACCGGCGGCCCCCCCGCGCTCGTGCGGATGTTCGCGCGCTTGCCCGCGGATCTGCCCGCGATGTTCGTGATCGCGCAGCACATGCCGGAGCGCTTCACGCGGACCTTCGCCGAGCGGCTCGAGCGGCTCGGGGGGCTGCGCTTCGCCGAGCTCGACGGCTCGAGCAAGGTGCTCCCGGGGCACGGCTTCGTCTGCCCGGGGGGGCGCTGCGTCGAGGCTCGGCTCTTGCGCCAGGAGCCCTCGTTCGTCGTGATGACGTCGAGCCCCGAGGACCGCTACGTCCCGAGCGTGGACCGCCTCTTCCGGTCGTCGGCCGAGGTCTTCGGTCCGCGGCTCATCGCGGTCGTGCTGACGGGGATGGGTGACGACGGAACGAAGGGCGCGCTCCACGTCCGCGACCGGGGCGGCTACGTCCTCTCCGAGTCGGAGGAGTCCGCCGCGATCGATGGGATGCCCGGGAGCGTCGCGCGCGCGGGGCTCGCGCACGAGGTCCTCGCGCTCGACGAGATCACGACGCGGATCATCTCGCTCGTCCGATCCTGACGGCGGGCCGATTCGCGGCCCCGCCGGCGCGCGCCTCGCGCGTCGATCAGTTGCGCCCCTCGTCCTCGGCGTGGAGGACGAGCACGCGCGAGAGGGCCACCTGGGTCGGCGACGCGGGGTCCTCGCGGCTGAGGACGACCTCGTTCGCGGAGATCCGATCGACGCGCCAGACGAGCGGGATCGGCACGGCGTCGACGCCTCCGCTCGAGACGTACTCCACGCGGCCGACGTAGTCGCCGCGCCGCACGGTGTGCCCGGTCCCGCCCTGGTCGAGCAGCATCGCGGAGGGGCTGGCGACGCCGCTGATGATCGCGATGAGCCGCATCTGGTCGACGGCCGTCGACTCCATGATCACGTGCCGCTGGATGCGGACCTGGCCCTGGTTCGTCCGGGGCAGAAAGAGGGCGGCGTAGTTCCGAAACGGATCGCGGTTCGCGTCGGACTCGACGAAGTCGTCGTCCCGGTAGCTCGGGAGGGCGCTCGCGGCGCTCGCCTCCGGGGCGCTCGCCGCGTCGGATCCCGCCTCCGCAGACGCGGGGGGCGCGCTCGCGGCCGGGGCCGTGCTCGCGCTCGGAGCCGGGGGAGGCGGGGCACCGACGGAGATCTCCTCGCCTCCACAGCCGCCGAGCGCGCGGCTCAGGCCGAACAGGAGCAGCGTGCTCGTGAGGGCGCTCTTCGCTCTCGTCATGGCTCAGCCTCCACTCGTCGTCGCGGTGTCCGCTTCGCTCGGTCGCCGGAACGTCGTCGCGAGCACGCGGACGTTGAGGATGACCTCGTCGTCCTCCACGCGCGGCTCGGTGAGCTGGATGTTCTCCATGCTGATCGCGCGCTCGACCCGGCTCATGTTGTAGAAGAAGCGGCAGAGCTGGTGGTAGCGGCCCGAGAGGGCGAGCGTGACGGGCAGGCGCACGTACTGCTCCTGCGGCTCCTCGGGGCGAGGCTCGACGAGGCGGATCTGGAGCCCGCTCGTCTCCGCGCGCGTGTTGAGATCCTGGAGGAAGCCGGCCATCTCGGCCTGCTCGGGGAGGACGAGGAGGTTCGCTCGATCGAGGTGCTCGCGCGAGGCCAGCTCCTCGCGCAGCCGCAGATACTCCGCCTGCCGCTCGCGCGCCGCGTTCATCCGCGTCTCGAGCTGCGCGTGGGCCGCCTGCGCGCCCGCGATCTCCTCTTCGATCGGGCCGTGGAACGCGACGTAGTAGATGATGGCGATCGCCGCGAGGAGGAAGGCGCCGAGCACGATCTTGACGACCGTGGGCTGGCTCGCGAAGTCGTTGGCGGCGGGTTTGGCGGGGGCGGGAGGTGCCATGATCGTCTCCGGCTCAGTAGTTCACGGTGGCCGTGAGCTCGAACGTGATGACGCCGAGGTGGGTCGCCCCGTCCTCCCCGGCCTCGGTCTTGGTGAGCGCGACGTCGGCGAAGAGGTCGGAGAGGGAGAGCCGCCGCAGGAACTCCGCGACGTCTTCGTTGGTGCGACCGGCGCCGCGGATCGTCACGCGCCGCGCCTCCTCCTGGAAGGCGGTCAGCCAGAGGCGGTGCTGGTCCCAGTTGGGGCTGTAGCCCGCGAGCGGGTTGGCGCGCTGGATCTCCTCGAGCCGACGCGGATCGATCGTGGGGCCGCCCGAGGCCGAGAGGATGTGCGAGAGCTCCATCAGGACCCGCGTCGGACCGAAGCGGGCGCGCTGGAGCTCGGCGACCACCGCCTCGAGGCTCCGGCTGCGCTCGAGCTCCGCCTGAACGGCCGCGATGTTCGCGGACTGGCGCTCCATGCTGTCGGCGTCCCGCTCGAGCTGCTGGTTCAGCGCGAGCTGCGTGTCCCGATCCGCTTGGTAGGCGCGGTAGACGAAGAAGAGCGCGACGACGAGCACGAGGCTCGAGGCGGCGTAGCCGACGAGCCACCGCGCCGAGCCGCCGCCCCCGGGCGCGGGCGCCTTGGCCGTCTTGCGTACGGAGGGCAGGAGGTTGATGCGGATCATCGCGCCTTCTCCTTCTCCTTGCGCAGCGCGAGCCCGAGCGCGACGGAGCTCTGCGCGGCGCGCAGCCGGAAGAGCTGTGGATCGACGGCCTTCGGATCGAGGCTCACGACCCGCGTCGGATCCATGACCTCGGCCTGCACGCGCGTGCGCTTCTCGAGCACGTCGACGAGCGCGCGGATGTTCGCCGTCCCGCCCGACAGCATGATCTTGCCGACCTCGCCCTCACCGCTCGTCGCCAGGTAGAAGTCGAGGGAGCGCTGGACGTCGTCCGTGATGCGCTCGACGATCTCCTGCACGAGCTCCGGCACCTCGCGCGGGACGAGCCCGCGACCGTCGCCGCCGCACTTGTAGGCCTCGGCCTCCTCGGCGCTGATGCCGAGCGAGCGCTGGATGTGCTCGGTGATCGCGTTGCCCCCCGTCGCCAGATCGCGGGTGAAGGCGGTCGTGCCCTGGCTGATGACGTTCAGCGTCGTCAGCGACGCCCCGACGTGCAGGAGCGCGACCGTCGCGCCCGGCGGGGGCATCCCGTACCCGAACTCGAAGACGTTCTGGAGCGCGAACGCGTCGAGATCGATGACCTTCAGCTTCAGCTTCGCCTCGGCGGCGAGGTTGATGATGTCGTTGATGTCCTCTTTCTTCGCCGCGACGAGCAGGACGTCCATCTGGCGCTGCTCGGGGCGCTCCTGGACGATCTCCCAGTCCATCTCGACCTCGGCGAGATCGAAGGGGATGTGGTGCTCGGCCTCCCACGTGATCTGCTCGGCGAGCTCGGCGAGCGTCATCAGCGGCATCGTGATCTTCTTGATGATCACGCTGTGACCGCTGATGCGGAGCGCGACGTTGCGGTTGCGCTGCTTCTGGAAGAGCTTGTTCAGCGCGTCGACGACGGCGCGGCCGTTGATGACGTGCCCGTCGACGATCGTCCGCGGGGGGAGCGGCTCGTACCCGAATTGGGTGAGCACGCGCTTTCCGCCGCGAGCTTCCTTGATCTCGCAGAGCTTGATCGAACTCGACCCGATGTCGACTCCGATGAGGTTCTTACCTTCCGACATCGGCGAGCATCACTCCTCCTCGCCGAACACACGGACGCGGTCTGCGAGGCTCAAGCCCAAAGCCTCGAGGATCTTCCGCTTGGAATCCATACGGCACCCGAAGCCTTTCTCGATCCGATCAATCGTCAGAACCGAGAGGTTCGCTCGCCGTGCCAACTCCGCCTTCGACATCATCCGCTCGATGCGGAGCTTCCGAAGGTTGTTCTGCTGCTTCTTCCTCGCCAGCTCGCGCTCTCGCGGCGCGGGCGGGGCGGGGGGTGCCGGGATCGCTCCCTCGCTGCCACCGCCTACGGCGGTGGCGACCTCGTCACGCAGGGCGCGAGGGCCGAGCGGGACGACCGCGCTCGGTGAGGGCTCCTCGAGCGAGGAGACCTCGGCTCGAGGGGGATCGTTCGCGACCGACCGCTCCACCACGAGACCGACCACCTCGCGGACGCCCACCGCGTCGGAAGGCTCCACCGCGCGAGGCGCCTTCGCATCGCTCGAGCCGAGCGGTGCCGCACCCTTGGCGCCTTCGGCTTCCATGCTGGAGGTGTTCTCGTGCATCGGGGCTCGGTTCAGTCTCCCACGAGCGGGTGGGGATCTCGAACCTTCTGTCCGCAAAACGACAGATCGTCAAGCAATTCTAGTTAAATGAGCATCATTGATGCCTAAAATACCTATCACTTCGTGACCATTTCGTCGATACCGTCGCGGGGCGACGGATCGCCGATCAGTCGACAGGGCTCTTCGAACCTCTCGGTTGTCAACGAACGAGCGGGACCGATGACGAGGCTCGCCCGTCCGCGCCGCAAGATCAAAAAAACGAGCGAGCTGGCGTGGCGAGACGAGCGGCGGCGTCGCCTCGCGCCGGCGCTGCCCACCTCCGGCGCGCCGCGCTCGCGGTTGCGCGCGCCGGTGTTGCACGCTACCCGCATCGGGTCGTGGCAACGCTGCAGCCGACCCGTGCCGCCGGAGCTCGAGCGACCGTGCTCGCCCTCGCCGTCGCGCTCCTCGCGCTCGGCCTCGCCGGACCCCAGGGCGCGCTCGCCCAGCAGACGCACGTCGTGCGCTCGGGGCAGAGCCTCGCGCGCGTCGCGCAGCGCTACCGCGTGAGCGTGTCCGATCTCGCGGCCGCCAACGGCCTCACGGCGTCGTCGGCGCTCCGGCCCGGCCAGGAGCTGCGCATCCCCGAGACGGGCGTCACGTACGTGCAGGCGGGCCAGACGCTGAGCGACATCGCTCGGCGCGCGAGCTGCTCGGTCGCCGACCTCGTCCGGCTCAATCGGCTGCGGGACGCGACGAGCCTGCGCGTCGGGCAGCGGATCATCTTGCCGAGCTACGAGCCCCCGCGCGGGGGACGAGGGCCGCTCGCCGATCAGCCCCGCTGGGGGCGCCCCCGCGCGCCGGGGACGGTCGCGCTCTATCGCGTCGCGACGCGCCGACGCGCGCGGATCCGCTTGGTCGATCGCCGCGGCCGCGTGCCGCGCGCCGCGATCACGCGGATGGCCGAGGTCATGCGCCCCCGCGACGCGCGCCGCGGGGAGCGGTTCCCGGTGCCTCCCGCCCGCCTGCTCGAGCTCCTCGCGCGGATCTCGGACCACTTCGGCGGTCGCGTGGTCAACGTCGTGAGCGGCTTCCGGCACGTCGGCGGTTACACCCGCGAATCGAGCCAGCACACCCACGGTCACGCGCTCGACATCCGCATCGACGGCGTCCCCAACACCGAGCTCCGGGACTACGCGCGCACCTTCGGCGACGTCGGCGTCGGCTACTACCCGAGGAGCACCTTCGTCCACGTCGACGTGCGCGAGCGAAGCGCCTACTGGGTCGACTGGTCGCGCCCGGGCGAGGCGCCTCGCTACCAGCGGCGCGGAGAGGCGCCGCCCTCCGACGTCACGGGGGCCGACCGGGACACCGAGGGGGGCGACGACGTGAGCGAGGCGGAGGCCGAGGGCACCGCCGAGGAGTGACGGCGCGCCTCGCTCGACGAGAACCGTCGGGCCGAAGCTGCGCTCGCTCGACGGGTCAGACGCTCACGCCGGTTCACGCGGCGTCGCCCGCGAGGCGCCTGGAAATCGCCGTCGACGCGGGGTAGCCTCGAGGACCGATGCGGTTCGTCGTCGCTCTCGCGTTCGTGCTCGCGCTCGGCGGTTGCCCCCGCCGCATCGAGGCGCCGCCGCAGGCTGGCGATCCATGCACCGACTACAGCGACTGCAACCCAGCCGGGCAGTGGTGTGGAGAGCTCCGGCTCTGCGTCGAGGATCGATGCGAGGCCGGGCGCTCGTTGCGGATCCCGTGCCGCTGACGGCGCGCGAGCGTCGAGCGAGGTGCGCTGTCACTCGAGGATCCCGTACTCCTTGAGCCGCCGATAGAACGTGCGGCGCGGCATCTCGAGGCGCTGGGCCGCGCGCACGCGGTTCCAGCCCGTCGCCTCGAGGGCTTCGAGGATCCGCCGCCGCTCCTCTGCGCGAAAGGCGGTCTCGGTCGCGGGCGGGGCGGCGTCGCGCCCCGTCGGCTCGAGCGTCCCCGTCTCCTCGTCGAGCGCCGAGCCTCGCTCCGGGTCGGCCGCGTCCGTCGGCCGCGAGGGCTCGCTCGACCAGGGGCCGAGCAGGCCGAGGTCGGACGCCTCGATGACCTCGCCCTCGGTCATGACGCTCGCGTTGACGAGGACGTGCTCCAGCTGTCGGACGTTGCCCGGCAGCTCGTGCTCCGCGAGGCGACGAAGTCCCTCGCGCGACACGCGCTTCTTCGGCGTCCCCTCGCGCGTCGCGAGGTTCGCGAGGACGTGCTCGACGAGCAGCGGGATGTCCTCGCGCCGCTCGCGCAAGGGGGGCAGCCTCAGCTCGACGACGTGGAGGCGATAGAAGAGATCCTCGCGGAACGACCCGCGCTCGACCAGGTCGCGCAGGAGCTTGTTCGACGCCGAGACGATGCGGACGTCGACCGCGATCTCGTCGTCGCTCCCGACGGGTCGGACGCGGCCCTCTTGGAGCACGCGCAGGAGCTCCACCTGCATCTTCGCGGGCATGTCGCCGATCTCATCGAGGAAGAGCGTGCCCCCGTCCGCTTGGACGAACACACCCGCGCGATCGCGATCGGCGCCCGTGAACGCGCCCTTCTTGTGGCCGAAGAGCTCGCTCTCGAGCAGGCTCTCGGGCACGGCGCCGCAGTTCAGGGTGACGAAGGGCCGCTTCGCGCGGGCGCCGCCGAAGTGGATCGCGCGCGCGACCAGCTCCTTCCCCGAGCCGCTCTCGCCGTGGATCACGACGGGGATGCTCGAGTCCTTGATGCGATCGATCGTCGCGAGCACCCTGCGGATGCCCTCGCTCCGACCGATGATCCCCTGCCGCTCGAAGCGCGCCCGGAGGATGTCGCGCGCGCGACCGAGCTCGCGGCGCGCGTCGTCGAGCTCCGCGGTGCGCGCCTCGAGCAGCCGCGCGATCTCGTCGTTGGCCCGCTCGAGCGCCTCGTTCGCCTCCTTCAAGCTGCGCCGCTCCGCCTCGAGCTCGCCGAGCATGCGCGCGTTCGCGAGCGCGATCGCCGCTTGGTCCGCGAGCGCGAGCAGGAGCTCCACGTCGCTTGGCCCGAAGCGCCCGCGTCGGACGCGATGCTCGACGTAGAGCACCCCCTCGATCCCGCGCGCGCCACGGATCGGGAGGCACGCGACCGACTGGAGCATGAGGCGATGGACCGAGAGGTACTCGTTGAGCCGATCGTCGGTGCGCGCGTCGACGGTGACGATCGGCTCTTGATCGATGAGCACGGCCTCGGCGATGGATCGGCTGAAGGCGACGTGGGGATCGTCGGGGCTCGTCGCGTCGTGGACCGCGTGGGGCGTGAGCGCGCCGTCGGGGCCCACGAGCAGGACGAAGCCGCGCTCGGCCCCCGACAGCTCGACGGCGCTGTCGGTGATGCGCTCGAGGAGCCGATCGAGGTCCCGCTCGGAGGCGAGGCGCTTCGTGATCTCGAGCAGCCGCGTGAAGCCAGCGCGGGGGCTCGGCTCCTCGGGAGGCGGCGCCGCGGGCGGGCGAGCGCTCCTCCGCCGGAGCCGCGCCCGCGCCGGGATCGACCAGAACCGCTCGCGCAGCGGGCGGGCGAGCGCCATCGCCTGCTCGTCGAGGATGGCCAGCGCGCGCTCCTTCGCGCGCGCGGCCTCGCCCCCCGCCTGCGTCGCGTCGTGGGCGCAGGCGAGCGCCGTGAGCGCGCGGAAGGCGAGCTCGCCCTCCGCGCTCGGGTCGATGCGAGCCACGAGGCGCTCGAGGGCCGCTCGAGCCTCCCCCGGGCTCGCCGTCGCCGCGCGCGCCCGCTCGAGCAGGATCGCGAGGTGCTCGCGCAGGCGCGCGTCGGCCTCGGCGGCCTGATCGTCGTGGGGCGGGCTCGCCACCTTCGCGAGGATCGCGCGCGCTCCGGCGAGCCGAGCCGTCGCCGTCGACGCGTCGCTCGCCTCGGCGCGCTCGAGCAGCGCCTCGGCCGCGTCGATCCGCGCGCGCGCGGCCCAGCGGCTCGCCGGCGGGCTCGAGAGCTGCTCGAGCCTCGCCGCCGCGGCGTCCCAGCGCTGGATCGCCCGCTCCGTTCGCCCGGCGTAGGCGTCGATGCGCGCGAGCAGGGCGAGCGCGATCGCCGCGCGGTCCTCGCGCTCGCGCCGCTCGCTGCCCTCGCGCTCGAGGGCGGCCTCGGCCTCCTCGAGCCGGCCGAGCCACGTCAGCACCTGCGCGTCGAGGTGCGTCTCGTCGGGCACGATCGCGCCCGCCCTCCGCGCGATCCCCGCCGCCTCCACGAGCGCTTCGTCGAGGGCGTCGCCGCCCGCGCCGCTCACTCGTCGTCCTCCGCCAGGCGTCGCTCGAGCGACTGCACGTAGTCCTTCGCGGGGCCCGGCTTCGGCGTCGACTCGACGTGCTCGCTCGGCTTCGGGACGACGAGGGGGCGCGCTCGCTTGGGGGCGCCGAGCAGCACGACCGGCCGCGCCGACTCCGCGTCGACCTCGCCCGGATCGAGGTCGAACCCCTCGAGCGCGAGCGGCTGCTCGTCCACGCTCACCTGCTCGCTGGAGATCGGCCGATCCGCCGAGAGCAGCTCGTCGAACATCGAGTCGACCGCCGAGGTCGCGGCCCGCTCGGACGCGTGGGGCTCGAATTCGATGGGCAGATCGAGGGGATCGGGCAGATCGCCGTAGCCCACCTGCTCGGCGGGAGGGCTCAAGAAGTCGAGGTCGTCGTGGAACGCCTCGTCGACGAGCGCGGGATCGACGATCGCGACGCCCGCGCGCCCACCCCCGTCGGCGTACGAGACGACCGCCTGCTCGGCGGGCTCGACGATGCCGAGCGCCTCGTCGCGGACCGGCGAAGCCGGCATCACCTGGTTGACGTAGCGGGCGACCGTGCGGGGCCCGACGAGGATCTGGTTGCGCAGCGCGAGCTCCTCGAGGCGCCACGCGAGGTGCGCCGTGCTCGCCGTGCGTCGCCCCCGATCGCGCTGGAGCGTGGCGAGCACGACCTCCTCGAGATCGACGGGGTAGTCGGGGACGCGGCTCGAGGGGGGCGGGGCGTCCTGCTCGACCACCTGCGTCATGATCTGGACGTCCGTGCCTCGGTGCAGGCGCGTGTTCGTCGTGAGCTCGTAGAGGATGACGCCGAGCGCGAAGACGTCGGCCCGCTTGTCGAGGGGGCGCGCGCGGATCTGCTCGGGGGCCATGTAGGAGAGCGTGCCGCGCATCACGCCCGCGTCCGTCTCCTTGCGCGCCGTCGTCGCCGCCACGCCGAAGTCCAAGAGCTTCGCGACGCCGTCGCGCGTGAGCAGGATGTTCTGCGGCGTGACGTCGCGATGCACGATGCGCAGCGGCCGCTGCGCCCGATCGGTGCGCTCGTGCGCGTGGTGGAGCGCCTCGCACGCCTGGAGCACGATCCCGATCGCGACGGGGATCGGCATCGGCTGCTGGTTCTTCAGGCCTTGGATCCACAGGTCGGCGACGGTCGGCCCATCGACGTACTCCATCGCCATGTACCAAAAGCCGTCGGCGAAGCCGAGATCGTAGACCTGGGGGATGTTCGGGTGGGAGAGCTCGGCCAAGAGCCGTCCCTCGTCCTGGAACATCCGCACCTGCTTCTCGTTCTCGCCGAGGTGGCGGAAGAGGCGCTTGATCACGACGTCGTGGAAGAACCCGCCGGCGCCGCGCTGCCGCGCGAGGAAGATCTCCGCCATGCCACCGGCCGCGATCTTGCGGACGAGCTCGTAGGGGCCGAGTCGGAGGGGCTTGGACATCGGGGATCTCGCCGAGCGTCGCGAGCGGCGCTCGTACGCGGGACGTATACTCCGACTCGTGCATCCCATGAAAGAGGCCGTCGCGCGGTCTCGCTCGAGGTCCGCTCGCGCGGTCTCCTTCGCCGCGGCGCTCGCGGCGCTCGCGGCCGGCTGTCCCGCGCCCGCGGCGCCGAGCGCGGACGACGCGGG
>JBDHVC010000052.1:0-35244 GCA_039809495.1 Sandaracinaceae bacterium
AACCCAAGCTTGCGGGATCGCGAGGATGCGCGCTTCTACGTCGGCTTAGCCGACCCACGGATGCAGCAGGGGAGCCCATCATAGGCGCCGAAGAGCCATGTTTCGATGAAGTCGCGAACGAGGAACTCGTCGCGCGTCATGTGCCAAAGGAGCAGTGGCTTCCACTCGTCGACGGGGAGACCACGCTTGGCGAGCACGACGAGGGGCCGATCGCGACCGTTAGGCTCGAAGCGGCGGTTCAGCACCTTGGCCACGTCGCGCAGCCAGGAGGTGCTGCTCGCGCCGATGAAGTTGTCTTCGCGCAGGCGGTCGAGGTTCTCGCGCTTCGAACGCTCGAAGTCCCACGCCGCGAACACGGCGTAAGTCTCGTTGATCATCGCACCCTTCACGACCGTGAAGGACGAGGCGACATTCGTACGCGAACCACCGTGAGCACGGTTTGCCGCGCGAGCTATCGGAACAGTCATGTCTCGGCCTTCCTCGCATATGGGACGGCGAGCGCAGAGGGCTCGCCCCGCGCAAAGCCGAGCGCCAGGAGCGCAACGTCGGGGTCGGTGTTCGAGAAGATGCCGGGCAGCGGGACGGCGCGGCCCTCGGCCGACCGCTTCAACTTGCCGTAGGCCTCGACATCACGAGGCTCGACGAGCTCGAAGGTACGCAGACTCTCGATGAGGTCGGTCCCCGAGAGTGACTCGAGCTTCTCGAAGAACGGCGTCCACTCGCCCGCATGATCGAGCCAATGTTCCCAGCGCGAATCGAAGGCCTCCTCGACGGACTCGGGCAGACGCCAAAGCGTGACGCAGCCCGGGGGCTCGAAGACCTCGGCGCAGCGGTGGGCAGCGACGGCGAACACCGAGCGCGCCTGCGCGAAGCGGTGCGTGCGCGGGAAGCCGCGCCGAAGAGCAGCAGCACCGAGGCGCCCGAGCTGGCCCTTGGTGTTCCACCACTTCGCGATGTCCATCTCACCGAAGCGCGCTACGACGAGGCGCAGCTTCAACAAGCGATCGAGGTCGAGGTTTGTCGCAGCGCTCACTTGCGGTCCTCCCGAGGGTCGCGAACCGCCTTCCACTGCTCCATCCACGGGTCGAGGTCGACCCGTTTGAACCACCACTGGCCGCGCACCTTGAACGCGGGGAGTTCGGCCTTCTGGGCCACCGTGTAGCCAGCCTTCCCGGCGACCTTCGGCAACTGTGCGACCTCAGGAAGTGAGAGGGTCTCGTCCGTCATGAACCAAGCTCTACCTCGGTAGTGGTTGGCAAGCGTTGCCAGCCCGCCCCGTCGTACACTAGACGGCGAGAGATGTTCAACGGTCACACACCCGCAGCCATCGGAAACCCTGGTGGACGCGGAGCGAGAAACACGGCCTTTCGACGGCTCCGCGCAACCTGACGTCGCTATGAGCGGCGCGGGATGCGCGTCTGCGGCCGGAGCGGCAGGAGCTGCTGCGCGTAGGCGCCGACCATACGGTTGCAGGGATCCTTCACCCCCGGAGCCTCGAGGGTGACGACGAAGGCGTAAGGGGTCGGCTGCGGGTCGGCGATCCTCATGCGACTTTCGCGACAAGGGTGGTGTGACGGAGCAGAGACGCCAGGGGGCCCCGTTGTAGGAGCGGCGCCTTGTTCCGCACATCACATCCCCGAGGATCGCCGCTCGGCGTCTCGAGCGCGGAGCAGGGGAGCGCTACCTGGCCTCGGCAGCACCTCGGCATCGAGCTCAGCCCCAACGCAGCGCACGCCGCAGGCGCTCGACGATCCGCTCCACCTCGATCGCGCCGAGGTCCTTCCTGGTGAACACGCCCAAGGCAGTGCCCTCCCAGAGGCAAAAGGCGTGAACGAACCCATCATCCTGATTCCGGCGCGCCTGCCAACCGTGGCGCTCGGCGGCCGCGAGAAGCTCCCCGCCGTCCGCACGAACGACGGCGATCTCGGCTCCCAGCCGGATCAGCTGGTCCAGTCCCCGTTGGAGCTCGTCGACCGTCTCCGCGTCCACCTCGAGCGGTGGCCAGGGGCTCATCGAGATGCCTCCTCGACATCGATGTGCCGCTGGGCCTCGGCGACGATGTCGTCGAGGTCGGCCAGGAGCTCGCGGCAAAGGGTGCCCTCCTCCCGGGTATCGAAACCGGGCAGCTCCCGGTGGAGCGTGAGGAGCGCACGGTCGGCCTCGCTCGGCTCTCGCAGCCGCCGCTCCACCTCGTCGACGACATCCGTGATGTCAGCGGGGTCGCGCGGGCTGAACGGCGGCTCCCGGTACGCCACCTCGGGGCCCTGGTCCTCCCACGCGCGCTCGAGCTTGTCCGGCGGCCAGGCGAGGATGGCGCCCAGCGTCACGTCGTACACGTCGCGGAGACGTTGGGCGGCGGCTCGGTACAACGTCACCTCGACGGGCAGCACGCCGAGCCTCGGCGCGACCTCTCGAGCGGCGCCCGTCGTGGCGAGCGCCATCACCGCGAGCTGCGCCGGGGTGCGCTCGTAGTGGCGGGTCTTCGCTCGGAGTCGGCGGAACTTCATCCACGAGCGGACCCGCGCCATGGGTAGCTCCAGCGCCTCGGCGATGTCCTTCACGCTCGCGACGCCGCCCCACATCCCGATGGACCGGATCCACTGCGGGGAGATGCGCCGCGGGTGTCCTGTCGAGCGCATCCGCTCGAACGTGACGCTCTCGCGAGAGAGGCCGCGACGAACGAGCGCGGCGTTGGTGCAAGCGACGAGATCGACGGTGCGGATCATCGAGGCCTCCGGTGCAGCGTCGAGCACCGCTCCACGAAGCCGGTGCGGGCAGCGCGGCGCAGGAAGTCGCGGACGATGGGGTCGTCGGCGGGCACCGTCTCCCGAGGTCTCGGTTCACCTTCGCCACGTCGCGCATCCTCGATGGCGACGAGCAGCGTGCCGCGGAGGCGCCCCTCCAGGGTCGCGCCGGGCTTTCGGAGGATGCCCAAGCGCCGCCGCCATCCGGCCACCTGCGAGACGGTCACGTCGGCGGCCTTGGCGATGTAGGCATCCGGGACGCCCGCCTTGGCGGCCTCGTAGAAGGGCGCGATCTTGTTTCGGTCGAGCGGCGAGGCTCGCCGACGCGGCGGCGGAGCTGGAGGCCGCTCGGCCGGTTCGCTGCCGACGACGTAGGTCTCCGGTTCGTGCTCGAGGGAGAGACCGAGCAGCTCGGCGACGGTGCGGGCGTCGTCCATGCCACCATTCTCCGTCGCCGACGCGGGTCTGTGGAAGGGTAGCTTCGAGCCCTCGAACGACGAGCACCGGTGGTCAGGTTCGTTGCTCGGGGGGAAGCGTCCTGCCACGTGCTGGCGTCCCGGGCGCTCGAGGACCTCGAGGACGCCCGGGACGCGTCGCTTCGCACGGGATGGCGGGCCGCCACATCGGGGCCACTGCCCAGCCACTGCCCAGCCACTGCCCAGCCACTGCCCAACCACTGCCCAGAAGGCGTCGGAAGCGGCCCGAAACGACGGGAAGCGGTTGGGCAGTGAGGCCACGGTCAGGAGCCCGGAAGTCGTCGAAAAATCACGGAAAACCGAGTGCCATCGGCTAGTTAGAGGACACTCCATCGACGCCTTCGAGTCCCGTCCACCCCGCTTCAAGACCCCGCAGAGATGCGGGGTCTTGTCGTTGTCGGGGCTCGCAGCGCGAGGCTGATGCCTCGCGAGGCGCCGACGGTCGCGCGGGGCGGCCCGCGCGCGGAGCGCACGCCGGTTCGACGAGGCTCGCCCGCCACGCCTGTCGTAGGCTCCGCGCATGCCCTTTCGGCCCGTCTCGTTTCCGCTCCAGGAGCACCTCGGGATGACGGTCTCGTCGCCCGCGCCGGGGCGCGCCGAGGCGCGGCTCACGATCACCGAGGCCCACCTCAACCCGAACGGCGTCGTGCACGGCGCCGTGCTCTTCGCGCTCGTCGACACGGGGATGGGCGCGGCGGCGATGAGCCTGCTCGAGGAGGCGGAGGCGTGCGCCTCGATCGAGGTCCACCTCCGCTTCCTCGTGCCGTGCGCGGCCGGCGAGGTGGTCGCGCGGCCGACGGTGCGCAGGCGCGGCAGGCGTATCCTCCACCTCGACTGCGAGGTCGTGGACGAGGCGGGCACGCTCGTCGCGCTGGGCACGGGCTCCTTCGCCGTCGTCCACCTCGCGCAGCGGGAACGATGACGCGCACGAGCCAGCACCGTCCCTCGCGCGCGCTTTGGGCGGGCGCCCTCGCGCTCGCCCTCGCCGCCGTCGGCTGCGGCGGCCACACGAACGTCGTCTGCGTGACCGACCTCGACTGCCAATCGAGCCTCATCTGCGTCGCCGATCCCGGCTTCGCGGAGGCGCGGTGTCTCAAGCCCTGCGAGGCCTCGACGCGGCTCTGCGACGATGGCTCGGTGTGCCTCGACTTCGCGGGCGGGCGAGCGTGCTACCCGGGCGGCGCCGTCGCGTTCGGGGAGCGCTGCGCTCGCACGATCGAGTGCGAGGCCGGGACGGTGTGCCCCGCGAGCCTCGGGCGATGCGCGCAGGCGTGCGACGGCGTCTCCGCGATCTGCGCGCTCATGGAGCGCTGCATCGACGACGAGGAGGTCGGCCTCTATTGCGGCGAGTGACCGCGCGGAGACCTCGCTCACCGCGCGGAGGCCGCGCGGACGTGAATTTGACCGGCGGGCGCCGATTCTTCATTTTCTCTGGGTGGTGAAGCGCTCGCACGCCCTCGCGCTCGCGGCCCCCCTGCTCGCCCTCGGCGTGAGCGTGGCGCACGGCGCGAGCCTCGCGGGGTGCGCGGAGCCCGCGCTCGCGCAGCGGGCCGCGCCGAGCATCGCCGTCGCGAGCCCGCGAGGCGTGCCGCTCGGCGACGCGCCGAGCGCCCTCGCGGCGCCGCCGATCGATCCTCGGCTCGTCGACACCTACCCGAGCTACCCGCCGCCTCCCTCGGCGTACCCGCTCGACGACGCGGGGAACCCGATCTTCGGGCTCGACGCGCCGATCGAGGACCCGAGCGGCACCGCGCTCCGAGCCCTCCACGCGGCGCTCCGGCGCGCCGAGCGCGGCGAGGGGCAGGCGCGGATCGTCGTCTACGGCGCCTCGCACGTCGCGTCCGACACGTGGACGGCGATGACGCGCAGGGTCCTGCAGGAGCGCTTCGGCGACGCCGGGCACGGCTTCGTCCTGCCGGCTCCGCCGTGGCGCACCTATCGACACGAGGGCGTGACGGTGGAGTCGCCGCGCCGCGCGTGGGAGGCGCGCCGCTTTCGCCAGGGGCAGAGCGGCCCGGAGCGCTTCGGCCTCGCCGGCGTCGCGGTGGAGACGACCGCGTCGACCTGGGGGCGCGTCTCGAACCAGCGCGACGCGTCCCGCTTCGAGCTCTTCTACGAGGCGCAGCCCGAGGGCGGCAGCTTCGACGTCGTGATCGACGGCGCGACCGTCACGCGGATCCCGACGGCCGCGGCGACCAACGGGGCCGGATACCGGCTCTTCGAGGTCGCGGACGGGCCACACACCTTCGAGGTGCGACCGCGCGGCAACGGCCCAGTGAAGCTCTATGGCGTCGCCATCGAGCGCGAGCGCCCCGGCGTCGTGCTCGACGCGCTCGGGATCAACGGCGCGCGCGCGTCGGCGCAGCTCCAGTGGGACGAGGCGCTCTTTCAGGAGCACCTCCGCAGGCGCATCCCGGACCTCGTCGTCCTCGCCTATGGCACGAACGAGAGCGGCGACGACGAGCAGCCGATCGCGAGCTACGAGGCGCAGCTCCGCCAGGTCGTCGAGCGGGTCCAGCGCACCGTGCCCACGGCGAGCTGCATGCTGGTCGGGCCGAGCGATCGGCCGATCGTCGCGCGCGACGGAACGGCGAGCCCGCGCGCGCGGACGCTCGACGTCATCGCCGTCCAGCGCCGCGTCGCGCGCGACTACGGCTGCGGCTTCTTCGATCTGGTCGCGTTCGGCGGCGGGCCCATGCACATGATGCAGTGGACGGACGCCACGCCGCCCTGGGCGCTCCGCGATCACGTCCATTACACGCGGCGCGCCTACGATCGCCTCGGCCAGGTCATCGCGAACGATCTGCTCGCGGGATACTGATCGAGCCGACGATCGGGCGCGAACGAAGGATCGAGCGCGAACGGAGGATCGAGCGAGCCGTCAGTCCGACGGCTCGCCCGCGTGGGGATCGTCGGCCGCGCGCGGCGCGCCCTCGCCCAGGGCGGGAGCGCTCGTCGGGGGCTCGTCGCGCGGCTCTCCGCGCGCCTCGTCGAGGCTCATCCCCATCGCGCCGAGCGCCTCGACCCGCCGCTCCGCGAGCTCGGCGCCGAGCTCGATCTCGTCGAGGCTCACCTCGCGGATCGCGCGCGCCGCGTCGAGCCACTCGAGCAGCGTGCCCTGCCCCGCCGCGTAGGTTGCCGCCGTCGCGTCGAGCGCCGCCCGCGTCGCCGGCGCCTCGCGCTCGCGCAGCACGGCGAGGGCGCGCGCCGCCGCCTCGTGCGCGGAGAGCGCGTCGCGCACCTCGGTCGCGATCGCCCGCGCGAGGCCGGCGGCCTCGGCCTCGACGGCCCGCGCCTCGGCGCGCAGCGCCTCGGCCTCGTCACGCTCACCGCTCCAGAGCCAGGGCAGCGTCATCCCGAGCTCGAGCCCGAGGCCCGGTCGCATCCCCGGCGTCTGCATGTACATCGCGCCGAGCATGAACGTCGGCACGCTGGCGCGCGCCTCCGCCGCCTCGGCGCGAGCGCTCGCCGCGCCCGAGCGCGCCTCGATGGCCTCGAACGCGCCTCGATGAGCGCGCGCGAGGGCGAGCGCGTCGTCCGTGGAGAGCTCGAGCGGCTCGACGTCGAGGGGGGGCGCCGGCCCGAGCTCGCGCTCGTCCTCGATGCCGAGCCGCCCGCGGAGCCGCTCCGTCGCGCGCCGCTCGTCTCCGCGCGAGCGCTCGATCGCGCGCTCCGCGGCGGCGAGCTCGCGATCGATGCGCAGCACGTCGGCGAGCGTCCCGGACGCGGCGGCGTAGCGCGCCTGGGCCACCTCGCGCGTCGCGCGGAGCACCTCGACGAACGCGCGGAGCGCCTCGCCGCGCGCGGCGGCGCTCGCCCACGCGACGCAGTCTCGCGCGGCCTCGGTCGCGACGCTCCTCTGCTCCTCGGCGAGCGTCGCGAGGCTCTCTCGCGCGCCCTCGATCGCCGCGCGCGCCTCGGCGTCGAGCCGACCGGTCGAGGGCAGCTCCTGCGCGACGGAGAGCATGTACATCCCCTCGCGATCGGCGAGGCTCGGGTCGCCGATGGGGAAGTCCCACACCGAGACCGTCACGCTCGGCGCCGGGTACGCGGCGGCCGCGCGGGCCATGGCGAGCGCGGCGCGCGCCCGCTCGCGCGGCGCGGCGAGGCGAGGATCGGTGCGGAGCGCGAGGCGCACGACGTCCTCGCAGCGATCGAAGCGCGTCGGAGCCGGCGCGCCCTCGCCTCCGCCGCGCTCGCCGCCCGCCGCCTCGATCCGTCGGCTCGCGGCGCGCCAGCGGACCTCGGTGCTCGACGCGACGCAGCCACCCAGGAGCGCGAGCGTGGCCGCGAGCCAGGCGAGCCGCCGAGCGGAGCTTGTCGTGGGGCGGGGCATCGCGGCGTACGCGCGAGGGTAGCGCGGTCACGCCGACGCTGCCGAGCCTGGATCCGGACCCCGGCCTCGTGATACACGCGGCGCTCGAGAGACGAAGGTGGCCTCGGGGGACGTCATGCCGTGTTCCCACCGCGAGGCCTCGAGTAACAGAAGACGGAGGGAGAACGACATGGTCAACGGAATCTGGCTGGCGATCCTCGGCGTGCTCGGCGCCGCGAACCTCATCGTCGCGCGGCGGCCCGACGCGAAGGAGGCGATCGCGAAGATCGCCCCCTACCAGGGCTGGATCGGCGCGATCTCGGCGCTCTGGGGCGTCTGGGGCATCATCTCGGCCGTCCTCAGCATCGGCCTGCTCGCCCTCGCGCCGATCTACTGGGTGACGTTCCTCGTGGACGTCGTGCTCTTGTTCTGCCTGGGGCTGCTCCTCGGCGTCGGCGTCCTCAAGACGTTCATCAAGAATCCGACGGCCGTCGCGAAGATGGACGAGACGATCGCCAAGCTCGCGCCCTATCAAGGCGTGCTCGGCCTCGTCGCCATCGGCGTCGGGATCTGGATGGTGATCTCGTCGTTCCTCTGGGTCGTCTGAGCTCGGGCTCGCCTGAGATCGGCATCGCCTGAGATCGGCATCGCCTGAGATCGGCATCGCCTGAGATCGGCATCGTCCGCGGATGAGGCTCGCCCGGCGCCGCCAGGCGAGCCTCATCTGCTGCTACGCGAGGACGTCGAGGCCCTCGCTCGCGGCTACCTCCGGATGTCCAGGCGCGCTTGCAGGCCGACCCGAAACCTGCTCCGCTAGCGGGATGGTCTCGAGGCTCGAGCGGCAGCTCGTCGCGGCGCTCACCGCGCTGGCGATGCTCGCGCTCGGCGTCACGTCGGGCCTCGGCTACACGTACTGCCTCTCGATGGAGCGGGCGATGGCCTCGTGCTGTTGCCCGAGGGCGGACGTCGACGACGACGTCCCCGTCCTCCGGGTCGCGTGCTGCGAGGAGCGCCACGTCGGCGAGCTGCCGTCGGCCGTCCTCGACGCGGGCGCGTCGATCGTCGCGCCATCGGCGATCGCGCTCGCCCCCGAGCCGCCTCGCCTCGCGCTCGCGCCGTCCACCCGCGCGCCGCTTCGGATCGCGCGCGACGAGCGCCTCGATCACCATCGCCTGCGGCCTCCCCGAGCCGGGCCGAGCCAGCGCTTGCATCGTACGATCTCGGTCTTCCTCCTCTGAGCCCTCGCCGCGCGCCCACGCGGTGTGAGGCGCGCGAGCCCTCTCGGGTTCGAGCGAGGAGAGAGCGAGATGACGAGCCGAGAATTCCGTCGCCGCGCGGCGCACGATGAGCGTCGCCTCGGGAGCCGAGCGTGACCACGAGCGCCGAGGCGTCGCCGAGGGCGCTGCGGATCATGTCCCTCGTGCGCTGGGCGCTGCTCGCGATCGTCGCGATGGCGAGCCTCTACAGCTTCGTCGCGATCGGCCTCGGGGCGAGCGGCGAAGACGACGGCGTCGCGCGCTTCTACTGCCCGATGCACCCGGACATCACGTCGCCGAGGCCGGGGACCTGCCCGATCTGCCACATGACGCTCGAGCCGATCCCCACCCACGGCGAGAGCACCTCCCACGAGCGCTCGAGCTCCGACGACGCCGGCCCCGACGAGGCCGGCCCTCCGAGCGAGGAGCTCGCGGTCGGCGCGATCCCGAGCGGCACCCAGGCCGTCATGCTCAGCGTCGAGCGGCTCCAGAGCTCCGGGCTCGTCGTCGTCCCCGCGCGGCGCGCCCTGCTCCGACGAAGCGCGCGGTGGCCCGCCGTCGTCGAGGCGCTCGAGGGCGCGCGCGCCGAGGTGCGGGTGCGCGCGCCCGCCTACGTGGAGCGGAGCGAGGTGCGTGAGCTCGGTGCCCACGTCCGCCGCGGCGCCGTGCTCGCGTGGGTCAGCGCGCCGGAGATCCTCGCCGCCGAGCAGGAGCTCTTGACGGCCGAGCGCCTGCGGCTCGCGGGCGGGCGCGGCGAGGACGATCCGATCCGCGCGGCCGCGCGCCGACGGCTCGAATTGCTCGGCGCAACCGCGAGCGAGATCGACGCCGTCCTGCGCGCGGGCGAGCCGCGACGCCGGATCGCCCTGCGCGCGCCGATCGACGGCACCATCACGCGGCTCGACGCCGTGGTCGGCGCGTACGCCTCGCCCGAGACCGTGCTCTTCGAGGTGACGAGCTTCGCGCGGGTTCGCGTCGTCGCGAGCGTGTTCGATCGACGCGACCTCGCGCTCCTCGAGGGCGGCGAGGCCTCGTTCGTCGGCCAAGGCGACGACGACACCCGCGCGCGGCTCGAGCTCGAGTGGATCGAGCCGGAGCTCGCGGCGGACACGCGGGCGACCCGCGTGCGCTTCTCCGTCGACGATCGCGAGCTGACGCTGCGCCCCGGGACGATCGGCGACGTCACCCTCGACGCGGGCGGCGAGGAGGCCGTGCTCGTCCCCCGCGACGCGATCCTCGATCGTGGCACGGCCCGCTACGTGTTCGTCGAGACGGAGCCCGGCGTCTTCACGCCCCGCGTCGTCCGCGTCGGGCGCGCCGAGGGCGATGAGCGCGAGGTCGAGGAGGGGCTCGCGGCGGGTGAGCGCGTCGTCCAGCGCGGCGCGTTCCTCCTCGACTCGGAGAGCCGCCTCTCGGCCGCGCTCTCGGCGCGCGCTCCCTCCGTCGCGGCGGGAGGAGCCGCGCCGCGCGGTCCGGCCGAGCACGCGCACGAGGGCTCGCCGTGATCCTCCGGATCATCGAATTCTCGGCCAAGTACCGCCTGATCGTGCTCGCGCTCGGCGTCGCGCTCGCCGTCGCGGGCTACGTCTCGATGTCCCGCCTCAAGCTGGACGCGATCCCCGATCTCTCGGACGCGCAGGTGATCGTCTTCACCGAGTGGGAGGGGCGCTCGCCGACGCTCGTCGAGGATCAGGTCACCTACCCGATCGTCACCTCGCTCCTCGGCGCGCCCGACGTCGTCGAGGTGCGCGGGCAGAGCATGTTCGGGATGAGCTTCGTCTACGTCGTCTTCGACGAGGGGACGGACCCTTACTGGGCGCGCTCGCGCGTGCTCGAGTACCTCTCGAGCGCGACGGCGCGCCTCCCCTCGGGCGTGAGCCCGCGCATCGGCCCCGACGCGAGCGGCATCGGCTGGGTCTACCAGTACGTCGTCGAGGACACCTCGGGCGCGCACGATCTCGCCGAGCTCCGCGCGCTCCACGACTTCTCGATCCGCTACGCGCTCGCGAGCGTGCGCGGCGTCGCGGAGGTCGCCTCGGTCGGCGGCTTCCTCCCGGAGTACCAGATCGAGGTCGACCCCTCGCGGCTCAGCTCCCTCGGGGTCTCCCTCCGCGACGTCGCCGACGCCGTCCGCGCCTCGAACGAGGAGGTCGGCGGGCGCCTCATCGAGCTCTCGGAGCGCGAGCACTTCGTGCGCGGCCGCGGCTACCTCGGGAGCGAGCGCGATCTCGCCTCGGTCGTCGTGCGCGCGGACGCCTCGGGGACGCCCCTCACCGTCGGCGACGTCGGTACCGTGCGCGTGGGCGCGTCGCTCCGGCGCGGCGTCACCGACTGGAACGGCGGGGGCGACGTCGTCTCGGGCATCGTCGTCATGCGCTACGGCGAGAACGCGCTCGACGTGATCGAGCGCGTCGAGGCGCGCATCGCGGAGCTCGCCCCCTCGCTCGCCGAGGAGGGCGTCGCGATCCACCCGGTCTACAGCCGCGCGCCCCTCATCCGGCGGGCGATCGACACGCTCTCGCACGCGCTCCGCGAGGAGATGATCGTCGTCGCGCTCGTCATCCTCGGCTTCCTCCTCCACGTCCGCTCGGCGCTGCTCCCGATCATCTCGATCCCCCTCGCGGTGCTCGTCGCCTTCATCCCGATGGCGCTCTTCGGCGTGCCCGCGACGATCATGTCGCTCGGCGGCATCGCGATCGCGATCGGCGCGACGGTCGACGCGGAGATCGTGATGGTCGAGGCCGCGCACAAGCGGCTCGAGCACGCGAGGCCGGACCTGAGCCCCGAGGAGCACCGACACCTCCTCGCCGAGGCGGCGGCCGAGGTCACGCCCGCCATCTTCTTCTCCCTCCTCATCATCGCCGTCTCGTTCCTCCCGGTCTTCGGGCTCACGGGGCAGGCCGGGCGCCTCTTCATCCCGCTCGCGTTCACGAAGACCTGCGTGATGCTCTCGGCGGCGCTCCTCTCGATCACGGTCGCGCCGGCGCTCCGCGAGCTCCTGCTCCAAGGCAAGATCCGCCCCGAGGAGCACCACCCGGTCTCCCGCGCGATCCGCGCGCTCTACGCGCCCTTCGTCCACGTCGCGCTCGCCAACCCCAAGACGACCGTGCTCATCGGCGCGTTCGCGCTGCTCTCCGCGATCCCCATCCTCCCGCGCCTCGGGAGCGAGTTCATGCCGCCCCTCGACGAGGGCGACATCCTCTACATGCCGACGACGCTCGACGGCATCTCGATGGAGGCCGCGCGCCGCGAGCTCGCGCTCCAGGACACGCTCCTCCGCGAGTTCCCCGAGGTCGAGTCCGTCCTCGGCAAGATCGGCCGCGCCGAGACCCCGACCGATCCCGCGCCGCTCTCCATGGCGGAGACGATCGTCACGCTCAAGCCTCGCTCGGCGTGGCGCACGCGCTTTCGTCGCCGCTTCTGGCAGCCCTACGCGCCGACGTGGGCGCGGCCCGCCTTCGCCTATTTCTGGCCGGAATTCACGCCGATGACGCACGGCGAGCTCGTCGACGAGATGAACCGCCGCATGCGCCTCGTGGGCTGGACCAACGCCTTCACCCAGCCCATCCGAAACCGCGTCGACATGCTCGCGACGGGGATCCGCACCCCGATCGGCGTGAAGGTCTACGGCCACGATCCCGGAGAGATCGAGCGCGCCGGCGTCGCGATCGAGCGCGAGCTGCGGGCTCTCTCGGGCACGCGGAGCGTCCTCTACGAGCGGCAGCAGGGCGGCATGTACCTCGACGTCGTCCCCGATCGAGGCGCGCTCGCGCGCTTCGGGCTGCGCGTCGAGGACGTGAACCAGGTCGTCGAGAGCGCGATCGGCGCGGGGCTCGTCACGACGACGATCGAGGGGCGCGCGCGCTACGCCGTGACGCTCCGCTACGCCGAGGACTTCCGCTCGAGCCCGGAGGCGATCGGGGCGGCGCTCGTGCCGCTGCCCTCGGGCGGGACCGTCCGCCTCGATCGCGTCGCCCGCGTCGCGCTCACGCCCGGCCCCTCGATGGTCCGCGACGAGAGCGGGATGCTCGTCGGCTACGTCTACGTGGACATCCACGACGACGTCGATCTCGGCGGCTACGTCGAGCGGGCCCGCGCCGCGATCGACGCGGCCGTCGCGCGCGGCGACGTCGTGCTCCCGCGCCGCGGCAACCTCCGCTTCACGGGGCAGTACGAGCAGCTCCTCGAGATGCAGGCGCGGATGCGCTGGCTCATCCCGCTCTCGGTGCTCGCGATCGTCGTCCTGCTCTTCATCGAGTTCCGCGATCTCACGCAGGTGCTCATCGTCCTCGCCTCCGTGCCCTTCGCGCTCGTCGGCAGCGTGTGGGCGCTCTACCTCCTCGACTTCCACCTCTCGACCGCCGTGTGGGTCGGGGTCATCGCGCTCGTCGGCCTCGCCGCGCAGACGGGCGTCGTGATGATCGTCTACATCGACAACGCGTACGAACGGAGGCTCGCCGAGGGGCGCATCCGCTCGCTCGCGGACATCGTCGACGCGCACGCCGAGGGCACGATCCTGCGGGTGCGCCCGAAGCTGATGACCGTCGGCACGATGCTCGTCGGCCTCGTCCCGCTCCTCTGGAGCGAGGGCTCGGGCGCGGACGTGATGCGGCGCATCGCCGCCCCGATGGTGGGCGGCCTCGTCACGAGCACCTTCCTCACGCTCGAGATCATCCCCGTCCTCTACACCTACTGGCGCTTCGATCAGCTCGTGCGAAGGCGGCTCCGCGAGGACCTCCCGGCCCTCGAGGCGGAGCTCGAGCGCTACGTCCGGCTCGTCGCGCTCTCCCTCGGGCTCGCCCTCTCCGCCCTCCTCGCGCACCTCTACCTCGGCGCGTCCGCGCCGATCGTGGCCGCCGAGGTCCTCGCGACGAGCGCCCTCGTCCTCTTCGCCCTCGCGTACGCCTGGGCGCGCGAGCGCGCGCTCCACCTGCTCCCCGATCACGCGGCGATCTCGGCCGCGGAGCGCCCGCCCTCCCCTTCCCCTCCCACCCCGATCGATCCACCCTCGCCCCAAGGAGAAGAACCCGATGCCCCCCGCTCGTCGTAGCCTCTTTTGCGCCCTCGCCCTCTCCACCCTCGTCGCCGCCGTCGCCGCCTGCAGCGCCGCGGCCGAGCCACCGCCAGCCCCGCCGGGCTCGCGCACCGTCCAGGTCGAGGTCGGCACCGAGTACCGGCCCTCGCGCATCGCCGCCCACGCCGGCGAGACGCTCCACCTCGTCTTCACGCGCACGACCGACGAGGGCTGCGGTCAGCAGCTCGTCTTCCCCACGCTCGACATCCGCCGCGATCTCCCCCTGAACCAGCCGATCGCGGTCGACGTCACCGCGCCCGCCTCCGGCGATCTCGGCTTCACGTGCGGCATGGGCATGTACCGCGGCACGGTCGTCGTACAGTAAAGCTCGCCGCCGCGCGCGGAGGCCGACGCCCGCCGGATCGGTTACGCTCTTCGCATGGATCTCGAGCGCATGCGGGCGATGTGCGAGCGCGATCAGTGGTCGGTGGACGATCTCGACTGGACGCTCGCGCCGCGCGCGCTCTCGCGCGAGCACGAGCTCGCGATCTGCCAGTACTTCACGGACATGGCGGGGATCGAGCGGCTCGCGGGCGCGCTCTTCGCCGTCCAGCGCGATCAGACCGAGGACCCGACCCTCCGCGCGATCTTCAGCTCGTTCGTCGTGGACGAGGAGCGGCACTCGGTCGTCGCCGCGCGCCTCGCTCGCCACTACGACGTCCACCGCTACCGCGTCTACCGCGAGAGCCCCCACCTCACCCGCTTCGCGCGCCACTTCGTCGACGTCGCGCGGCGGCAGCCCCCGGACATCGCCAACGTCTACATCACGACCGGCGAGCTCCTGCTCGACATCGCGCTCCTGCGCTCGCTCGACGACTTCGTCGACGACGAGATGAGCCACGCGGCGATGAGGCTCATCAACCGCGACGAGTCGCGCCACATCGCGATCGACCACCACATGGTCGAGTACTACGCCTCGCCCACCTACGCGGCGTGGCTCGAGCGCCGGCCGAAGAAGAGCAAGCGCGAGCGCGCCCGCGACGCCGTGGCGCTCACGCGCCTCGTCTGGTCGGCGCGCCCCTTCTTCCGCGACGTCTTCTTCGGCCCCATGAAGCTGCTCGATCCCTCGGGCGCGCGGATCCGCGAGGCCTTCAAGCGCACCCAGGCCCTCGCGCTCAAGGAGGGCGTCACCGACCGCCCCTTCTCGCGCTTCTCCTCGTTCCTGCAGCGGCTCGCCGACGATCGACGCGTCGGCCGGACGCTCCGGCCCGCGATCGAGCGCATCCTCGGGGTCGATCGCGAGCTCATGCGCACGCTCTACACCGAGCAGGAGGCCGAGCGCTTCCGCCGCATGAGCTTCGACGAGCTGGCCGAGGAGGCCCTCGCGCAGAAGCAGGTCGGCGCGAAGGGGCGGGCCTCGTGATCCATCGCCCGCTCGCCCTCGCGCTCCTCGCGTCCGCCCTCGCCGTGGGGTGCGCGCGCGACGCGGCGCGCGAGCGGGGCGCGACCGGGACGAGCGGCGGCGAGGAGGAGCAGGCCGCGCCGGTGCCCAGGGAGCCCGACGACGCCGTGCGCACCGAGGGCGACGCGATCGAGCGCGCCGAGGGGCACCGAGGCGAGCTCTGCGGCCCCGACCTGAGCGGCGCGCCAGAGAGCGCCGCTCGCGCGTGGGCGCTCGAGGCGGGCGAGCGCGCGTGGATCGTCCTGCTCACCTGCTTCGAGGGCGCGTACCAGCCGAACGGCCGGCTCCTCTACGTGAGCCGCGACGGGCGCGCCACGCCGCTCGAGCTCCCGATCGTCGGCGCGGACGGCGCGCTCGCGACGAGCGCGGAGGTGGGCCGCGTGGAGGTCCGAGGCGGCGAGCTGATCGAGATCTCGCTCGATCGCGGCGTCGGCGACTGCGGTCGGCGCGTGCGAGCGCGGATCGAGCCGCGCGGCCGCCTGGTGCTCGTCGAGGAGCGCAGGCGAGCGTGCGACGACACGGCGTCACCCGAGGGCGGCCCCGAGACGTGGCCGCTCGTCCCCGTCGTCGACTCGTCTCGCCTCGACGCGCACTGACCGCTCCCCTCACGCGACGTGATCGCACGAGCGGGAGGTTGCGCGCGCTGTCCCGGCGAGTGGGAGGCATCCCGCCGATGCATCGGCGGGAGGGAGGCTGCGAGAGCCCCTCCAGCAGCTGACGAAGCGCAGGACTCGGGTCGCCTGATCCCTGCTGTGAGCCGCCACGTCACGGCCAAGGGCTCGTCAGGCGCCTGCGGAACCTCCCGGCGGGCCGCCCTCGATCCGAGCCTCGATCCGGCGGTCGGGGGCGAGCCAGAGCAGGGCCACGATCGCGTAGAGCGCCTGCGAGACGATGGGCTCGACGAAGGCGAAGCCGATCCCGAGCGCGTAGAGCGTGGGCGAGAGCTTGCCCTTGAGGTCTCGGCCGATCGCCTCTCGGAGCGTCCCGCCGACGCGGATGATCTCGCGCTGCAGGATCACCCACGCCACCGCCGAGAGGAAGAGGATCACTCCGTAGAACGCGGTCGGCCACGCGGAGCGTGGGTGCGCGCCCTGCCACGCCGTCGAGACCGGCAGGAGCGCGAGCCAGAAGAGCAGGTGATGGTTCGCCCACATGACGCGGCCGTCGATCCGCGTGACCGTGAGCATCAGGTGGTGGTGGTTGTTCCAGTAGATGCCGACGTAGACGAAGCTCAGCGCGTAGGTGACGAACGCGGGCCACTGGCGCACGAGCGACGCGAGCGAGTCGCCGTCGGGGGGCCGGAGCTCGAGGACCATGATCGTGATCGCCACGGCGAGCACGCCGTCGCTGAATGCCTCGAGCCGTCCCTTGGTCACGCCCGATGTCTGCCACGGCGCCGCCAGCCGCGCAGCACGCTCGACGAGCGCGGAGGTCGCCCGCACGAGGTCCACGGCGACGCGGAAGAAGGGTCGGCGCGCGGCGCGTTCGAGCGACATGCAAGAACACCTCGCGCGGGTCCACGCGGCCCTCGATCGAGCGCCCGCGAAGCTCGCGTGGGCGAAGCTCGAGCTCCTCCTCGGCCTCTCCTCGGCGGCGCTCGGGCTCACGCTCGCCTCGAGCCTCCCCGCCCTCGCCGTGCCGCTCGTGGCGCTCGGCGGCTACCTCGCCCTCGCGGGGCACCGGAGCCACCTCTACGACGCGATGAGCCGGCAGACGGCGATCACGTGGCGGAGGCTCGAGGAGCTCGCGCTCGAGCCTCCGCGCGCGGCCGCCTCGAGCGCGACGCCCACGTCGAAGGCGGGCGCTCAGGGTCAGCCATCGGCCACGGGGCTCGAGGCGTCGTAGCGGCGCCTTCGGGCGCGCCCCGCGCGTAGCGGTCGACGCGATCAGTCCACCTTCAGGATCGCGTGGAAGGCCTCCTGCGGGATGTCGATCGAGCCGACCGCCTTCATCCGCTTCTTGCCCTCCTTCTGCTTCTCGAGGAGCTTGCGCTTGCGGCTGATGTCGCCGCCGTAGCACTTCGCGGTGACGTCCTTGCGCATCGCCTTCACGGTCTCGCGCGCGATGATCTTGCCGCCGATCGCGGCCTGGATGGCCACCTCGTACTGCTGGCGCGGCACGATGCCGCGGAGCTTCTCGGCGAGGCTCCGGCCGATCGCGTAGGCCTTCTCCTTGTGCACGATGGCCGAGAGCGCGTCGACCTTCTCGCCGTTGATCAGCATGTCGACCTTCACGAGCGGGTTCGCGCGGTAGCCCGCGAGCTCGTAGTCCATCGACGCGTAGCCCTTCGTCGCGCTCTTCAGGCGATCGAAGAAGTCGAAGAGCACCTCGGCGAGCGGGAGCTCGTACACGATGATCACGCGCGTCTCGGAGGCGTACTTGATGTCCTTCTGCTCGCCGCGGCGCTCCTCGCAGAGCTTGAGCACGGCGCCGACGTACTCGTTCGGGACGTGGATCGAGACCTTGAAGAAGGGCTCCTCGACGTGATCGATCCGCACGGGGTCGGGCAGGCGCGAGGGGTTCTCGACGAGCTGCATCTGGCCGTCCGTCGTGAACACGTGGAAGACGACGCTCGGCGCGGTCGTGATGAGATCGAGGTCGTACTCGCGCTCGAGCCGCTCTTGCACGATGTCCATGTGCAGGAGGCCGAGGAAGCCGCAGCGGAAGCCGAAGCCGAGCGCCTCCGAGGTCTCCGGCTCCCACGAGATCGCGCTGTCGTTGAGCTGGAGCTTCTCGAGCGCCTCGCGCAGCTGCGGGTACTGGTTGGCCTCCGTCGGGAAGATCCCGCAGAAGACCATCGGCTTCACCTCCTTGAAGCCCTCGAGCGGCGCCTTCGCGGGCCTGCGCAGCTCCGTCACCGTGTCGCCGACCTTGCAGTCCTTGACCGACTTGATGCTCGCGGAGAAGAAGCCGACCTCGCCCGGGCCGAGCGAGTCGACCGCGCGCGCGAAGGGCGCGAAGGCGCCGAGGTCCGTGACCTCGTACTCGGCCTTCGTCGCCATCATCTTGATCTTCATCCCCTTCGTGATCGTGCCGTCGACCACGCGGATGAGCGCCATCGCGCCGCGGTAGGAGTCGTACCAGGAGTCGACGAGGAGCGCGCGCAGCGGCTCGCCAGCGCCGGCCGTCTCGGGGGGCGGCACGCGCGCGATCACCGCCTCGACGATCTCGCGGATGCCGAGCCCCTCCTTCGCGCTCGCGGGGATCGCCTCGGAGCAGTCGAGCCCCACGACGTCCTCCACCTCACGGCGCACGCGCTCCACGTCGGCGCCCGGCAGGTCGATCTTGTTGAAGACGGGGATGATCTCGAGGTCGTTCTCGATCGCGAGGTACACGTTCGCGAGCGTCTGCGCCTCGACCCCCTGCGACGCGTCGACGACGAGGAGCGCCCCCTCGCAGGCCGCGAGCGAGCGGCTCACCTCGTAGTTGAAGTCGACGTGGCCGGGCGTGTCGATGAGGTGCAGCTCGTACTCGAGGCCGTCGGACGCGGTATACGAGAGGCGCACCGCCTGGGCCTTGATCGTGATCCCGCGCTCGCGCTCGAGCTCCATGTTGTCGAGGAATTGCGCCTGCTTCTCGCGATCGGAGAGCGCCCCGGTGAATTCCAGGATGCGATCGGCCAGCGTGCTCTTGCCGTGATCGATGTGCGCGATGATCGAGAAGTTGCGGATGCGCTCGACGGGGAAGGCCATGAGGGCGCGTGGTGTCGCACAGGCCTCCGTCGCCGCAAGGCGGCTCGAGCCGCCGCGCCGTCACTTCTTCGCGGGGGCGCGCGCCTCGAGGCTGAGCTGGCCCGGCATCTGGTCCTGGTGCTTCGCGAGCACCATGTCGATGCCCTCGCGGATGTAGACGGCGACCGGCACCTTCGTGCGCTCGTGCAGGAGCTTCAGGCGCTCCGCCTGCTCGGGCGTGATGTAGATGGTGGTCGACACCTTCTTGCGCGCCATCTGGACCTCACGCGAGCTCGCGCTCGCTCCTCGATGCGACGAGCCAATGATCGGCCGTCGTTGACGAGGCGTGAAACTACATGCCACCTCACATAATGTCAAACGTCGATTTGTGCCCGTCCGCGCGAGCGAGGCGGCGCGCGAGCGAACGGGGCGCCGCGATCGCCCGCGGGTTGCTCGGTCGGGGCGCCGTCCCGTATGCTCCCGCCGCGATGTACGCCAAGGCGACGGGACACGGTCTTCCACGGGCGGGGCGCGTGGTGGCGCATGCGGCCTCCCTCGGGGTGCTGCTCGGGCTGGCGGCGTGCGGCGGTGGCGAGAGCTCGATCCCGCGCAGCGAGGTGCCCGAGGGCAGCCGCGGCGAGACCGCCATCCGCGAGCAGTGCAACGGCCAGGGCGAGGAGGTCGACGTCAACAACGACGGCCGCCCCGACATCCGCCACGTCACGGTGAACGGGCTCGATCGCTGCGTCCAGATCGACATGAATTTCGATGGGATGGTCGACGTGACGCGCTTCTTCGCCCCCGACGGCCACACCGTGCTGCGCGAGGAGCACGACTTCGACTTCGATGGGCGGATCGACCAGATCTCCTACTACGAGAACGGCGAGGTCGTCCGGAGCGAGCTCGACACGAACTTCGACAACCGCATCGACACCTGGCTCTGGTGTCGCGACAACCTCCTCGAGCGCAGCGAGCGCGACCGCCGCCACGGCGGGCGGCCCGACACCTGGGAATTCTTCGATCGCGGCCTCATCACCGAGGCGCGCTACGACGAGAACAACGACGGATCGCCCGATCGCTGGGAGGAGTTCGAGGACGGCGTCCTCGTCCGCGTTCGGCGCGCGAACCCCAACGGGGGTGATCCGCTCGTCGACGAGATCCCTCGGGACTCGTCGGGCGGGCGCCAGGAGGTGCTGACGTGCGACGGCTCGCCGCCGCCGGCCGCGCCCGCTCCCGCGGCGCCGACGGCCTCTTCGCCCGCTCCAGCCGAGCCCGCGCCTGTCGAGCCCGCGCCTGTCGAGCCGAGCGCGGGCTCCGACGCGGCCAGCACCTCGGGGGGCGAGGCGCCCTCGGCCGGAGCGACACTGTGAGGCTCACCCCCATGCGCACCTCGATCGCCCTCGTGCTCGCGCTCTCCGCGCTCCCCATCGTCGCCTGCGGCGGGAATTCGCAGCCCGCGAGCCGCTCGACGACGAGCCGCCGTGCTTCGTCGTCATCGAGCGCGCGGGTCACCGACGATCACGGGCGCTGCACCGTCGACGATCGTCAGCACGAGGTCTCGGAGTACGACACCTCGGGCGACGGCGTGCCCGACGTCCGGCGCGTCTTTCGACGGGTCGGCGATCCGCCGCTCGTTCGCCTCGTCCTCACCTGCCGCGAGGCCGATCTCAACGGCGACGGCATCAAGGACGTCGTGCGGTTCTACAACGACGAGGGGCGGCCGCTCCGCGAGGAGGCGGACCGCGACTTCGATGGTCAGATCGACACGATCACCTACTTCCAGGACGGCCGCGTCGTTCGGCAGGAGCTCGACGAGAACGGCGATGGGCGCGTCGACACGAAGATCTTCTTCGACGACGACGGATCGCCGCTCCGCGCCGAGCGCGATCTCGCCGGCCGCAGCACGGCGACCGAGTGGCACCCGGACCGCTGGGAGTACTTCGAGCACGGGCGGATGGTGCGGATGGGCACCGATCTCGATGGCGACGGCCGCGTCGATCGGTGGGATCGCGACCGGGATCGCTCGCCCGCGCCCGGCGATGGACCGAGCCAGGTCGGCTCGAGCGCCGGCGGAGAAGCGGACGGCTGAGGCCCGACGCTCGCGCGCGCCCATCGTGGCGGCGCGCGACGCACGCGCCCCCGTCCCACGGCCTCGAGCATGAAGGAACGCCTCCAGAAGATCCTCGCCCACGCGGGCGTCGCGTCACGTCGCGCCGCCGAGGCGCTCATCACCTCGGGCAAGGTGCGGGTGAACGGGCGCGTCGTGAGCGAGCTCGGGACGCTCGCCGACGCCCACCACGATCGCATCGAGGTCGACGGAAAGCGGATCGTCCTCGAGAAGCCGCTCTACCTCGTGCTCCACAAGCCGCGCGGCGTGGTGAGCACGCTCCACGATCCCGAGGGGCGCCCGAGCCTCGCCGAGCTCGTGCGCGAGGTCGGGGCGCGCGTCTACCCGATCGGGCGCCTCGACTTCCACACGAGCGGCGTCTTGCTCCTCACGAACGACGGCGAGCTCACCGACGCCTTGCTCCACCCGCGGCGCGACGTCCCCAAGGTCTACGTCGCGAAGGTGCGCGGGCTCATCGCGCTCGAGCGCCTCGAGCACCTGCGCAACGGCGTGACGCTCGACGACGGCGAGAAGACGAAGCCCGCCGACGTCTTCGTGCTCCGCGAGGAGGGCGCGAACACCTGGCTCCAGATCACCCTCTACGAGGGGCGCAACCGGCAGATCCATCGCATGGGCGAGGCGGTCGGTCACCCCGTCCTCCGCCTCGCGCGCCTGAGCTTCGCTGGCGTGACGAGCGAGCGCCTCAAGCCCGGCCAGCTCCGGCCGCTCACGACCGACGAGCTCGACAAGCTGAAGAAGAACTACCTCACCCCCTACCGCCGCGCGCGCGGCGCGGCGCGGTCGAGCGGCGCGGAGCTCGTCGAGGACGAGGCGCCCGAGGAGAGGCCGGCGCGCGAGCCGCGCCCAGGCTCACCCAAGCGCGCCGCCTCGCCCGAGCGGCCCCTGCGCCCGCGACGCGACGAGCGAGCCCCCGAGCCGAGCCGAGCCGCGCCTCGCGAGCCTCGCCGAGGCGCGAGCTCGAGCGACGCCTCCGCGCGCGGGACACGCCCCCGATCGAATCGTCGCGATCGACGTTGACAACCTCGACGTCATCGCTCAGTATTCGCGTCCCCAATCGACGCGGGGTGGAGCAGCCTGGTAGCTCGTCGGGCTCATAACCCGAAGGTCGTAGGTTCAAATCCTGCCCCCGCAATGTCGTTTCCCGGAAGCCGCGCCTCCTCAAGGAAGGCGCGGCTTCCGGCGTTCTGGGGCCATCCCACGTTCTGGGCCGGCGTGGACCGGCCTCGTTGACGGCGGGATCGGGCTGCGGCTCGCGAAGGCGAGCGGCGGCGGTGGGTCGTTGACTCTCGATCGAGAGCGTGTACGCACGACACGCGACCAGGTGGTGAAGGATCGTCGAGCCGAGCCGGGCTCGGAGGTCGCCCTCCTCCTCGTCCGCCTGCGACAAGCGGCGCCTCGCCTATCGTCCCCGAGGTACTGGCACCGAAGGGCGCTCGCCCATCGACGGCTCGAGGGTTAGCATCTGGCCCGGCCGTGGAACCGCCCAGCGTGTTCGAGCAGCTTATGGAAATCTGCGTCCGTCCGGCGATCACGCGCCGGCAGGCAATAGGTGATCTGCCGGTGCCACTGTCTCTGCGTGCGGTACAGGTGATCTGCTTCGCGGACGAGCGCCCGAACATCGTTCGCGTGAACGATGAAGTCCAGGCGATCGCGAAAGTGAAGCTTCGCGATGGCGTGGAGAAGCATAAGGGCGAGAACGTCTTCGCGGACGAGATCGAGGGTTACGAGACGATCGTGCTGCCCGAGACCGAAGATCCAGACTGCGGCCACGCGACGATGTTGCAGCTCGGTGGTCGCTGGTTCGTGGTCTTCGATTTCCGCTACAATCGTGGCAAGTCTGAGGTGTACCTCAGCCGTGCACGGGAGTTCCTGGAGCTTGCTGAGGTCGCGCGGGCGCGTCAGGCGTTGGCGTCCATGGTCTACGTGCTCTTCTCGGCGGCCGAACTCGCAGCGCGGGCCGAACTGCTGATCGTGGCCGACCCAAAGTTCGAGCGAGCGACGACCCACAAGGCGACGATCACCAGGTTCAACCGATGGGCGCAGTTCGGAAACGTCGCGATCGATCACAAGAACGCCCTCAACCGTCTCGCGCAGCTTCGACCAGACGCGGGCTACGCTCCACGACCCTTCACGATCGCCCCGGAAGAAGCGGACGTGCTCGTCAACACAGTGCGAGAGCTGATCGACTGGGCAGGCAGCCGGCTCGCCCGCAAGGCAAGCATCGAATCCGGCCGGACTGCACGCTAGCCGTTCGCATCCAGCCAGGCCGCGTGCGCTTGGCCGCACGCTTCGGCGCGGACGACGACGACGAGCCGGTTACGTAGCCCTCGAACTGCAGTGCCCGTTGTCCTACTCCGCGCTCTCCGCCCATGCGACCGCGCGGAAGCCCTTCCCGGTACCGGGATGCGGAGCGTGCTCGCCACGCAGCTCCCGATACCGCTTCGGCACGGCGCGGATCGGCTCGGCCGCCGGCACGGGCGTGCGAACGGGTGGCAGGAGACGAAGCGGCTCCCGCATGGACCTGTGTCCGAGCAGTTGAGTGCGAACGGCCCGCCCGATCACTTCGGCGAGCAGTGAGGGGACGGCGTTGCCCACCTGACGATGGACGGCGCGATAGTTCCCGATGATGTTCACGTCGTCGGGAAACGTCTGGAGCCGACACAACTCACGCATCGAGAGGCGGCGGTTCTCCCAGTGGAACGGGCCCGTGCCCGGTCCGGGCTGCGCCTGGATCGTCCACGACGGTCGGTCCTTGGCGAGCTTAAGGAGGAACGACCAGAAGCGGCGGCGCCACCCGAAGAGCGGCATCCCGCGCCCGCGCTCCGTGTGGAACAGGTAATTCTCGCCCTCGGGGATCGACGGCAGAAGGCCTGCCCACTTCCCTCGCATCGCGAGATCCTCGTCGTCGCCCGGAACCACGTCCCCGATCGCGTCCCACGCGGTCCGATAGCGAGGCAGTTCCACAAACGATCGCTGCGTGTCGTCGGTGGCCTCGGCGTGGGTCGTCGCCGGGAACGCGAACGACTGACCGTCACGCGCAGCGACGAGGAAGAGGCGGTAGCGGAGTTGCGGCACACCGTAGTCCGCAGCACAAAGCACGCGGAACGCGGGCGCGTACCGGACACGCTGACGTCGGTTGATCTCCTCGATCATCCCGAGTACGAAGCCTAGCCCCTCGTTCTTCTCGGAGTACGCCAGGCCCTCGACGTTCTCCATCACGAACGCGTGCGGGAGTGCTTCCTCGATCACGCGCATATACGCGCCGAGCGTCCCTGCCCGAGGATCCGCGAGCCGCTTCGTATCGCCGCTCGCCCAGTAGCCCGACTTCGAGAACGGCTGGCACGGCGGGCCGCCGATCACGAGGTCGATCTCCCCGCGCTTCGACCGCGCAGCCTCGAGCATCTCGGCCGTCGCGACGTCGAAGATGCTCTTCTCGAAGACGGGGAAGCGCCGATTCGCGCGAAGGGTCTCGCAGCAGTCGTGATCCATCTCAACGGCGGCACCCGTCCGAAACCCCGCGGCCTCGAAGCCGTAGTCGAGGCCGCCAGCGCCACTGTAGAGGCTGATCAATGTCGGCCGCTGCGTCATCGGACACCCCCGTCTACCACAGGAACGGATGAGCAGGTATCCCCTTCACCCCACTTGAAGGAACACGGTTCGCGCGTCCGGCGACCATCGTTCATCGAGGCGCACCGTGCTCGCGATCTTTCCAGGGCACTTCGCGTGGGGATCGAGGGCGCTGGGCAGCGCGAACTTGAAGGTCCATTTCTCGGAGACCGCGTGGAGGCAGGCAGCGATGACATCGAAATCACCGGGCGCGTAGTAGCGGGAGCACGGGTTCGACTTCGCCGCGCGCGTGCGCTGGAAGTCGAGACGAGCGAGCCCATCCCGCGTGCGGTCACGCAGGACGTTCTTGCATTGGATCCGCAGAGGACGCCCGCCGTCGAGCCGGACTGACACGTCGACCTCGCCGTCGCCGCTCACGCGGTGCGCCTCGCTCATGCCCGGGAGCCCAGCAAGGACGCGCACGAGATGCTCCTCGGCCACGGATCCGCGAACGGCCTTCTTCACGTAGGGCGTGCTCGCGATCAGATCGAGCACGTCGGCCTCGCTCATCTCGAACTCGCGGGCAAGCATGTGCAGACGTTCCTCGGACGGCGCAGGCGTCGAACGTGCGTCGGCGGGCGCGATCCCGCGCGCCAGCGTAAGCCAATCGCTGCGCTCGGCTACGAGGTGACGATGCCCCTGGTCCTCGCCCAAAGCCTCGCGCTCGAACATCACGTACCGGAGGAAGTGTTCGGCCGTCCCGCCGACGAGCACCTCGACCGGATCCTCCGCGGCGCGGCGATCGCGCTCCCACGCGTGCCAGCCCGCGCGCTCGAGGGCGGCGACGTGGTCATCCTTGAACTCGATCGAGATGAAGAACTTCGTGGGGCTATGGAGCACGGGATCGGCGCCGACGAAGAACCCGCGGTCGGGGTTGATGCCGACGAAGAGCGTCGTGTAGAGCCCGTAGGGATCCTGCCAGAGATCGTGAAGGCGGCCGTCCTTCGTGCCGTACTTCACCTGGAAGCGGTGCTCGTCGCTCGGCCGGTTCTTCGTCGGCCGCATGTTCGCGAGGAACGCGTACGCAACGATCCCCATCCGCTCGCCGTTCGGGAGCACGAACGAGATTCGGAACGGCGCCTCGTTCGGCGGGCTCGACCGAATCACGCGACAGCCGGACGCAGCGAGAGCCTTCTGCATCCATCGCAGTAACGGTTCGCGATCCTTCGCCTGAACGCCATAGGTGCGAGGGAGGCCGAGAGGCTGACCTGGGCGCGCCATCAGCAAGCATCATACGGCCACCGCCCAGCCGAGCGAGATCCAAAGGAGAACTCTCGCCGATCGCCCTCGGGCTCTCCTGGTCCTCGCCATCGACCGTAAGCTCCGCGCGGCTCCCCCGTTTCCCGCTGAAACGGAGGAAACCATGCCCTCGCTTCGATCCCAGGCGCTCGCTCGCACCGCCCCGCTCCCTCGCGCGCTCACGCTCCTCGTCGGCGGGATCGCCGCCTCGCTCGGGACGCTCGCCCTCGCCTCCTCGCTCGGCTGCGCGGCGAGCAGCGCATCGTACACGCGCTTTCGGCAGGCGAGCGAGGATGGACGCGCGTTTCGCGCCGAGGAGGTGCGCGTCGCGGAGTTCGTGAACCGGTTCGCGGCGGACGACGGCGCGCCAGCGCTCTTCGGCTCCGCGGACGCGGCCGCGCTCTTCGTCGACGCGCGCGTGGCCGCGCCGGTCGTGCCGCGTGAGGGCGCGACGGCGATCCTCGGGGTGACGGTGCGCGGGGTGCCGCGCACGGTCCGGTACGCGACGGACGTCGTGATGGTGCTCGACGTCTCGGGCTCGATGGGCTCCGACGGCAAGATCGGGGCGCTCCGCGCGAGCCTCGCGCGCTTCGTCTCGACGCTCGATCCGGACGATCGGATGGCGATCGTCACGTTCGAGTCGAACGCTCACGTCGCGCTCCCGCTCACGCGCGTCGGCGACGCTCGGGAGACGATCCTCCGCGCGATCGGCCGGATCGACGCGGGCGGGAGCACGAACCTCCACGCAGGCCTCAGCACGGCCGAGCGGCTCTTCGACGGGACCACGACGCCGAACGCGCGCCTGCTCGTCCTGACGGACGGCGTCGCGAACGAAGGTGAGACCTCGCCCCAGGCGTTGCTCGCGCTCACGCGGCGCATCGCTCAGCGAGACGTGTCGATCACGACGGTCGGCGTCGGCCGCGACCTCGACGATCGCCTCCTCTCCGAGATGGCCCAGGCGGGCCGCGGCGACTACCACTTCGTCGATCGCGGGAGCGAGCTCGAGCGCGTCTTCGTCACCTACGGCCGCTCGATCACGGAGCTCTCCGCGCGCGACGCCGAGGTGATCGTGGAGCTGCCGCCGGGCGCGCGCCTGGGCCGCGTCTACGACGATCGCGTCGCGGTGGATCCCCGCGGCGCGAGCGCGCGGATCCCGATCGGCGACGTGGGCGCGAGCGACGCCAGCGTCTCGCTCGCCGAGATCACGCTCCCGCCCGGGAGCGGCGCGGGCGCGGTGCGGGTGCGCGTGCGCTTCTCGAACCTCCTTGGCACCGAGCGCCTCGAGGTCGCCGGGGACGCGCGCTACGCGTACGGCGACGTCGCCGTCTACGACGCGATCGGCGCGAGCGAGCCCGGGCTCTATCGGGCTCACGTGATGGGTGAGGTCGCCTTCGCGCTCCGCGAGGCGGCGCAGCTCGAGGCGCGCGGAGACGCGCGGAGCGCTGGGCTCTTCCTCGAGAGCGCCCTCGCGCAGACCGAACGCGCCCACGCGGAGCTCGGCGGCGTCGATCCGCGCCGGGCGGGGAGCCTCTTCGAGCCGATCTCGCTGCTGCGCGCGTCCCGCGACGCCCTCTACGCCCGGTGGCCGACCGCGCGCGACCACGGGAGCGACGACGCCGCGCTCGACGCTCCGAGCGTGCCCGCGGGCGTCGTCGTCGCCGAGCCGGGCGAGCTCGGCGGCGTGCTCGTCGTCGAGCCGAGCGCCGCGAGCGCGCGGAGCGGGTTCGCCGGGTGGCGGCGCTGACAGCGCGCCTCGCTCCTGCTTGCCTCCTTGCGGAGCCACCCCGGGAGACGCTATCGAGCCGCGTGGCGTCCGATCCGGCGAGCGAGCGACGAGCGGACGAGGCCGCGCTCGTCCAGGCCGCGCAGCGAGGCGATCGCGACGCGACGGCGCGCCTCGTCTCGCGGTACGCCGACGTGCTCTTTCGCGGGGTCGTCCTGCCGCGGGTCGGTCACCGGGCCGACGCGGAGGACATCGTGCGCGAGACGATCGCGCGCGCGGTCTCGCGCCTCTCGGACTTCCGCTACCGCGAGGAGACGGGCTTCTACCCGTGGCTCCGCACGATCGCCGAGCGCCTCGTCATCGATCGCGCGCGAAGGCTCGACGCGCGCGCGCGCGCCGAGGAGCGCTACGAGGCGGAGGTACGCACGCTCGCGCCGCCCGGGAGCGCGTCGCTCGAGGCGGACGCCCTCCTCGCCGAGGAGCGCAGGATCGCGAGGGCGCGGCTCGATCGGGCGCTCTCGACACTCCGCCCGCGCTACCGGCGCGTCATCGAGCTGCGCGTGATCGAGGAGCGGAGCCGCGAGGACGCCGCGCGCGAGCTGGACGTCTCGCTCGGGACGCTGGACGTGCTGCTCCACCGAGCCCTCGCGGCGCTCCGCGCCGCCCTCACCGATCCCACCCCTTCACCGATCGCGTCGGAGGACGACGCGAAGGAGAGCCGATGATCACCGACGACTTCGAACCGGGCGAGGAGCCGAGCGCCGAGGAGCGCGAGGCGGCACGCGCGCTGGCGAGCGCGATCGACCAGCGCGACGAGGGCGCGAGGGGCCCGCTTGTCGAGCTGGCGTGGGCGATCCGCGCGAGCGAGGGCGAGCCGCGGGCGCTCGGCGACGCGATCGTCACGCGCGCCCTCGAGGCGGGCCACGCCCGGCGGCGCGCTCGGCGCGCGCGCGTCGTCGTCTCGGTGGCGCTCGCCGCGGCCGCGATCCTCCTGGGCGTCATCGGGATCGAGGCGTCGCTCGAGGCGCCTCGCGATCGGCCCGCGCCGCCCTCGGTCCCCGCAGAGACGCCGCTCGACGAGACCGAGCCCGCGAGCGCGCGCGTCGACCGGATGGCGCGGCTCGCGGCGCACGACTTCTTCGTCGAGGCGATCGCCGCCGAGGGGGGCGCGCCGTGACCCGCCTGTCCCGGCATCCGGTCGGCGCCTGCGCGGTCCTCGTCGTCGCGCTCGCGGCGTGCGGCTGCGCGCGCGGCGAGGGAGGATCGGAGGCCTCGCGGCGCGCGCGGCTCGAGACGATCGGGGTCGCGCAGGGGCTGCTCCACGAGGCCGACGTGCTCGAGGGTCTCGGCGATCGCGCGACGGCCGTCGCGCGCGCTCGCGCCGTGCTCGAGCTCCCGCTCGCCCCCGACGATCCGCTGCGCGAGCCGCTGCGGCTCGACGCGTGGGGCCGCGTCGCGGAGCTCGCGATCGCGGATGGATCCCTCGATGAGGCCGAGCGCGCCGTCCAGTCCGGGCTCGACGAGGTGAGCCGACCGAGCTACTTCGAGGCGCGCCTCCACCTCGTCCGAGGCCGCGTCCTCGAGGCGCGCGCTGCGCGAGCGCGCGACGAGGGGCGAGACGAGGACGAGCGCACGCTCCTGCGCGAGGCGCTCGAGGCCCACGAGCGGAGCATCGCGATCAACCGCGCGCTCCTCGCCGAAGACGGAGATCGGTCCCGATGAGCCCGCAGACCTGGATGGATCCCCTCGGCCGCGCGCTCGGCGTCGTGGCGCTCCTCGGCTCGATCGCCTTCGCGACGGCGTGCGGCGCCGCGCTTCGGACCGAGCGTCAGCCGCGCGCCGTCGAGCGACGAGAGGATCTCGAGCGTCGGCTCGCCGACGAGGAGGCTCGGCTCGCGCGAGCCGAAGGAGCGCTCGCGGACGAGAGCGCGGCGTGCCCGGAGCGCTGCCGCTCCTCGGAGCTGCTCTGCGAGGCGGCTCGGCGGGTCTGCGCGATCGTCGTCGAGCTCGACGATCCCTCGCTCCGCCCACGTTGCGAGCGCGCGGAGCAGAGCTGCGCGGACGGTGAGCGGCGCGTCTCGTCGTGCGGCTGTCGTGCGGGCTCGAGCCCCGACGCGAGGCCCTGACGGCGCGCCCCGCTCGACGCGACCCCTCGAGCCGAGACGCGCTTCGACCGATGCCGTGAGCGAGCGCCTGGACGCTCCGAGCCCGCGCTCGGGGCCGCGAGCGTCACTCCCCGAACGAGGAGCGGCCTGCGCGCGCCGCTCGTGTCACGTCACCCCGCGAGCCTGGGGGCGCGCCGCACGACGCGAGCGCGCCGCTCTCCTCGAGGTGAAAGCGATGGACAAGAATTGGATCCTCTTCGGCGTCGTCGTCGCGCTCGTGGTGGCGTTCCAGGTCTTCCGGCGATTGGGCCAGATCAGCGGCGCCGACGCGCGCAAGCTCGTCCAGGAGGGCGCGAAGCTGCTCGACGTCCGCACGATCCAGGAGTTCGGCGCGGGGCACCTCGATGGCGCCTCGAACATCCCGCTCGATCGGCTCGAGGCGCGCCTCGGCGACGTGGGCCCCAAGGACACGCCGGTCATCGTCTACTGCGCCTCGGGCGTGCGGAGCGCGATGGCGCGGCGCCTCCTCCGAGGCGCGGGCTATCAGCGCGTCTTCAACCTGGGCTCGATGAGCCGCTGGTAGGGCGGTGAGGCGTCGGCGCGCCGGTCGCCGAGCGAAGATCTCGACGAGGCGGTTGCGCGAGCGCAAGATCGGCGCTCGCCACCTCGCCTCGGAGATCCCATGCGCTCGACTTCGACTGGCTTCGCGTCCGCCCTCTCGCTGATCGCCCTCCTCGCGGGGTGCAGCGCCACCCACCTGATCACCGAAGACGACGCCGACGCGATCGCCAGCTTGGACGGCGATCTGGACGCCGCGCGCGTCGAGGCTGGGCCGCGCGACGTGGGCGTCGTCGACCCCCCCATCCCGCCGGCTCGGGACGCGTGGGCGCCGGACGGGGATGTGGTCGTGCTCGACGCGCAGGGCATCGAGGACGCCCGCTCTTTCGAGGACGCCTCCGCGCGCGATGGGGCGGTCGTCACGCTGGACGCGGCGACACTCGACGCAGCCGTCGTCCCCGCCGACGGAGCCACCGCCGACGCTGGAGGCGGCGGGGTCCGCTGCGGCGACGCGACGTGCGCCGATCCTCAGATCTGCTGCGTCCAATTCAGCGGCCGCACGCGCACGATGACCTGCACGGCGCCCGACGCCTGCGCAGGCACGGCCATCACCTGCGATGGCCCGGAGGACTGCGCCGCGGGCGAGGTCTGCTGCGCGTCGCGGCGAGGCGGCTCGATGGGAGCGACCGCGTGCATGTCGGAGTCGATGTGCCGCTTCGGCCGCGCCTGCCACGTGGACGCCGACTGCCCCTCGCGCGAGAGCTGCTGTAGCTTCATGGGGTTCCAGGTGTGCTCGCCCTACTGCTACTGACGACGATCCTCGGCGATCGAACGCGCGCCGCGCACGGGCGCGCGAGGTCGATCACGACGCCCCGGAAGGAAGGTCCCATGCGACGCGCTCGCGCCCTCTCACTCTCCCTCGCGGTGGCCTCGGCGCTGCTCTCGGCCTGTGGCGGCGACGAGCCCAGTCCCGACGCGGCGCGGCGCGACGACGCGGGCGCCCCGTCGAGCCCCGACGCCTTCGTCCCGCCCGGGACGGACGCCGGTCCCGCGGCGGACGTCGGCACCTCGACGCCCGACGACGCGGGGCCGCCCTCGGGGGATCGGCTCTTCCCGAGCGGCGCGTGGTTCTATCAACGGATCGACGGGGCGCCCGTGCGCGCCAATTCCGCCGCGACGACCGCGTGGCTCACGAGCCAAGGAGGCTTCGGCACGGGCGAGCTGCGGATCGACTACTCGCTCGAGGTGCTCGAGGCGGCGGCCGACACGCCGAACGTCACGTTCACGCAGACGGATGATTTCTACAGCCCCGACTGCGACGTCGTCCCGATGCCGCTCCCCGTGGGGGGCGTGCTCGAGGGCGAGACGGGCTACGCGTGCGAGAGCGACGGCGACTGCCACCTGCTCGTCATCGATCGTCGCGTCCATCGCCTCTTCGAGATGTGGCGCGCCAACGTCGTGTCCGGGACGCTCCACGGCGGCTGCCTCGCGGCGTGGGACATGACCCGCGTGTACGGCGAGGCCGGGCGCGGCGAGCAGTGCACGAGCGCCGACGCGGCGGGCTTCCCGATCACGCCGCTCCTCTTCACGGCCGACGAGGTCGCGAGCGGGCACATCGATCACGCGATCCGCTTCATCCTCCCGAACCCGCGGATGCGACGCGGCTACTACGTCCACCCCGCGACGCACGCGGGCGGTCCGCGCGCCGACGACGCGAACGCGCCGATCTACGGCTCGCGCTGGCGCCTGCGCGCGGACTTCCCCCTCGCGTCTCTCCCCAACGAGGGCGCGCGCGTCGTCGCCCGCGCGCTCCAAGAGTACGGGATGGCGCTCGCGGACGGCGGCAACATCGCGCTCACCGCACAGAGCGATCGCGCGAGCTCCGCGAAGTGGGACGGCCTGCTCGGGACCCACGATCTCGGCTCGATCACGCCGGCCGACTTCGAGGTCGTCGACACGGGCGAGCCCATCGCCCTCACCTACGACTGCGTCCGCACGCCCTACTGACGACCGCGCCGGCTAGGGCTCGCGCGCCTCGCGGGGGCGCGCGACGCACGACGCCGCGTGCCTGCGAGCCCACTCGGCGAGCGCCATCCCCGTCGCGACCGTCATCGGGTAGCTGTGGTTCAGGCCGTACATCGGGATCGCGATCACCTCGCTCGCGGCCGCGAGGATCTCGGGCCCCACGCCGTCATCCTCGTTGCCGATCACGACGCAGGCCTCGCGCGGCAGCGCCGCGTCCCAGAGGGACACGCTCGCGTCGTCCTTCTCGAGCACCGAGAGGTGCCAGCCCTCACGCCGCGCGAGCGCGACGAAGGCCTCCTCCGACGCGACCTCGCGGATGTGCTCGTAGCGATGCATGCCCATCGCGGCGCGCTCGTAGAAGCGCTCGCCGCCGATGAGCACGATCTCCTTCACGAGGAACGAGTGGGCGGTGCGGAGGATCGCGCCGACGTTGAAGGGGTTCTTCGCGCGCCGGACCGCGACGCGCAGCGGGAAGCGGATGCGATCGAGCTCGGCGCGGACCTCGTCGAGCGAGAGGCCGAGCGGCGGGACGTAGGCCATGGCTCGCTCGGAGGATAGCTGCCGAGCCGCCTGCGCTGTCAGGAGCCCTGCTCGGCGTGTCGCCCCGCCTGCCGGACCATCTTGTTGTTCGGCAGGTACGTGCCGAACACGAGATCCCAGAGCGGCGACGTGATGCCGTAGCGGTGGTTGGGCGAGTCGTGGTGGTGGAGCATGTGGTAGCGCTTGATGAAGCGCCCGACCCCGCCCTTCGGGTTGAAGTAGTGGGTGTAGTAGTGCATCCAGTCGTACGCGACGTAGCCGGCCGCCGTGCCCGCGTAGACGGGCCAGAAGTACGCTCCGAACAGGAAGTACCAGAGCAGCGCCACGAGCGCCGCGAAGGGCCAGATGACGATCGGCGGCAGGACGAGCCGCATCGGATCGTTCGGGAATTCGTGGTGGTAGCCGTGCATCAAGAAGAGCTGGAGGCGCTCCTTCTCGTTCTTGGCGTCGAAGTGAAAGACGACGCGGTGCAGGAAGTACTCGATGAGCGTCGTGATCAGCACGCCACCCGCGAAGAGCGGGAGCGCGAGGAGCGAGAGATCGCGCAGGCCCGCGTAGAGGCCGTACAGGATGAACCCGCCGAACCAGATGCCGGGCGTGATCGGGTGCGCCTGCGCGAGGTAGGTCTCGACGAAGTCGTTCTTGAACACGCGCATGCGGTTCGCCGGCCTCGCGCGCTTGCCATCCGGCCCGACGGCCCGCTCCGGCATCCGGCCCTCGGCCGCGTTCAGGCACTCCTCGGAGAGATCGAGCATTCCCATGGCGTCGGCGGGACTACCAGGGCTTTGCTCACACGGCAACGACCCGGCTGACGATTCTCACGTCGCAGAACGCCGAAAACGGATGCAGATCGCTTGCCGCCTCATGAATCATGCCATTCGGCGACGCTCGCGCCGTCGTCTGCTAACGTGCGCCCACGATGTCCGACGTGTTCGCGCCGATCGATCTGGCGACCCTCCCACGCGAGCACATCGCGCGGGAGATCGCGAAGCGGTTCACGTTCCTTCGCCGCCTCGCCACGGTCGAGCTCAACCGCATCCTCGCGCCGCTCGGCGCGACCGCGCCGATGTACAACATCCTCCTCAGGCTCAGCACGGAGGGCGAGCTCTCGCAGCACGAGCTCGCGCTCGACGCGGGCCTCGACGCGGCGGGGGTGAGCCGCATGGTCGCGAAGCTCATGGAGGCGAACCTCGTGGCGGTGAAGGTCGATCCGGGCGATCGGCGGCGTCGCCTCGTCCGCCTCACGCCCAAGGGGCTCGCGTTCGAGCGGTCGCTCGAGCCGGTCGTCGACGGCGCCATCCGCCACACGGTCATCGGCCTCGACGAGCGCGAGGAGTACGAGCTGCTCCGCATCCTCGACAAGGTGACGTGCTCGATGGCGGAGGTGCTCTCGATGGTGCGCCGCGAGCGGCGTCGCACCCGGACGCGGAGGCGGAGCCCCTTGCTCGGAGGAGCCGACGACGAGCGCGAGGGATCGTGAGGGCTGAGCGCGCGGATGCGGTAGGCTCGGGCTTCGCATGACGGCGCCCCCCGACGAGCCCTCGAACGACGCCTCCCCCACCCGGACGCGTCTCGGGATCCCCTCGTCGGAGCTCGGTCTGCTCGCGACCTCGCTCTCCGAGCCGCGCGTGCAGAGCGCGGACGAAGCGACGGCGGACGACGTCTGGATCGGCCGGACCGTGGGCGGGGTCTACGCGATCGAGGCGCGCATCGGCGCCGGCGGCATGGGCGCCGTCTACCGCGCGCGACACCTGCACCTCGGCAAGGAGGTCGCGGTCAAGGTGCTCGTCGACACGATCGCGACGCGCAAGGACGCCGTCGAGCGCCTGCGCCAGGAGGCGATCGCCGCGAGCTCCATCGATCACGACAACATCGTCGACGTCATCAGCTTCGATCGCTACGAAGACGGCTCCGTCTTCATCATCATGGAGCTCTTGCGCGGTGAGAGCCTCGCCGATCGGCTCGAGGTCGTGCGAGGCGAGGGCCGCGCGATGAGCGTCGCGGAGGCGCTCCCCATCGGCCTCCAGATCGCCGACGCGCTCGAGGCGGCGCACCAGCGCGGGATCGTCCACCGCGATCTCAAGCCCGAGAACATCTTCCTCGCGAAGAAGGGCGGGATCGAGCGCGTGAAGGTGCTCGACTTCGGGATCTCGAAGATCAAGCTCGCCGAGGCCGAGCAGGTGCGGGTGACGCGTACGGGGCAGATCGTCGGGACGCCGCTCTACATGTCGCCCGAGCAGGCGCGCGGCGAGGCGGACATCGATCGCCGCGTCGACGTCTACGCGCTCGGCGTGATCCTCTTCGAGATGCTGAGCGGCGCGCCCCCCTTCGACGGGCGCAACTACTTCGAGCTGCTCTGGAAGCACGGCAACGAGCGAGCGC
>JBDHVC010000053.1:0-34670 GCA_039809495.1 Sandaracinaceae bacterium
CCCCCCGCGGCGCCGGGGGCCCTGCTCGGCGCGCCGATCCACGGCACGGGAGGAGGCGCCGCGAGCCTCGGCGGGCGCGGGATCGGCGGCGGCGGAGCGGGCGGGCTCGCGGCCGGCGGGGCGAGCAACCCGGGGGGCCTCGGCGCCGACACGACGCTCCACGACCTCTTCGTTCAGCACCAGGCGGAGCGCCGCGCGCGCGAGGCGCGCCATGCCAGCATGCGGGCCGAGGACGTGGTGCGCGAGGGACGCGAGCACGTCCGCGAGGTCCTCGATCCAGAGGCGGCGAGGGCGATCGAGGCGATGCAGGCGCCGAACGCCGATCCGGTGATGGCGCGCTGCGTCGCGCTCTACGAGACGAACCGAGCGCAATTCGGGTCCGAGAGCGCGGGGGGCGCCGATCGCGCGGCGTTCATGCAGCGCTGCCGGCAATTTCCGGCGGACTTCTGGTCCTGCATCGAGCGCGGCGACGAGGCGCGCGGCGACGCGGAGTGCCGGGGCCAGTTCGCGCGGCTGGACCGCGAGGCCCGCGAGACGCGGCGCAGGGCGCGGGAGCTGACCCACCCGGATCAGCGCCTCGACACCCTCGCGAGCGAGCCGCTCGACACCGAGCGGCCGCGCGTCGCGCCCGATCAGCTCACGCCCGAGGAGCGCTAGCGAGCGGGTCGAGCGCCCGCGCGACGATGAGCGGCTCTCGCGCCGCCGAGTGCGGCTTGCGCGCGGGGCGTGGGGGTGGGTGAATGATCCGCCTCGACGGATCGGTCGCCCTACGGATTGGGAGGTGGTCTTTGGATCTTCGCGGCTCGCCCCTCGCTCGTACGAGCGTCGCGCTCGCCCTCGCGCTCGCCGGCGTCGGTTGCGGCGCGAGCGCCCCCTCGACGCCGCGAGCGGGCTCGACGACACCGAGCGTGGACGCGCGGGGCATCGCGACGATCAGCGTCGCCGCGCTCGCGGAGCGGCTCGCCGCGCCCGCGCACCGCCTCGCGGTCTACGACGCGAACCCACGCGGCATCTACGCCGAGCACCACGTGCCGAGCGCGATCTGGGTGGACTACGACGGCGTCTCGCGCGAGGTGCTGCCAGCCGATCCGGGCACACCCCTCGTCTTCTATTGCTACAACGAGCAGTGCTCGGCGGCGGCGACGGCGGCCGAGAGCGCCGTCGCGCTCGGATACAGCGACGTGTCGGTGATGAGCGCCGGCATCCTCGGCTGGGTCCGCGCCGGCGAGCCCATCGAGACCGCGCCGCTCACGGAGGCGGATCTCACGCCGCCCGACGCGGACTGACGGCGCGGATCAGCCGACGGACTCACGCCGTGAGCCCGATCGGAGGAAGCGTGCCTCGAGGCCCGCGCGAGCGTCGTCACGGCGTCGCGCGCCGCGCGTACGACGCGAAGCGCAGCGGCCAGGCGTTGGCGGCGTCGGCCGCGTGGCGCTCCTCGCGCTCGAGCGCCCAGCCGCTCGGATCGAAGCGCGGGAAACGCACGTCGCCATCGACGCGCGCCTCGACGTGCGTGAGCTCGAGCCGCGAGGCGATCGGCAGGAAGCGCTCGAAGAGCTCCGCGCCGCCGATCACGGCCCACTCGGGCTCACCCGCGAGGAGCGCGAGCGCCTCCTCGACGCTGCGCGCGAGCTCGATCCCCTCGCGCGGCTCGAGCGAGCGCGACAAGACGACGTTGCGTCGGCGAGGGAGCGGCCGCCCGATCGACTCGAACGTCTTGCGCCCCATGAGCACGGGCTTGCCGAGCGTCAGCGCCTTGAAGTGCGCGAGATCGCGCGGCAGGTGCCAGGGCAGCGCGCCGTCCTTGCCGATCACGCCCGCCTCGTCGAGCGCCGCGACGATCACGATCGAGGGGCGGCTCGCGCTGGCGCTCATACGGCCACCGGCGCCTTGATCGCCGGGTGCGGGTCGTAGCCCTCGACGACGACGTGCTCGTAGCGGAAGGCGTCGATCGACGTGACGCTCGGATCGAGGCGGAGCCGGGGCAGCGCGCGGGGCTCGCGCGCGAGCTGGAGGTCGGCCTGCGCGACGTGGTTCTGGTAGAGGTGGACGTCGCCGAAGGTGTGGACGAACTCGCCGACGGCGAGCCCACAGACCTGCGCGACCATGTGCGTGAGGAGCGCGTAGCTCGCGATGTTGAAGGGGACGCCGAGGAAGACGTCGGCGCTCCGCTGGTAGAGCTGGCAGCTCAGGCGCCCGCCCTCGACGTAGAACTGGAAAAGGACGTGGCAGGGCTGGAGCGCCATCTCGGGGAGCGCCGCGACGTTCCACGCGGAGACGAGGAGGCGCCGCGAGTCGGGGTTCTGCCGGATCTCGTCGATCACGGCGGCGAGCTGATCGACGTGGCCGCCGCTCGGAAGGGGCCAGCTGCGCCACTGGACGCCGTAGACGGGGCCGAGCTCGCCGTCGGGGCGGGCCCACTCGTCCCAGATGGTGACGCCATGCTCGCGCAGGTAGCGGACGTTCGAGTCGCCGCGCAGGAACCAGAGCAGCTCGTGCACGATCGAGCGAAGGTGGAGCTTCTTCGTCGTCACGAGCGGGAAGCCCTCTCGGAGATCGAAGCGGAGCTGGCGGCCAAAGACGCTGAGCGTGCCCGTGCCCGTCCGATCGCCCTTGGGCCGCCCGCTCGTCCGCACGTCGCGGAGCAGTTCCTCGTAGGCGCTCGAGCTGGCCATCGTGGGCATGCTAGCCGCTTTCTTGTCGCGCGCGGCAGGCATCGGGTATCTGCGGGCCATGCTCGTCGGTGCCTCGCCCTCCGCCGCCCTCGCTCCCGCCGCTCGCGCGAGCTCGACGCTCGCTTGCCCTCACTGCGAGGCGCCGCGCGCGGCCTCGGCCGTGGTCTGCGACTACTGCGGGACGACGCTGGGCGAGCCCAAGCGGCGCGCCGGCGCGACCCAGCGCGCGATGGCGCTCGACGAGGAGGGCGCGCGACGCGCGCTCGAGGCCAGCGCGGCGATCGCGCGCGCCGCGGCGTCGCCCAGCGCGGCGATCGCGCCGACGAAGCGGCGCGCGACGCCCCTCGAGCGGCTCCTCGTCGTCCTCACGCTCGGGATCGGCTGGCTCTGGGTGCGAAGACGCCTCGCTTGACGCCGCCGCGTGGTAAGGCGAGCGCGATGCGCCTCCACCTCCTCCCGCTCGCGTTCCTCGTCCTCGCCTCGCAGGTCGGCTGTGGCCCACGCGCGGCGCCGCCCAGGACGGCGACGGATCACGCGGCGAGCGAAGGTGACGAGGCGAGCGAAGGTGACGAGGCGAGCGCCGCGCAGCCGCTCGATCCGCCGGTCCTCGTGCCCGGCACGGGGGTGACGCTGCGCGCCCCTCGGGGCAGCGAGCCGCTCCCGTTCGGCGCTGGCTTTCTCCAGCGTCGACGGCGGATCCAGATGCTCGTCGCCGCGGCGAGCGGCGACGCGGGCCTGCTCGCGAGCTTCGAGGAGAGCCTCACCCGCGGCGCCGACGAGCGCTCGAGCGAGGAGGCGACGATCGCGGGCCACCGCGTGGTCCTCCACGTCGATCGGCAAGAGGCGGGCGAGTCGATGTCGCTCGAGCGCGTGTGGGCGCTCGTCACCGAGGGCGATCACGCCTTCCTCGTCGCCGGGGCCTACGACGCCGCGCGGAGCGAGCGGCTGCTCCCCATGGTGCGCGCGAGCGTCCTCTCCGCCGCGTGGGATCCGAGCGCGCCGCTCGATCCGGAGGCGGCCGTGGGCTTCCGGCTCACGCCGCCCGAGGGGCTCGCGCTCGCGCGCTCGAACACGAGCTCGATCACCTACGTGCCCGACGGCGCGCGGCCGGGGCCCGGCGTGCCGACGCTCTTCGTCGTCCCGATCCCGGCCGTCGTGCCCTTCGCCGAGCGCGACGAGGCCTGCGCGCCGATCCTCGCGCAGGCGGGACCGATCCCCGACGAGCGCGTCCAGAGCCGCGCGCGCATCGAGGGCGACACGGTCGAGGGCTGCGAGGTGACCGGCACGCAGGACGCGGAGCCCGGCGAGGAGGACGAGGCGAGCGCGCCGCGGCTCGCGACGTACGCGGCCGTGCTCTACCTCGAGGACGCGGTGGTGCTCGTCGCGGGCGCGGTGGACGCGACGAGCGCCGACGCAGCCACCTGGCTCGAGCGCTTCCGGGGCGCCGCGCGCACGCTCCGGCGCGCGCGCTGACGGCGCGCCCCGCGCGGGCGATCAGCGCCGCGACGCGTGGCCGGTCGCGGCGGAGGTCACCGCGCGAGCACCTGCTTGAGCATGCCCGAGAGCTTCTCGAGCGTCGCGAGGTTGTCGCCGAGCTTCTCCGGATCGCCCGCGGCGACGTTGCGGCGCACCTGCTCCACCGCGCGCCGCGCCTTGACCAGCGCGGCCGCGGCGACCGGCGTCGAGGCGACCTTGCGCTCGACCTCCGGGAGCAGGCGATCGAGGTCGGCCAAGAGGACGTCGATCCCTTGGCGGTCGCGCTCCTGCTGCTCTCGGGCGCGGCGCTCGGCGAGGTAGCCCTCGGCGTCCTGCATCATCGACGAGATCTCCTCGTCGCTCAGCCCGCTCTCGGCGAGCACCTCGACCGTCTGCGCCTCGCCCGTCTCGCGATCGATCGCCGCGACGCGGAAGATCCCGTCGTCGTCGATCTCGAAGACGATCTCGACCTCGACCTCCCCCGCCCTCGCCTTGCGCAGCCCGGTCAGCGCGAATTGGCCGAGGAACTCGTTCTCCGCGGCCCGATCGCTCTCGCCCTGGAGGACGACCACCTTCACCTGCTCCTGGCCGTCGCGGCTCGTCGCGAAGACGCTCGCGACGCGCACGGGGACGGGGGAATTCGCGGGGATGAGGGGATCGAAGCCGCCGCCCGAGGTCATGATGCCGAGCGCGTGCGCCGTGACGTCGTGGAGCGGGACGACGCCGCTCTGGCCCTCTTGGGCGACGAGCTGGTGACCATGGAGCGCCGCGCCGACGGCCACGACCTCGTCGGGGTGGACCCCGCGGCTCGGCTCGCGATCGAAGAATTCCTCGACGGCGCGCTGGATCGCGGGCATGCGGGTCATGCCGCCGACGAGCACCACCTCGTCGACCTCGCGCACGCGCAGCTCCGCGAGGCGCAGCGCCTTCTCGCAGATCGCGAGGCTCCGCGTGACCAGATCGCCCGTCATCTGCTCGAAGACCTCGCGGCGAAGCACCCGCTCGAAGTGGACCGCGCCGGCCGCGCCGTTCAGGAGGAACGGGAGCTGGATCTCGGCCTCGGTCAGGTCGGAGAGATCGCACTTCGCCTTCTGCGCGGCCTGGCGGAGGCGCGCGAGGGCGAGCGGAGAGCTCGTCGCGTCGACCCCGCTGCTCTCCCTCAGGCCCTCGAGCATCCAGGCGACGATGCGGTTGTCGAAGTCCTCGCCGCCGAGGTACGAGTCGCCCGTCGTCGCGATGACGTCGTAGCCCGCCTCCGGATCCACGCGCACGATCGAGACGTCGAACGTGCCGCCGCCGAGATCGAAGACGACGATCGTGCGCGCTCCCTCGCGTCCGTGCCCGTACGCGATCGCCGCCGCCGTCGGCTCGTTCAGGATGCGGACGATGTCGAGCCCCGCGATCCGCCCCGCGTCGCGGACGGCCTGGCGCTGGTTGTCGTTGAAGTAGGCCGGCACCGTGACGACCGCGTGCTCGACGCGCTCGCCGATCCGCTCCTCGGCGATGACCCGCATCTCCTGGAGGAAGATCGCGGAGATCTCGGGGATCGAGTAGGCCTTGCCCCGCAGCTCGATGCGGACGTCCGCGTTGGGGCCTTCGACGATGCGGTAGGGGCAGACGGTGCGCGCGTGCTCGACCTGCGGGGAGCCCCACGCGCGGCCGATGAGCCGCTTGACCGCGTAGGTGGTGTGCTCCGGGTTCGTCACCTGCTGGCGCACGGCGAGCTGGCCGACGAGGCGCTGCCCCGCCTCGGTGATCGCGAGGACGGACGGCGTCGTCTTGTAGCCCGCCTTGTTGGAGAGCACCGTCGCGCGCGCGCCGTCGACGACAGCCACGCAACAGTTCGTCGTTCCGAGATCGATGCCGATGACACGCGGCATGTGGCTCCGATTGTGCCGAATCGACGGGCTCGTTGTCGATGGCCGAACGACGGCTACTCGCCCATCGCGACGCTTCCCGCGGCGATCGTCGTCACGTGGCCGCTCGCCGAGCCCTGGACCCGCACCTGGAAGGCGCCGTCCGAGGTCCGATAGGGCGCGACGAGGGGGCTCGCGCCGGCGAGCTCGACGGCGCTCTGGAGCGCCGGGTTGCGCTCGAGGTAGGGCGCCTCGAGCCCCGCCCGCACCAAGAGATCGAAGGTCGTCGCGCGGAGCGCGCGACGCACCCGCGCCGTGCCGGTCACCCGGAGCGCGAGGTCTCCCCCGTCCTCCGAGAAGCGCTCGAGGCGCGCCGTGCCGTCCTCGAGCCCGATCCCGACGACGACGTGACCGAGGTTCAGGCGGGTCAGCCGCAGGCTGCTCATCCCCGGGATCGGCAGCGGGACCTCGAACGACTCGTCGCCGATGGACGCGTCGGTGAGGGAGAGATCGACGCGGCCATCGGAGCTCGCCTCGTCCTCGGCGATCTGGACGTCGAGTTCGCCGCTCAGCTCGCCCGCGAAGGCGACGCCCGCGAAGTGATGGACGATGGTGAGCCGCCTCAGATCGACCGCGTCGAGGTGCGCGACGACGCGCGTCGAGCGGCCATCGTCCTCGACGTAGCCCTCGACGCGGCCGCCCCCATCCGTCTCGACGTCGAACGTGACGTCGCGCGCGCCGGTCAAGAGCCCGAGGATCCCGAGCCGCGCGTAGAGGTGGGGGATCGTGAGGCTCGGTCGCGCGGGCCGGCGAGGCGGCTCGCTCGAGTGCGGCGCGGGCGCCGGGGCGGGATCGGCCGACAGGCGGATCCGAACGCCGCTCGCCTCGATGCCCGTGAGCCAGGCGGGCTCGAGCCGGACGATCTCGACCTCGGATCCGGGGAGCGCGACCTCGATCCGATGCACGACGTAGTCGCGCACGCGGTCGTAGGGGAAGGTCAGATAGAAGAACGAGAGGAAGCAGAGGGAGGAGAAGAGGAACCAGGCGAAGCCGAGGGCGATCCGCCGGCCCCAGCTCCGCCCCTCCCGCTTGCCGGGGGCGCGGCTCGGGCGCGAGGGGGCGCCGCCCGAGCGTCGAAAGAGGCCGAGGAGGCGCGTCGTGGTCGATGCGAGCGAGCTGGTCATGGCTTCAAGGGGTGGGGGGGCCGGCGCGGCCTTCGGGCTGAGGACGCGCGGGCCGCACGCCCGCGTCGGCGTCGCTCGCGCCCTGCCGATCGTAGGTGATGACGCCGAGCTCGACGTTGTAGCGATCCTCGCCTGGCGCGAAGTGATCGATGTGGATCCGCTCGAGCGCGATCGGATAGGGCGAGGCCTCGAGCGAGCTCATCAGCTTCACCGCCGCGCGCAGGCCCGTCCCCGGGAACGACGCTCGCACGTGCCGCCGCCGGAAGCTCCCTTCTTGGACCTCGGGCTGGTTCGTCACGGCGCTGATCGTCATCGACTGGTCGCGGCTCTGCGCCTCGAGCAGGGAGGAGAGCGCCGGCGCCTGGACGTCGTAGCGAGCCTCGGACGCTCGCCGCAGCGCCTCGCGCTCGGCGAGCTGGGGCGCGGCGCGCTCGATGTCGCGCACGATCGCCGAGATGTCGTCGTTCTCGCGCTCGAGCGAGGCGATCGACGTCCCGAGCAGGTACATGGGCAGCACGACCACGATCACCGCGAAGATCACGAGCATCAGCCCGACGAGCTTCTTCTCGCGGTCGTTGAAGCCGGCCCAGATGGCCTCGAGGCGCGCGCGCATCAGCGCCCTCCCCCGCTCGAGGACGAGCCCTGGCGGCGGCGGCCGCGCGTGTCGGTGGCGCGACGATCGTCGGGGCAGCGGATGTCGGCCTCGAGGCGGTACTGCCTCCGGCCGTCGGCGGCGGGCGTCGCGGGCCCGGCCTGCTCGAGGTTCTGGAAGCAGGTGATGTGCGAGAGGGCCTCACGCACCCGATCGCTCTCCTCGATGGAGCCGACGATCCCTTGGAGCTCGAAGTGCCCCTCGCTGCGGTCCTGCGCGAGATCGATCTGCATGCGCTGGACGTCGTGGCGGATCGTGTCGGGGATCGCCCCGGACACCGCGATCAGCGCGTCGAGCGCCGTCCAGCGAGGCATCGGATCGGGGTTGGCGCGCCCTCGCGCGAGCAGCTCTCGCGCCTCGGCCACGTCGGTCGTCTCCTGCCCGAGGTGCGTCCGGGAGATGCGCGCGAGCTCGCCCTCGAGCACCTGCCGCCGCGCCTCGAGGACCGAGTACTGCGCGTAGACGGAGAACCCCCAGGCGACGAAGATCGCCGCCGTCGCGGCGGCGAGCAGCGGCGCGAGCTCGCGCACCCTCCCGAGCTTGCGAGCGCGCGTGAATTCCCCGACGCGGAGGTCGATGGTGCGCCTCTCGAGCGCGTGGCCGACGAGCCCGAGCGCCGCCCCGAAGCGGGCCCTCGCGATCGGGTCGAGCGCGGCGGCGGGCTCCTTCGCGCCCGCGCCGCTCGGGCTCGGCAGCTCGAGCAGGCTCGCCTCGCGATCGAGCACCGCGGCGAGCCAAGCGACGATCCGCTGCTCGGGATCGACGAGGCCCACGACGCGGACGGCGAGCGGATCGGCGCCGCCCTGGAGGCGATAGCTCGCGATCGTCTGGCGCAGCTCGCGCGCGAGCTGCTCGGCGTCTTGCGCGAGCGACGGCTCGCCGTAGCCGATCGCGTCGACCTGCCGGTGGCCCACCCCGATCGAGCGCGCGAAGTCGCACTTCCCCTTCTGCACGACCGCGAGCTCCATCCGGTCGAGCCCGACCGAGACGAGCAGGACCGGCTCGCTCGCGCTCGCGAGCTCCGGGCTGAACGTCGCGATCCCGGCGAGCGAGGCCGCGCTCGGCGCGAGGGCGAGCGGATCGAGCCCGACCGAGGCGAGCTCGTCGAGCCGCGCTCGGACGCGCGCCCTCGGCACGACGCACGCGAGCAGCGCGATCTTGCTCGGATCGCCGCTCTCGACGGGCTGGTGCTCGATCAGCGCGCTCTCGGCCTCGAACGGGACGACCGCCTCGAGCTCGAAGGGCAGGAGCTCGTCGAGCTTGCGCGCCGCGACCGCGGGCAGCTCGATCCGGCGGAGCGAGAGCTCCTCGATCGGCATCGACGCGACGATCTCGGCGGCGCCCGCGGCGCGCAGCACCTCGGCGAGGGCGAGCGCGCGCGGCGAGGGCGCGGCGCTCCCCTCGACGACAGGCGGCGGGACCACCTGCGAGAGCCACAGCTCGAGGTAACGCACGAGCTGCGCGCGGCCGAATTGCGTGCGCACGATCGCGGCGCGGATGGAGTGTTCGTCCTCTTCGATGCCTACGTAGATGGCCATGATCGGAGCGAGCGGGGTGAGCGGGGCGAGGGGACGAGCGCGAGGAGCGCGCTCGCGGAGGGAGAGCGGGGCTCAGGGGCTGTAGACGGCGTGGTTCAGCGCCCAGGTGATCGGGACCATCGCGCGCGTCGTGTAGACCTCGTCACGACGCGAGCGGCTCGAGGACGGTACGACGAGGCGGATCCGCACCTGGCACGGCAGGCGGTTCTGCTCTTGGCCCGAGAGCGCGTCCCAGCCGTCCTGCCACTCCACCGAGATGGGGTCGAGGTAGCTCAGCTCGAATTCCTTCACGTCGTCGACGAGGATCATGTTCTGCCCGCCGTGCTCGGGGTCGTCGTCGATGCGGTTCTGCTCGCGGCGCACGAGCGAGAGGTGGCGGGCGCCCTCGTCGTCGCGCGTCTCGGCGAGGAAATAGCCGATCTCGTTCTGATCGGACTCGTGCGCGTCGCGGTAGAGGCGCCGGTGGGAGAAGGAGGTGAAGTCGAGCCGCGAGCCGCGGCCCTCGCGGCGGCCGTGGAAGCCCGTCCGCACCGCGATGAGCTGGGGGTTCGGGTTCACGTGGATCGAGACGAACGCCGACGCGATCTCGCGGGCCATGCGCTCCATGGCGACGCGGATGACGTGCGAGCGATCGGACTGGGCCTCGACGTAGCTGCGGTTGCGCATCGTCTGCGAGAAGCCGCCGAAGACGATCGTCGCGACGATGCCGAAGATCGCGATCGCGACGAGCGCCTCGACGAGCGTGAAGCCCTGGCGCGAGGAGCGCGGCCCGCGCGAGCGGCTCATGGCGTCGCCCCCGGGATCTGCGGCGCGTCGGCGACGAGGTACTGGACCACGTCGAATTCCTGGCGACCCTCCCCCTCGCGCCAGCGCACCGTCACGGTCGCGCGGCGGATCCGCTCCTCGATGCTCGGCTTGAGCGCGGGCAAGACGAATTGCATCGCGAGCTGCGCGATCATGCCGCCGCCGCCGGCCATCACGTTGCCCGAGAGCATCTCGGCCGCCGAGGGCGCGGCCGGGAGCGCGCTCGGCTCGCTCGGCGAGGCGCCTCCGCCGAGCAGGCTCCCGAGGAGCCCGCCCTCGTCGTCGCCGCTCCCGATCGGCATCTGCTCGGGGATGACGACGCGCGACATCTCCCACTCGCAGTCGAAGCCCTCGACCTCGCCGCCCTCGCAGCAGCGGTCCGAGCCTCGCGCGGAGACGGCCGGGAAGCCGGTCCGCATCACCTCCTCCTCGATCTCCCCCATCTTGCAGCGCGCGAGCAGCGACGCCGTCGTGAGGAGCCGCGCGCGGCCCGCCATGCGGATCGCGCCCGCCTCGCTCGAGAAGATCGAGACGAGCGTGATCCCCAGGATCGCGACCGCCACCATCACCTCGAGGAGCGTGAACCCCGAGACGTCGAGCGCCTGCGCGCGCCGCTGCGCGTGCCTCGGCGCGCGCCCACGCCGCCGCGGGCTCGCTCGCCCCTCGACGCTCGCCCCGACGCTCATCGGCGATCCACCTCCGAGCTCGACGCGTCCCCCTCGACGAGGAGCTGCTCGGGCTCGTAGGCGCTCGCGCGCACCCGCGCGCGGCCGCTCAGCGGGTGGATCTCGACCGAGAACACGGTGTCGCTGCCGTCACCGAGCCACACGACCGCGTGCTCCGTCTGCCCATGCGGGAAGAAGTAGATGTGGCCGACCCCGCGCTCGCGAGGCTCCGCCTCGTGCGGCGTGATCAGCCGCTCGATCCGGACGCCGTCGGCGACGGGCTGGGGGGCGTAGTGGCGGCCGGGGATCGGCGCGAAGGGCGAGGCGCCGAAGCTCGGGTGGAGGGTGTCCGCGAGCCGCGCGGTGGCGGCCGCCCAGGGATCGACCGCGGAGAGATCCTCGCCGTCGCCGTCGCGCTCGAGGTCGAGGCGTCGCGCGTCGTCGGTGCGCGCGAGGGTCACCCGCCCGTGGGCCTCCTCGATCGCCATCGTGCCCTCCCGGAAGTCGAGCGCGATGCGGACGGTCGTCCCGCGCGTGATCGCGCGGTTGTAGGCGAAGCGCGAGGCGGCGGTGAGCCGCATGCAGGCCGAGCGGAGCTGCGTGCGGTTGAGCGCGCCGAACCCGTACGACGCGCCCGAGGCCGCGATCGCGAGGATGAGGACCACGATCATGATCTCGATGATCGTCATGCCCGCGCGCGAGGCCGCGCGCCGACGCGCGCTACGCCTGGCCGCGTCCCTCCTCGTCGCTCGAGCCTCGTCCTTCATCCTCGTCGCCTCGTCACGCTCGGCCGCCGGGCCGCGGCCTCACTGGATGTCGTCCTCGGTCCCCATCTGACCATCGGGCCCGGCCGAGACGACGCTGATGTCGTCGCCGTCGCACTCGATCGCGAACTCGTTGTTCCACGGGTCGGTCGTGCGCGTGCGCGAGTTCAGGATCCGCTCCGAGACGAGATCGGAGATGCTCGGGCAGCCGCCGCCCGGGTTCTGCGAGAGGTACATCTCGACCGCGCTCCGCACGGACTGGGCGTCGGTGCGCGCCTGGTTGACGCGCGCCTCGTTGAGCCGCGGGAGGACGGCGACGCCGACCGCCGTGACGATCATCGCCATGATGATGACGACGATCATGATCTCCACGAGCGTCATGCCCGCTCGACGCGCGAGGGCTCGTCGGGCGCTCGCGCGGCGTCGCGCGCGCGCGCCGCTCCCCACGCTCCGGATCGTCGTCTTCGAGCCGTCTTCACACGATGCCATGGCGCTCTCCTCTTCGTCGTCTCACCAGATGTTGTCGTCGATCAGGAAATTCCCGCTCGGGCCCGCGGAGACGACGTCCGCGTCGTCCGCGTCGTAGCGGCCCGGGCACCGCACGAAGAGCGGGTGGCCCCACGCGTCGAGCGGCTCCTCGTCGAGGTAGCGGACCCCGGAGCGAGGCGGATGGACGAGCTCGGTCATCGAGCTCGGGCAGCGACCGAAGTCGAGCCGGAAGGCCGTGAGCGCGCGGTGCGCCCGATCGATCGCGACGCGCGTCTGGCGGACCTCGACGCGCCGGTGGGCCGAGAAGACGAGCCCGAAGAGCGCGAGGATCGAGAGGACGATCCACGGCAGGTGCCGGAGGTGCCGCCCGAAGACGAGCTCGCGCAGGAGCGCGCCGCGGGCTCGCCACGGCATCGTCAACGCGCGCTTCTCGATCGGGGTCGGCATGGGGGGTGGGGTGGGGTCGGGGCCGCTCGCGGCGCGAGCCTAGTTGATGAATTCGTTCATCCTCATGAGCGGCATGAGGATCGAGAAGGCGATGAAGGCCGAGACGCCGCCCATGAGCACGATCATCAGCGGCTCGAGGAGCGACGTCATCATCTGGACGCGCGCGTCGACCTGGATGTCGTAGCTCGACGCGACGTTCTCGAGCATCTCCTCGAGCTGGCCCGAGCGCTCGCCGATCGCGATCATGTGGGTGACGATCGGCGGGAATTTCCCGCTCCGCTTGAGGGGCTGCGCGATGCTCTCGCCCTCGCGGATCGAGCCCGCGGCGTCCTCGATCACCTTCATCAGCTCGACGTTGTCGAGCACATTGCGCGTGATCTCCATGGCCCGCAGGAGCGGCACGCCCGCCTTGAGCAGCGTCGCCAGCGTGCGCGCGAACCGCGCGACCGCGACCATGAGCAGGAGCTTCCCGAAGAGGGGCACACGCAGGGTGAACGCGTCCCAGCGCGCTCTCCCTTCCGTGGTCGCCCTCCAGCGGCGAAACCAGACGAAGAGGCCGGCGGCGAGCGCGCCGAGGAGCCACCAGTAGCCGGTCACGACGTCGCTCGCGAAGATGAGCAGCCGCGTGTACCAGGGGAGCGCCTGCTCGAAGTCCTCGAAGATGGCCGTCACCTTCGGGACGACGACGACCATCATGATCGAGACGGTCGCCATCCCCATGAGCGCCATGAAGGCCGGGTAGGCGAGCGCGCTCGTGACCTTGCCCGTGAGGCGCGCCTGGCCCTCGAGGAAGTCGGCGAGGCGCGCGAGCACGGCCTCGAGGGTGCCCGACGCCTCGCCCGCCTCCACCATGTTCACGTAGATCGGCGGGAAGATCTTGGGGTGGAGCCGGAGCGCGTCGTGGAGGCTCGAGCCCTCGTTGACCTTGTCCCGCGTCTGCGTGAGCGCGGTCTTGAGCTCGGGGTTGTCCATCTGATCGATGAGCGCCGTCATCGACTCGACGAGCGGGACGCCGCTCTTCAGCAGCGTGGCGAATTGGCGCGTCAGCATCGCGACGTCCATCGTCGAGACGCGCTGCAGGAGCCGGCGGAGGTCGACCTCGCGCGCCTTCGCCTTCTTCGCGGCCGTCCCCTCGAGCGCCTGCGTGAGCAAGACGCCGTCCTTGCGCAGGAGCGCGCGGAGCGCCTTGGCGCTGTCCGCGTCGCGGACGCCGCGCACCTCCTTGCCCCGGCCGTCGAGGCCGCTCCACTCGAAGACGGGCATGGCGCTACTCCATGCCTCCTGCCTGCGTCGCCGCGAGGACCTCCTCGAGGCTCGTCAGGCCCCGCGCGACGACCCGCGCGCCGTCCTCGCGGAGCGTCCGCATGCCGCGCGCGATGGCGACCCGCGCGATCTGCGTCGCGTCCGAGCGGTTCAGCACCTCGCGCCGCACGGCGTCGTCGATGAGGAGGAGCTCCGCGATCGCGATGCGGCCGCGGTAGCCCGTGCCGCCGCAGTCCTCGCAGCCGCGCGGGCGATAGAAGATCATGCTCGCCGAGCGCCCGGCGAGCGCTCGCCCGACGACGAGCTCGCGGCCGCGCACGACCGTCGGCTCGACGTCGATCGGCTCGACGTCGATCGGCTCGACGTCGATCGGCTCGACGTCGTCCGAGCGATCGAGCGGCGAGGCGAGCCCGCTCGGTGGCGCCTCGTCGCGCCCCTCCACCGCGTACTCGCGCGGCATCCCGGGCCAGGGCTGGACGCCAGGGAGCTCGAGGATCCGCGCGAGGTGCTCGCGCGTGACGCCGAGCTGGTGGAAGTCCTCGTCGCTCGGCTCGTAGGGCTCCTTGCAGCGCGGGCAGAGGCGTCGAACGAGCCGCTGCGCGATCGCGCCGAGGAGCGAGCTCGTGATGAGGTAGTGCTCGACGCCCATCTCGAGCATGCGCGTGATCGCGCCCGCCGCGTCGTTCGTGTGGAGCGTCGAGAGGACGAGGTGGCCGGTGAGCGAGGCGTGGATCGCGATCTCGGCCGTCTCGTGGTCGCGGATCTCGCCGACCATGATCACGTCCGGATCCTGGCGAAGAAACGCGCGGAGCGCGCTCGCGAAGGTGAGGCCGATCTTCGGCTGGACGTGGAGCTGACCGATGCCGCGCAGCTCGTACTCGACGGGATCCTCGGCCGTGAGGATCTTCAGGTCGGGCGTGTTGATGTGCGAGAGCGCCGCGTAGAGCGTCGTCGTCTTGCCCGAGCCCGTCGGGCCCGTGACGAGGAGGATGCCGTTCGGGCGCGAGATGAGGTGGTGCACGCACGCGAGCGGCGCGCCGCCGTAGCCGAGATCCTCGAGGTCGAGGAGCACCTTCTCCTTGTCGAGCAGGCGCATGACGATGCTCTCGCCCTTGCTCGTCGGGATCGTCGAGACGCGCACGTCGATGAGGCGGCCCTGGATGCGCTTGGTGATGCGGCCGTCCTGCGGGAGCCGCTTCTCGGCGATGTTGAGGCCCGCCTCGATCTTCACGCGGGAGACGATGGAGTTGAGGAAGCCGCGGTGGGCCGTCTTGGCGATCTGGAGGTTGCCGTCGATCCGGTAGCGGACGACGACCTCCTTGTCGCTCGGCTCGATGTGGATGTCGGACGCCCGCCGCTGCGCCGCCGTGTAGAAGAGGTTGTTCACCCACCGGATGACGGGCGCCTCGTCCGTCATGTCGATGAGGTCTTGGAGCTCCTCCGCGGCGGCCTCGTCCTTCGCCTCGGTGAGCGCCGTCTCGTCCTTGCGCTCGTAGACGCGGTTGATCGCGTCCTCGATCGCCTCGGGCGTCGCCGCCACGGGCACGACGGGCCGCCCGAGGAGCGCGCGCAGGTCGTCGAGCGGGGCCGTGTCGAGCGGGTTCGCCACGGCGACGCGGACGGGGCCCTCCTCGGGCCTCGACGGATCCGCGGGGCCGAGCGCGAGCAGCCGGTGCTGACGCGCGAACGTGATCGGGACCGCGTCGACGAGCTCGGCGGGCACCTCCGCGGCCTTGATCGGATCGACGAACGCGACCCCGACCTCGTCGGCGAGCGCGCGCGTCACCTGCTCGGGCGGCAGCTCCCGCGTCGCGTCGAGCAGCTCGAGCAGCGAGACGTTCTTCTCCGAGACGGAACGCAAGAGCTCGTCGAGGCGCTCCCGCTGGAGCGCCCCTCGCCGCGTGAGGATCTCGCCGACGTATCGCTCTCTGTCGATCATCCCTTCACGCTCGTGCCTTCACTCTTGGGGGGGTGCGGGGCCGAGGGCCGCCTCGTCGGCGCCAGCGCTGGTCGCCTCCATCGGCTCGTCCCCGTCGGGGCCGATGACGAGCCCGCCGTCGTAGGGATCGGCGGCGCCGATCGGCGGGCGGGCGCGGTGCTCGGGGGGCGCCTGGGCCTCGAGCTGCTCGGTGAGCTGGCGCTCCTCGTCGAGCGTGGCCATCTCGTTGAAGATCTCGTGGACGAGCCCGCGCGTGCGCGAGTAGTCGAGCGGCGGCCGGTACTCGTGCGACCCGAAGACGAAGTAACGGTCGAGGAACTCCTGCCGCTCGCGCATGCGACGCTCGAAGATCGAGCGCAGATCCTCGGGTGAGCGCACGATGTAGGGCGTGAGGAAGAGCAGGAGGTTCCGCTTCTGCGTCTCGCGCGACGTGGTGCGGAAGAGCTCGCCGAGGATCGGGATGTCGCCGAGGATCGGCACCTTCGTCTCGCGCGTCTGGACGCGGTCGCGCATGAGGCCGCCGATGACGACCGTCTGCTGATCGCGCACGAAGACGCTCGTCTTCGCGATCCGCTGCTCGATCGGCACGACCCCGAGCGTGCCCTGCGGCGTGCCCGCCTCGGAGATCTCCTCCTCGATCTCGAGCCGGATGTCGCCCGAGTCGTTGATGTGGGGCGTCATCCGGAGCGTCGTGCCGACCGTCTGGCGCTGGACCGCGCCGCCCATCATGCCCATCCCGCCCGCGAGGCCCGCGAGCCCCGCGATCCCCCCGAGCCCGCCGAGCGCCCCCTGGGCGGTCTGCCCGGTCGCGCCGCCGAGCCCCGCGAGGCCCGCGAGGCCGCCGAGGCCGCCCATCCCGCTCGCGATGCCCGAGGTCTGCAGGGGGACGTTCGCGCCGATGTTGATCTCGGCCTCGAGGTTGTCCATCGCGAGGATGTGCGGCGTCGAGAGCACGTCCGCGTCGGAGCTCGTCGAGATGGCGGTGAGCACGGCGCCGAAGCTCGGGATCGAGAGCCCGATGCCGGGGATCTGGAGCGAGGGGCCGCGCACGCCGACCGCGAGGCCGGAGAGGGTGTCCTGGCTCGCGAGCGCGGAGGCCGGGAAGCCGAGCGAGGTCTGCGGCGCGAAGCCGAAGACGGTGAGGCCCTGGCTGCCGTCGACGTTCGGCTCGGGCGCGCCGCCGTGGAACGAGAGCCCCAGGCGCGAGCTGCGCTCGACCTGCAGCTCCATGATGACCGCCTCGATGAAGACCTGGCGGGGCGGCACGTCGAGCCGCGAGATCACGCGCCGGAGCGCCGCGTAGTCTTGGAGCGAGGCCGTGATGATCAGCGAATTCGTCGGCTTGTAGGCCGTGATCTGGACCTGGCTCGAGATCGTGCCGGTCTCGCCGCCGGCCCCGGCCGCGGGCGTCGGCGCGCGCGCCTTCGTCGACGACGCGCCTCCGCGCGACCCGCCCCCGCCGCTGTCGGAGGCGACGCCGGTGAGCACCTCCGCGACCGCGTCGGCGTCCGCGTACTGGAGCGCGTGGACGTGGATGCTGCCCTCGCCCTCGATCGGGACGTCGATCGTGCGCAGAAACGCGATGATCTGCAGGTAGGCGCGCTCGGTCGCGATGATGACGAGCGAATTCGTCCGCTCGTCGCCGATGATGCTGCGCACGCGCGCCTCGCCGCCCGCCGCCGCGCCGACCGTCTGCGCGTCGCCGCCCGCCGCCGCGCCCTCTTGAGCGGGCGCCGCCTCACCCTCACGCGTCGCGGGCGCGCGCGCGGTTCGGCCGCGCCGAGGCGCCGGAGCGACCTTGGACGACGACGAGGCCCCCGAGCCGTCCTCGGGAGGAAAGACCTGCGTGAGGAGCGCGGCGACGTCGGTCGCGGTCGCGTAGTGGACGGGCTCGACCCAGATCTGCTCGCCCGTGCGCGGGACGTCGACCTCGGCGACGATCCGCAGCATCCGCCGGATGCTGGCGGCGGTGTCGGTGATGATCAGCGTGTTGGTGGGCGCGTACGCCGTCACGGCGCCCTCGGAGCTCTTGAAGCGAGAGAGGAGCTGCGCGATGTCCTCGGCGCTCACGTTCTCGAGCCGGTGCATCCGCGTGATGAAGCGATCGTCGCTCGGGATCGCCTCGCCGTCGCGGTACATCGGGAGCACGCGCGACTCGATGCTGCTCGACTCGACGATCTTGAAGTAGCGCCCCGCCGCCTCGAGCGTGAGGCCGTTGAGCTGGAGGATCGAGAGGAAGGCCTGGTACGCCTCGGACGCCGTGACGTCGCTCGGCGAGTAGACGGTCGCCTTGATCGAGCGCGCCTTGCTCGGGAGGATGAAGCGCTTGCCCGTGATGCGGGACACGATGCGCACGAGGTCCGGCAGGTCCGCGTCCTCCAGGTTGAACGCGACGCGCGCGCCGGGCGGCGACGGCCTCACGTCGCTCCCCTCGAGCCCCGTACGGAAGGGCTGGACCTTGGTGCCGCTCTCGACGCCCTCTCCCTCGCCCGCGGCGTCGGGCTGCGCGACCGCTGGCGGCGTGCGCACCTGACGCCGCTGGCGAGGCGCCGGCTGCGCGGGGACGTCCTGCGCGTCGACGAGCGAGAGCGTCACGCCCGACACCATGATCGAGGCGGAGGTGAGGAGGATCGGCAGCGCGAGGCGAAGTTTCATCGTCGTCTCTCGAGGGTCGGGGACGCGGACCGGTCGAGCTTCGAGGGCTCGACGAGCGCGCGGGGGGTCGGGGCGGTGAGGGTCATTGGATCTGGTAGTCCACCGAGACGGGGCTCCCGCGTCGGACGAGCTGGAGCGTGAGGTGATCGGCCGAGCGAAGCTGCGTGTACGCCTGCAGGAGGGCGTTCGCGTCGGTGAACTCGAAGCCGTTGATCGTGCGCAGCATGTCGCCGTTCTGGACGCCGAGGCGGCCGAGCAGGCTCGAGCGGCGGATGCCGTAGATCTTCATGCCGACGGGGCGACCGTCCTCCTCGTGGGGGATGACGCGCGCGGCGCTCATCAGCGCGGCCTGGTTGGCCATCAGCCGGTCGACGAGGCCGCGGTTGATCGTGAAGCTCGTGTCCGAGACCTGGTGGATGTTCGCGTCGAGATCCCCGGCCTCGACGCCGCCGGTCTCGGGGCCGACGGGCGCCTCGGCGACGACGACGGTGCTCGAGGGCACCGACAGCGCGACGGGCGAAGCTGGCGAGGGGGCCGCGCCGGTGCCCGTGCCGAACATGGTGAGGTCGCAGAGGGTCGAGCCCGCGGTGCGGAGCACGACGCGGTGGCGCTCGATCGCCATCACGAGGCGATCGTCGACGCTCGAGCCCTCCCGATAGAGGAGCGAGGTCCCGGTCGCGTTGATGATGGCGGCGAACGACTGATCGGGCTCGCTGCGGCGCACGTACGCGCCGACGAGCCGGATCGAGCCCTCGCAGGCCGGGTGGACGTCCTCGATGTTGCCCGGATCGATGGGCGGCCCCTCGTCGGAGGCCTCGTCGTCGGTGGGAGGAGGCGGGGGATCCTCCCAGGGGATCGCCCCGGTCGCGGAGTCGAAGATGTTGCGCCGCAGGATCGGCTCGCCCGCGCGCGCGGGGCGACGGCGAGGCGCGACGTCGGTCGCGACCGGCAGGGCGTCGCCGCCCTCGAAGGGGACGTCGAGCAGGCGCGAGGCGACGAGCTGCGCGCTCCCCGCGGCGAAGAAGAACGACGTGGCGACGACCGTGGCGGCCACGATCCCGAGGCGCACGCGGCGCGGTTCTGAGGAGGCTGTCGACATGCGGGCGAGGCTCTGCCGCGCTCCACGCGGCGCGGAGCGTGGGCTCGGTTTGCAGCGGGCGTGCCTACCCCATCGGATCCGGAAGTCCAGGGAATCGAAGGAGATTCGACGATCGGAGGCCTCCGCGCGCTGACGTCGTGGCAGCCTGGGAGGGCTCGCGCGGAGCCCGTTTGACAGGTTGTCAGTGATGCGCACACGAGCGACGCCGCGCCGGCGCGCCTCTGCGGGACCGGTCACGTCGGGCGAGGCGCGCTGTCATTCACGCGCGCGGGAGCGACGCCCGCGCGAAACGTCGGTGACATCGCGGAGCGTTTCGCTATCCTCGCCGCCATGAAGCTCTCCCAGCTCGAGCACACCGAACGGCTCCGCCTGATGAGGTTCGTCTGCGCCTTCGCGTGGGCCGATCTCGAGATCGCCGATCAGGAGCGCTCCTTCGTCCAGAAGATGATCAAGCGGCTGGGCCTCACGAAGGAGGACGACGCGCAGATCAAGGCGTGGCTCGAGCTCCCGCCCAAGCCCGAGGAGCTCGACCCGAACGAGATCCCCCGCGAGCACCGCTCGCTCTTTCTCCAGGCCGTCCGCGACCTCGTGGCGGCCGACGGCGTCACGAGCGAGGAAGAGCGAGAGAACCTGGCGCTGCTCGAGCAGCTGCTCGGCTGAGGGTGTCGATCGCGCGCGGCGAGCTCGACTGGGCGCTCCGAGCGAGCCTGATCGAGCCGCTCGTCGACGCCGCCGAGCGCGCGGAGCGGCCGAGCGCGCGACGGTTCGCCCTCGAGCGCCTCGAGCGCGCGCTCGAGCTCGCCGATCCGGGGACGGTCAGGGACGGACTCGTGCCGCGCCTGCGCGCGCTCGAGATCCCCGACGCCACGATCGAGGCGAGCCGACGCGAGATGCCGCCGCACGCGGTGCTCGCGCCCTTCGTCGCGACGAGGGGCGCCGAGCGCCGGGGCATCGTGCGCGCGGTGCTCGTCAGCTACGCGCCGAACGACGACCGGCGGGGCTTTCGCCTCGGCTCGACCGCCGCCGACGCCATCGGGCGCGCGATCGCGCTCGCGAACGAGGCGGTCCCCTCGGACGCGCCCCTCGATCGGCTCTCGCTCGTGCCGCTCCAGCGCGGCGCGCTCGAGGACGCCGACGTCGACGGCCCCTCGCTCGCGGCGGCGGCCTACCTCTCGGCGCTCGCGCTCTTCTCCGGCCGGCGCGCGCGGGGCGGCCTCGCGGTGACGGGCGCGCTCTCTGGGCCTCGCCTCGTCCCGGTGGAGGGGCTCACGGAGAAGCTCGCGGCTTGTGGCCTGCGAGGCGTCACGCTCCTCGCGCCCGAGGAGCCCGGCGCGTCGGCGAGCGCGGAGCTCGAGCGGCTCTCGGACGTCGCCTCGCTCGCCGCGCGGGCCCTCGAGCGAGCCCCGCTCGACGCCGACATCGAGGCGGAGGTCCGCGCCCTGCGCGTGAAGAGCGACGCCGGGTGGAACGGCTACCGCTGGCCCGCGATCCGCGAGGACGTCGCGCGGGTGATCGTGCGAACGCCCGAGCGGCGCCCCGAGCTCCGCGTCGAGGTGCTCACGCGCCTCGCCGCCGCCGAGCGCCACCTCGGGCGCACGAGCGCCAGCCTGCGCGCGCTCGACGAGGCCGAGGCGATCCTCGAGACCGACGAGGGGGACGAGGCCGTGCCCGACGAGCACCGCGTCCGGCTCGCGCGCCAGAAGGCGATGACCCTGCTCCACGCCTTCCGGATCGCCGAGGCGCGAGACGCGGCGACGCTCAGCGAGCGGATCGCGCGGCGCGCGCGCCTGAGGAGCGAGCGCATCGCGTCGCTCGGCGCGATCGGCCTCGTCGCGATGGCCGCCGACGAGCCCGAGCGGGCCGAGGCGGCCTTCCGCGAGGCGCTCGCGCTCGGCATGCGGCAGCGCCCCGGCGACGTCGCGCGGAGCCGCGCGTACCTCCTCGAGGCGCTCGGCGCGCTCGGGCGCGCGGAGGAGGCGCGCGCGCAGTACGACGAGGCGCTCCGCGAGGCCGAGGCCGACGCGCGGCGCGGCAAGCCGGGCAAGATCGAGTGGGTCCGGGCCTCGTACGCCCAGGCGCTGCTCGGGATGGGTGCGTACGACGCGGTGCTCGAGGTGCTCGACGACCCGAGCGTCCAGAGCGCGATCGCCTCCCAGCCGCTCCCAGGGCTGCGCGCGCGTCGCACGCTCGGCCTCGCGCAGCTCGCGCTCGGCGCGCCGGAGCGTCGCGAGGCGGGGCGCGCGCTCCTCGAGGCCTCGCCCGAGAGCTACGCGGCGCTCGAGCCCTTCCTCGCGGCGCTGGCGCACGCCAACGTCCTGCTCGCGCTCGCGGATCGCCTCGAGGCGGGCGAGCGCGTCTTCGAGGAGCGGATCGAGAAGAGCCTCGCCGTGCTCGAGCGGCTCCCGACGATGGAGGCGTTCGTCAGGGTGGCGCGAGGCGCGAAGGATCGTAAGGCGCGCGCCAGCGCGATGCGCGAGCTCTCGTCGCGCGTCGCCCGGGTCTGACGGCCCGCCGGCGCTCGTCAGGGTCGGTAGGCGCCCCAGGGATCGACGAGCCCATCGCCCGGTCGCGCCGGGCGCACCCGGTTGCTCGGCGGGGCGGGCACGAGGGACATCCCAGGCGGGACCGCGAGCTGCGGCGGCGGCCTCGGCCTCGAGGGCGGGAGCGGCCGCGCTGGGCCCGAGCCGCCGAAGCGCGAGGCGCAGGTGAAGCGGATCGAGAAGCGGCTGAGCACCCCGGTCTCCGTGGCGACGGAGTCCGAGACGAGGAGCGTCCAGCGGCCGCGGGCGTTCTGACCGGCGAGCCGGCGCAGCGCGCCGCGCCGATCGTCCCAGTCGATCGTCGTGACGAGCGCGCGACGGCTCCCGCTCTGTTGGTTGTGCAAGACGATCTCCGTGCCGCTCGGCGCGCGCAGGACGACGCGTAGATCGGCGACGTAGCTGTGCTGGAGATCGAGGGCCACCGCCGCGCGCTCGATGACGCAGTCGCTCGCGACGTCGGCGTGCTGCTCGACGGTCGTGAAGTCCTGGATGGAGAGCGGCGCGTCGCTCGTGGTGGCGACGAGCTCGCCCGTGACGGCGGGCACCCCGCCCGCGTCGGGGACGTCCGGGATCACCGGCACGAGCGGGAGCGTCGCGTGGAGCGCGACCGCGCCGCCCACGAGCCGCGCGCCGACCTGCGCCTCGCGGCGCCCGGCGAGGCGGAGCACGAAGCGCCGCTCGCGGCCCACCTCGGCGGCCGGGACCGCGAGCGCGAGCATCGCGGGGGTCGTCCCGAGGTGCTCCCCCTCGGGGCTCTCGATGCTCGCGCCGGGCGGATCGCTCGTGATCGTCACGCTCACGCGCACCTCGCCCCCGACCGAGGAACCGCCCGCCCCCGGCCCCTCCGCGCCCGGCGTGACGACGAGCTGGTAGCGGAGCGCGCTCGGTCGCTCGAGCGCGCCGACGTAGACGCGGTAGTCGCCGGCCGCGTCGAGGAGCACGCGCGGGACGTGGCCGCTGCCGCCGTCGCTGTCACAGCGCACCTCGCCGCCGCCCGCGACCGCGAGCGCGAGCGGCCCCTCCGGCGAGGCGACCGACACGAAGAGCGGCGCCCCGCCCGTGACGTGGACGAGGTGCTCGGGCGTGCTCGGATCGATGAAGCCTGGGCAGCCCGGCGAGAGCTCGAGCGAGGGCCGCCCCTCGGCGCTCGTCCGCCCCGAGAGCGTCGCGCGCGGCGCCTCGGCCGAGACCTCGAGCACGCCGAAGCGGGGGGGATCGCCGCCGCAGCCGAGGAGGCTCGCGAGGGCGAGCGCGAGCCCGACGCGCGAGAAGAGCGGAGCGGCGCGCGGGGCGTGCGTCATGCCGCCCTCGTCTCGTCCTCGCTCGAGCGCGGGGGCAGAGGCGGCGCCGAGTGTCGGCTCGGGCGCGGGATCCGAGAGGGGCGCTCGGCCTCGACCTCGCGCGTGAGCGCGCGATCGGGCAGGCGCAGGAAGAGGAGCGAGAGGAGATAGGCGAGGAGCGCGAGCACGAGGAGCGGCGTGCGCGAGGAGCGCATCGAGGGGACGGGCGCCGCCTCGCGGAGCATCGCGTCCGGCGTCACGACCACCCGACCCCCACCGAGCTCGGCGAGGCGCTCGAGCGCCGCGGGATCGGGCCCGAACGCGGTGAGCTCCGGGTCGTAGGGCACCTCGTCGCCCACGGCCGCGCTCGGCTCGACGTCCGACGGCATCCGCGCGTCGACGAGCACGTGCGCGCTCGCGTCGATCGTCGTCTGCCACACGCCCGGCCCCGCGATCGCCATCCGCAGCGGATCGCCCACGCTCGCGATCGAGGGCGCGAAGATCACGCCGTCGCGGTAGAGGTGGACGACCGGGACGTTGCGCGTGTCGATGTAGGGCGAGGCGACGGTCACGACGCGGCGCGCGCTCGCGAGGGGATCGGGCTCGATGAAGAGCCGCGGCGGCTCCACGGCGCGGGTCCGCAGCATCCCTCGCGCGAGCTGCGTGAAGAGCTGCCGGAAGACCGGGCCCTCGCGGAGCGCGTCCGACCAGCTCCCGCTCGTCGCGCTCGTCCACGTCGCGACCTGGCCGAGCCCGCGGTGCCAGTAGGCGAGCAGCGGCATGTTCTCGGTGGCCGAGAGGACCTGCGTCGCGCCGGGCTTGAGGCCCGCGAGCGCGTGACCCGCGAGCGGCGGCGCCGACGCGAAGGAGATCCCGTCGAGCATCGGGAGCCGGCTCGCCTGCCGGATCGTGAAGGGCGTCTGGCGCTGCGCGGGGGGCTGCCGCGTCATCGCCTCGCTGACGACCAAGGAGCGCAGCCCGCCCGCGTTCGTGACGTGGTAGCGCCCTCGGCCGATCCGGGCGATGTCCGCGAGGAGCTGCGAGTAGCTGCCGATCGTGATCGTCGTGATCGACACGCCGCGCCCCGCGAGCGCCATCGCCGCGGCGAGCGCGCTCTGGGGCTCGCTCTCGCCGTCCGAGATGAGGATGACGTGGTGGATGTAGCGCGGGTCGCTCGACATGATCTGGTTCGCCGCCGAGATCGCCGCCGCGATGTTCGTCCCGCCCTCGGCGCGGATGCCGCCGACGAACTGGACGACCCGGTCGGCCTCGTCCATCCCCACCGGCGCGATGACGCGATCGGCCGCGCCGGAGAAGGCGACGGCGCCCACGCGCGCGTCGCGGCGCAGCGCGTGGATCGCGTCGATCGCCGCCTGGCGCGCCTGCGCCATCGGGGGACCGCTCATCGACGAGCTCCGATCGATCACGAGGACGAGCTCGAGCGGCCGAGGCTCGGGCTGCGCGGGCGGCGGGACGATCGGCTCGATCTCGCGGAGCGTGCGGGGCGTGCGCCGCACGGGGCGGTTGAAGGTCGAGGTGATGAGCCCCCCGCCGTCCTCCTCGACCCAGCTCCTGAGCGCCCGCTGCTGCTCCTCGGAGAAGTCGCCGAGCTCGACCTCGTCGGTGATGACGAGCGCGTAGCGATCGTAGCCGGCGCGCGCCGTGAACGCCTCGCGCGGGGGCACGACCTCCACGTCCATCCCGGCCTCGTCGAGCATCGCGCGGAGCACCGAGGGCCCGCCGCGCGAGCTGCCCGGCGGATCGCGGTAGATGCGCACGCGCGGCTTCGGGAGGATCTCGACGAGCGCGCTGACGCGATCGTTCTCCGCGATGACGTCACCCTCGCCGTGGACCTGGACCTCGAGCGTGTGGACGCCCGGCGCCTCGGGGAAGCGGAGCGAGAGCCGCGCGCTCTGAGCGCCGCGGCGCGCGTGGACCCGCTCCGTCAGCGCCGAGCTCCCGTCGAACGAGGCCTCGAGCCGCACCTCGGCGTCGCGGCTCGCGAAGAGGGTGAGCACGACGTCGGAGCGCTCCGCCGCGCGGAGCAGCCGCGGCGCGTCGAGCGCCTCGAGCGCGAATCCGTCGATCGCCGGGCTCTCGCCGAGGGCGAGCACGGACACCTCCACGCCGGCCGCGTGCGCCCGCTCGATCGCGCTCGCGGCGCGCGGATCCCGGCCGTCGGTCGCGACGAGCAGGCGCCTCACGTGGTCGCGCGGGAGCAGGGCGACCGTCGCGCCGACCTCGCCCTCGAGCGAGCCCCGAGGGCTCGCGCCGCCCTCGTCGAGCGAGACCCACTCGGCCTGCGGGTTCGCCGCGCGCATCGCTCGGAATTCCTCGGCGATCCGGCGATGCTCGGCCGGCGCGACGCTCGCCGAGCGGTCGATCACCAGCCCGACGGCCAGCGCCTCTGTCGGGAGCCCGATCCGGACGGCCGCGACCGACGTGATCGCGAGCGCGAGCGCCGCCATGCGGAGCGCGGTCACGAGGACGAGCCGCCCCCGCGAGAGGGGAAAGCGCGAGCGCCACACGAAGAGCGGCAGGAGCAGGACGAGCGGGAGCCCGTAGAGCGCGAGCGGCCAGCCGACGTCGACGCTGAGACCCTCCATCACTCGAGCCTCCCGCGGTGAAGGAGCAGCCACTCGAGCATCATCACGAGGACGAGCCCGATCGCGACGAGCACCGCGAGCGGCGGGAGCGCGCTCGTCGCGACGAAGCGGCCGCCGGTCGAGCCGCTCTCGAGCGGGCCCGCGAAGCGCGTCGTGTCGAACGCCACCGCGCGCTCGCCGAGGTGGTAGAGCCCCGCGCGCGTGACGACCGGGAGCTCGCCGCCGCGCACCTCGATCGGGGCGTCGTCCGGGCCGCGCACGGCCTCGCCCACGTCGACGAGGAGGCGCTCACCCACCACGCGCGGGAGCGGGCTCGCCTCGCCCCGAGCGGCGACCCAGCGGAGCGCGGCGTGGACGAGCAGCGGGAACGCCTCGCGCCGCACGAGGTCCGTGTCGCTCGTCCGAAAGCCGAACACGACCCTGCGAGCGCCCCGCTCCTCGTGCGCGATCGCGAGCGCGTCGTCGCGGCTCCGCAGGAGCACCTGATCCCCCGGCGCCTCGGTGAGCGCGACGGCGCGATCGAAGCCGACGTCGTCGAAGCTGAGCCCCTCGAGGATGGGGTGCGACGCCATCACGCCGGTGACGCGCGGCCGCGTGAGCCGCCGCGCGATCGTGATCCCCGGCGCGGCGATCGGGTCGAAGACGACGAGCGCGCGGTGCTCGACGCCCGGCGGGAGCGCGGCGTGATCGAGCACGACGGCGTGGAAGCGCGCGAGCGACGCCGTGGTCGCCGAGGCGAGGCTCGAGGGCGGGAGGACCTGGACGTCGAGCCCAGGGTGGCTCCCGAGCGCCGCCTCGAGGAAGGAGTCGTCCTCGGTGACGAGGAGCACGCGCGTCGCGTCGAGCGCGTCGACGACCGCGACGGCGCGATCGTCGCCCGAGAAGCGATCGGGTCGTCCGTCGAGGTCGATCGACTCGAGGCTCGCCGTGAGCGCGGCGCGCCGGCTCGAGAAGCCGTCCGCCTCGAAGACCTCGTGCCCCCGCGGCGCGATCGTCACGCGATCGTTGATGAGATCGACCTCGCCGTCGCGCACGTGGACCCGCGCGCGCGCCGTGCGGGTCGAGAAATTCGTGAGCTCGAGGCGGAGCGCGTACTCGCCCACCGCGTCGGGCACGCGCCGCGCGGCGAAGGAGGTGATGGCGAGGGTCTCGACGGCGTCGCCGAGCGGCAGCGTGACGAGCGGGGCGCGCGGCGAGGCGTGCGGGTCGCGATCGGTGACGAGGAGGATCTGCCCGAGCACCGGCGCGTCGACCTCGCTCGCGCCCGCCTCCTGCGCGGCCGCGCGCGAGCGCGCGAGCACGATCGCGTCGGCCACGTCGAGCGCGGCGCGCAGGTCCGAGGGGCCGTCGTCCGTCTGAAAGCCCGTCAGCGCCGCCTCGAGGTCGGGCGCGTGCTCGGTGAGCGGGAGGACGACCTCGGGCCGCATCCCCGCGCGCACGATCGCGACCTCGCCCGCGATCGTCGAGCGCTCGACCCAGCGGCGGACCTCGGCGACCGCGCGATCGACGCGGCGCGTCCCCTCGCGATCGGTCGCGGCCATCGTCCGCCCGGCGTCGATGACGATGACGGTCGTCCCCCGCACGCCGACGCCGAAGCGCGGATCACCGATGAGCGCCACCATCGCGAGCGCGACGAGGAGCGAGACGAGGAGCGCGAGGAGCGGGATCCGGAAGCTCGCGAGCAGCTTCGGCTTCGCGTGCTGGGCGGCGCGGAGCCAGAAGTCGACGTTCGAGACGATCATCGGGCGCGGCGTGCGCTTGAGGAGGTAGACCGCGACGACGAGGCCGGCCGCGACGGCCATGCCCGCGAGGACCGAGGCGAGCGGGAAGGCGGCGAAGCTCATCGCTCCTCGCCCCGGAAGATCGCGCGGAACTGCTCCTCGAGCGGGAGCGTGACGTCGAGCTCGAGGAAGCGCCCGCCGGCCCGACGCGCGGCGTCGCGGCACGCCTCGCGGTGAGCGCGCACCTCCTTCGCGTAGGCGGCGAGGACCTCGCGCGTGATCCGCAGCCGCACCGTGCGGCCGCTCTCCGCGTCGTGGAGCTCGAGCTCGCCCTGGGCGTCGGGCGCGTCGTCCTCGCCGCAGCGCACGAGCACCACCCGCAGCTCGTGCCCGAGCGCGCCGATCGCGCGGAAGCCCTCCGGGAACCCCGCCGGCGACATGAGGTCGCTGACGACGACGGCGAGGCCGCGCGCCGGGAAGCGCACCGCGAAGCTGCGGATCGCCTGATCGAAGGCCGTCGGCCCGCCCGCCGAGGCGCTCGCGATGAACGCGTCGACGTCGGGGAGATCGCTCGGCACGCGCAGCGGCCGCGCCTCGCGCTCGAGGTCGGCGCCGAAGGGGATCACGACGGCGCGATCGAATTGCTTCATCCCCACGTACGCGAAGGCCGCCGCGATCCGCTTGGCGACCTCGATCTTCGGCGGCTTGCCGCGGCTCATCGAGCCCGAGAGGTCGAGCAGGACGTAGACGCGCGCGTCGCGCTCCTCCTCGAACTGGCGCAGGACGAGCTGCCCGTGGCGGTGGAACGCGCGCCAGTCGATCCGACGGAAGTCGTCGCCGGGGACGTAGGGCCGGTGATCGGCGAACTCGACGCCGCTCGCGAGCACGGGCGAGCGGTGGCCGCCCTGCCGCGTCGCGGTGGAGCCTGGGCGCACGTGGAGCTCGAGGCGATCGAGGATCCTGCGCGCGGTCTTGTCGAGGACGCGCACGATCGCCTCAGCGCTTCTTCGGCTTCGATGGGCTCGGATCCTCCTTGCGATCGAGCTCCATCAAGGTCTGGCGGATCAGCGTGTCCGTCGTCGCGTCGTCGGCGAGCGCGTCGAAGTTGAGGAGGATGCGGTGGCGCAGGCACGGGAACGCGGCCTTGTGGATGTCCGCGATCGCGACGTTGAGCCGACCGTCGAGGAGCGCGAAGAATTTGGCGACGGCGAGCACGGCCTGCGCCGCGCGTGGGCTCGCGCCGGCCTTCACGTACCTGCGGTTGCACGCGGGCGCGAGCGGGTGGCTCGGGTGCGTCGCGAAGACGAGCCGCACGGCGTAGCGCGCGACGTGATCGGCGACCGGCATCTGCCGGATGGCCTTGCCCGCCGCGATCACGTCCTGCCCGTCGGCGATCTTGGAGATCACCTGCTCGGCCGCCGCCGCCGTGCGGACGACGATGTTCATCATCTCTTCCTCGGTCGGGAAGCGCACGAGCACCTTCATGAGGAAGCGATCGAGCTGCGCCTCGGGCAGCGGGTAGGTGCCCTCGTTGTCGATCGGGTTCTGCGTCGCGACGACGAAGAAGGGCTCGGGGAGCGCGAACGTCTCGGTCCCGAGCGAGACCTGCTTCTCCTGCATCGCCTCGAGCAAGGCCGACTGCGTCTTGGGCGAGGCGCGGTTGATCTCGTCCGCGAGCACGATGTTCGCGAAGAGCGGCCCCTTCTGGAGGCTCATCACGGGCGCGCCGTCCTTCGACGCCGAGACGACGTAGGTGCCGAGGATGTCGGACGGCATGAGGTCCGGCGTGAACTGCACGCGCGCGAACTTCAGGTGGACGGCGTCGGCGAGGGTGCGCGCGACGAGCGTCTTGCCGACGCCGGGCACGCCCTCCATGAGGACGTGGCCGCCGAGCAGGAGGCCCGCCGTGATGCACTCCACCGTCTCGCTCTGCCCGACGACACGCTCCCCCACCTTGTGAGCGATGCGCTGACAGAGCACGCGGACGTGATCGAAGGGGTTCTGTGTCTGCACGTTCTGCGCTGCGTCCGGCATCATCTTCCTCGTTCAACGTCTCGATCACCAGGGGCATTCGCCCGAGGGCTCACCTCGAGGGAGGCGCTCCCGCCCGCTCGACGGTCTCGAGGTAGCGCCGCACGTACGCGCGGAGTGAGCCCGGGACGCGGCTCCCGGACGTCACGCGCCCCGCCTCTCCGGCGCTCCCCCCGACGGATCCCGAGCCCGCGCTCGCCGCGCCGCCCTCGACGGCGTCCATGCGTGGGCCCGTCCCCGGCCGACGCGCGCCGTCGAGGAGGCCCATCGGGTCGATGTCGGGGCCCAGGCGCGCGGACTGGGAGGGATCGGTCCCCGGATCGACGCCGGTCGCGCCGCCTTGCCCCGTGGGGAGGCCGCTCCCATCGCCGAATGAGCCCGCGGCGCCGCTCCCCCAGCCCTGCTGAGGCGCCGAGCCGCCCTGGTCGCCGCCGCCAGCCTGCCCACCTGGAGCGCCGCCCTGGCCCTGGCCGCCGCTCCCCGAGCCGCCCTGCACCTGCTCGCCGTGCGCCGTGCTCCCGACCCCTTGACCCTGGCCCGTTCCGCCGCTCTGGCCGCCTTGCTGGCCACTGCCCTGCCCGACCTGGCCTTGGCCCTGACCTTGGCCCTGGCCTTGGCCCTGGCCTTGGCCCTGGCCTTGGCCTTGGCCCTGGCCTTGGCCCTGGCCTTGGCCCTGGCCTTGTCCTTGGCCTTGGCCTTGTCCTTGGCCTTGGCCTTGTCCTTGGCCTTGGCCTTGTCCTTGTCCTTGGCCTTGGCCTTGGCCTTGGCCTTGTCCTTGGCCTTGGCCTTGTCCTTGGCCTTGTCCTTGTCCTTGGCCTTGGCCTTGTCCTTGTCCTTGTCCTTGGCCTTGTCCTTGGCCCTGGCCCTGCCCTTGGCCTTGGCCTTGGCCCTGGCCCTGGCCCTGGCCTTGGCCCTGGCCCTGGCCTTGGCCTTGTTGGCCCTGGCCTTGGCCTTGTTGACCCTGGCCTTGGCCTTGGCCCTGGCCTTGGCCTTGTTGACCCTGGCCTTGGCCTTGTTGACCTTGGCCTTGGCCTTGTTGGCCCTGGCCTTGGCCTTGTTGGCCCTGGCCTTGGCCTTGTTGGCCCTCGCCTTGGCCTTGTTGGCCCTCGCCCTGGCCTTGCTGACCCTGGCCTTGGCCTTGTTGGCCCTCGCCCTGGCCTTGCTGACCCTGGCCTTGACCTTGTTGGCCCTCGCCCTGGCCTTGCTGACCCTGGCCTTGACCTTGTTGGCCTCGCGGCTGATCGAGGGAGTCGCGAGCGGACTCTCCCGCGCGCTCTCCCGCCTGGTCGTGGAGCTGCTCGAGCCGTCGCCGCGCCTCGGCGAGCTCGGGCGTCTCGCGGCCCGCCTCGCGCTGGAGCGCCTCGCGCGCGCGCTCGATCGCCGAGGACAGCTCCTCGGCGTCACCGCGCTGGCGAGCCTCGGAGGCGTGGCCGAGCTCGGAGGCCGTGTCGGGCGTCTGGGACGCGAGGCTCTCGCGCGCCTGATCCAGCGCGCGGCCGACCGAGGCGTCGGGCACGCCGCGCGCGTCGTCCGTCCGTGTCATCGCGGCGAGCGCGCGATCGAGCCGGTCCCTCGCTCGCGCCAGCTCCTCCGCGGCCTCCTCGGCGCTCCGAGGCCGCTCGGCGTCGGGCTCCTCGCTCGGCTCGGAGCCCCTCTGGCTCGCCTCCTCGGCCTCGCGCTCCGCTCGCGCCTGCGCCCAGCTCCGCTCCTGCTCGGCCATCTGGAGCGCCTCGAGCTGCGCCCGCTGCGCCTCGGCCTGCCGACGCGCGACCTCGCTCGGGTCGGCCTGGGGCCGCGCGCTCGCCTCGCGCCACGCCTCACGCGCCTCTTGCGCTCGCTCCCACGCCTCGCGCAGCCGCTCGCTCGCGAACGAGGGGGGCGCCCCCTCGACGGAGCGCACCTCGGGCAGCGCCGCCTGCTCGCTCGCGCTCGCGCCCTCTTCGGCGCGATCCGAGCCCTCCGCGCTCGAAGGGGGCGGGAGGCCGAGCGCGGCCTCGAGCGCGCGCGCGGCCTGCTCGAGGGCCTCGGCGCGGGCGTGGGCCGTCGCGGCGCGAGCCCGATCGAGCTCGCGCTCGAGCCGGTTGATCTCGGCGTCGATGCGGCGCTCGGGATCGTCCTCGAGGGCGCGCCGGAGCGCGTCGGCCTCCTCGCCGATCGCCTCGGGGCTCCGCTCCTCGTCGAGCGGCTCCTCGTCGAGCTGCTCGGCGACGACGCGAGCGAGCTCGGGCCAGGCCCAGGCGAGCAGCGCCGAGAGCGCCATGAGGAGCGCGGCGAGCGCGAGCCAGCGCGGCGCGCGAGCGAGCGGGCGGGGAGGCGGTGGGATCGCGCCGGCCTCGGCGAGGAAGTCCTCCGCGTCCTTCATCTGGAGCTTCTCGAGCCCGCTCGGCGCCTCGGCGCAGCGACCGAAGTGGATCGCGCTCGCGAAGCGATCCTTCGCGTCGAGCATCGTGTCGAGCACGCGGGCCGCGCGGAGCTCGTCGAGCCGGCGCCGCCGGAACTGGACGAGCGCCGTCACGACGAACCCGAGCGCGAAGACCCCGGCGGCGGGAGCGAGCGCGGCGCGCGTGACGGTGAGGGCGAGCGCGACGGGCGAGGCGAGCGCGAGGCCGAGCCCGAGCCCCGAGAGCGCGGCGTCGAGGGCGAGAAGGCGGTTGATGCGTCCGCGAACCTGGGCGACGGCGCGGGTGATCGCGCGCGGCGGGAGGGCGTCGAGCTCGACGTCGACGCGGTAGGTGCCCGAGGTGTCGAGCGTGCCCTCGTTCGAAGGCATCTCGGGCGCGGAGGTGGGCTCCTCTCCCTCGTCTCGTGCGGCTTCGTTCATGGACACCTCTCCTCTTCGACACGCGCGACGAGGCGATCGAGGCGGCCCGCTCGCGCGAGGCGATCGACTCCGGCTCGGGTCACTTCGTTGGGTGTGCCCACTTCGTTGGGGATGTGTTGCATCGGCGGCTGGGCGCTCTTCGCGAGGTCGTCGGGGGAGCGCCAAGCGCTCGTGGCCGTGGAGGGTCGATCCGTGACCGACGAGGTGAGGGTCGAGATGGGATGATACGGGGCCGCCGGACCCGATCTGCCCAAAACGACGCAGCGGCGAGGCCCACCGTGGTAGCATCGCCCCGCCTCGCGGACGCAGCCCCGCGAAGGAGGAGCCTACGATGAACGACACGCGCAAGGACAAGCGCGCCCCCGTCTCGCTCAAGGTCCGCTTCAAGAGCGCCACCGTCGACGAATTCGTCGAGCACTACAGCCGCGACATCAGCCACGGCGGGCTCTTCATCAAGTCGAAGCAGCCGATGGCGATCGGCACGCTGCTCAAGTTCGAGCTCCAGCTCAAGGACGAGAGCAAGCTCATCCAAGGCGTCGGTCGCGTCGTCTGGAAGCGCGAGGCGTCCGACGCGAGCTCCGAGGACGACCCCGCGGGGATGGGGATCAAGTTCATCAAGATGGATCCGGAGAGCCGCACGCTCGTCGACAAGATCGTCGAGCAGCGCGGGAAGGAGCCCGGGCAGTACGAGGCGGGTGGCGGCGACGCGGCCGGCCCCGGCGCGAAGGACGAGGACGTCGTCGCCTCGCCCGCGGCCGCGCGCCCGGTCCGCTCGGCGAAGGCGACGATGCTCTTCTTCCCGTCGGCGGGGCCGACGGAGGCGGAGCTGCCCCCGCCCGAGGATCGGACGCAGGTGCGCCAGGCGAGCGAGTTCCTCGCGGCGGCGCTCTCCGAGGGGAGCGCGGACGGGCTCGCCTCGAAGGAGGCCGAGGCCAAGGCCGAGGAGGCCCGCAAGCGCACCGAGGAGATCGAGCGTGAGCGCGAGGCCGCGGCCCAGCGCGCGAAGGAGGAGGCCGAGGCGCAAGAGCGGGCCGAGCGCGAGGCGCGCGAGCGCGCCGAGCGCGAGAAGGTCGAGGCCGAGGAGCGCGCCAAGGAAGAGGCCGAGGCCGAGGAGCGCGCCAAGAAAGAGGCCGAGGCCGAGAAGCGCGCCAAGGAGCAGCGGGCTGAAGACGAGAAGAAGAAGAAGAGCGAGGACGAGAAGCGCGCCAAGGAGGACGAGGCGCGCAAGAGCGCCGCGAAGGCCGAGGCGAGCGCGACGAGCAAGCCCGCGTCGGCCAAGACGACGAGCGCCGCGCCCCAGCCGAGCGAGCCCACCTCGAGCATGCTCCCCATCATCCTCGTCGGCCTCGTGGTCGTGCTCGGCGGCGGCTACTTCCTCTACACCTCGACGCAGAGCGAGGGCGGCGCGGCGGGCGGCACCACCACCAACACCACCGCCAGCACCACGCAGACGCCGCCCGCGCCACCCACGGAGCCCGAGCGCCCGAGCCCGGACGAGCCGATCGCCGATCCCGGCGCGGCGGGCGAGGACACGACGGCGGAGGAGAACAACGCGGGCGAGGGCACACCGACCGAAGAGACGAGCCCCACGACGCCGCCGACCGAGGCCGTCGTCGCGGCGCCGACGATCTCCTTCCGCGTCGAGACGACGCCGCCGCACGCGGAGATCTCCGTGAACGGCGAGGCGCGCGGCTCATCGCCGCTCCAGGTCGAGGCGCCCGTGGGCGTGGCGACCATCGTCGCGACGCTCGCGGGCTACGCCGAGCAGCGCTCGACGATCACCGTCGCGGAGGGGCAGCGCCCCGTCCGCCTGACGCTCGCCGCGCTGCCCTACCACCTCGTCGTCACGACCACGCCCGACGGCGCGACCGTGCGCGTGGGGAGCCAGTCGGGGACGTCGCCGGCCACGCTGACGATCCCGCGCCCGACGCGCGATACGCGGGTCACCGCCACGCTCGCTGGCTACACGCAGGGCAGCGCGAGCGTGCCCGCCTCGGCGTTCGTGGAGGACGCGGACGCGATGACGGCGCGCGTCTCGATCCCGCTCAGCGCCGCGCCCGCCCCGACGCGGCCCGCCGCCGGCGCGACGGCTGCGGGGACGACGCGGCCCTCGAGCGGCGCGGCGGCGAGCCAAGGCTCGAGCAGCGGCGCGTCCGGCGCGGAGG
>JBDHVC010000054.1:0-34121 GCA_039809495.1 Sandaracinaceae bacterium
CGGGCGCGGCGACGAGCGCGCGCGCGGGCGCCCGCGCGAAGCGCGCCGCGAGGCCCGAGGCCGACGAGCCGCGTCGATCCTCGGGCGCACGATCTTCTCTCGGAGCGAGGAGCAGGCGATGAAGCAGGAGCACGAACCCGCGGATCTCGCGGTCGGTCGCGTCGAGCGGGCGTGGGCGAGCGCCGTCTTGCCGAGCTTCGCGGGGGGCGCGAGCGAGGTCTTCTCCGCCCCCGCCGAGGACGTGGACTACGTGGCGGCGTACGCACGCTTCGTGGGCTCGGCGGCGCCCAAGGCGCGGCTCGGCGTGCGGGTCGCGCTCCTCCTGGTGATGACCTCACCGCTCTGGCTCGCCGGGAGGCTCCGCTCGTTCGCGGCGCTCGAGCTCGAGGAGCGGAGCGCGCTCCTCGAGCGGCTCTCGAGCCACCGGCTCTTCTTCGTCCGCGAGCTCTGCCTGCTCGTGAAGCTCGTCGCGTGCATGGCGATCTTCCGCTCGCCGGCGCTGCGCGCGCGCTCGGGCTACGACGGCGCGAAGGCGGGGCGGGCGTCCAGCTCGGCGCGGCGCGCGCTCCCCGTCCTCGCGGCCGCGAGCGCGGCGCCGGAGCGGGTCGAGGGCGCGAGCCACGCGATGGTGGGAGGTGCGGCGTGATCGAGACGATCGATGAGGCGGACTTCGTGATCGTGGGGACGGGCGCGGGCGGCGCGACCGCGGCGCGCGTGCTCGACGAGGCGGGCTTCTCGCTCGCGCTCGTCGAGGAGGGCCCCTACCTCCGGCCCGGTGACCGACCGCGCGAGCTGCTCGACGCGATGGCGATGGGCGTGCGCTCGATGGCGACGCTCGCGACGGACGAGACCGTCCCGATGCCGCTCCTCCAAGGCAAGTGCGTCGGCGGATCGACCGCGATCAACTCGGGGATCATCTGGCGCATGCCCGAGGACGTGCGCGCGGTGTGGCGCCGCGCGTTCGGCCTCGAGACCCTCGTCGACGGGCGGCTCGACGCCGCGATGGATCGCATCGAGGCCGAGCTCGGCGTCGGGCCGACGGGCTCGCGCATCGCCGGCAAGAACAACCTCCTCATGGCGAAGGGCGCCGAGGCGCTCGGCCTCCCCGGCCGGCCGATGGACCGCAATTCGCGCGGCTGCGAGGGCAACGCGCGCTGCCTCCAGGGCTGCCCCATCGGCGCGCGGCAGAGCATGGAGGTGAGCTACGTGCCGCGCGTGCTCGCGAACGGCGCGCGCCTGCACACCGGCTGCCACGTCGAGCGCGTCCTCTTCGAGGGAGCGCGCGCGGTGGGGGTGCGCGGCGTGCGCTCGGGCGCGGGCGAGAGGCGCCCCTTCGCGGTGCGCGCGCGGCGCGGCGTCATCGTGGCCGCGAGCGCGATCTTCTCACCGCTCGTCCTCCGCGCGAGCGGCGTGCGCCACCCGCTCCTCGGCGAGCGCTTCCAGCTCCACCCCGGCGCCGCGCTCATCGGTCGCTTCGACGACGAGGTCGCGATGGGCTTCGGCGCCTCGCAGGGCTACGAGGTCCCCATGCGCGAGCGGGGCTTCAAGCTCGAGGCGCTGAGCCTGCCGCCCGAGATGCTCGCCGCGCGCCTGCCGGGCGTGGGCTCGCGCTGGCAGGCGCGCCTCGGCGAGCTCGGCCACTACGCCCAGTGGAGCGTCGTCGTGCGGATGGAGGCGAAGGGCAGCGTGCGGCGGGGGCTCTTCGGCGGGCCCTCGGTGCGGTTCACGCCCACGCGCGACGATCTCGCCAAGGTGCGCGACGCGCTCGCGACGGTCGGCGAGATGATGTTCGCGGCCGGCGCGACGGAGATCCACCCCGGGGTCGGCTCGATGCCCGACGTCGTCACGAGCCTCGACGACTACCTCCGGCTCCTCCCCTCGACCCTCGCGCGTCAAGACGTCCACCTCATCGCCTCGCACCTCTTCGGCACGGTGTGCGCGGCGCGCGATCCCGCGCTCGGCGTGCTCGATCCGAGCCTCGCGGTCCGCGGGCGGGAGGGGCTCTACGTCATGGACGCGAGCGTCTTCCCGACCAACCTCGGCGTGAACCCGCAGCACTCGATCATGGGCGTCGTCTGGGCGGCCGCCGAGGCGCTCGCGGAGCGCGAGTCCCTGCGACGCGCGAGCTGAGGGCGCGCCTCGCCTCGACGGATCACGTCGAGTGAGGCGCGCTGTGAGGGCGTCGATCACGCCTCGAAGACGAAGCGCGCGACGGCGTCCCACATCCGCTCGAATTCCGGGCGCCCGAAGCCGCTCATCGTGCGGATCCAGTCGACGTGATCGGGCTCGTCCTCGACGAGCGAGCGCACGAAGCCCGTCGAGCTCCTCCGCATCGAGCGCTGCCGGCGCGCCCGACGATCCGCGGCGCTCTCGCCGAAGTGCCCGATCACGTCGAGGTGATCCGCCCACGCCGCGTGGATGATCTCGCCCCACACCTGAGCGCGCGTCGGCACGATCGCGTCGTTGCCGCGCGCGCTCGGGACGCGCCCGTAGGCCGCCTCGAGCACGCGCGCCTGCTCGTCCGTGAGCGCGGGGAGGAGATCCTCGGGCAGGGTCGAGGCGAGCGTGTGGAGCGCTCGATAGAGGTTGTACATCGCCTGGTCCGAGGGGCGCGGACCGACGCGGAGCTGGCTCGCGACGGAGGGCGGCTTGGCCTGCGTGACGACCGAGCCGCGCCGGATGCCCGCGGGCTCGGTCGCGAGCGCGTTGAAGAGGTCGAGGCCCTCGGGCGTGAGCTGGACGAGGAGCGTCTGGTCGCGCTGCACCTCCTCGAAGATCGTCTCGATCTGCGCGCGGCGCTCGTCGCTGAAGTCCTTGAGGACGAGCTGGTAGACCTGCTCGACGATGCCGCCCGAGACGAGCCTGCCCGCCCCGGTCGAGCCGATCGCGCTCGCGAGCAGGACGACCGCGGGCATCGGGATCGTCCCGAGGCGGAGCGCCTGGATCGTCACGAGCGAGAGCAGGCCGAGCAGGCGCTGGCCGAGCAGGCTCGTGAAGAACGCGGCCGTCGGCGCGCCGTAGTGCGGGCTCGCGACGGCGAGGACGCTCTCGATGCGCCCGACGAGCGGGCGGACGTCGAGCCCCGTGAGGAGCGACGCGCCCGGCGCGACGACGAGGCGCGCGTCGAGCCCGCCCGTCGAGTGGCCGACGAGGTGGATCGGCCCCGCGCTCGTCGCGGTCTCCGCGATGATCTCCGCGAGCCGGCTCGCGCGCTTGCGGAGCGAGGCGGTCGGGTACGTGGGCGCGTAGTGGATCGAGGCGTCGAGGCCGCGCTCGTCCGCGTAGGAGGCGAGGTGCTCGCGGACGTGCGCGAAGTAGCGAAAATCCCCGAAATTCGCGAAGCCGAAGAAGCCGGGGATGAGGTAGACGTGGTGCCGCACGCGCCCGCTCTAACACGAATGGGCGCGCGGGCTCGACGCGCGCGAGCGCCGCGCGTGGACGTGATCAGATGTCGAAGTCGGGGTCGAGCGGCGCCTCGGCGCCGCGCGGGCCGCCGATCCGCAGCTTGGGCGGATCGATCGCGACGCGGCTCCCCGCCGGCACGGAGCGCGTGAGGAACGTCGCGCCGCCGACGACGCTCCCCCTGCCGATCGTCGTGTCGCCCCCGAGCACCGTCGCGCCCGCGTAGATCGTCACGTCGTCCTCGACGCTCGGGTGGCGCTTCTTCGCGCCCGCGACGCGCCCGTGCTCGTCGCGCGGGAGCGAGAGCGCGCCGAGCGTGACGCCTTGGTAGATGCGCACGCGCGCGCCGATCTCCGTCGTCGCGCCGATGACGACGCCCGTCGCGTGATCGATGAAGAAGCGCTCGCCGATGCGGGCGCCGGGGTGGATGTCGGCGCCCGTCTCGGTGTGAGCCCACTCGCTCATGATGCGCGGCATGAGCGGGACGCCCAGCCGATGGAGCTCGTGCGCGATGCGGTGGACGGTGATCGCGCGGTAGCCGGGGTACGCGAGGATGATCTCGTCGATCGAGCTCGCCGCCGGATCGCCGTCGAGCGCGGCCTGGGCGTCGAGGACGAGGAGCCGACGCACCTCGGGCACGCGCTCGAGGACCGCGCTCGCGAGCGCGCGCCCCTCGTCGCGGCAGCTCGAGACCGCGCGCTCCTCGCGCACGCGCTCGAAGCAGAGGCAGCGCTCGATCTGCCGCTCGAGCTTGCCGCGCAGGAGCACGACGAGGTTGCCGACGTGGTAGGCGAGGTTCTCGTCGGTGAGGTCGAGCTTGCCGAAGTAGCCGGGGAAGAGGAGCTCGAAGAAGAGGCCGAGGATCTCGACGATCTCCTCGCGATCGGGGAGGTGGCAGCGGTTGATGAGCTGCGCGCGAGCGTCGGCGCGGTAGCTGAGGAGCATCGCATCGACGAGGGCGCGGAGCGCGGGGCTCGGTTCATCCATCTGGGGCTCTGGGCTTGGGGGGCGCGAGCTACGCGCGCGAGCGAGGTCGGCGCGTCGAGGCGCCACGCGCCGCGCTCAGGAGACGGGCTTCATCGCCTCGATGTCGTCGAACATCCCCGCGAAGAGCACGGTCGAGAGGTAGCGCTCGCCGCCGTCGGGGAGGACGGCGACGATCGTCTTGCCCGCCCACCTCGGATCCTTCGCGAGCCGCACCGCCGCCACGACGGCCGCCCCGCTCGAGATGCCCGAGAGCAGGCCCTCCTCCTTCGCGAGCCTACGCGCCATCGCGATCGCCTCGTCGTCCGTCACGGCCTCGACCTGGTCGATGAGCGAGAGATCGAGGTTCTTCGGGATGAAGCCCGCGCCGAGCCCTTGGATCTTGTGGGGCCCGGGCTTGAGCTCCTCCTTCGCGAGCGCCTGCCGGATCACGGGCGAGCCCGCCGGCTCGACGGCCACCGTGTGGAGCGCCCTGCCCTTCACCTTCTCGAAGTAGCGCGAGACGCCGGTGAGCGTGCCGCCCGTCCCGACGCCGGAGACGAGCACGTCGACGTCGCCGCCCGTGTCGGCCCAGATCTCCGCGCCCGTCGTCTTCTCGTGGATTCCGGGGTTCGCCGGGTTCTCGAACTGCCGCATCATCACGTAGCGATCGGGGCTCTCGGCGACGAGCTGCTCGGCCTTGGCGATCGCCCCCTTCATCCCCTTCGCGCCCTCCGTGAGGATGAGCGTCGCGCCGAGCGCCGTGAGCACCTTGCGGCGCTCCATGCTCATCGTCTCCGGCATGACGAGCACGCACGCGTAGCCGCGCGCCGCCGCCGCGAACGCGAGCGCGATCCCGGTGTTGCCGCTCGTCGCCTCGACGATCGCGCGGCGCTGGCCCGGCTCGTGGCCGAGCAGACCCCGCTCCTCCGCGTCCCAGATCATCGCGGCGCCGATCCGACATTTCACCGAGTAGGCGGGGTTTCGTCCCTCGACCTTGACGAGCACGCTCGCCTGCGCGCCCTCGACGACGCGGTGAAGGCGAACGAGCGGGGTGTGGCCGATGCTCTGGGTGTTGTCGCTCGCGACGTTCGGGTAGGTCTTCATGGGGCGAAGGCTACCAAAGGGTTCCGCGCGCTTCGAGCCGAATGACGCGTCGCGTCGAGCTCCGTCCCCGCGCGCGGGCGCGATTCGACGCAACGCCGGGTCCGACGCGTCGATGAGGCCTGCGCGCCGCCCCTCGCGGTGACGAAAGGATGGCCCCGTGTCCAGGTCTCTCGCGCTCAGCCTCGCCCTCGTCTCTCTCCTCGTCGCGCCCGGCGCGCTCGCGCAGGCCGCCGCGCCAGCCACCGCGAGCGTCGCCGCGGTCGTCGACGACGCGCCCGTCGACCTCGACCCCGAGGTGGTCGCGATCGTCAGCCTCTATGGCGAGATCGGCCTGCTCGAGGGGATCCAGAACGGCCAGCAGGTCCACGGGGTCTACGGACCGACGGGGCACCTGCGCGCCTTCGTCGGCTACGACCTCCTACACACCGATCGATTTCGCTTGTCGCTCGGCTACGAGGGGAGCGTCGGCTTCGGCTACGACACGCTCACCGCGAAGGACCGCTCGGCGGTCCTGCTCACGAGGCACCTGCTCGCCTTCATGGGCTCGAACGGCACGACGACGGTGACGCTCGGGGTCGGGCTCGGGACGATGAGCAGCCTCGAGTACGACGTGAACATCTTCGGCTTCGCGCTCCAGGGCGAGTTCGGGTGGAACCTCGGAGGCTTCTGGATCGGCGTCCCGTTCGGCATCGACGTCTGGCCGGACTGGGGCATCCACTCCTACTCGCTCGGCCTCTCGGTCGGCTGGGCGTCGTTCTGATCGTAGAGGGGCGGATCAGAATCCGTCGCGCTCGTCCCAGCCCATGCAGTAGCGCGCGTTGATCTCCGAGATGGCTCGGAGCACGCGCGCGCCGCGCGGCGTCCGGTGGACGTAGCCGTCGATCCCGAAGGGTCCGAAGTAGCCCGCGTCGAGGAGCGCGTGGCCCACGCGCTCCGCCGCCGCGCGCATCGGCGCGGCGAAGCCGAGGCAGTCCTCGTCCTCGACGCGGCCCACGCGGAGGAAGCGCCCACGCGCGTCGGTCGTCTGCGCGCGCACGCCGGTCAGCTCCACGCCGCGCTCGCGCCGCGCCCACCCGTAGACGCAGAGCTCCTTCTCGATCGCGATCTCCGGCTCGACGTAGAGCGGGGTGAAGCGGAGCGCGCGGCGCGCCCAGGCGCGATCGGCCTCGCCGAGGGGCGCCGCCGACGGGACGGTGCGCTGCCCGCGCCCGGACGCGCCGAGGCCGCGCTTGAGCCGCCAGCGCCCCGTCGGGCTCGGCGCGAGGGCGAAGGCCTCGAGCGCCTCGAGCGTCGTCGCGACGGAGGTGGGCTCGAGCTCCCCGAGGGCGAGCGCGCGGGCGAAGCCCCGCTCGTTCACGCGGCGCACGACGTCGATCGGCGCGTGCTCGTCGAGCCGAAGCCCCGCGCGGCGCGCGCGCGCCACCGCGCGCTCGGTCGGGCACCAGAGGCGCGCCTCGTAGCCCTCGGGGATCGACGCCCCCGGGTGGACGAGCAGCGCGCCCTCCGGCAGCCGCACGCTCGCGGCGATCGCGTCGAGCCGGGCGGCGAGCGCCGCGGGGATCGTCCAGCGCGCGCCCGCCTCGAGCTCGTGCTCGGCGTCGAGGTTGAGAACGAACGCGCGCCGCGCGCTCATCGGTCTTCCTCCTCTCCGCTCGCCGCGCGAGGCACCTCGTCGAGCCGCACGGGCTCGGGGAGCGGCGCGCCGAGCTTCGGGACGAGGACGCGCTGGGTCTTGTAGATGCTCCGGTGGCCGGTGAGGAGATAGGCGATCACCGCGACGACGAGGACGTGCGGGAGCACGTCCGCGCCGACGAGCTCGACCGCCATCACGGAGAGCGCGATCGGCGTGTTCGCGGCCGCGCCGAAGAGCGCCGCCATCCCGACCGCCGCGCCGAGCCCGAGCGGGAGATCGAGCAGCCGCGCCATCACGTTGCCGAGCGTCGCGCCGACGAAGAAGAGCGGCGTCACCTCGCCGCCGAGGAAGCCCGCGCCGAGCGTCACCGCCGTGAAGATCAGCTTGAGCGCGAACGCGTCGCGCGGGAGCGCGGGATCCTCGAACGCGCGCACGATCGTCGGGACGCCGAGGCCGAGGTAGTCGTCCGTCCCGACGAGCGTCGCGAGCGCGAGGACGGCGAGCCCGCCGAGCCCCATCCGGAGCGCGAGGCTCGGCACGCGCCGCTTGCCCTCCTCGGCGAGCCGGTGCGTGAGGGCGATGAACGCGATCGTCGCGGCCGCGATCGCCACCGCGAAGACAGCCCACTTCGCGAGGACGAGCGGCGAGAGCGCGAGCGCGGGCGCCGCGGGATAGGGCGTGTGGTGGATGCCGACGGCGCGCGTGACCCAATCGCCGACGATCGACGCCGTCAGCGCGGGGACGAGGGCGCGGAGCTCGAGGCGGCCGAGGACGACCACCTCCATCCCGAAGAGGGCGCCCGCGATGGGCGTCCCGAAGACGGAGCCGAAGCCGCCCGCGACGCCGGCGACGAGCAGCTCGCGCCGCAGCTCGCCCTCGATCGAGAGGCGTGAGGCGAGCCCATCGGCGAGCGACGCGCCCATCTGGACGGCCGTCCCCTCGCGGCCGGCGCTCCCGCCGAAGAGGTGCGTGAGCACGGTCCCGACGAGCACCATCGGCGCCATGCGGAGCGGGAGCGTCGGGCCGTCGCGGTGGATCGTGTCGACGACGAGGCCGCTCCCGCCCTCGATGGGCTTGCCCCACCGGCCGTAGAGCGCGCCGATCACGAGCCCGCCGACCGGCAGGAGATCGACGAGGACGCGGTGCTCGGCGCGCAGGTCGGTCACGACCTCGAGGAGGAACAGGAAGAGCCCGGAGGCGAGCCCGCAGGCCACGCCCACGACGCCCGCGAGGCCGGCCGAGCGCGTGAAGTGGCGAAGGGCGAGCATCCGCGGCGATTCTGACATGACCTCGGGCGCGAAGGTCCTACCTCTCCCACCTCGATCGCCGCGTCCGGTCCGTGAGGACCGTCATGGTGCGAACGCACACACTCGGCTATTCGGCGCCGCCATGGACATCCTCCTCATCGTGGGCACGGAGTCGGGCACCGCCGCGATGGTCGCCGACTGCGTCGCGGACGCGCTGCGCGAGCGTGGGCACGAGCCGATCCGGCTGGAGGAGGGGACGCTCGAGGAGGCGGCGCTCGGCGAGCGCGAGGTCGTCCTCATCTGCTCGGCGACGACCGGGATCGGCGACATGCCGCAGAACGTCGAGTCGCTCTACGACGGCCTCGCGCGCTCGCGGCCCGACCTCTCCCACCTGCGCTACGGCCTCATCGGCCTCGGCGATCGGAGCTACAAGGACAGCTTCCTCGGCGCGCCGAAGAAGTGGGACGCGCTCTTCACCGAGCTCGGCGCCAAGCGGGTGCTCGACCGGCTCGAGCTCGAGGCGACCGACAACCCGACGCCCGACGAGGACGCGGTGGCGTGGGTGCCGGGGTGGCTCGACGCGCTCGGGATCTGACAGCGCGCCTCACTCGACGTGATCCGTCGAGCGAGGCACGCTGGCTCGGCGGGAGGGAGGCTCACGCCGATTCACTCGGCGTGAGGGAGGGTCTGGGGGCAGACCCTCCGACGAGGAAGGAACAGCACGAAGCAGGGCAACTGATTCGTGCTGTGAGCGGCGCGGCGCGCGGAGCGGCCTGGAATACGCCGATGGCGGCCGCCGTCTCTCGCGCCGTGCGACAGCTCGCCCTCGTGCTCTGGATCGGCTCCCTCCCGGCCCTCGCGCTCGCGCAGGACGCGCCAGACCCCGACGCCTGGAGGGCGCTCGCCGCGCGCGGGCGGGCCGCGCTCGAGGCCGGCCGCTACGAGGAGGCGCGCGCCGCCTTCTCCGAGGCGGACGACGCGCTGGCGGAGTCCGAGGGGCTCGATCGCCTCGAGTACGCCTGCGATCGAGCGCTCGCCGAGCTCGCCCTCGGGGGGAGCTGGTCGGAGGTGGTCGGCGAGGCGCTGAGCGCGTCGGCGCCGAGGCGAGCGCAGTGCTTCGCGAGGCTCGGCGCGGCGCTCTCGGCGAGCCGCCCCGACGTCGCGGCGATCTTCCTGCTCCGAGCGCGCGCGGAGGGCGTGGACGTCGAGGTGCCCCTCGCGGCGCTCCAAGAGCCCGTGCGGGTCGAGGCGGCGGCTCGGCTCGCCGCGCTCGACGGCGGGCCCCTCGCTCGCGCGATCCCGCCGCAGGAGACGCCCGAGGCGCTCGCGCGCGCGATCGCGGAGAGCGTCCAGCTCGCGCGGCCGAGCCGGAGCGCGAGCTGCTCGCGTGAGGACGAGGCGTGGGACGCTCGCTCCTTCGGCGTGATCACCTGCTCGTACGCGGACGCGCCGCTGCGCGTCGAATTCGGCAACCGCTACCCGCGCGAGTCGTTCATCTGGGAGCGGGCTCGCGGTCGCGTGCGCGCGGTGGCGTCGTTCGCCTCCGGGGCCGACTACGACTGCGAGTACGGGCACGAGGAGCCGGTCCGCGCGATGAGGCGGCTCACGGCGCGCGAGCACGGCGTCGATGGCTGGCTCCTCACCGATCTCGACCGCTGGTCTTGGTCCGAGGACGGCGACGAGGAGCGCGAGCAGGCGCGCCGATACGCCTACGCGTGCACGCGCGCGAGCGGCGCCTGCGTGCGGGTCGAGGCTGGGATGCGCGACTGCGTCCGGGCCGCGCGCGGAGGCGAGCGCTGCACCCGCGCCTACGACGCCGAGGCGAGCGTCCGCGACGGACGCCTCTCGCTCCGAGCGCGCCAGGGCGAGCTGCCCGAGGCGCTCCGCGAGCCCGTCCTGCTCTCCACCCTCGAGCCCCCTCCGCCCGCGAGCGCGGGCGCGACGACGAGCCGCCTCGACATGAGCGGCTGCCGGATCGAGGTCCACGACGAGCGCCCGCCGCTGAACGTGCGGGCCCGGCCCTCGACCCGCGCCCCCGTCGTGGGGACGCTCGCCGACGGAACGGTGGTCACGCCCGCGCGCGGCCGCGACGGGAGCTGGGTCGAGCTCCGCGCGCCGCTGCGAGGCTGGGTGTGGACCCGCAACCTCCGCCGCGTCTGCGCGGGACGCGACGGGGACGTCGTCGACGACGCGCCGTGATCCTGGCCCTCGAGCGCCGCGTCGAGGAGGCGGCCCAGCCTCCGCTCGAGCCGCGCGACATGCGAGCGGATCGCCCCGCCCTGGCGCGCGAGACGGCTCGGGAATAGGCTCGCGCGCCCCGCTCGTCCAGCCCTCGCGCCCCTCGCGCTCGGACGTCCTCCTCCAGCTCCGCCGACGATGAACCCACGCCTCTCCCTCGCGCTCGTCCTCCTCACGCCGCTCGCGCTCGTCGGCTGCGGCGCGCAGCTCATCCCGAACACGGACGTGCCCGACACGAGCGACAACCGCGAGGCGGTGGAATTCGTCGAGGAGTACCGGCACGCCGTCGAGAGCCGCAACCCAGCGACGATCCTGCGGCTCGTCTCGCGCGACTACTACGACGACAACGGGACGCCCGCGGGCGACGACGACGTCGACTACGAGATGCTCCAGGCGCGCCTCGCGCGCTTCGCGAACGATCTGCTCCAGATCCGGTACGAGATCCGCTATCGCCGCGTGACGATCTACCCCGATCGCATCTTCGTCGACGTGACCTACACCGGCTCCTTCAAGGTGCGGACCGCCGACGGCGAGCACTGGGAGCGACGCCTCGCGGACAACCGCCTCGAGCTCGTGCGAGAGAACGGGCGCCTGCGCATCGTCTCGGGCCTCTGACGGCGCGCCTCCCTCGCCGTGATCCGCTCCGCAGAGGCGCGCTGGCTCGGCGGGTGGTGGGGCTCAAGCCGATTCACTCGGCGTGAGGGAGGGTCTGGGCGCAGGCCCTCCGACGACGGAACAGCACGAGGCAGGGGACAACGGGTTCGCGCTGTGAGCCCACCTCGCGGCTCGGAGCGCCGCCTCGGGGGCTTCGCGGTTTACTCGCGTCGCGCATTCCGTTAGCCTCGGGCGACGCCAACGATGTCGGAACCGGGCGACAAGAAGCCTCTCGGGCGGATCCTCCTGCAACAGAAGCTCGTGAGCCCGGAGGAGCTGTCCCGGGTGCTCGAGGAGCAGAAGCAGAGCCCCGGTGGGCGGCTCGCGTCTTCGCTCGCGGCGAGCGGGAAGCTGAGCGATCTCGAGCTCCTGCGGGCGCTCTCGGATCAGCTCGGCGTCCCCGCGATCGATCTCACCCAGGTCGTGATCCCGCTCACCAACCTGAAGCTCGTCCCGATCGACGTCGCCAAGCAGTACGCGATCCTGCCGTTCTCGCAGAAGGACGACGAGATGTGGCTCGCGATGGCCGATCCGCACGAGCGTCGCATCATCGACGAGATCGAATTCGTCACGGCCAAGCGCGTCGCGCCCTACGTCGCGCTCCACGACCAGCTCGTCCAGGTGATCGACGCGGCCTACCGCGATCTCGAGCGCGGCGAGGCGTATTACGTCGGGCCCCGGGCCCCGGCGGACTACCTCGCGAGCCTGGGCATCGCGCCGAGGCCGCCGGCGCAGCCGCCGCCGCCGCCTCCACGCGCACCGACGCGAGAGAAGGCGCCACCGCCGCGGGACGCGTCCTTGGACGAGACCGACTTCTCGAGCCTGCTCGGCGACGAGCCGAAGGCGCCCGAGGCGAGCAGCCCCCGCGGCCCGAGCAGCCTCGGGGTGCCCTCGCCCGCGGGCATCCCCGGCCGAGGCGACCCGCGAGCGCCGAGCCGCCACGGCGAGGTCACGCCGCGCGGTCCGACCCGCGCCGATCCGCGAGAGCCCGCCCGCCACCCGCAGGCCAAGGACAACCCCAAGGAGATCGGCGACCTCGATCCGGCGTTCGGCTCGCGGGTCGGACCGCTGCCCACGCGCGATCCGCGCGGACCGAACGCCGACGGGGTCCCGCGCACGGTGCTCGTCGTCGACGACGAAGAGGACATCCGCCGCCTCCTGCGCCGCATCCTGCAGGAGCGTGGCTACCGCGTCCTCGAGGCGGCGCGCGGCGGCGAGGCCCTCCAGGCCATCCGCGAGAACGCGATCGACTGCATCGTGCTCGACGCGATGTTGCCCGAGATCCATGGCTTCGACATCTGCCAGCGGATCAAGGCGAGCCAGCGCTACGGGCACCTCCCGATCATCATGGTGAGCGCCATCTACCGCGGCTGGCGCTTCGCCGAGGATCTCCGCGAGTCCTTCGGGGTCACCGCCTTCCTCGAGAAGCCCTTCAAGATCTCGGACGTGCTCCTCGCGGTCGAGCGAGCCATCGAGGGCAAGCCCTTCGAGACGGCCGATCCCGAGGAGGCGATCGGCCCCGAGGCGCAGGCGGCCCTCGAGCGCGGCATGGCCGCCTACCACCGCGGCGACATCGACGGCGCGATCGTCGAGATGACGAAGGGGCTCGCGATCGAGCCGAACTCGTTCCGCCTCCACTTCCACCTCGGCCTGCTCTACGGCCGACGCGACAACCTCTTCGAGGCGATCCAAGAGATCGAGACGGCGCTCGGGGTCTCGAGCCGTAACTTCGCGGCGCTCAAGAACCTCGCGGTCCTCTACCAGCGGGCCGGCTTCAAGCACAAGGCCGTGGAGAGCTGGGAGCGCGCGCTGCGAAGCGCCCCGGACGAGCCCACCCGCCTGGGGATCAAGGAGCACCTGATGGGCCTCTTGTGACCGCCGATCCAACGAATTCGAGCCGCGGCGCATCTACGGGGGGTGCGCCTCGCGCCCCGGGCCGAGGCGGGCGCGTGCGAATGGCTTTGCCCGAGGGCCCCGCTCGCAGTTCAATCCCCGCTCACCCGGAGAAGCTCCCCCGATGAAGTTCCTCTGCCCGAGCTGCAAGGCGAAGTACCAGATCCCGGACGAGAAGGTCGCCGGGCGCACGCTTCGCATGGACTGCAGGCGCTGCGGGACGAACATCACGATCCGCGCCGACATGGCGATCGAAGAGGACGCTCCCGCGGCGAAGGTCGGCGCGGCGGCCTCGCTCGCCGGTAGCCGACGCGGGGCGCACGCCTCGATCGCGCGCTCGGCCTCGAGCGCGGGTGGTACGAGCCCAGGCGCGCTCGGCGCGGACTTTCAGCGCTCGGTCGGGCGGCCGGTGGCGGCCCCCGCCGCTCGCCGCACGCCGCTCGATCAGTGGCACGTCGCCATCCACGACGTGCCGGTGGGTCCGCTGCGACGAGACGAGATCGCGAAGAAGATCGCGGCGGGCGCGGCCACGGGCGACTCCCTCTGCTGGCGCGAGGGGCTCGATGATTGGCGGCCGATGAAGGACCTGCCCGAGCTGGCGATGCTCCTGCGGCGCTCGGGGCCAGGGCCTCTCGCGCGCCCCGCCCCCGCGGCGCGGGTCAGCGCGCCGACGCGCGGCGCCACACCTGCGCAGCGCGCGCCGCAACGAGGAGCCGTCGTCCCGATCGGTGGCCGCCTCGGCGGCGCCGCCGCCCCGCTGCTCGAGCCCGAGCTCGACGAGCCGGAGGCGGACGGCGAGCCGACGCGTGTCGCCGCGGTCGATCTCGCGACGCTCGAGAGCGAGGCGAGGGCGTCGAGCCCAGCCCCTCACCCGACGAGCCCCCGAAGGGCGGAGCCGGCGCGCCCGAGCGAGCCCAGCGCCGCCTCGACCGAGGCGCGCGCCGAGGCGATCTCGAGGGTCCCCGTCGAGGCCGAGCGCCCTCGACGATCCGAGCCCGAGCCCGCCCCCGAGCGCGAGTCCGTCCTCCCGATCGGCGAGCCCGTGTTCGCGACGACGAGCGCCGCGGCGAACCAGGGCCCGACCGGCACCCTGGTGATGGAGCTCTCGCCTGCGTCTCCTCCGGCCCCCACGGCGGCCGCGAGGGCGGCCCCGCCCGTCGCCGAGCGTGAGCGCCGCGGCGGCGGCGGGATCCCCATCGGCGCGTGGATCGGGATCGCCGGCGCGGCCACGTTCGGTGCGGTCCTCGCTTACATGGTCGGGACCCGCTTCCTCTCGAGCCCCGACGCGCCCGCGACGCCGAGCCCGCCGCCCGCCGCGACCGCGCCGACCGAGCCCGCGCCGAGCGCGTCGACCCCCATCGCTCCGATCGAGGCCCCGCCCCCCGAGCCCGAGGACCCCGCGACGCAAGCGGCGCCCGAGGCTCCTGCCCCGGCGGACGAAGCGACGGCGAGCGCTCCTCACCCATCCACCGAAGCTCGCGCGGCCCGCCCCGCGAGCGCGTCGCCGAGCACGAGCGCGCGCCCCTCCGCGACGACGCCGGCGAGCGCGCCGCTCACGGGGCGGCTCGCGGACTTCGCCGACGACTCGAGCGATGGCCCGGCGCGGCTCCCGAGCCGCGGGCGCTCGCTCGCCGACGGCGACGAAGAGTCGGCCGGGGCGCACGCCGCGGGCGCCGAGCTCACCGCCGATCAGATCCGCGCCGTGATCACGCGCGAGCGCCCGTCGATCAACCGCTGCTGGGAGACGGAGATCCGCCGCATGGGGCAGGCCCCGAACGTGCGCCTCGACGTCGATCTCACCATCGGCGCGTCGGGGACGGTGACGCGCGTGACGACGCGCGGGCAGGGCATCGGCGAGCTCTCGACGTGCATCGAGACGGTCGTGCGCAGGTGGCGCTTCCCGAGCGCTCGAGGGACGACCCAGACGAGCTTCCCGCTCGTGCTGACCGCGGGCTGATCCGGAGCGAGGGAGCCGACGTCACCGCGCGCCGCGACGCGCGAACGTAGCGCTCGCCCCGGGCCGAGCGGGAGCCGGCGCGCGTCACTCGAACGCTCGAGCGAGCGCGTCCGAGAGCGAGCCCGCCGCCTCGATCTCGATGCCCGCGCGCTCCTCGCGCGTGAGCTGGGTCGCGTTCCCCTTCGGCATCACGATCCGCTGAAAGCCGAGCTTCTTCGCCTCGAGGACGCGCTGGGGCGCGCGCGGGACGGCCCGCAGCTCCCCGGCGAGCCCCACCTCGCCGAAGACGACGAGCGCGGGCGAGACGGGTCGGTCGCGGAGCGAGCTCAGGATCGCGACGGCCAGCGCGAGGTCGGCGGCGCGCTCCTCGATGCGCCCTCCCCCCGCGACGCTCGCGAAGACGTCGCGGTCGAGGACGTGGACGTCCGCCTTGCGCTCGATCACCGCGAGCAGGATCGCGAGCCGGCTCGCCTCGATCCCCGCGGCGATCCGCCGAGCCTGGCCGTAGAGCGCGGGCGCGACGAGGGCCTGCACCTCGAGCAAGACGGGGCGCGCTCCCTCGGAGATCGGCACGACGACCGATCCGGACGTGCGCGTCGGTCGCTCGGCCAAGAAGTGAGCGCTCGGATCGGGCACCTCGCGCAGCCCCTCGCGCACCATCTCGAAGACGGCGAGCTCCTGCGCCGGTCCGAAGCGGTTCTTCGAGGCGCGCACGATGCGGTGCGCGTGCGTCGCGTCGCCCTCGAACGAGAGGACCGTGTCGACGAGGTGCTCGAGGATCTTCGGCCCCGCGAGCGCGCCGTCCTTCGTGACGTGGCCGATGACGAAGAGGGCGATCGCCCGCCGCTTCGCGAGCTCGACCAGCCGCGCGGCGACCTCGCGGAGCTGCCCGACGCTGCCCGCCATCGACTCGAGCTCGCTCGAGCGCAGCGTCTGGATCGAGTCGACGACCACGACCTCGGGCTTCTCGTCTTCGATCGCCGCCTCCACCTCCTCGAGCGCGGTCGTCGCCTGGACGAGCACCCGATCGACCCCTCGGACGCCGAGCCGCTTCGCGCGGAGCGCGATCTGCGCCGCCGACTCCTCGCCCGACGCGTAGAGGACCCGACGATCCTGCGCGGCCATGCCCGCGAGCGCCTGCATGAGGAGCGTCGACTTCCCGATCCCCGGATCGCCGCCGAGCAGCACGACGCTCCCGAGGACGACGCCGCCACCGAGCACGCGATCGAGCTCGTGGAGCCCCGTCTCGATCCGCCTCGCGGCGTCCGGGGCGACCTCCCCGAGCGGCGTCGGCCTCGTACGCTCGAGCGCGACGCCGCGGGCGGTGGAGGGCGACTCGCGAGGAGCGAGCGGCTCCTCGACGAGCGACTCCCAGGCCTCGCACGTGGGGCAGCGCCCGAGCCAGCGGGGCGAGCTCGCGCCGCACGACGCGCACACGAAGTGCGTCCGAGGGCGCTTGGCAGCCGTGACCTTCACCATCTCGCGACTCCTCTCCTCGCGCCGACTCTCAGGGCCTCGCCTCGGGGCCTCGTCGGCTCACCGCGACCCTCGAGGCTCTCGACGCCGGCTCCTCGCCGTTGCGTCGGGAGGTGCTCCTCGTCGGTCGCGCGCGCTGGTTCTATACTGACGAGCGTGAAGTCGTCCTCCCTCGCGGTGCTGTTGGCCACGCTCGCGCTCGCCGCGGTGGGCGCGGCGCCCACGTCCGCGGCCGCGCAGGCGGGTGAGCTCGGCTCGCCCTGGGGGCCCGATCGCCCCGCCGCGAGCGCGACGCCCGAGGCGAGCGAGGAGGCGGCGGGGGCGGCCTCGCCCGACGAGGGCATCCCCGAGCCGCCCGGGAGCTACGAAGGCCCTGGGGCGGTCCACGCGCCTCGGATCGTCCAGCCCAGCGACACGCCGCGCGCGCTCGCGCTCGGGGTGGAGTCGCCCGTCGCCGGGGAGCTCCGGCTCCGCTCGAGCGTCGCCACGCGCATGCGCGCGCTCTCGGCCGATCTCCAGGTCCTCTCTCTCCGCGGCGACGGGAGCGTCGTCGACGGTGTCCTCGCGCTCGTCATGGGCGCGACGACGATCGGCATCGGGATCGCGATCGATCTCTCGGGCAGCTCGCCCGGGCCGAGCTTGACGCCCTACCTCTACGTCTACGGGAGCGCCGGCATCCTGCGCGGCATCCTCGACTTCGCGTTCATGCAGAGCCCGTCGAGCGCCGCCGTCGCGTTCACCCACATGCCCATGGCGGATCTCGCGGACGTGCGCGCGCGGCTCCGGTTCGGGGAGCACGCGCTCGAGTCGCTCGCCTCGAACGCGGAGCTCTCGCGCATCCTCGACGGCTCGCTGAGCATCGCGACGGGCCTCGCGGTCGTCCCGATCTACCTCGGCCCGACCAACTTCACCTTCACGAGCGCGTTCGACTACTTCGTCCTCATCGGCGCGGCGGTCTCCGTCACGACGGGGACGATCACCCTCTTCAGCACGAACGAGTCGGAGCGCCGCTGGGCGGCCTATCGCGAGCTGCGCGATCGGCTGCTCGCGACGGAGCAGGGCGCGGCCGACGAGGCGGAGCTCGAGCAGGCGGCTCGCGCGCTCGAGGCGTTCCGAACGAGCCCGGCCGGGTCGGAGCTCCGCCCCATCCTCGCCGCAGGCCCGAGCGGCCTCTTCGCGGGGGCGAGCGGCACCTTCTGACGCGCGCGCCGCTCGACGCGGCGAGGCGAACGTGCGCGGCTCGTCAGCCCACCCAGCGACGCCGCAGGATCCACTCGAGGCCGAAGAGCACGACGAGGCCGAGCACGAAGATCGGCTCGCCGAAGGGCCGCCGCCGCACGATCTCTCGGACGCGCGAGCGTGACGCGTCGAAGCTCGAGAGCGGGCCCACGTCCGCGAGCGTCGAGAAGCGCCCCGAGGTGCGCTCGGCGAGCGCGCGCAGGAGCGCTCCGTCGGGGCGCGGGTCCGCGAGCTCGTCGCCGCCCAGCTCGACGAGGAACACGTCCTCCGCGAGGTGCTCGGGCGAAGCATCCGCGGCGCCTGACGCCGCGCGTCGTGTCGCGCTCGGCTCCGCGCGATCGACGACGATCCGATAACCGCCAGGCTCGCTCGGGGCCTCGAGCGTCCCCTCGAGCCGGCCGCCCGCGTCCGTCCGAGCGTCCCTCGCGGCGAGCTCCCGGCCGCGCCCATCAAGCACGCGCAGGCGCACGCGCTCGTCCGCGTAGGGCTGGTAGGAGCCGTCGCGCAGCGTCGCCTCGACGCGCACCAGGGCCCCCGGCCCGTAGCGCTCGCGGTCGGTGGAGAGCCGCGCCGGGTCGAGGAGCGGATCGCGCGCGAGCCATCTTAGCGCGACGTCCCAGAAGCGCGCGTAGGCCCCTCCGTCACCCCCCTCGCCCGCGGTCGGCATCCCCCAGCGCCAGCTCGTGTCCGTCATCAGAGCGAGCACGCGGCCCCGGCCGAACGAGCCCGCCGCGAGCACGGGGAGCGGCTCCCCGTCGTCGTCCGTCCGGCTCGGGTGCTCGAGCAGCCGCTGCCCGTGGTTCTGGAGCCGCCGCACGACGTTGAGGCCCTCGAGCGGCGCGAGCGCGCGCCAGGCGAGCTCGTTGGCGCGCGGATCGGCGCTGAGCTCGACGAGCGGGTGGTGGCGCGCGCCGTCGGCGATCCGCGGCGCGAATTCATCCGTCGTGAGCGCGCGGCTCGCGGGCGTGTGGGCCGGCAGCACCTCGACCGGGAGCAATTCGCCGACGGGCGTCTCCGCGTAGCCCCCCTCCGAGAACGTGAGCGGCCCCCCGATCATCGCGAACGAGCCGCCGCGCTCCACGTACTCGCGGATGCGCGGGAGATACACGTCCATCTCGTAGGGCGCGTAGTCGAAATTCTGGAAGAGGACGACGTCGAAGCTCCCGAGGTGCTCGTTGAAGAGCTCGCTCGTCGGGAAGGGGATGAGCGCCAGCTCGTCCGAGTCCGCCATCGTCATGTCGGACGTGTTGCGCAGGATGAAGAACGAGATGAGGTCGGTGGTCGGATCCCGCTTGAGGAACGAGCGAAGGAAGCGCACGTCCCAGCTCGGCCGACCCGCGACGAGGAGCGCGCGGAGGTTGTCGCGCTGCACGCGCACGAGGAACGCCCGCTCGTCGTTCTCGCGGATGGCGTCGCGCGGCATGTGAGGAAGCGCCAGCCGATAGAGCGCGCGGCCCGTCGAGCTCGGCGTCACCTCGAGCTCGACGTGGGTGCTCCCATCCTCGGGGAGCTCGACCCGCTCCTCGCGGATGAGGCGCTCCCCCTCGTAGAGCCCGAGCGCGACGACGTGCGCCGGCTGACCGTAGGAGCGCAGCTCGGCCCGAACGCGCACCGCGCGACGCACGAAGCCGACGCGATCGTAGTCGACGCGCGCGATCGCGTCGTCGACGAGCGGCTCTTCGTCACCCACGAAGACCGTGTGGACCCGGAGGCCGCTCGCCTCCACGCGCTCGAGGGTGCTCGCGCCGAGGTCGCGGCCGTCCGAGACGACGAGCACCGCGGTCGCGTCGGAGGCGACCGCGTCGACGGCGTCGGCGATGCGGGTGTCGTCGTCGATCGCGACGAAGCGCGCGCTCGGGACGTCGAAGGCGCTCGCGTGGGCCGTGCGCCCGAAGGTGAAGAGCGAGACGCCGTCGCGGAGCGCGTCGGCGCGCAGGCGATCGAGGAGGCCTCGCGCGCGCTCCATGCGCGAGTGGGAGGGGCCGCGATCGCTCCCGACGCGCATGCTGCGCGAGACGTCGAGGAGGACCGCGAGCTGGCCGGGCTCCTCGTCCGAGCGCTCGGCGCTCCAGGTCGGCCCGGTGGCGACGAGGAACGCGCCGAGCGCGGTGAGCCCTCGGAGGACGCCGAGCGCGACGCGGCGGCGGCGAGGGAGGGGCGCGAGCGCGCGCAGCGAGAGCGCCACCGCGGCGGCGAGCGCGAGCCCGAGGGCGATCGCCGTGACGAGGCCGCCGGGGACGTCGAAGGAGAAGGCGCCCATCATGGACCGGGGCCGAACGCCCGCCCGCTCCCGCGCCGTCGCATGATGAACGGCGCGTGGACCTGATCGTCCTTGTAGTCGAGGCAGAGCGCGTAGAGCACGACGTTGACGCCGAGCCGAATCGCCTGCTCGCGCTGCACGTCGCCCCCCGGCTCGACGGGGTAGGTCCAGTTCCCGTAGACGTCGCGCGCCCACGCGCCGCCGAGATCGTGAGCGCTGAGGATCACGGCCGCGCGGCCGTCGATCATCACGGCGTCGAGGTGATCGGGGCCGCTGACGCGCCCCATCGGGCGATCGACGAGGTAGTAGGATCGAAACAGCGTGTGCCCGCTCGGCAGGCGCTCGACGGGCGTGTCGGGGAGCGCCCGCGCGAGCTCGCGCTCGACCGCGCCGAGGAAGCCGCCGCCCGGCGCCGCGTCGTCGACGAGGAGCGTGCCCCCGAACGTCACGAAGCGGCGCAGCCCCACGATCTCCGCCTCCGAGAGCGCCGGGAACGCCTCGTCACCCGCCCAGTAGAGGAAGGGCGTGAGGTAGATCGACGGATCGTCGAGGCGCGCGTCGCTCGGCTCGAGGCGCGTGTCGACCGAGGTGCGCTTGCGCAGCTCCCACGCGAGGCGGCGGGGCGCGGTGTCCCGAGGCCGATCGTGCCCGCCCGCGTAGCGAACCAGCCGCACGTCGAGCTCTCCACCGCTCCCGATCGCGTGCGCCCACGAGGGCGCGATCGTCGTCATGGCGAGGGCCGCCGACAGCGTGAGCGCGGTGCGGACGAGCCAGGGTGAAGGAGCCACGGCCGGCACCATAGCGCGTTCGCTCGCGGCCCGATGGGAGAGGATCAGCGGCGAGGCGCGCGCGCGGACCGTCGCCTCGCGAGCGCGAGCCCGAGCAGGCCGACGACGAAGAGCGCGCTCGAGCCGGACCCGCGCGCGCCGAGCCGGCAGGCGCAGTCGCCCGCGGAGGCGCCCTCGGGCGAGCCGTCCGGACGAGCGCTCGCGTCGAGCCGCGGGGAGAGCGCGCCGTCGGGGAGCGAGCCGGCGTCGACCCCCTCGGGGATCGCCGCGTCGATGGGTGGCGTCGCCTCGAGGCGACAGCTCGAGGAGCAGCCGTCGCCGTCGCGCACGTTCCCGTCGTCGCAGGTCTCGTCGCCCTCGCGCACACCGTCGCCGCACACCGGAGCCGTCGCGCCGCGCGGGCCGTACAAGGGCAGCGCGCTCCCGTGCTCGTACGCGCCCAGATCCGGCGCGTCGCCCACGTACCCGTCGTTCACGTTCGCGAGCGCCACGCCGCGGTCGATCGCCGCGCTCGACGCCGCGAGCCGCAGGTCGGGAGCGTCGCGCTCGGGGAAGGGACCGCCCGCGAGCGAGGGGGGCGCCGCCGCGAAGAGCCCCTCGCCCAGCTCGCTCGCGTGGGCCTCGCTCGTACGCGATCGAAGCTCCGCGAGGCTCGAGAAGCGCGCGCCTCCGAGCCGGCCTCGAAACGACGACGTCCCGAGCGAGCCGAAGCCGTCGTAGTCGAGATCGGCGGAGTCGGCGGCGCTCGCCATCATGATCACCGCGCCGTCGCCGTTCTCGTAGCCGCCGTAGGTGCCCCCGCCCAGGCCGCCGAGGAAGAGGTTGTTTCGGAAGTACGAGCGAGAGACGGGCGTCGTCGCGTACACGGCGAGGGCGTCCCCGCACTTCACGACCGTGTTGTGCAGGGCCACGTCGCCGACGCTCCCGCGGTGGAGCTTGAAGGGCGAGTAGATGACGTTGAACATCACGTTGCGGATCGCGTAGAGCGGCCCGCCGAGCGTCGGCTGGCCGCTGATGCCGACGAACGAGTTGGTGATGCGGTTGCGGATGAGGCGCACGTTCCCCATCGTGAAGTCCGCCTCGATCGCGTCGTCGAGGCAGAGCGAGAGGTCATTACCGATCATGTCGATCGACTGCTGATCGAGCGCCTCGTCGCCCTCGAGCGTCGAGAGGCAGTCGCGAAAGCCGCGCACGCGGTTGCGGCAGACGACGTTGCCCGCGCCCGCGATCTCGACGCCCTCGCCCTCGTTCGCGCCGTCGGCGCCGAGCGCGGCGTCCGTGAAGGAGCGCGACGGACCGGTGATCACGTTGTCGCAGATGGTGCTGTCGTAGGTGGCGCCGCGGCGGCCGAGCGCGAGGACGCCGTCGTTCTCCGTCGTGATGACGAGCCTCCGGAGCACGATGTCGTGCGTGCCGTGGAGCACGACGCGCGCGTGGAGCTCGAGGTCCTCGACGAAGACGTGGCTCCGGCCGTCGAGGCGGAGCTCACCGGTGACGATCGCGCCGGGCGTGCCGCGCACGACGAGCGGGCGCTCCGCCGTCCCGTCGTGCGGGGCGGCGAATCCGTCGTAGCTGCCCGCGCCGAGCACGAGGACGTCTCCCGCCGACGCGTCGCGCAGCGCGGCGGCGAGCGTCGCGGGCGTGACCGGGCGCTCGCGCAGGTCGTCCGGCAGGCTCGGCTCGGGCCGCGTCGTCGCGGTCAGCGAGGCGCTCGTGCTGCCGCCGTCGGGATCGTCGAGCGAGAGCTCGATCTCGTAGCTCGTCCCGGGGCGCAGATCGAAGAGGCTCCCCGCGTGCTGGTTGCGCCACGAGAAGCCCTCGTTGGACCCCGCGGGGACGCGACGAAGCGGCAGGCCCGCGCGATAGCTCGACTCGCCGCGCGCCCGGTAGCGAACGGTGACGACTCCGTCGGCGTCGTCGTCGCCCTCGATCGGCCAGACGATCGACAGGCTCTCGATCGTCGGGTGGGGCGAGCTCGGCTCACCCGCGATCGTCGCGTCTTGCGCGAGGGCCGTGAGGGGCATGCTCCCGAGGAGGACCGAGAGCGACGTCACGAGCGCGTCCCTTGGTGTCATGGGGCGATGCTATCCCATCGCCCGCCTCAGCGAGCGCGGCGCCGGCCTCACGACGGCCGGACGATCCGGAAGAAGAGGACCCGAGCGCGCCCACAGCCCCTGCAGGAGAGCTCGACCTCGCGAAGCTCGGAGCGGGCGCGGTGCTCGACGAGGCGGAGCTCGCCGCCGCAGGCGACGCAGCGGTGCGCGAGCGCGCGCGGCTCGATCACCGACGCGCTCGTGACCTCGATCGGGCGCGTGCCGTCACCGCCGGGCTCGAGCCGAGCGAGCCTCTCCCGGAGCGCGCCCTCTGCGGCGAGCGCTCGCTCGATCGCGCGACGTTCCGCTCGCGCTCGCCTGCGCGCGGCCATCAGTGGAGCGCGCGATCGGGGCGATCGCCCCAGATGCGCTCCCATCCGTCGCGGTAGCGCGCGCTCGCGACGAGCGCCGGCCTCTCGGTCGGAGGGCGCGCGTCGTGGAGCACCTCGACGTCGCAGAGCGGCGTGCCCTCGCGCGGCGAGAGCCGGACCAGCTCACCGTGGATCGGCTGTCCCTCGCGCGCGGGGTGCAGGACGCCGGCCTCGAGCCGCTCGCCCCGGCGACGCAGGACGTTCCACCCGCGGCCGTCCTCGGTGGGCGAATGAGGCAAGACGACGTCCTCGCTCCGCGCGCTCTGCTCGCGCGAGGCGGGGCGCGAGGGGTGGGTGTCCTCCGGCGGCTCCGACATCGATCCCGATGATGACGCGAAATCGCCGCCGTGCGAGCATCCGCCGGATGGAGCGGGCCATCATCGAGTACGACGCCGCGAGGCACGAGGCGAGCGCCGCGCGGGCGCTCGGCCGAGCGTTCCGCGATGACCCGTCGATCCTCTACATCCTCGGCGAGGAGAGCGAGCCGAAGGCCATCTGGTGCCTGCTCCAGGGCATCCGGCAGGCGGACGTGCACGGCGAGGGCTTCCTCGCCGTGGAGGGCGAAGAGGTGCTCGGAGGAGCGTTCTGGGTGCCCCCCGGCGTGAGCCCGATCGGCGGGACGCTCGAGCAGCTTCGCTTGGGCGGCTGGGAGGCGCCGCTCCGAATGGGCGTGGGCGGCCTGCTCCGAGAGCTCCGTCGGCAAGACGCGCTCGCGCGACGGCTCCGAGAGGCGCTCGCGCGGCCGGCCTGGTACCTCGATCTCCTCGGCGTCGATCCGAGCGCGCAGGGCCGGGGCGTCGGACGCAGCCTCCTCGCGCCGATGCTCGCGCGGATCGATCGGGAGCGCGCCGACGCGGTGCTCCTCACCTACAAGCGGACGAACGTCGAGCTCTACCGACGCTTCGGCTTCGACGTCGAGGTCGAGGAGGCGATCCCCGGCCTGCCGACGAGCTGGACGATGCGCAGGCGCCCGCGCCCCGACGCGCCGTGAGCCGCGAGCGCGATCCCTCGGCGCCCCAGGTCGCCCTCAGGCCTCCCACCGGCAGTGGAGCGTCGCGCCGCCCGGGCTCCGCTCGATCCGGATCTGCACGCCCTCGCGGCCTCCCGCGAGGAGCAGCTCCTCGGCCCCGACTCGCATCGTGCGGACGACGAGCTCGGGCACGTCCGGCCACTCGAGCTGGATGAGCGCTCGGCCCGCGCCCGGGAAGTCCGTGTGGACGCGGCCGAGGTTGTACGTCTTGCCGAAGATCATCGGCCCGCGCGTCATCAGCGCCTCGTCGGAGCTGAAGCGCATGAAGATGCGCCAGAGCGTGTTGTAGGCGTTGCGAGCGCCCCGCCGGGACACCTCGTCGTTCAAGGCGGCCCAGTCCTCTCCCGTCAGCTCCGCGCACGCGCGCGCGACCGCCTCCACCACGCGGACGGGGACCCAGTCGAGGGCGTTCGCGCGGTCGTAGGCCTCCGCGACGTCAGGCGCGAGCCGCGCGATCGCGCGATCGTAGACGTCGCGCCCGACGTACTCGATCAGCACGCGACGCATCACGACGATGACGGCACCGTAGATGGCGGGTTCGCGTCCGTCGTCCACGGCGTCCGTCAGAACCGCCCGTCGACGAGCAGCCCTCCTCCGTGTCGCGTCGCCAGAGGGAGGAGCCGGAGCGAGGCGCTCTCCGCGCTCGAGGCCGAGGGACGATCGGTGGCGTAGAGGGCGATCGCGGCCACGCCGCCCGCGAGCGCGACGCCGAAGGCGATGTCGGCGGCGAGCGCGAACGCCTCGCCTTCGTCCGCGATCGACGCGCTCGGGGCGGCGTCGAAGTCGCTCTGCCGAGAGAGCGCGAGGAAGCCGAAGACCGTCCCCGTCACGAGCCCAACGGCGCCCACCGCGGCGAGCGCCCACACGGCGTCGGACGGACCTGGCGGCGTCGCCGGAGCCTCCGGCGCCGCCTCCTCCGACGCGTCGCTCACCGCCTCGTCGTCGGTGCTCCCCGCCTCGTCCGCGACGGCGTCCTCGCTCGCGTCCACCGCCTCGTCTCCAGCGTCGTCCGCGACCGCCTCCGTCGCCTCGCGCTCGAGCGCCGCCTCCTCGGAGGCCGAGGCGGACAGCGCCGCGACCCGCGCCTCGATCTCGGCTCGATCACGCGCGTTCGGGGCCTCGGCGAGGTAGCGCTCGAGCGTCGCGCGAGCGGCCGCCGGCTGGCCGCGCCGCTCCTGCGCGGACGCGACGCCGAGCAGCACGACCGGGTTCGGCACGAGCGCGTAGGCCTCCTCGAAGGCCACCTGCGCCTCGGCGTATTGACCCGCCTCGAAGAGCCGCTGTCCGCGAGCGTACGCGTCGCGAGCGCGCGCCCGCGTCTCGACGCTCGGCGAAGGGGCGCTCGTCGACGCCTGCGCCGAGGCCACGCGGGGCCCGGCGAGCGAGAGCGCGGCGATGACGAGGGCGACGGTGATGATGAACGATTTCATGCTGCCTCACGATGTGCGCGATGGAGACGGTTCGCTCGGCTCGAGAGCCCCGAGGAGGCGGCGCGCGCCACGCCACGAGCGCGCTAGCTCATCTGCTCGACCCGCAGGAGCTGCTGCCCGATGAAGAGGTAGTCGCCGTGCGAGAGCGTCTGCTCGCCATCGATGCGGACATACGTCCCGTTGCGCGAGCCGAGATCGCGCAGGACGAAGCTTCCGTCGGCGTTGCGCTCGACGCGCGCGTGATGCCCCGACATGTAGATGTCGTCGGGGAAATTCATCTCGTTGTCCTCGCGGCCGATCTGCACGCCCTGCTCGCGCGCAGCGTGGACCATGCCGTCCGCGCCGCCGCGGAGCGTCTGGACCACACGGAAGGCGCTGGGCCGCTTGGGAGACGAGTAGAAGTAGGTCTGGTCGGGCTCGGGCCCCGCGTCGTCGGGGGGCGGCTCCTCGACGCGGAAGACCTGCTCACCGCAGAGGAACCGCACGCCCACGCGGAGCGGGACGTCGTCGCGGATGCGGACGTAGACGCCGTTCTCGCTGCCCTCGTCACGGACGACGAGCTTATCGCCGCGGTAGATGAAGTTCGCGTGTCGCGGGCTGATCCACGGATCGTTCGGGAAGGGGATCTGGGCCGCGGTGCGCCCGGCGACGTGCTCCGTGCCCTGGAGGAGGTAGCTCAAGCCGTCCGCCCCGTCCGTCCCGCGGATCAACGCGAGGCGAGCCTTGCCAGGCGCCTGCATCGTCCCGAAGTAGCGAGCCTCGCGGTTGAGCATCGCGTCGGGGACGGTCGTCCCGCACGCGCCACAGAACTTGTGCCCTGGCGGGACCGGCGAGTTGCACTCGCTGCACATGTAGTACCGGCTCTGCTCCACGGACTCCTCCTGCGCGGCCGGCTCCTCGGCCGCGGTGATGCCCGAAGGCTCCGTCGTCACGGGGGTCGACGTCAAGCCTCCTACGGCGCCCGCGTGCGACGCCGAGCGAAGCGCACGGCCACATCCAGGGCACCACGACGCCCCGAGCGGAGCGAACGTGTCACAGGCGCCGCACACGATGCCGATGCGCTCTTCCACGTCCCCCGAGCTTGTACGCCGAGCGAGGCTCGCGCGTCAACGAGCGCACGCGCCTTCGGCGAGCGCCGTGGCCCGAGCCGCGACGCCCGAGTCCCGGTCGCGGCTCGCCTCGCTCGCGATCGAGCAGAGCTCGTCCGGCAACGACGAGGACGCGAGCGAGAGCGCCTCGATCCGGACGAGCGCGATCTCGTCCTCGAGCCCCCGAGCGACGAGCGCCGAGGCGAGCCCAGGCGCGAGCGCCGAGCCTCGCGAGAGGCGCGCGAAGCTCGCGCGGCGCACCTCCCAAGCCGGATCCGAGCGCGCCCGATCGACGAGCGCCTCGCCCAGCGCCGGGAGCGGCGCCGCACGGACGGCGGCGAGCCGAACGGCGCGATCGTCGTCCTCGAGCAGCGCCCGCCACGCCTCGACCGAGAGCACCGCCGGGACGTCGACGAGGATCGCGATCAGCGCCCGCCGCGCCGAGGCGTCCATCGCGCCCACGCCTCCCGCCCGCGCGACGATCGCGCGGGTGACGACCTCCAGCCCCGCGCCGAGCGCGGCCCGATCGGGCCAGGTCGCGATCGCCTCGATCGCCGCGGGGATCTCGGGCGGAGCGAGCGCCGAGACGGCCGCGACGAGCGCCCCGGAGACCGCCTGCGGATCGCGTGGGGCACGAGGACACGCCGCGACGACGCGCGCCATCCAAGCCGACGACGACTCCCCCACGGCGAGCGGCGGAGCGCACTCGAGCGAGGGCTCGACGCGCGTCGAGACGATCCGCGAGAGCAGCGCACGATCCGCCGCGGGGGCGGCGAGCGCGCGAGCGGCGAGCGCCTCGAGCGAGCTCGGCTCGAGGGTGCCCGACGCCGCCAGCTCGCCGAGCGCGGCGCGCTCCTCGCGGCCGAGCGCCGCGTCCTCGATCAGCGCGAGCGCCGCGTCGATCCGCGTCGGCCGCGAGGCGCTCGAGAGCCGAGCCGCTCGGTACGCGGCGAGCCAAGCCGAGGGCGGAGCGCCCGCTGGCTCGCTCGACGCGCGAGGGGGCGCGAGCAGCCCGAGCGCCCACGCGTGCTCCGCGACGGGCCCCTGCGAAGCGCGCGCGCGCGCGAAGGCGCGCTCCTCGAGCGTCGAGCGGCCCGTGGCGCGCGAGGCGAGGCGCGCGAGCCCGTGGAGCGCGCCGACCCGGAGCGGCTCGGACGGATCGTCGAAGAGCGAGAGGAGCGCCGCCGCGTCGCGGAGCTGAAGAACGGCGAGGGCGGCGTAGAGCGCGGCGATCCGCGCCGCGGGCTCGATCGTGCGGTCGGCCGCGAGCGCGATCAGCGTCGAGGACGCCCCCGCGACCGGGTGCGCGAAGAGGATCTGGCGCGCGCTCAGCCGGGCGCCGACGTCCGAGTCCCGGAGGGCGGCGAAGAGGACGGGCAGCGCGCGCGTGACCCACCGATCGAGCGCCGCGTCGTCGCCTCGAGCGCGGGCGTCGCTCGTCAGCGCCCCATAGAGCGAGAGGGCGATGCGTCGGTAGATGGGGGCGTCGCCTCGGGCGAGCGCGAGGGCGAGGAGCGTCGGCTCGATCGAGCCCTCCGCCCCCGCGGCGCGGGCCGTCTCGAGCACCGCGCGGCCGGCGCGGTCGCGGAGCTCGTCATCGCGGGCGCGCTCGAAGATCGAGAGCTGGAGCTCCATCGCTCGACGAGCGTCCCCGCGCGAGCGCTCGAGGGTGGCGAGCTCCCACGCCGCCTCGTGGGCGTCGGGATCGAGCTCGAGCGCCCTCGCGTAGGCGCGCGCGGCGCGCTCGACGTCGCGCCGACGCGCGTGGAGCCGGCCCAGGCGCACGAGGACGTCGGCGTCGCCCGCCGAGCGTCGCGCCGCCTCCTCGGCGAAGCGGAGCGCGTCGTCGTCGCGGTAGGCGGCGAGCGCGAGCTCGACGAGCTCGCTGTAGTGGAGGCCCGCGCGAGCGGGCTCGAGGCGCGCGAGCTCGAGGATCGCCCGCACCTCGGCGTCGTAGTCGCCGCGCTCGTGCTCGAGGCGCGCGAGCCGGCCGACGAGGCGCGCGTCCTCGGGGTGGCGACCGAGCAGCTCGAGGAGCAGATCACGAGCCGCGTCGAGGCGCCCCGAGCGCCGCTCGAGATCGGCGAGCATCCGCGCGGCGCTCGAGCTCCCTCCGCGCGAGGCGGTCTCCAGGTCCGCACGATGGCGCGCGAGCGTCCCGCGCCGCGCCCAGAAGGAGACGAGCCGCGACTCCGCGTCGATCCCAGCCTCGATCGTGGCGTCGTCCGCGCCGCTCGACGCGAGCGCCACGCGGCGCTCGAGCGCCCGCTCGACGTCGTCGTGGCGCCCCGCGATCTCGAAGATCTCCGCCTCGGCGTCGAGGACCTCGGGCGCGTCGGGCGCGAGGTGAGCCGCCGCCTCGAGGTGCTCGAGCGCGCGATCGAGGATCCGCGCGGTCGCGAGCGCTCGCGCCGCCTCGAGGTGCCCCCGGAAGCCGTCGTCGGGGCCGGCGAGGCCCTCGACGAGCTCGAGCGCGCGTCGACGCGCCGCGGGATCGTGCGAGCGCATGAGCTCGCTCGCGAGCGCGATCACGCCACGCGGATCGCCAGGCCTCGCGCGTACGATCGCCTCTAGCGTCGCGACCGTGCGCGGTCCCTCGCCCAGGCGCGCGTAGGCGTCCGCGAGCAGATAGAGCGTCGAGCGGTCGCGGCCCACGCGAGCGCGGATCCGGTCGAGCACCGCGAGCCCCTCGGCGCGCAGGCCCCGATCCACGAGGGCGCGCGCGAGCTCGAGCGCGAGCGCGACGTGGTCGGGGAAGAGGCGCGCGAGCGCCCGCTGCTCGGAGAGCGCCTCGTCGAGCCGCCCGGTCCGCGCGAGGAGGCGGGCGACCCGCTGCCGCGTCTCGGCGTCCCGCGGGTCGCGGCGCAGCACGTCGCGGAACGCCGCCAGCGCCTCGTCGTCGCGCCCGAGTTCCTCGAGCACGATCCCGAGGTGGAGGCGCGCGGGCGCGCCGAGCGCGCCGAGCTCGGCGACGAGCGCGCCGAGCCCGTCGGCGGCGCGCCCGCTGGTGATCAGCGCGTCGAGCAGCTCGGCGATTCGTCCGCTCCGCGTCGCCGCCGGGAGCGCCCGGCGGAGCGCGTCGAGCGCGGCGGCCGGACGCTCGAACCGCGCGTCGCACTCGGCGGCGAGGAGCGCGAGGCTCACCGTCGCCGACGCGTCCATGTCGCGCGCGGCGCGGAGCCGCTCGATCTCGGCGAGCGCGTCCTCGCATCGCCCCCGCCCCGCGAGCAGCCGAGCCAGCTCCATCCGCGCGAGGCTCGAGCCGCCGCGAGCGAGCTCCGCGTGGAGCGCCCGAGCGCGCGCGAGACCGTCGGGCAGCTCGACCCAGATCGCGAGGAGCTCGCGCTGGCGACGCTCGCGCGTCGCGGCGTCGTGCGTCCGCTCGATCGCGCGCGAGAGCAGCTCCGCGGCGCGCTCCCTGGCCGCCACCCCCTCCTCGGGCGCTCGCGCGAGGGCGAGCCGCGCCCCGAGGGCGTAGGCGCAGTCGAGCCGCTCGTCGCGCGCGATCGCCGACTCGATCGCCGCCTGCGCCGAGGCCTCGTCGCCCTGGACGAGCGCGATCGCGCCGAGGAGCGCGTCGATCCTCGCACCCTCCCCGCGGCGCGCTCGCAGGGCCTCGAGCCACGCGGGGAGCCCGCCTCGGGCCGCGCTCGCCTCGCGGACGAGGCGGAGCACGACGGCCTCGTCGTCCGGGCGAGCGAGGGCGAGCGCCGTCTCCCGATCGAGGTCTCGCGCCGCCGAGGCCGGGGCGGGGAGGAGGGGGCGCGCGCCGCGCGCCGCCGAGGAGCCCGCAGACGTCGAGCGCGAGCGCGCCGGCCGCCCCTCGCGCCTCGAGGGCGGCTCGCGGGTGATCGACCAGTCGTCGGCTCGAGCCGGACGCGCGTCGGGCAGGAGCCCGGCGAGCGAGGCGACCCCGACGAAGAGGGCGACGCGTCCAGCCCTCATGGCGCTCGGCGCTTGCGCATCGACCTCACCTCACGGCGCGCAGAACCTCGTCTCCTCGACGCAGGTCGGCTCGGGCGCGACACAGTCGGCCGAGTCGGCGCAGGGCAGGTGGCATGTCCCGCCCTGGCAGGAGCCCGGGACGAGCCCCGTCTCCGGCGTCGCGCCGATGGGCGCGCAGTCGACGTCGGCGTCGCACGCGCGCGCCTCGAGCAGGGCCCGGAGCTGCGTGCACGACACATCCGCGGCCGGCACGCAATACCGCCCATCGCAGCGGAAGCCGTCGTCGCAGCGCCCATCCCCTTCGCCGCACGTGGCGAGGCAGACCCGCTCCTCGGGCTCCCCCGCCGCCGCGCCGCGCGAGACGCAGCTGCCGTAGACCGTGTCCCCGGCCTGACAATCGAGATCGGTGTTGCACGCGGCGCAGGCGCTCGGCGCGTAGGCGACACAGCGCCCACGGGCCACATCGCAGATCGGCGTCCCGCCGCCGCACTGCGACGACTCGACGCACTGGACGCAGACCCCCGCGCGGCACGCGCTCGGGCAGTCGAGGTCGCGACAGCGATCGTAGGCGTCGGGGCGCCCTCCATCGCTCGGCCCCGCGTCCAGCGGCGTCCCGCGCCGACAGACCCCGCCCATGCAGACCTCGAGCGGGCCGCAGACGCTCGTGCAGGGGCGATAGCAGCGGCCCTCGAGGCAGACGTCCGACTCGTTCGGGCAGGCGCGGTCCTCGCCGCACTCGACGCCAGCGTCGGTGAGATCGGGGAAGGTGGGGACCCCGTTCTCGCAGCCGCCGACGACGAGGAGGGCGACGGCGAAGGGGAGCGTGACGAGCGAGGGGAGGGAGCGTTCGAGCGAGCGGGCGTGCATCCCTCGAAACCTATCACGATGCGCGCGTGCGCGAGGGGCCCGGAAGGCTAAAGTGCTCGGCTCCATGACCAGCATTCGGATCGGGGTCGCCACCGACGGCGCGCCGGGAGGGCGGTACTTCGAGAAGCACGGGCTGCTCGAGCTGCACCCGCCGCTCTCCTTCCCTCGACGCGCGACGCTCGCCCGGCTGCGCGAGCGCATCCCCGAGGCGTGCGAGATCGCCATCGGCGTCACCCGCCGAACGCACGGCGGGCGCGATGGCGCGCTGCGCTTCGAGCGGGCCGGCGCGCGCGCGTGGATCGACGACGCGATCGAGGTGCTCTCGCCGCGCTTCGTCGTCCTGGTCACGGGCGCGGAGCTCTCGACCGGTCCTCGGGATCGGGCCCTGCTCGCCCGCTTCGCCGAGGAGATCCGGGCGCGCGGCCCGACGCTCGTCTGGCAGCCGCGCGGGCTCTGGGAGGCGGACGACGCTCGCGCCTTCGCCGCCGAGATCGGATGCGCGCTGGCGCTCGAGGCGCTCGGAGCGAGCGTGGGGATCGACGCGACGACGCTCGCCGGCGTCGAGCGGCCCGCCGCGGCGTCAGGCCCCCTCGCCTACGGCCGGCTCGAGGCGCTCGGCACGCACGCGCGGCTCGGCGACGGCCACCTGCGCCGCGCGCTCGAGGTCGCGCTCGCGAGCGGCGCCGAGGAGGTGCGGCTCGTCATCCAGTCGGAGGACGCGTTCCGCAAGGCGGGGCGGCTCGCCGCGATCGTGGCTGGGCTCGCGGACGAGGCGAGCGGGTTCACGGCGCCGCGCCGACGCGGGGCGAGCGACGACGACGAGCTCGATGGCGACGACGACGACGACGACGACGAGCTCGATGGCGACGACGACGACGACGAGCTCGATGGCGACGACGACGACGACGAGCTCGATGACGACGACGAGCTCGATGACGACGCCTGAGCGGCTCGCGCCGCTCGTCGGCGCCCGCCTTCGCCGCATCGATCTGCCCGAGCCATCGCTCCTCGCGATCACGCTGCTCCTCGAGCCGACGCCGGGCTCGCACCTCGAGCGCGTCCTCATCGCCTCGTTCTCGCGAGCGAGCCCTGGGCTCGGGCTGCTCGCAGAGCGGCCGCGAGGCGCGCCGGCGAGCGCCTACTGCCAGCTCCTGCGCAAGCACCTCCTCGGGAGCGTGATCACCGGGATCCTGACCGACGCGACGGCGCCGCTCGGGCTCGCGCTGCGGCGAGGGCCCGAGCGCCGCGCGCTCGTGCTCGACGCCGGCCGGCTCGAGCTCGACGTGGAGGGCCGCAAGCTGCGCGCGCCCTCGCTCGAGGAGCCCGTCGCGCCGACCCGCTGGCGTCTCCCGGAGGCGGCGACGCTCGAGGCGCTCGAGGACGCGGGCGAGGCGCTCCTCCGCGCGAGAGCCGCGAGCGCGGGCGAGCACGAGGACGCGGCGCTGCTCCGCGCACTCCGCAAGCTCGCGAAGAAGCTCGAGCAGCGCCTCGCGGCGGTTCGCCGCGATCGAGCGCGAGGCGAGGCGATCCCGACCCTCCGCCTCCACGCGAGCCTGCTCCTAGCGCACCTCGCGTCCATCGAGCGAGGCGCCTCGCTCGTCACGCTGACCGAGCCCGGCAGCGACCCTCCGCTCGAGCACGCGATCGCGCTCGATCCGTCGCTCGACGTCCGGGTCCAGATCGACGCCCTCTTCGAGCGCGCGCGAAAGCTCGAGCGAGGCGACGCGCGCTCGGGTGAGCGGCTCGCCCAGACGGCGAGCCTGCTCGAGCGCACCCATCACCTCACCGACGCGATCGCGCTCGAGCGAGCGTCCGAGGGCGAGCGAGCCGAGGCGCGCGCGCTCGTCCTCGGCGAGCTCCGCGCGAGCCGCTCTTCGGGTCCTCGAGGCGACGAAGCCCCGCGCTTACCCTACCGACGCCTCCTCGGCGCGGGCGAGCGGGAGATCCGCGTCGGACGAAGCGCTCGCGACAACGACGCGCTCACGACGAAGCACGCGGCTCCTCACGACCTCTGGCTCCACGCCCGCGGCGTGCGCGGTGCCCACGTCGTTGTGCCGCTCCAGCGAGGCGAGGCGTGCCCGCCGCCCCTGCTCGTCGACGCGGCGACGCTCGCGGCCCACTTCAGCGACGCGACCCACGAGCGCGTCGTGGAGGTCGACTACGCCGCTCGAGGCCACGTTCGAAAGCGAAAGGGCATGGCGCCGGGCCAGGTCGAGATCGATCACCCCAAGACGATCGCCGTGCGCATGGAGCCCGAGCGGCTCGCGCGCCTGCTCCGAGGCGCTCGAGCGAGCTGAGCGCGTAGCTCGCGCTGGGCCTCCCTCCGCTCGCGCTGGGCCTCCCTCCGCTCGCGCTGGGCACCCATCGGCATAGGGGCCCGAGGCAATCCCTCGGGACCCCTGCCACACCACCGGACAAGCGGGTCCGCATCCGGCGGTTC
>JBDHVC010000055.1:0-33666 GCA_039809495.1 Sandaracinaceae bacterium
GGGGCCGCCGCCGCGAGCGCCGCCGCCGCCGTGACCGCCGCCGCCGCCGCCGCCGTGGCCGCCGCCGCCGTAGCCGCCGCGAGAGCCGCCGCGAGAGCCGCCCTCACCGCCCTCGCCGCCGTCGCTGCGACCGCCGAGCAGGATGATGTCGTTGGCGTTGATGTCGGTGGCGTACTTCTTCACGCCGTCCTTGTCCTCGTAGGAGCGCGTCTGGATGCGCCCCTCGACGTAGATCGTCTTGCCCTTGTGGAGGAACTTGTGGAGCGCCTCGGCGCGCTTGCCCCAGAGCACGACGTTGTGCCACTCGGTGCGCTCCTGCTGCTCGCCCGCCTTGTTCTGGAACTTCTCGGTCGTCGCGAGGCGCATCTTCAGCACCGACTGCCCGCCCTGCGTGTACTTGAGCTCGGGGTCCGCCCCGAGGTTCCCGATCAGCATCACCTTGTTCAATCCGGCCATGGTTCCCCTCTCTGCTCTCTCGACGCGGTCGCGCGAAGGCTCAGGCCCCGTCGCCGCTCCGCTCGCTCTCAGTGACGCTCTCTCTCGGCGCGTCGGGCTCGTCGTTGTGTGCGCTCTTCGTGCGGGGTGCCTTCGCCTTCGCCCGCGGCGGCGCTGCCTTCACCGGGTCGGCGCTCGCTTCGCCCTTCGCTGCCTTCGTGGTCGTGTTCGTGGCCCGCGGCGCGGGCTTGGGGCCAGAGACGCGCTCCTCCTCGTAGAAGAGCACCGCCAACGCACGGACGATCGCCTCGCGCCGGGACTGACGCGTCTTCGGGCCGATCTCCCCCGCCTCGAAGTCGCGCTCGACCGCGGCCGCCTCCTCGAGCAATTCCTTCCTGCGGCGCGCGCGCGCGAGGTGGCCGTCGTCACGCTCGGGGCGGCGCGCGAGCAGGAGAGCGCCGCCGAGCCCGAAGGCGAGCGCGAGGGCGAGCGCGTAGAGGCGCGCGGGGCTCGGGCCGGGGATCCCGCGCAGGCGCGCGCGCACCCGCGAGAAGGGCGGATCGCTCGGCGTCCTCCGCACCTCGGTCCCGAGGAGCGGGCGCCCCTGGTCTTGGAACGACGCGGGGGGCGGCATGCCCTCGACGTCCATGCTCATCCCGTCGGGCGCGAGGCTGATCACGCGGTACTGGAACGTGCGAAACGGGTTCGGGAGATCGATCGTCATCTCGCTCCCGGTGATGGGCAGATCGAAGCCCCACGCGAGCGTCACCTGGCCGTTGGGGAGCGAGCCCTCGATCTTGATCCCCCGCCCGGGCACCTCGCTCACGCGCTGATCCGTCATCATCGGCTGCGCCTGGAAGGCCATGAAGCCGCGCGGCAGCTCGAGGACGCGGCCGCCCTCGGGGAAGACGTAGGTGTCGGCCGAGAGGTTCGCGAGGCGCGCCTGCTGGACGACGTGGAGCCGCTGGTCCGGCTTGATCTCGAACATCGTCTGCCCGAGCACGAGGAGCACGTTGCGATCGTCGTGCGTGACCGGGGTGGTCTGGACGTGGACGTCGTAGCCGTGCTCGGTCGGGAGCTGGAAGGGGGTCGAGCTGAAGGTGGCGCCCTCGCTCGGCACGTTCACGCGGTACGCCTGCCCGCTGCCGGTCGGGAGCCCCTCGTAGACGAAGACGCCCTCCTGGTTCGTGCGGCCGGGGAAGCGCTCGCGCTCGCCCCCCTGCTGCATCACGCCGAGCTGGATCTCGTGGTCGATCTGCGCGTGGAGGTGCTCATCGACGACGAAGACGCGGATCTGGCCCGCGGGGAGCGCGGGGTTCGGCTCGGCGCGCGCGACGACGGGCTCTCGGAACGCGCGCTCCATCGCCTCGCTGATCGCGCCGCCCCCATGACCGTGCGCCGCGTGCGGATCGTCGCTCGCGCCCGGCGCCTCGTCGGCCTCGCTCGGCGGGATCGCCTCCACCTCGGGGGCGCCCGCGCCTCGCTCCGGGGCGGACCCGAGCGCGGGCCCCGCCGGCTGGGGCTCCTCCTGCGCGCGCCCCCGGCACGGCGACGCGAGGAGCGCAATCACCGCTATGTATCCGAAAACAGCGAGAGTTTTAGAGGCGATCACGAGACCTCCTCCGAGCCCTTCGGCGCGTCGGGGGCCTCGGTCGACGGCGCGGTCGCGGCCTTCTCTCCGAGCATCCGCTCGAGCCGCTCGGCCTCCTCGCGGAGCGCACGCGCGCGCGCTCGGAGCGCGTCGTCGTCGGGGGGCGCCTCGGGCGCGACCTCCTTCGCGGCCTCGGGCGCCTCGGGCGCGCTCGCGACCTCCTTCGGCGCGGCCCGCGCGCGGAGCTCCATCGCCTCTTGGACGAGCGCCTCGGCGCGCGCCTCGTAGGGCGCGAGGTCCGCGTCGAGCCGCGCGATGACCTCCTTCGCGCGCACGCGAAAGCCTCGATCGAGCCGCTCGAAGTCGGCGTCCGTGATCTTGCCGACCGCGTGCTCGTACTCGAGATCCTTGATCGCGCGGAGCAGCGCGCGCTTCTCGTCGAGCAGCGCGGCGCGATCGGGGAGCTCGGAGCGCGCGAAGGGATCGGCGCCGCCGCGCGTCGCGTAGAGCGCGTGCCGCACGCTCCCGAAGAGCGACGCGAGCCCGAACACGAGCGCGAGCGCCGCGAGCGTCATGAAGAGGACGGCGAGGAAGGCAGACACCGGGCGAGCGTCTATCACGCCTTTCGCGCCGGAGCAGCGGGTCGAAGGGGTGGTGCGCGCCCCCAGGCCGTGACAGCACACCCCCATGCGCTCGAGCTGGCTCATCGCGGTCGTGTGGCTCTCGGCGTGCGCGGGTTCGCCCACGCCCTCGCCACGCACCGAGCGCGCCCAGGCGGCGGCGAGCCGCGGTGACGACGCCGAGCGCGGCCCGAGCGCGCGGGCGAGCGCGCGCGATCTGCGGCCCGACGCGAGCTTCGCCGACCTCGTCGCGGCCGCGCGGCGCCAGGACGAGCTGCGCGATCAGGACTCGAGCGCGGGCTGCCTCCTCCGCCTGGGCCCGCCCGCGCGGCTCGAGGCCGACCTCGCGGCGGCGGTGCGCCCCCTGCCCGAGCCACCGCCGGCGCTCGAGGAGCGGCTCGGCGAGGTCGCCGTGCTCACGCGCTACGAGGCCTTCGGGCGCGCGGACGCGCCCCTCCAGCTCGCCGCGTTCACGACGAGCCGGCCCCCGCGGGGGCGGGCGGTCGGCGTGCTCGCCATCACGCGGAGCGCCCTCTTTCTCGGGCGAACCGGCGCGGGTGAGCGCTTTCGCGAGCTCGATCGCGCCCGCCTCGCGACGCTCGACGACGGCGTGAGCGCGCTCTTCGTCACGGCCGACGCGGGCGTCTCGGTGCGAAGGCTCGCGGAGGTGCTCGCGGCGCTCGGCCCCATGGCCGGCCGCGTGGGCCTCGCGGTCGCGCTCCCGGAGGGCGTCCGACGCCCCGAGGGCGAGCTCCCCGAGGACGAGACCGCGCCCCTCTGCGAGCTCCCCGAGCCGAGCGACGAGGGCGTGGGCGAGCTCGCGCGCGACGCCCTGGCGCGAGGCGTGGCGCCGCTCGGCGAGCGCGTCCCCGCGTGCACCGGCGGCACGAGCGGCGCGGGCGCGCGCGGTGGGCGCGTCGTGCTGCAGTTCCGCGTCGACGCGGACGGGCGCGTGCGCGAGGCGTGCGTCGTCGAGGACGAGACGGACGACGGCGTGCTCCGCGCGTGCCTCTTGCGCGCGGCGCGCGAGCTGTCCTTCCCCGCCCCCGTCGGCGGCTCCCTCGACGTCGCCTTACCCCTCTCGATCCGACCCGCCGACGCCTTCCAGCAGCGCGCGCTCTGCGACTGACGGCGCGCCCTCGACGCGCCCGTGGCCTCGGGCGCGGGCGCGGCCTACGCTCGCCCCGCCATGCGGCTCGCGACCCTCTTCGGCCCCGATCTCCACGCGACGCTCGCGGAGGATCCCGAGGCCTTCCGCGAGGCGCTCGAGGAGTTCCACGAGGAGGACATCGCGGAGATCCTCGAGGGGCTGCCCTTCGAGGACATCGTGCGGCTCTTCCAGGTGCTGCCCGACGACTTCAGCGCGGGCGTGCTCGAGCGCCTGCCCGAGGAGCTCCAGAGCCGGATCCTCGAGAGCGTACGGATCGAGAAGGCCGCGAGCCTGCTCGCGGAGATGGCGCCCGACGATCGCGCGGACGCCGTCCAGGAGCTCGACGAGCCGCTCCAGCAGCGGCTGCTCGAGCAGCTCGAGGAGGTCGAGCCCGAGGCCGCGCAGGAGGTGCGCGAGCTGGCGCGCTACGAGGAGGGCTCGGTCGGCTCGATCATGACGACGGCCTTCGTCGGCCTCGCGCCCGAGACGAAGATCGAGAAGGCGCTCGAGGAGATCCGGCACCTCTCGCGCGAGGAGGAGCTCGAGAGCATCGACTACGTCTACGTCCTCGCGTACGGCGAGCAGCTCGTCGGGATCGTGTCGCTGCGCGAGCTGATCCTCGCCGAGCCGAGCGAGGCGCTCGCCGACGTGATGACCGAGAACACGGTGCGGGTGCGCGACACCGACGATCGCGAGGAGGCGGCGCGGGTGATCGCGAAGTACGACTTCCGCGCGATCCCGGTCGTCGACGCGCAGGGCGCGATGGTCGGCATCGTCACCGTCGACGACGTGGTCGACGTCGTCATCGACGAGGCGACCGAGGACGCGCAGAGGATGGGCGCCGTCTCGCCGATCGAGGGCGGCTACTTCCAGACCTCGCTCTTCGCGTACTGGCGCAGCCGCGTCACCTGGCTCGTCGTGCTCTTCCTCGGCGGCTTCGTCACGGCGAGCGTCATGCAGTCGTTCGCGAGCGAGATCGAGCGCGTGGTCACGCTCGCGGTCTTCATCCCGCTCATCATCTCGACGGGCGGCAACGCCGGCTCGCAGTCGGCCACGCTGATCATCCGCGCGCTCTCGCTGCACGAGGTCGAGCCGCGCGACTGGCTCCGCGTGCTCGGCAGGGAGCTCCTCGTCGGCGTCTCGCTCGGGCTCGTGGTCGGCGCGCTCGGCTTCGGGCGCGCCTACTTCGCGGCCGACGCCGACGCGATCCTCCTCGCCACGGTCGTCTCGAGCAGCATCGTCGCCGTCGTGCTCGTCGGCAGCCTCGTCGGCTCGCTCCTCCCGCTCGTGATCCAGCGCTTCGGGCTGGATCCGGCCGTGAGCTCGACGCCCTTCATCGCGTCCCTGAGCGACGTGGTCGGCCTGCTCGTCTACCTCGGCATCGCGGGCGCGATCCTGATCCGCTGACGATCAGGGCGGCGCGCTCGGCGCGGCGCCACCCTCGCTCGCGCCCGGCGGGGCGAGCTGCCACTCGCGCATCGTCCTGGCGCCCGCGCAGCCCTCGCTCCCGCCCGGCTGCGCGCAGAGGAACGCGTAGGTCTCGTACGCCTCTTGGAAGCGATCCTCGTCGCGGAAGCCCGCGGCGCGGCGCAGGCACGCGTCGGACCAGCCCAGGGCGCAGGCGCGACGCGAGAGCGTGTCGGCCGCGGCGTCGTCGCCGGCCGCGGCGGCGTCCGCCGCGCGCTGATCGCAGGCTCTCCCGGAGCCGAGCTCGCACGCGCGCGCCAGCCGATCGACGAGGCCCGCGGGCGTCGTCCCGACGATCCCCGCGGCGGCCAACGCGGCGCTCGTGTAGCAGGCGTCCGCGTCACCCGCGTCGCACCCGCGCGCGCTCGCCGCGACGACGCCCGGCGTGAGGATCGGCGCGCGCGCTTCGCCCGCTCCAAAGCTCGATCCCTCCACCTCCACGCCCGCGCGCACCTCGCCGCGGACCTGCGTGATCCAGGGCGCCGCGTCGTCCTCGTCGGTGGTGTAGAGGAAGAGGCCGCTCGCGGGGCAGAGCGTGTCCGTCGCGACGCCGCCGCTCGAAGGAGCGAGCGCGGACTCCTCGAGCGACGGGATGGCGACGCGGCGCACCAGGCCCGCCGCGCTCGGCGAGGGATCGACCCGCGCGAGGTCGAGCTCGAGGCAGCGCGCGTCGCCGCGGGCCGCGAGCGCGCCGGCATCGAGGACCGCCAGCACGCGCGCGCGGCCCCCCGCCAGAAGGATGCGCGGCAGGACGACCTCGTCGTCCGGGCGCGCGAACGGATCGGTGGCGGTGCCGGCGCGCGCGCGCGGCACGATCCCCTCGCGGCCACCGAGCGCGCGGAGCGCGGCGAAGCTCGCGCGGTTCGGGACGAAGAGGAGCGCGGCGCTCGGCTCGATCTCCGTCGGCCGCACGACGCTCGCGCCCGGGCCGCGCGCCATCTGGGCGGCGAGCGCCTCGCCGCGCAGGAACGCGCGCAGCTCCGCGTCGAGCCCGAGCTCGTCGGCGTGCTCGAGGCCGCTCGGGACGCCGACGAGGATCGTGTAGCGGAGCGTGCTCGGCGCGATCGCCGACGGATCGTCGCCGAAGGTGCTGCTCGGCGTCCTCGCGCCGAACGTCATCAGGAAGGAGCCCGCCCTCGGCGGGCACCGGACGAAGAGCCCGACGCGGCTGTCCACGCGCGCGTAGGCGCTCTCTTCGCCGTCGAGCCCCCACGACACGCCGACGGAGGGGTCGTCCTCCGGCCCGGACTCGGACTCGACGAGCGCCACGCACTGATGACGGCGCAGCCGGAGCCGGCGGTCGACGAAGTCGGTCGTCGAGGCGTCCTCGACGACGTCCGAGAAGCCCATCGCGCGCGCCCGAGCGACCTCGGCGCGGTGCGCCGCGTCGAGCGCGGTGGGCTCGACGACGCGGACCGCTGGACGCAGGAGGTACCCGACCCCGCCGACGCCGAGGACGAACGACACCACGGCGACGACCGCGACGACGATCGGAGGGGCGTCGGATCCCACGGCAGGCACCGGGTCGAGGCAGCCGTCCACCTCGCGCGACGCTACCACCTTAGGGCGCGCGACGGCTACACTCGAGGCGTGCGGAGCCTGCCTTCTCGCGATCGCGCCGCGCCTCCGCGCGGGTGCGCCTCGATCGTCGCGCGGCGTGGGGCGCTCGCGAGGATCGGGTGGCTGCTCTTCGCGATCACACTCTCGGCGGCGGTCCCCGCCGCCGGATGGGCGCAGATCGGCGGCGGCAGCTTCGGCGGCTCGGACTGGAGCTCGTCCGGCTCGAGCGGGGGCAGCTCGAGCGCGGGCGGCTCGAGCGCGGGCGGCTCGAGCTGGGGCTCGGACTGGGGCTCGGACCGGGGCTCGGACCGGGGCTCGGACCGGGGCTCGGATCGGGGCTCGGACTGGGGCTCCTCCCGCGGCGGGGGCTCGGGCTTCTCGCCGCCGTCGCCGCGCCCCTCCGATCACCACCCCCTGCCGTCCTACGAGGATCGCGCGCCGAGCGAGCGAGAGATCCTCCTCGCGATGTCGCCCCACGAGCGCGCGCGAGCGCTCGCGTGGCCGGCGACGCCGCCGCCTCCGACCCTCGCGGCTCGCTTCGATCCGCGCGTCGCGCCGGCCGTCGCGCCGAGGCGCGAGGAGAGGGCGCCGCGGGTCGACGAGCGGAGCCTCGCGCCGAGCTTCACGCCAGCGGGGACGCGGGTCGTCCACGGGAGCATGCTCTCGCTCGAGAGCTTCGTCGGTGGGGTCTTCTTCGCGGTCGCCGCCACGCTCGCCACGATCTTCCTCTTCACGTTCGTGCCCCGCTCGTCGCGGAAGCGGGAGGACGAGGCGGGCTCCGGCCCGAGCCCGCGCTACGCGTTCCGCCTCTCGCTCGGCTTCGACTGGTCGGCGCGCGCGGAGATCCAGCGCGCCCTCGCGGAGCTGCCGCGCCGGCTCGATCTCCAGACCCGAGCGGGGCTCGGCGCGAGCGCGCGCGAGGTCCTCCACACGCTCGCCGCGCACCCGGACGCCATCCGCTACGTCGGCTGGGTGGAGGCGCCGCCCGGCTTCCCTCGCGCGTGGTTCGAGGAGGAGACGATGAGCCTGCGCGCGCGCTACAAGCGGGAGCTCGTCCGGAACACGACGCACCCCGACGAGCTCACGATCCAGCCGCGGGAGGAGGAGGGCGAGGGGCTCGTCGTCGTCAGCGTCGTCGTCGCGTTCGAGGACGGCATCGACGCCCTCGCGTGGAGCGTCGCGGCGGCGCCGAGGGAGCGGGCCCTCGACGTGCTCCGCCAGGACTTCCCCGAGCTCGCCGTGCGCGCGCTCGAGGTCGTCTGGTCTCCCGCGAGCGAGGAAGACCGGATGAGCTCCTACGAGCTCGAGGCGATCTACCCCGAGCTCCAGCGGATCCGCGGCGGCGTGGGCCGGACGACGTGCCAGCACTGCCACGGGCCGCTCCCCGCCGAGCTCCGGTTCTGCCCCCACTGCGGCGCGCCCCAAGATCCGAGCGCGTGACGGCGCGCGACGCTCGACGTGATCCGCCCCGCGGAGGCGCGATCGCTCGGCAAGTGGAGAGGCTCACGTGGATCCACGGCCGGGGTCAGTCGACCTGATCCCGACCGTGGGGGATCAGGGTGGCGCGCTCGGCGCAGGGCCGGCCTCGCTCGCGCCCGAGGGGGCGAGCTGCCACTCGCGCATCGTCCCGGCGCCCGCGCAGCCCTCGCTCCCGCCCGGCCGCGCGCAGAGGAACGCGTAGGTCTCGTACGCCTCTTGGAAGCGATCCTCGTCGCGAAAGCGAGCGGCGCGGCGCAGGCACGCGTCGGCGCGGCCCAGGGCGCAGGCGCGGCGCTCGGAGCTCTCCATGAGGCGTGGCTCGCTCGACGCGGCGTAGATGGCGGCGAGGCGATCGCAGGCGCCCGCGTCCCCGAGCGCGCAGCCGCGCTCGAGCGGCTCCCGGACGACGCCCGCGCCGAACACCTCGGCGTCGGCGAGCGCGGCCCAAAGGTGGCACGCGCTCGCGTCCCCGGAGGCGCACGCGGCGCGCGAGGTGGCGACGATCGTCGGCTCGAGCGTCGCGACGGTGGCCCCCGATCCCTCCGAGAAGCGCGAGGGGCGCGCGGTCGCGACGCGCTCGCCCGGACGCGCCCGCACGGAGAGCAGATAGCTCGCCCCGACGTCTTCGCCGACGACGTAGGCGTAGAGGCCCTCCTCGACGCAGACGCTGTCGCGCGCGATCGCCCCATCGGCGCTCGGCACGAGGACCTCCTCGAGGCTCGGGATCGCGACGCGCCGGAGCGGCGTCGGTGCGAGCGGGTCGTCGAGCCGCGCGAGGATCACGTCGAGGCACGCCCCGCCGTGAGCGGCCTCGAGCGCGCCCGCGTCGAGCACGAGGAGCAGGCGCGCGTACCCCTGGGACGTGAGCGCGCGCGGCGCGATCTCCCGCTCGCCTGGGCGCGTGAAGGGATCGGTGCTCCCCTCGTCTTGGTCGAGGCGGGGGACGACGCCGGCGCGACCCGTGATGGCGCGGGCCGCGGCGAGGCTCGCGCGCTCGCTCGGCAGGACCGTGGCGCGCTCGCGCAGGATCACGACGGGAGGGGCGAGCTCGTCCCCGCCGAGAGACGCGAGCCGAGCGCGCACGGCCTCCGCGTCGAGGCGCGCGCGATCCTCGGTCGTGGTGACGAGCGCCGCGTACGCGCGCGGCGTCGCGACGCGGCCGCGGAGGATCGTGAAGCGTAGCCGCGCGGGCGCGTTGGCCGAGGCCTCGCCCCACGCGAGCGCGACGTGGATCGTGGTGGCGAAGGCCGCGCACCGCGCACGGTGGACGACGACGTCATCCGACGCCGGGGGGTTCGCGAAGGTCGGCGGGCCGAGGGTGATCTCGGTGAAGCGCGCGCTCCCCTCGAGCGAGGCGACGAGCGCCACGCACTCGCCCGCGGAGAGCGGGACGTCTCGCACGAAGGGCCCCTCGCTCGCGTCGCCCTCTTCGACGAGCGTCGTGAGCCCGGCCTCTCGGGCGAGCGCAACCTCGCCCGCGTGGAGGCGCGTGAGCGCGGCGGGCTCGACGAAGGCGATCGTGGGCCGCGCGAGCCACGCGAACGTCGCACCGGTGATGAGCGAGATCGTGGTGGCCAGCGCGAGCGCGATGAGCGGCAGGCCGCGGCGGACGTACGCGATGACGATGGTCGGCCCCGGGCGCATCACGAGCGACGACTCTACCAGCGCCGCTCGCGCGCGTGTTAGCGTCCGCGGCGTGAGGCCCGCGCGGCACGACGAGCGGAGGCGAGCTTCGCGATCGCTCCGGGGGACGCGCCGCCTCGGGCGCTCGGCGCTGCTCGCGATCACCCTCGCGCTCGCGCTCCTGGGCCTCGCGCGCTCGGGTCCGAGGGCGATCGCGCAGGAGAGCGGCGGCAGCTTCGGCGGCTCGAGCTGGGGAGGCGGTGGTGGAGGAGGCGGAGGCGGCGGAGGGTGGTCGGGCGGCGGCTCGTCGGGCGACGACTGGGCCGCGCGCCAGCGCGAGGAGGAGGAGCGCAGGCGGCGCGAGGAGGAGGAGCGCAGGCGGCGCGAGGAGGAGGAGCGCAGGCGGCGCGAGGAGGAGGAGCGCAGGCGGCGCGAGGAGGAGGAGCGGATCGCCCGCGAGCGCGCCCGCAAGCTGGCGCTCCCGCCCCACGAGCGAGCCCGCGAGCTGAGCTTCCCCGAGGCCCCGCCCTACCCCTCGCGCGACGAGGCGTACGACGTGACCGCCGAGCCGCCCGCGCCCACACCGCCCGGCGAGCGCGGCTGGCGGCGCGCGCCCGAGCTCCGCGAGGACCCCTCGCGCCTCCTCACGTATGGTCAGGGCCCAGCGCCGATCGGGGCGTTCGTCTGCTGCGCGATCCCCGTACTCTTCTTCCAGCTCGCCGTCATGCTCCCCATCCTCCTGCGCGTCCGCATCGCCGCGGCGTTCCGGCGCGCGATGGGCTGGTTGCGCCGGCGGCGCAGCCGCGCGATCCGGGTCTCCATCGCGTTCGACTGGACCGTCCGCGCCGAGCTCCAGCGCTCCCTCGCCGAGCTCGCGGGCGAGCAGGACCTCGGCTCCTTCATGGGGCGCCACATCGTCCTCACCGAGCTCTCGAGGCTGCTCCGGCAGCGGCTCGGCGCCGCGCGCTACATGATGTGGGAGATCGACCCCGAGGGCGATCCGCGCGCGTTCTTCGAGCGGCGCGCGCGGGATCTCCGCGCGCGCTTCCAGAAGGAACTCTACCGCAACGGCCAGGCGATCGACGCGGGGAGCTTCCAGGCGCGCCCCGAGGAGGGCGAGGGCCTCGTCGTCGTCAGCGTCCTCGTCGCGTGCTCGACGCCGCGGCCGCCGCCGCCCGAGCGCCTCGACGCGAGCGGCGCGGGCGAGGTGCTCGCGACCCTCGCGCCAGCGCGCTTCACGGACCTCGTCGCCCTCGAGGTGATCTGGTCGCCCGCGGCGGAGGACGACCGCATGAGCTCCTACGAGCTCGAGGCGCGCTACCCAGAGCTCCAGCGCACGAGCGACGGCGTCGGGCGCGTGAGCTGCTCCTACTGCGCGAGCCCCTACCCGCGCGAGCTCGAGCGCTGCCCGAACTGCGGCGCGCCGACGTCGAGCTAGCGCGAGCCCCCTATCGGACCTCGCTCGGAGCGCGCGCCGTGATCTGGAGCGCGTGGATCCCTCGCCCGAATTTGGCCTCGAAGGGCTTGAACACGGCGCGGTGCCGATCGAGCGCGCTCATCCCCTCGAAGATCGGGGCGACGACGTAGACCCGGTAGTGACCGCCCTCCTTCGCGCCCGCGTGGCCGACGTGGTGGTGGCTGTCGTCCTCGACGCGGAGCTCGCTCGGGGCGAGCGCGGCGCGCAGGGTATCCTCGATCGTCTCGATGGAGAGCTTCATGCTCGCGCGAGCATAGCCGCCTTCTCCCCGCGCGCCTGCGCCCCCCGACCGAGGATCCTCGATGAGCTTCCTGTTCCCGAAACTCGAGCGCGGCTCGAACGACCGACGCAAGGAGAAGATCTTCGAGATCATCTTCGAGGCCGACACCGATCGCGGCAAGGTGTTCGACGTCGCGCTCCTCGCGCTCATCCTCGTCAGCGTCGCCCTCGTGACCCTGGAGTCGGTCCACTCGTTCAACGCGCGCTACCACACCGTCCTCGTCGTCTTCGAGGGGATCGTCACCGCCCTCTTCACGGTCGAGTACCTGCTCCGCGTCTACTGCGTGAGGCGCCCCTGGCGCTACATCCTCAGCTTCTACGGCCTCGTCGATCTCCTGAGCATCGCGCCGACGTATCTCGGGGTCTTCTACCCAGCGACGCGGGCGCTCGCGAGCCTGCGCATCCTCCGGCTGCTCCGGATCTTCCGCATCTTCAAGCTGACGCAGTTCCTGCGCGGCGGGAGCACCATCCTGAACGCGCTCCACCGCGCGCGCGCGAAGATCGTCGTCTTCCTGTCCTTCATGACGCTGATGGTCGTGGTGATCGGCTCGGCGATGTACGTCATCGAGGGCCAGGAGCCCGACACGGGCTTCACCGACATCCCGACGAGCATCTACTGGGCCGTCGTCACGCTCACGACCGTCGGTTACGGCGACATCGCGCCCGTGACGCCGCTCGGCAAGCTCCTCTCCTCGATCGTGATGATCATCGGCTACGGCGTCATCGCGGTCCCGACGGGCTTCATCGCCGCCGAGGCCGTGCGCTCGGGTGACGCCTTCCCGGAGCCCCAGAAGAACACGCAGGTCTGCCGCAGCTGCCACGACCCGTTCCACGCCGACGGCGCGAGGTTCTGTAAGAGCTGCGGGTTCTCGCTCCACCGCGAGGACGCGCCCTGATCGGGCGCTCACCGCGCGGCGCGAGCTTGCATCCGCTCTGAGGGAGACATAGAACGCGCGACGTTCGATCGCTCGGTGTGGCGCGACGAGCCCACGCGCGAGCGCGCGAGCCCTCTGTTGGGGGGGATCGCCAGGTCGAGGCCGCAACGGATGCTCCGAGCGGCCGACACCGAGGGAGAATTGCGATCGAGGTCGCTCATGGCGAACACGGTTTCTGCGCTCACGCCCATGCCGAGGGAGGAGCCCTCGCTCGGTCACCTCCTCTCCGAGCACCACGGCGGCGTGCTCTCGGGCAAGTGGCTCCTCGTCATCATGGTGATCTGCTTCCTCGCCGGGATCGCCCAGGCGGTGGCGGGCGTGCGGGCGCTGCTCGAGCACGTCATCGACGTGACGGCGTTCGGCAGCGCGGTCCTCGTCTTCGTGGTCGGCCTCGGCCTCTTCGTGCGGAGCGTGTGGCTCTGGCGCCAGAGCCTCGGCATCTACGAGGGGGGCTTCGTCATCCGGCGCCTGACGGGCACGCGGACCGTGCGCTGGTCGGAGATCGAGAGCGCGCGAGCGGTGCGCGAGTACAGCTCGTGGGGGACGAGGTTCTTCGTCGAGGTCACGCTCCGGAGCGGCGCGATGATCGTCCTCAGCGACGCGCTCTCGGGCTTCGAGGCGCAGTCGAGCGTCATCGTGAACCACGCGGGGCTGCCCGGCTGACGGCGCGCTCCGCTCGACGCGATGAGGAGAGCCTGGGCGCGCAGGCTCGGCGGGGCGGTGGCCTCCACCGACGCGCGTGTTCCGCCTGAACGTGATGCACGAGTCGTAAGGAGGGGTCTGTGAGCAGCATTCCGTTTTCGTCGCTGATACCGGTCGTCGCGATCTTCGTCATGCTCGGAGCGTTCTTCGTGATGCGGATGCTCCGCGGCACGGGCACCGCGGGCGGCTACTCGAAGACGCTCGGCACCCTCGCGCAGGAGCTCGGCCTCCAGATCACGAAGGGCGACCCGATGCAGGACATGGTGACCCTCCACACGGCGCACCAGCAGAGCCGGAGCCAGGCCGCGGGCGGCGTCGTCGGCACGCTCATGGGCGATCGAGACCGGGACAGCGGCGCGCACGCCCAGGGCGTCGTGTGGGGGAGGCCCTACGACCTCAACTACGAGCAGCACACCGAGCTCCGCCAAGGGGTCCTCGAGCACACGACGACCGAGTGGTTCGACTTCAGCCTCGGGGCGGCGCTCCAGGTCCAGGCGCCCGCCTTCGAGATCCTCGGCCGCAACATCCCCTCCTACATCGGGATCAAGCCGCAGACGACCCTCCGGCCGCAGCCGACGGGGAACGCGGTCGCCGACGCCCACTTCATCGTGAAGACCGACGATCCCCGCCTCGCCGCGGCGCTCGCGCCCGCCCTCGTCCCGCTCGTCGAGGCCGAGCAGAGCCTCCACATCGTCGGGGGAGGGGCGCAGGTTCGAGCGATCACCTCGCGCCTGGGCTACCTGGTGCTCCTCACGCACGGCGTCGCGATCCAGCGCAGCCTCGAGCAGATCGCGTGCACCCTCGAGGGCCGGCCCGCGACGCACGTCGGGGGGTGACGAAGGGGCCGCGCGAGCCCGCGCGACGGACTCGTGCCGTGGCTCGAGCGAGCGCGCGTCGCGCCCAGGCTCGCCTCGTCGCGCCGAGCGAGGCCCGTCGTCAGCTCGGGCTCGAGGGCGAAGAGCCCACGCTCGCGGCGCGCGCCTCGGTGTCGACGATGTAGAGGAACTCGCGGTTCCGGAGGTGGCTCACGGCGCCGACCTTCTCGCCCGCGGGGCTGTAGATCCCGATCTGCGCGCCGACGTAGCGCTTGAAGTCGCGCTCGATCGTCCGCACGGGGCCACGCGTGGAGAGCAGGCGCTCGATCGCCTCGCGCGTGAGGTAGCCCTCGTCGCTGAACGAGACGATGATCCACCGCGCGCGCACCGCCGCGATCAGCTCCGAGAACGCCGCCTCGAAGCGCGGCTTCGAATTGAAGACGCTCGCGCGGTCGCGGCAGTCCACGCGCTTGCGCGCGACGCCGTAGACCTCGGGCTTGTCCCAGCGCACGAGCGACTCCCAGACGTGGTAGTTGCCGAGGTACTTGTGGTGGTTGTACGGGGGATCGAGGTAGGCGACGTCGACCTCGACGGCGCGAGCCGCGTCGAGGGCCTCTCGCTCCATCGCGAGGCCCTTCCCGTGCGGAGCGCGCGGGAGGACCTCGGGCACGCGGAGCTCGAGGTCGTTGAAGGAGCGCTGCGCCCACCCCTTCAGATAGGCCATCTGCACGCCCGTCGTGGAGTCGACGCGATCGGCCGCCTCCATCAGCGAGGTGAGGAGCACGGCCTCGAGCGCGGGCGCGAGCGAGCGCTCCGTGATCGCCTCGCGGATCCGGTCGATCCGCTCGCCGTTCTTCGGCTGGAAGAAGCGGCTCTCGACGCAGAACGTCTGGGTGAAGTAGCCGGCGCGGCCCGGTAGAGCGTTCAGCTCGCGCACGAGCCGCTCGGCGTCCTCGAGCACGTCCTCGCGGTCCGCCTCGACGTAGCAGCGCGCGAGCGTCGAGGCGTAGGCGTTGTGGTCGTTCGACACGACGCGGTAGCCCGCCTTCTTCAGGCCGTGTCCGACGCGCGAGGTGCCCGAGAAGAGGTCGAGCACGCTCCGAGCGCCCGAGAACGAGCGGACGATGTCCACGATGGCCGGGACGAGCAGGCGCTTCGAGCCGAGGTACTTGATCACGAGGTCTTCTAGTCCGCGCGCGAGGCGCGGAGCAACCCGGCGCGAGCGGCGTCTGCGTAGGTCCGCGGGGCGCTGGTGAGGTGAGCGCCTTCGTGGGAGCCTCCGGCCGCCATGATGGATGATCCGAGCGGAGCCATCGTCGACGGCGCCTCGACGAAGGGAGAGCGAGGGCCCCGCGTCGCGCGCCGCAGGCTGGGCGCGAGCGACGTCGAGGTCTCGGAGATCGCGCTCGGGACGTGGGGCCTCTTGGCGCACGCGTACGGACCGGTCGATGAGGACGCGCTCGAGCGGACGGTCGAGGCGGCGTGGGACGTGGGCGTGACGACGTTCGACGTCGCGTCGCTCTGGGCCCCGAGCAACGCGGGGCACGGCGAGGCGGAGCGGCGGCTCGGCGAGGCGCTCGGCGAGCGGCGGCGCGACGCGGTGATCATCGGGCGGGTGGGGCGCGCGCTCGTCGAGGAGCGCGTGGTCGCGCGGATGGACCCGTTCGCGATGGTGCGCGACGCGGAGCAGTCGCTCGCACGGCTCGGCGTCGAGCGCTTCGACGTGCTCCTCGTGCACGGCGCGAGCGCGAAGGAATTGCTCGACGACGGCTACGCGAAGGCGATGGCGGACCTCGCCGAGCGCGGCCTCGTCCGCGCGTGGGGCGCCTCGGTCGGGACGGTCGGCGAGGCGCGCATCGCGATGGATCACGGCGCGGGCGCGCTCGCCTTCGCCCACAACCTCGTCCACCGGCGCACGCTCCGCGAGCTCGACGCGGCGCTGCGCGCGCGGAGCGTCGGGGTGATCGCGCGCTCGCCGCTGCTCTACGGCACGCTCTCGGGGCGCTTCGATCGCGCGACGGAGTTCGCGAAGGACGACCACCGCAGCGAGCGCTGGAGCCCCGAGGCGTGGGCCAAGCGCGTCGAGGAGATCGAGCGCTACCGCTTCCTCGTCACGGGCGACGTGCCCGACCTGGCGACGGGCGCGCTCCGCTACGTCCTCTCGAGCCCCCTCGTCTCGTGCGCCCTCGTCGGCGCACACAGCCCGGAGCAGATCCGCCACGCCGCGCGCGCGTCGCGCACGCCTCCCTACCTCCCAGCGGAGCTCGTCGCGCGCGTCCTCTCGAGCTGACGGCGTGCCCGCGTCGCGATCGGGCTCGCGCGCGCTCGGCCGCGCGGATCAGCCGTCGTCCTCGTCGCCCTCGCCGTCCTCGTCGCCCTCGTCGCCCTCGTCGTCCTCGTCGAAGTCGTCGTCCTCGTCGTCCTCGTCGAAGTCGTCGTAGTCCTCGTCCTGGACGTACGAGTCGTCGTCCGGGCAGTCGACGCTGTTCACGACGAACACGTCGTCGAGCTCTCCGATGGCGTAGAGGAGGGGCCACGTCGCCTCGTCGTCGGCGAGGCCGCGCACGAGCTTCGTGAGCTGGCTCGTCGAGGGCGGTCGATCCTTCCCCTCGATCATGCCCTGGAGGCGCGGCACGAGGACCCAGTACGCCCACTGGGGCGTCGTCATCGCGTCCCGCATGAGCGGCTCCGCGCTCTCGAACGCGGACGCGGGAGGCCGAACCGCCGCCTCGGGGAGCTGCGCGAGCGCCGCCTCGAGGTGCTCGAGGACGGCTCGGAGCGCCCTCGGCCCCGGCCTCCTCGGCATGGTGCCGAGCCGTTCGTACTCCGCCTTGGCGTCGTCGTCGTCGCGAGGCCACTCCGCGAAGAACGCGATCACCGCGGCCGCTCGGTCGAGCCGCGCCTGGTGCGCGGGCGGCTCGGGAGGCCCACCGTCACGCGCGCGAGCCAGCGCCCACACGAAGGAGAGGCTCACGCGCTCGGCGACGAGCGGCGTGCGACCACGCGCCGTCCACGCTCGGACGGCGAGGAGCTCCGAGCGCAGGCCGGGCTGGAGCGCTGGGTGGTAGAAGTCCGGCGACTCGACGTACGCCAGGCTCGCGTCGAGCGCGTCGAAGAACTCGGCGAAGGACGTGATCACCCGCTTCTTGCGAATCGCCATGATACCTCGGTCGGTGTCCCCTCAGAGCCAGCTCGTGCCACCGCGCGAGCGCGGATAGACGCGCTGAATGCCCCCGCCGTGGGTCCAGATGTCGTTGCCTTTCTGGGACCACGTGTCGTACGTCGCGGCCGAGACGCTCTGGAGATAGGGGGTGTTGGGGTCGTTCTGGGTCGGGAAGGCGGTCTTGGGCACCGGAGGGTTGCCCGCCGCGCTCGCGATCCCGAGCTCGTCGGGGCTGAACCCTTGGTTCGCGAAGTACTGGCCCGGAGGCCTGCTCTGGTCGACCTGGTACTGGGCCTGATGGACCGGCGCGGGCGGCGGCGGGCCGATGAACATCGGCTGGGTCAGGTCGTGGCCGTTGATGTGGTTCCCGACCGGCTCCGGGTGCACGAAGGCCTCGAGGACCCGCTCGCGAGCGGCGATCTGCTTCTTCGACGCGCCAGACGTCCGAGCGAGCTCGAGATCTCCGGGATCGATCCCCTTGAAGCGCCCCGTCGCCTTGTCGGCCGCCTTGAGGTGGTTGTCATAGGCGTTCTTCAGCCGGTTGCGCTGGCTCCCGGTCAGCTCGAGGGGCTCGACCTTCCCATCTGGAGAGCCGGGCCGCACCCGCTTGAAGCCCGACCCTTCCTTCCCGTCGTTGTCGCGCGACTCCCTCCGGTTGTTCCGGTTCCGCGTGATGTTCGGGTGGTCGAGGCCGAGGACGTCGACGTCCGCGAGCGGGTTCGTCGGCGCGCCGTAGAGGTTGTGCTCGCTGCCCGCGTAGCCGAGGGGATCGGACTGGAGGTAGCGACCGAGCAGCGGGTCGTAGTAGCGGTAGCGGTTGTAGTGGAGGCCCACCTCGGGATCGAGGTAGTGCCCAGGCCAGCGGAGGTTCAGCTCGATCCGCGCGCCCGGCGCCACCTCGATGCGGCCATAGGGATCGACCCGCGTCGCCATCCACACGACGTCACCGCGCGCGTCCTGGACGACGAGCGGCTGCCCCGCCGGATCGGCGAAGAGCTGGTAGCTCCGGCCCTCCTCGGGCGGCGCGTCGACGCTCGCGTAGTCCGTGAACGAGACGGGCACGAGCGCGGACGCCGACGCGTACTGGTAGATGCGGAGGGTGCCGTCGGGCGCCACCTCGGCGGCGAGCCGATCGCCGTCCCACACGAAGCTTCGCACCGCGTCGCCGTGTCGCGCCACGAGCCGCCGGCCGAGGGCGTCGTACTCGAAGCTCGAGCGCTCGCCCCCGCCCCGCTCGATCGCGACGAGCAGGTCGAACGCGTCGTAGACGTAGCGCGTCTCGGCGCCCGTCAGGCGGTGGCGACGGACCGCGAGGTGATCGCGCGCGTCGTACGCGAACGTCTCCGCGTCGCTCGCGAGGAGGCGGTTGCCCGACCCGAGCTCCATCCGGCCGACGTCGGGCTTCGAGAGCAGGACGTCCGCGCCGTCGAGGACGTACTCGAGGCTCTCCCCGTTCGTCGTCGTCTCGCCGATCAGCCGATGCGCGGCGTCGTAGTGATACGCCGTCGTCCCCCGCATGCTGTCCACGACGCGGCGGAGCTCTCCCTCGTGCGACCAGTCGTAGCGCTGCGTCCAGCCGCGCTCGGCGCCCGACGCGCCGTACCACAGCATCCGCGCGACGAGCCGGCCGCGGTCGTCGTACTGGGTCAGCTCCTGGGTGCCGTTCGCGGCGTGGCGGAGCACGAGCCCCGTCTCGTCGACCGTGAGGTCCGTCGTGCTCCCGTCGGGCGCGACGAGCCGCGTCGCCTCGCGGCCGCGATCGAGCGTCTCGAGCGCGAACCGATCGAGGATCCGCGTGATCCGCCCTCGACCCAGGCGGTGGCGGTGGACGACGCCTTCGCCGTCGACGAGGTCCCACGTCGCTCGCCCGAGGGCGTCTCGGAGGAGCGTCACCTCGTGCCGCTCCGTCGACGCCTCGACGAGGTTGCCCGAGCGGTCGTAGCGATAGCGGTGCTCCCCGCCGCTCGCGAGCCTGCGCACGGCGACGAAGTGGCTGACGGGATCGTGCTCGTTCTCGAAGAGGACGTGGCCCTCGCCGTCGCGCTTGCGCACGAACCGATCGCCGACGTCGTACTCGTAGGTCTCGCGGACCTTCCCCATCCGCGAGACGCGGACGAGGCGATCCTTGTGGTCGTAGTCGAAGAGGGTCGCGTTGCCGTTCGCGTCGACGACGCTGACGAGCTCCTCTCGCCTCGAGTACCGGAAGCGCGTCACGTCGCCCACGGCGGAGCGCGCTTCGCCGATCAGGTTCCAGGAGGTGACCCGCTGCTCGCGGCGACGCCCGTCGGCGTCGACCTCGGCGACGAGGTTGCCCGCCGCGTCGTACGAGCGCTCGACGCGGCGGCCGAGGGGATCCTCCTCGAGCGTCGTGCGGCCGAGCGCGTCCTTCTCGACGCGCGGCTCGGCGAGCGGCAGGGGCTCGGCGGGCCGCAGCGTGAACGTGCCCGGCACCCACTGCCTGAAGCCGAGCGGGACGCGCTCGAAGAGGGGGCCCGCGGCGCCGCGCGAGGCCTCGATGGCGAGGAGCAGGATCCCATCGTAGAGGCGCGCGACGGGCGTGCTCGGGAGCGTGCGCTCGAAGGGGTCGCCGAGGGCGGGCGCCTCGAGCTCCGTCGGGAACTGGTAGCCGAACTGATCCACGCGACCGACGTTCGCGCCGTCCGCGTCGTAGAGGTTGCGGACGACGCGCCCCCCCGAGTCGATGAGCTCGACGACCTTCCCGTCATCGTCGCGTACGCGGACGAGCTCGCCGCCGTAGGGATCGACGAGGGTGCGCAGGAAGCCGTCGTCGTCGTAGTGGTACTCCCACGTCGCCTTCTCGGCGTCGACGTAGACGGTCTTCTTGTCCTCGGGGTAGTAGCGGATCTCGCTCTCCCAGAGGCCGTCCTCGCCGGAGCACCACACGCAGCGGCTCGCGGCGTCGTACCTGTACGCGTAGACGTAGCCGTTCGGATCCGTCTGCTTCACGAGCCGATGGAACCAGTCGAGCTCGTAGCGCCACTTGCCCCCCACCGCGTCGCGCGCCTCCGTCAGGTCGCCGGCGCGCGAGTACGCGTACGCCGCGCGCAGGGTGGGCTCCGGGCTCGCGGTGGAGCCGAAGGGCACGTGCGGGAGCTCGTAGAGATCCGTGACGTGACCGTCGCGGTCGTAGCGGAGCTCGTAGCGCGTCTCTCGGCGCGGCTCCCACTGCCACTCGGTGAAGGTCGCGAGGCGGCCCGTCTCGTCGTAGCCGAGCTCGAGCTCGCCGCCCTTCGTGATCAGCTTCTTGAGCGGATAGAGCCCGTCGTACTCGCCGCCGGAGAACTCCATCACGGGCTCGTCGCGGTAGGAGATCTGGTATCGGCCGCGCCGCAGGCGCCGAAGGACGTAGCCATTGCTCTTCGCGACGTCGCTGCCCTTGCGGAAGCGCGGGAACTCGAACTCTTGTCCGTCCCAGTCGGTGAAGATCGCCTTGTGCAGGCGCACGCGCAGGCTGCGCTGGTAGAGGTGGCGGCTGCCGTGGCCGAGCGGGCCGTCCTGACGATGGTGCGCCGTCGTGTAGTGCCGCTCCCACCGGAAGAGGCCGCTCGAGACGAAGTCGACGTAGGTGCCGAAGTTCTCGCCGGTGATGAGGTAGATCGGCTCGCCGCCGTTGCACTGGTGGGCGTTGCCGCGGCGCGCGTTCCACTTGCCGCGCACCGCCTTGGCGACGGACTTGAGCGCCTTCATCAGCCCCTGCACCGCCATCTCGCCGATGGGCGGGCACGGGAAGCCGCCGACGAGGACGTTGGGGACCGGCGGGCCCACCAGCATCCCGTAGCCCGGCGGGATCCCGGGATCCTTCCCGGCGAGGAGCTTGACGGCGAGCACGGCGGCGTCGGCCGCGGCCTGCGCGCCGGCCCACGCGTTGCCCGTCGCGATCGCGCCCGCCGCGCCAGCCACGACGCCGAGCGCCCCCATGACGCTGGAGAACGCCCCCATCGACGTCGGGTTGCAGTGCTTGGTGATGTCTCCGAGGCGAGCGGCGCGAGCACCCCCGAAGAACACGTTGCTCGAGCCGGTGTAGACCTCGAACGGGGGCGCGAGCGAGCCGCACGTGACGGCGAGGCCGATGTCGCCCGCTCGCGCCGCGGGCAGGCCCCCGACGAGCACCGTGACCGAGCCGGCGCCGAGCAGCATCCCGATCGAGGGCAGCGGCACGGGAGGCGCGGGCGGGATGAGCGAGGGCGGGTGCGTGTGCGCGTGCGGCGGCCCGATGTGCATCCCGAGCAGCGTCATGGCCGGCATCCCCGGGAACGCCGCCGCGATCGGCGCCGTGAGCGCCGCGAACGCCGTGTCGATGATCTGCTGCGGCGCCCCGATCACGCCGAGCACGCCGCCGAGCCCCGCCGCCACCCAGCCCGCCGCGCCCTGCTCGGGCGGCGGCGCGCTCATGAACGGCGCGGCCGTCTTGTTGATGACGTCGACGACGCAGTTGACCCCGGGGCTGCCCGTCGGCGCGATCAGCTCCGGCGGGTGAGGCGGCGGCGCCTTCGCGGGCTTGGCGCCGCCCTCGTGCGAGCCCTTGCCGGCCGCGCTCGAGCCCGAGCCCCGGTCGACGCCTTCCGTCATGCCCCGCCTCGCCGCGCGCGCGCGGATCGAGCGCGAACCGACGGTCGCTCCGCGTGAGCCGGGCGCGCCTCACACGCGAGCGCGGGCGAGTCGATCGCTTCCACCCTCTCGTCGCTCGCGTCCGTCATGGTTCCTCCGCGTGGAAGCCGGTCGGTGAGCCGACGGGTCAGGGTCGCCGATCGACACGCGCCCGCGAGGGTAACACGGGGACGGGGCGCGCGTGGAGGGGTCACGGTGGCCCAGCAGCGCTCGGTCCCTGGGCCGCGAGCGCCCGCGCGGCCTCGGCGCGCCGCGCGAGGCGCGGAGGCGAGGAGCGTGAAGGACGATTGCCCGCTCGCGCGAGTCGTCGAATGCTCAGCGCCGTGCGAGCCACGAGCGCCACCGAGCGCGAGCACGGAGAGACGACGCGACGCGCGAGGCGCGGAGGCGAGGTCTCTCGCGCGCGCGGCGTGCATCCGTCGAGCGAGGCGCGCCGCGCGGCCCGCCGCTTCGAGCGTGCCCGATGACCACGAGCGATCCCATCTACCTCGACCACAACGCGACGACGCCGCTCCTAGGCGAGGTCGTCGACGCGATGCTCCCGTTCCTCTCCGAGCACTTCGGCAACCCCTCGAGCGGGCACGTCTACGGCGCCCGCGCGAGCGCCGCGATCGCCCACGCGCGCGAGCAGGTCGCGGCGCTCCTCGGCTGTGACGCGAGCGAGGTGGTGTTCACCTCGGGCGGGACCGAGGCGAACAACCTCGCCATCCGAGGCGTGGCGGAGGCGCTCGAGGGCAAGCGCCACGTCGTGACGAGCGTGATCGAGCACCCGGCGACGGCGCGCCCCTCCGCGTGGCTCGAGCGCCACGGCCACGACGTCACCCGCGTCGGCGTCGACCGCGACGGGCGGCTCGACCTCGAGGAGGCGCGCGACGCCATCGACGGCGACACGGCGCTCGTCACCGTGATGCACTCGAACAACGAGACCGGCGTGCTCCAGCCCATCGCGGAGCTCGCGCGGCTCGCCCGGGCCGCGGGCGCGATCGTTCACACCGACGCCGCGCAGTCGGTCGGCAAGGTCCCTCTGCGGGTCCGGGCGCTCGACGTGGACCTGCTCTCCGTCGCGGGCCACAAGCTCTACGCCCCGAAGGGCGTCGGCGCGCTCTACGTGAAGCGCGGCACGCCCATCGCGCCGTTCGCGCTCGGCGCCGGGCACGAGGGCGGGCTCCGGCCCGGGACCGAGAACGTCGCGTCGATCGTCGGGCTCGGCGCCGCGTGCGAGGCGGCCCTGCGAGACCTCGAGGGCGTCGCCGCGCGCGTGAGGGCGCTCCGCGATCGGCTCTGGGACACGCTCGCGGCGGGCGTCCCAGGGCTCGCGCTCAACGGCCACCCGGCGCTGCGCCTGCCGAACACCCTCAACGTCCGCTTCCCGGACGCCACGGGCGACGACATCCTCGAGGGAGCGCCCGAGCTCGCGGCGTCCACGGGCTCGGCGTGTCACGAGGGCGAGCAGCGCGCCTCGAGCGTCATCCTGGCGATGGGCGTCGACGAGCGCGCCGCGCTCGGCTCCGTGCGCCTCACGCTCGGCCGCTCGACGACCGACGACGACATCGCGCGCGCCGCCGCCGCGCTCGCGCGCTCGTGGCGGCTGGCCTGCCTCCAGAGCGCGCGCGAGACGCCGTAGGCGCCGACCTCGACGGCTCCTACGAGACAGCGAGCGCCGTCACGACCCGCCGCTCGAGGAGGCCCCTTGCGCCGCCGGGCCGCGGCGCTCGAGCTCGCGGACGCCGCGCAGCTCCTCCTCCGCCGCGCGCAGCTCCTTCGTCATCCGCGCGTCGCGGTAGAGCGCGATCTCGCGCTCGAGGACGGAGCCCCAGCGGTGGAAGTACTCGTACTTCCGGCAGAGCTCCCGCGCCTTCTCGAGGATCGCGATCCCCTCGGCGAGCTTGGCGTCGGCGACGAGGGCCTGCCCCCACTTCTCGTGGAGATCGCAGTACGCGTAGGGGTTCAGGGCGGCCGCGGCGACCTTCGTCCCGGACTCCGCGTAGCTGGCCGCGTCGGCGTAGTGCCGCAGGGCGAGCGCGCAGTCGGTGATGGAGAGCAGGAGGTTGAGGAGCGGGCCGAGCGCCTTGTGCTCCATCGCGAGCGCGATGCCTCGCTGGTACGTCTCCTTCGCGGCCTCGAGGCGACCCAGGGCCTGCATCACGTCGCCGACCCCGAGCAGGCAGATCGCCTGCATCGAGGCGAGCTGCTGCGCCTCGAAGTAGGTGTAGAGGACGCCGTACTTCTCGATCGCGTCCTCGTAGCGCTTGTAGGAGTAGTCGAGCGCGGCGAGCTGGAGCAGCGCCATCATCCGCTCCATCGTCGGGAGCGTGGTGTCGGCGGCGTCTCGCGTGAGCGAGCTCGTCAGCGCGGGGGTGGAGAAGTCGACCTCGAACGTGAGGACCCACTCCACGCCGTTCTTGCGCATGGCGTCGACGAGGAGCCGATCGCGCCGATCGTCGTAGGCGACGATCCGCAGCCGCTCCATCCAAGGCGGCACCTCGGTGCGGGGCATGATGGAGCCGAGCAGGCGGATGTACCCCGCTCGGTCCGTGCACTCGAGCGGGACGAGCCCGACGACGATCCGATGCTCTCCCTCCTCCGGCAGGAGCGAGCGCAGGTACTCGAGGACGTCGAAGAGCCGCCGCTCGGGGCTCGCGCGCCGATCGCCGAGCGCCTCGGGGAGCGGCGGGAAGGGCGGATCGCCGCGCTCCGCGCGGAGCGGCCCCGCGGCCTCGACCTGGAGGCGCACGCTCTCGACGACGCCGTCGAGGTAGCCGTGAGGGTCGTGGAAGGGCTGCGGGAAGAAGACGAGGAAGTGCTCGGGGTGCGTCTCGTTCAGCCCCTTGAAGAACTGGAGGACGTAGGCCAGCTCCTCCGCCACGCAGCCGACGACGAGCATCGGATACTCGTCCTGCTGGACGAACTCCTCCAGGTTCTCCCTGAGCTCCTCGAATTTGCGGCGCATCGAGCCTGGGCGGCGCCGCTCAGTTGATCTTCACGACCGCGCCCGAGATGCTCGTCGAGCCCGCGCCGGCGATCGAGATGCTCGGGCCGGCGGCGTTGACGCCCGAGCCCGACGCCTCGACGCTGCCCGCGCCGCCCTGGAGCGTCGACGTCGCCGCCTGGACGGTCGCGGAGGTCTTGCCGTCGAGCGTCGCCGTCCCACCTTGGACGAGCGCGTTCGCGTCGAAGACCGCCTTCCCGCCCGGGCTGCCCTGGATCGCGGCGTTCGCGTCGAGCACGACCGTGCTCTTGGCGTTCGACGTGAGCGCGCAGTTCCCGTCGAGCAGGAGCTGGCCTCCGCCGTTCCCCTTCACGAAGGCGTTCGCGTCGAGGAAGGCCGTCCCGCCGCCCGACGCCTTCATCAGCGCGTTCGCGTCGAGGACGACCGTCGCGTTGCCGCCCGAGGTCATCGTGATCTTGCCCGGCTCCATCGTCAGCGTGCTGCCGCCGCACGTCAGCGTGATCTTGTTCGGCGCCTGCACCATGATCTCGTCGCTCGCGTCGAGCTTGTACTTGCCGGTGATGTCGAGCTGACCGCCCTGGATCGTCTGGCCCTTCCCGGTGCCGCTCCCCTGGATCGTGATCTTCTGGCTGCCCTTGATCGTGATCGTCTCGTTCTTGTCGACGCTCTTCGTCCGGTTGCCCCCCACGGAGATCGTCTCTTCGGCGCCCACCGAGCGAGAGTGGTTGTTGAGCACCTGCTCGTTCATGTCCTTCTGGGCGTGGATGTAGATCTCCTCGTTGCCCGCGGCGTCCTCGAAGCGGAGCTCGTTGAAGCCGTCGCCGCCGGGCGACGAATTGGTCTTGATCGTGCTCCGCGTCTTGTGGTCGGGGAGCGCGTAGGGCGGCATGTTCATGCCGTTGTAGACGCTGCCGATCACGAGGGGGCGATCGATGTCGCCGCCGACGAACGAGACGACGACCTCCATGCCGATCCGCGGCAGGAACATGACGCCCCACTGGTGCCCCCCCCAGGGCTGCATCGAGCGGATGAAGCAGCTCGAGTGCTCGTCGTTCTCGCCCTCTCGGTCCCAGTGGAACTGGACCTTGATGCGCCCGTGCTCGTCGGTGAAGATCTCCTCGCCCGAGGGGCCGACGACCGTCGCCGTGACGACGCTCGAGACGCGCCGCTTCCACGCCGAGCGGAGCGGGCGCCACTCGATGTCGCTCGGGACGAGCTCGAGCCGGTTGACGTACTCGACCCCCCCGGCCTCGCTCCCGGCCTCGGCGGGCCCCGAGCCCTCGTGGCGCACGGAGACGATCAGCCACTTGCGGTCGAGCTCGGCGTCGGGGTGCCCGACGAGCTCGAGCCACTGGCCCGGCGAGGCGAGGGTCAGCTCGCTCTCGCCCGCGGCGTACTCGATCTCGATCCGGTGACGGGCGCGCAGGAGCCCCGCCTGCTTCGTGGCGTCGTGCGCCTGGAACGACGAGCCGTCGTACTGCGCGAAGTGGATCGCGGGGGCGTGGACGTAGCTCTCCATCTTCGGCGCGTCGGGGCTCGCCGCGTCGTCGTCCCCCATCAGGTTCGCCTCACCCGTGAAGTCGACCTTCGGGCGCGTCCAGTCGTAGTCGCGCACCGTCATCGCGTTCGACACGAGCGAGCGCGTCGAGCGGAACCGGAGCATCGACTCCAACGGCGCGGAGCCCTGCGAGAGCTGCGAGAACGAGACCGGGTTGCCGTCCTGCGTCTCGAGATCGACGAACGAGGTGGACGAGTCGGCGAGGATCAGCTTCTCCGCCTCGGCCTCGTGCTCGAAGCGGTACCAGATCCCCTCCTCCTGCATCAGCCGACGGCAGAAGTCGAGATCCGACTCCTCCCACTGCACGCAGTACTCGCGCGGCGAGTAGCTCGCCTGGAGCTCGAGCGAGAGCTCTCGCTGGAGGGCGCCGAGCCCCGCCTCGAGGACCTCCTTCAGGATCTCGGGGACGGTCTTCTCTTGGAAGATGCGCGAATTCTTGCCCTGCGAGAGCGTCCAGAGCGCCGGGACGAGGTGGACGCGGACGCCGATCGTGCGGTCGGAGCCGCCCGAGCCTCCCCGCTCGACGCGCCGGATGACGCCGTGGACGTCGCGGCGTGTGTGGCGCTCGATCGTGAGCGTGGCGGGCTGACCGAGGAGCGCGAGCGGATCGACGCTGGTGTCGTCGTTCGTCAGGTCGATCACGGCCTCGTAGGGCGTGTCGAGCCGCTCCTCGAGGGTGACGTGTCGAACGCGCCACCCCATGCCTCCGTCCGCCTTGCTCTCGAAGCCATAGTGGGTGTGGAGCGTGTCCCTCGAGCCGAAGATCCAGCTCGCCTGCTCGCTCAGGCCCGTGGCCGACGCCGTGGTCGTCGCGGGGCTCGATGACGACGAGGAGGACGAGGAGGACGAGCCGCCGAGCGCCTTCTTCGCGTCCGAGAGCGCCGAGACCGCCTGGGACGCCTTCGACGCCGCCTGAGACAGCTTCGAGTCCGCGCCGCCGAGCGCGCCGGCGCCGCCGAGCGCCTGCGCCGTGTTCCCCGCGAGGCCGAGCAGGCCGCCGACCGGGTCGTGCTGCATCGTGCGGGCGGCGCCGACGCCACCGTCGACGGCCTTCGCGACCTTCGACGCGGCCTCGGCGACCTGACCGGCCGTGTGGGCGGCGCTCGCGACCTCGTCGGCGCCCGCGGCGCGCGCCACGGACTCCACCGTCTTGGCCGCCTGGCCCGCGTGGTCGGCGATCTCGCCCACCTCGCGAGCCGTCGACGAACCGCTCGCGCCACCCCTCTCATCGCTCGAGTCCGCCATGGATCCTCCGCATCGAACCTACCCGCGAGCCGAGAAGCCCGGTCCGCCGCCCAAGCAAGCGCGTGGTCGCGTGAGGCTAGCACGGGACGAAACGCGTTGGGATCCGATCCCGCCCGCGTCGGCGCGTCAGCGCGAGGCGCTCGGATCGACGCAGCGCACAGCTCGCCCCTCGAGGGCGCGCGCGCGCTCCTCGGCGGCCTCGACGCGCTCCTCGAGCCCCGCGAGCCGAGCGCGCTCGACGAGAGAGGGCGGCGCGCCGATCGGCGTGGACGCGCGCGGCTCGGTGGGCTGGCGCCAGGACGCGACCGCGAGCCCGAGCGCGAGCCCCAAGAGGACGAGCGCGCAGGCGATCCCGAGGCGCGCGAGCGCGCGAGGGAAGCGGCGGTCGGTCGGCGCGACACAAGCGAGGGCGGCGAGCTCCTGCGCCAACGCCGCGGCGCTCGGCCGCGACCGCGCGTCGGCCGAGGCCCAGCGCGCGAGCCGCGGACGCAGGCCGCGAAGCGCGGGCTCATCGAAGCGGGGCGCCGCCTCCGCGCGCGCCGCGAGGAAGCCGTCCATGTCGGGCTCCTCGTCGTGCGCCGAGGGCGCGACGCAGCGGGCGAACGTGAGCGCGAGCGCGAAGACGTCCGAGCGATCGTCGACCGCGACGTCCTCGTCCGGGTGGATCAGCCGCCGCGCGAGCTCGGGCGCGAAGAAGGCGGGCGTCCCCGCGACGCTCTGGTCGTCGCTGCTCGTCCCGACGCCCAGATCGAGGAGGACCGGGAGGGTGCGCTCGTCGTCGAGCTTCGCGAGCAGGATGTTCTCGGGCTTGACGTCCTGGTGCCGGATCCCCGCGCGGTGCAGGGCCGCGAGCGCCTCGGCGATGGGCGCGAGCAGCGCGGCCGCCTCGGTGGGCGAGAGCGGCGCGCGCGCGATGCGCTCCTCGAGCGTCTCGCCCTCGTAGAAGGGCATCGCGAACCAGAGCCGGTCCTCGTGCCAGCCGTGCTCCTTGAGCTGCACCAGGCTCGGGTGGAACGCGGACGCGATCCGCGCGAGCTCGGCGAGCGCTCCCTCCTTCGACGCGGTCGTCCGCGACGGGCGGTGGGCCAGCTTGAGCGCGACGACGTGGGTGGGGACGCGCCGGTCGCGCGCGCGATAGACGTGCCCGAACGCGCCGCCGCCGACGGTGCGCTCGACGACGTAGCGATCCGCGAGCGTGGCGCCCGGCGGGAGCGGCGGCGGGAGCTCCGCGTCGAGGCGGAGCGGATCGGGCGGCGGCTCGAGGCGCAGCGCGTCGTCGAGCCAGGACTCGATCGCGATCCCTCGAAACTTGGGCTGATCGCCGAGCTGGAGCGCGATCCACGCCTGGCTGGAGGCGCGGGCCTCGCCGACCGCCGCGGGCTCGACCTCGAGCACGCTGGCCACCACGGCGGGAGGCAGCGCGAGCGTCCTCGAGAGGAAGAGCAGCTCGAGCTCGCGCGCGGAGAGCAGCGCGCGGAGCTCCTCGAGGAGCGCGCCGTAGCCGAGCGGTCGACCGACGGGCGCGGCGTCCCACGGCGCGTGCTCGCTGCCGAGGCTGGCGCTCGCGTCGCGGCTCGCGAGGGCGCGCGCCTCGACGAGCCAGCGCGTGAGCGCGTCCTCGTCGGGCCGGCTCGAGCTTCGCGCCGACGCGCGGAGCGCCTCGAGGGCCTCCTCGGCGCGCGCGTAGGAGCGGAGCAGGAGCGCGAGGTAGCCGCGGAGCGCCGGGAGCGCCTCGTCGAAGCTCGCGTCGACCGGGGCGACGCGCGCGGTGCGCCAGAGCCCGCTCTGGCGGATCGCCCGCCGCGCGTGCGGCGCTTGGCTCGCCTGCGTCGACCAGACGCTGCGCGGGGACGCCGGGGCCGCGCTCGGCGTGGCGCTCGTGGCGATCACGCGATCGAGCGCCTCGTCGAGCCGGCTCGCCTCGATGGGCGCGCTCGCGCTCCCCCGCGCGAACGAGCCGAGCATCGCCGCCGACATCGACTCGCCGATCCGCTTGAGATCGAGGCGGGGAAAGACGCTCACGGCACCCCCTCGACGAGCGCGGGGACGGCCGGGTAGCGCAAGAGCTGCACCTCGCGGCGCGTCCGCCCTCGCTCGGTGATGAGCCGCTCGCGGCGCACGACGAGGCCGTCGACGCCCGGATCGTCGGGGCGCTCGTCGGTAGGCAGGCGGCGCTCGACGCCGCGCGGCGTCCGCTCGACGATCGTCGCGCTCACCGAGACGTCGGGCGCTCCCGCCTCGCCGAGGAGCGAGACGCTGAGCGCGCCGCCGCCGGTCTGCGCGCGGACGCGGACGGGGAAGGGGAACGGGTTCTGGACGACCAGGTCCTGCGACGGCCAGCCGACCGCCGCGTCGAGGCCGAGCTCGATGTAGCGCGAGCCGCGCGCGTGCGGGTGGTGCTCGACGATGTCGAAGCCCGCGCGGAGCGCCGCCGCGTGGAGGGTCGCCGCCACCTGGCAGATCCCGCCGCCGATGCCCTCCACGATCCGCCCGTTCGAGAGCTCCTCCGCGTAGCGGTAGCCACGCTCGATGGTGCGCGGGCCGACGACGGCGTTGAAGGAGAGCTCGCCCCCGGCGCGGATGACCTGGCCGTCGATCGCCGCCGCCGCGACGACGATGTTTTGCCTGCGCCCCCACTGCTCCTCGCTCTCGGCGTAGCGCGTCGTCTGGCTCGCGAGGACGTGGAGGTAGACGGCGTGCGCCGGCGACACCGCCGAGACCTCGGGGATCGGGAGGCTGCGGCTCGGCAGCTCGACCACGACGTCCCCGGCCTCGAGCGCGTGCAGGATCGCGCGGACCGCGTCGCCCGCCGCGAGCACGCGGCCCTCTCGGCCAGCGAGCTCGTCGCCGCTCGAGGTCCGGAGCGGCGCCATCGGGGATCGATCGACCTGCTGGCGCAGCTCGCCGACGACGTCCGCGGCGCGCTCGCGCGACACCGTCCGCGCGAGCGCGTAGCGGCCCGCGCCGCCGGCCTCGATCGCGCGGATCGTCGCCTCGATATCGACGCCCGCCCCCAGCTCCCGCCGCGTCCGCTCGAACGCCTCGTCGCTCGCGAGCAGCGTCACCGGCGTATCGAGCCAGTTGTCCGCGAGCTGGCGCACGACCCCCCAGAGCTCGCCTTGGAGCGCGCGAGAGACGTCGAGCCGCTCGACGAGCACGCCCTCGGGCAGCCGCTCCGCTCGCGCGCGCGTGAGCCCCACGCCGAGCCCGCCGAGCCCGAGGAGCGACAGCACGGCGACGATCTTCGCGATGGAGCGACGCGACTTCATGGCCCGACCAGGTGCCGCGAGGGTACTGCCCCGCCGCGACGCCCGCCAAGAAACCCCGCCACCTGCGCGCCGTCAGCCGCGCAGGTGGCGGAAGAGCTGCTCGGCCTTCGCGGGGTTGCGCGCCCGGACCGCGCGGTACTGATCCATCGCCTCCTCGGCCCGGCCGCCGCGGTGGAGCGCCATCGCGAGGGCGACGCGGAGATCGACGTCGTCGGGCGCGCGCTGCGTCGCGCGCGCGTACGCGGCGATCGCCTCCTCGTGGCGGTCGGTCATCGCGCTCGTGTCGCCGAGCGCGCGGAGGCAGTCCAGATCGCTCACGCCGAGCCGCACCGCGATCGCGTACGCCTCGCGCGCCTCGCCGATCCGGCTCTGTCGGTGGAGGCAGACCCCGTAGACGTAGGCCGCGCGGCCGGTGAGGGCCCCGCGCGCGTGCGCCTTCGACAGCTCGGTGATCGCGGCCTCGTCGCTCCCCGAGAGCGCGAGCGCGACGCCGAGCTCCCCGTGAGCCTCGCCATCCTCCGGCGCGAGCTCGACCGCGCGCGCCAGCGACTGACGCGCCTGGGCCAGCTCGCCCCGCGCGCTCTCGGCGCGACCGACCGCGAGGTGGAGCGCGGCGCTCTCCGCGCCGGCGCGGACCGCGCGCTCGACGACGCCTCGCGCGTCCCCGAGCGCGCCGAGCTGGGTGAACACCGTCGCGAGGGTCGTCGTCGCCTCGCGGTACGCCTCGTGGTGCGCCCCGGAGGGCCGATGCGTGCCGCTCCGCTCGAGCCGATCGAGCGCGCGAAGCAAGAGCGGGATCGCCTCCGTGTTGCGCCCGCGGAGCGCGCGGACGCGGCCCGCCGCGAGGAGCAGCTCGTGGTCGTCCTCCGCCTTCGCGAGCGCGGCGTCGAGCGGGCGCTCGGCCTGCTCGAGGCGCCCGAGCTTCTCGAGCGCGAGCCCGAGCCCGCGGAGCGCGTCGAGCGCCTCGGGCTCGGCGAGCAGGACCTTCTCGTAGGCCTCCGACGCCTCGAGCCAGCGGCCGTCCGACACGGCGAGCCGACCGCGGAGCCGCTGCACGGCGATCGATGTCGGCGCGAGCACGAGCGCGCGCCGCAGCGCGTCCCAGGCGCGCGCCCGATCGCCCACGCCGAGCGCCGCCTCGGCAAGGGCGAGCACCACCTCGGTCGTCTCCGCGCCCGCCGAGATCGCGCGCTCGCACCAGCTCAGCGCGTCCTCGAAGCGCCCGCGGCGGAGCCAGACGTCCGCGACCCGCGCGGCCGCGCGGCCTCGCGCCGGGTCGCTCCCGCCCTGCCTCGCGACGTCCTGCCAGAGGCTCAGCGCGCCCTCCTCGTCCCCCTCGGCGAGCCGCGCGTCCGCCAGCGTCATCAGCGTCGTCGCGCTGCGATCACCGGCGTGGACCGCCGCCTCGAGCGCCTCGCCGGCGCGCCCCGTCCCGAGCCGCGTCCGCACCTCGGCGAGCTCGCGGTAGGTCTCCGCGTGATCGGGCTCGAGGCGCGCGGCCTCCATCAGCGCGGCCTCGGCGCGTCGATCCTCGTGGAGCGACGCGAGCAGCCGCCCGAGCTCGCGGTGCGCGACCGCCGAGCGCTCGTCGAGCGCGATGGCGCGGGTGTAGGAGGCGACGGCGTCGTCGCCGCGACCGAGCCGCGCCTGCACCCGCGCGAGCGTGAGCCACACCTCGGCGTCGCGCTCGTCGATGCGGATCGCGTTCTGGAGCGCGAGCATCGCCTCCTCGAGCCGCTCGCCGCGGCCGAGCAGGCGGCCCAGGCCGCGGTAGCCGCGCACCTCCGAGGGGGCGCGCCGGACGAGCTCGCGGTAGGCCTCGAGCGCCGCGGCGTCGTCACCGCGCCGCTCCTCGAGCGTCGCGAGCTCGAGCCAGTCGGCGGCGACGCCGCGACGCGAGGTCGCGAGCCGCCGGTAGACGTCGAGCGCGTCCGCGAGCCGCCCCTGACGCACGCAGACGCCCGCGAACGTGCGGGCGAGCGCGTCGTCGCTCGGCCTCGCGGCGACGGCCCGCTCGAGGAACGGCGTCGCCTTCGCGTCGTCGCCGAGCTCGACCCACGCGCCGCCCATCGCCGCGACCAGCTCGAGATCGTCCGGGGCGCGAAAGAGCGCCTGCTCGAGCGCCTGGATCGCGTCGCTCGTGCGCCCGAGCGCCGAGAGCGCGGCCGAGCGGATCCGATGGAGCGCGCCCCGATCGGGGCGCTTCGTCAGCGCGAGATCGACGATCTCGAGCGCCCGCGTCGGCCGGCCGAGCGCGAGCTCGGTCGAGGCGAGCCGCGTCTGGACGTCGACCGGATCGATCGCGGCGATCGGCGGGGGCCGCTCGCGCGAGCGCGCGGGCGGGGCGGCGAGCTCGGGGACGAGCGAGGGGCGGGGGGGCGGCGCCTCCTCCTCGGGCGCGCTCGTCGCTTGCCGCGCCGAGATCTGCATGAGCGCGCGCCGGAACGCGGCGTGCGCCTCCTCGAGCTTGCCGAGGCGCGAGAGCGCGTCGCCGAGCGCCGCCTCGGCCCGTGGCCCGTACACCTCGTCGACGTGGCTCGTGGCGGCGCGGAGCTGAGCCTCGGCGTCGCTCGCGCGGCCCAGCTCGAGGAGCGCGAGCCCGAGCCCCAGCTCCTCGCGCGCGCCCGCCGCGCCCCCGAGCGCCCGCTTCGCGCGCTCGAGCGCCTCGAGCGCCTCGACGGCGCGGCCGAGCGCGAGCGCGCACTCGCCCAAGCCGCGC
>JBDHVC010000056.1:0-33505 GCA_039809495.1 Sandaracinaceae bacterium
AACCGCCGGATGCGGACCCGCTTGTCCGGTGGTGTGGCAGGGGTCCCGAGGGATTGCCTCGGGCCCCTATGCCGATCGTGCGCGAGCGTTCCGCGGTAGGCTCGGCGGGTGCGTGCGCTCAGGGTCATCCTCGCCGTCGCCTCGGCGCTCCAGGGTTGCGTGGGCGCGAGCGCGGGCGATCGTGGGCCCGAGGGCGCGATCCGCGAGCTCGCCGCCTCGCTCCGCGCGGGCTCGTCGAGCGGGGCGGACGCGCGCGAGCGTCGGGCGCTCGCCGACGAGCTCGAGCGCGCGCCCCTCACGCGGCGTGCCTTCGTCACGCTCGCGCCGGTCGAGGGTGACGCCCAGGTCGCGATCCTGGTCGAGGAGGAGGGCGCGCTCCGCGTCGAGGCGGGGATCCTGGGCGTGCCGGCGCTCGACTCCCCCGCGCGGGCCATCGCGGCCCTGCATCGCGCGCTCGAGCGGGAGCTCGCGCTCGGGCCGGGCGCGCTGCTCGCGGAGCCGGAGCGCCGCGCGTGGGTCGAGGAGCGCGAGCGCTACCGCGACGGGACGGCGGCGCCGTCCGCGCTCGACGTCCGGGTCGAGGGCGACCGCGCGTGGACGACGACGCCGCTCGGCGACGCGATCGAGCTCGTGCGCGAGGGGAGCGAGTGGCGCCTCGCGTCGATGCGCGCGGCAGGGCTCGATTGACGGCGCGCGCGGCGCCGCGCGTCGACGGGTTGCCATCGCGCGCGAGGGCTGGCTACGGTCGCGAGGTCTTGAGCCGCTCCGCCCTCGCCTCGATCGTGGCGCTCGCCGCGAGCCTCGCCGCGCCGCTCGCGGCGCAAGCCCCGGCGTCTCGCGGCGAGGCCGCCTTCACCGGCGCGCACGAGCACGTCGTGCGCATCCTCGGCGAGCCGACGTTCGCGGGGCGCGCGGAGCTCTGGGCGCGCCGCGTGGCGCACGCGCTCGAGCGCGAAGGGGCGCGGGTGGTCACGCCCGACGTCGAGCAGTGGGATGGGGACGGCTTCGACGAGGGCAGGCTGGCGCTCCTCGAGCGCCTCGCGTCGGCGCTCGAGGCCGCGCGTCGCGCTCAGGCCGCGCTCGACGAGGGCGAGGCGCTCCGATCCCTCTCCGCGGCGTCGGAGCTCGCGCGCGAGGCGCTCGACGTCCCGTCGGCGACGGCGTGGCTCGCGGAGATCGAGGTCGCGACGGCGATCATCGCGTCGGAGCGCGGCGATGCGGAGCTCGCGGAGGCCTCGCTCCGGCGAGCGCTCTCGCTCGCGCCCGATCGCGCGCTCGGCGAGGGCGAGGCGAGCCCCGCGCTCGTCGCGCGCTCGCGCGCGATCCGGCGCGAGGAGGTGCGTCGCGCGCGGGTGGAGGTGCGGCTCGCTCCGACGGCCACGCCGAGCCCCGCGGCGAGGATCTTCGTGGACGATCGCGAGCTCGGCAGCCTCCCGCGCGAGGTCGAGGTCTCGGCCGGCGCGCACGTCCTGCGCGTCGAGGCGGAGGGGCGTCGACCCTACGCGCGCCTCGTGACGTTCGCGCCGGGGGTGCGCGCCCCTTGGAGCGTCGCGCTCGCGCCGAGCCGCGCGACCGTGCTCGCCCAGGCGCTCGAGGAGGCGATCCGCGGCGGGAGCCTCGAGGCCGTCGCGGCGCTCCTCGCGCGCATCGAGGCGGAGGGTGGCGCGGCGCGGACGCTGTGGCTCGTCTCGGTGGGGACGGGGGCGCTCGATCGCGCGCTCGTCGTCCGGTGCGAGGCCGGCGGCTGCGCGCGAGCGGATCGGCTGGAGGGCAGCGAGGCGATCCAGCTTCACCCCGACGCGCCCCTCGCGCGCGCCGAGGGCCCTCGCATCCGCGCCACCGAGCGCGCGTGGATCGACGAGGTGCCCGGGCTCGCGCCCGAGCCCTCGTCGGCGCCGATCCTCGACGCGTGGTGGCTCTGGGCGGGGATCGGCGTGGCGGTGGTCGGCGCGGCGGTCGGCGTCGGCCTCGCGGCGACGAGCTCGGAGCAGCCCGCGCTCGTCCTGCGCGTCGACCCGTGCTCGTCGTGCGGCCGATGAGCCGGATCGCGCGGTCTTGAACGAGCCCGCGCGTGCGCTAGGGAGCTCGATGCTCGAGGGCGACGTTGAGAGCGAGCGGGGGAGGGGGACGCTCCGCGTCCTCTACCGCGACGCGCGCGTCGTCGTCGTCGACAAGCCCTCGGGGATCTCCGTCCACCGAGGGCTCGACGCCTCGCGTGAGAACGTCCTCACGCGCCTGCACCGCGAGCTCGGCGTGTGGCTCTGGCCGGTCCACCGCCTCGACCGCGCGACGAGCGGCGCGCTCGCGTTCGCGCTCGACGACGAGGCGGCCTCGTCGCTCGGGCGCGCGTTCGCCGAGGGGCGGATCGAGAAGCGCTACCTCGCGTGGGTGCGCGGCGCTCCCAAGCCACGCGAGGGCACCATCGATCACCGCGTCCCACGCGCGGAGGCGAGCGCCGAGCGGGTCGAGGCGATCACGCGCTACCGCACGCTCGCCGTCGCCGACGACGTCCGGACGGGCGCGCCGCGCTACGCGCTCGTGCTCGCGTCACCCGCGACCGGCCGCTACCACCAGCTCCGCCGTCACCTGCGGCACCTCCACTGCCCGATCCTCGGCGACACCACCTACGGCGACAACAAGGAGAACCGCGTCCTGCGCGAGCGCGGCGGGCTCCTCCGCCTCGCGCTCCACGCGCTCGCGCTCACGCTCCCCGACCCGAGCCGCGAGGGCAGGGCGATCCACGTCGTCGCGCGCGTCCCCGAGGACCTGCGCGCGCCGCTTCGTCGCTACGGCATCTCGGACGCGATCATCGACGCCATCGAGGCGGACGAGGTCGCCTGATCGAGCGACGGAAACGAAGAGCGGGCCCCGCGCCGATGCGGAGCCCGCTCCTCGATCCAGCTCACCCGACGTCAGTCGTGATCGTGGCCCTCGTGGCCGCTCGCCGCTTCCTTCTTCGGCGCCTCCGCGATCATCGCGGACGTCGTGAGCAGGAGCGAGGCGACGCTCGCGGCGTTCGTCAGCGCCGTGCGGACCACCTTCGTCGGGTCGATGACGCCGGCCTTGATGAGATCCTCGTAGGTCTCCGTCGCCGCGTTGAACCCGAACGCGTCCTTGCCACCCGTCCGGACCTTGTCGACGACGACCGAGCCCTCGAGCCCGGCGTTGTGGGCGATCTGGCGGAGCGGCTCCTCGATCGCGCGCGCGATGATGCGGATGCCGATCTTCTCCTCGGTCGTGCCCTCGAGCTTCTCGAGGACGTGCTGCGCGCGGATGAGCGCCACGCCGCCGCCGGGGACGATGCCCTCCTCGGAGGCCGCGCGCGTCGCGTGGAGCGCGTCGTCGACGCGATCCTTCTTCTCCTTCAGCTCGACCTCGCTCGCCGCGCCGACCTTGATGACCGCGACGCCGCCCGCGAGCTTCGCGAGGCGCTCCTGGAGCTTCTCGCGGTCGTAGTCGCTGGTGGTGTCGGCGATCTGCCTGCGGATGAGCTCGATGCGGCCGGTGATCTCCTTCTTCTCGCCCCGCCCGCCGACGATCGTGGTGAAGTCCTTCGTGATCTTCACGTGCTCGGCGCGGCCGAGGTCCGAGAGCGACACGTTCTCGAGCTTGATGCCGAGATCCTCCGTGACGACCTGGCCGCCCGTGAGGATCGCCATGTCCTTCAGCATCTCCTTGCGGCGATCGCCGAAGCCGGGCGCCTTGACGGCGGCCGCCTTGAACGTCCCGCGGAGCTGGTTGACGACGAGCGTCGCGAGCGCCTCGCCGTCGACGTCCTCGGAGACGATGAGGAGGGGTTTGCCCGCGCGCGCCACGCCCTCGAGGAGCGGGACCATGTCGCGCATGTTCGAGATCTTCTTCTCGCAGAGCAGGATGTAGGGGTCGTCGAGGAGGGCCTCCATCTTCTCCGAGTCGGTCACGAAGTAGGGCGAGAGGTAGCCGCGATCGAACTGCATGCCCTCGACCACGTCGAGCGTCGTCTCGAGGCCCTTCGCCTCCTCGACGGTGATCACGCCCTCCTTGCCGACCTTCTCCATGGCCTGCGCGAGCATCTCGCCGATGGACGTGTCGCCGTTCGCGCTGATCGTCCCGACCTGCGCGATCTCCTTGTGATCCTTGACCTCCCGCGAGAGCTTCTTCAGCTCGGCGAGGAGCGCCTCGACCGCGCGATCGACGCCGCGCTTGAGGCCCATCGGATCGTGGCCGGCCGCGACCATGCGCGAGCCCTCGCGGTAGATCGCCTGCGCGAGCACCGTCGCGGTCGTCGTGCCGTCGCCGGCGATGTCGGCCGTCTTGCTCGCGACCTCGCGCACCATCTGCGCGCCCATGTTCTCGAACTTGTCCTTGAGCTCGACCTCCTTCGCGACCGTCACGCCGTCCTTCGTGACCTTCGGGGCCCCGAACGACTTCTCGATGACGACGTTGCGACCCTTCGGGCCGAGCGTGACCTTCACGGCGTTCGCGAGGGCGTCGACGCCCGCGAGCACGCGCGCTTGAGCGTTCTGATCATAGATGATGGCCTTGGCCGTCATGGTGTCTTCTCCTTCGATGAGCTGGGGGAACGAGGGCTGAGCGAGGGCTCAGAGGATGGCGAGGACGTCGTCCTCGCGGAGGATGAGGTGCTCCTCGCCGTCGAGCTTCACCTCGGTGCCGCTGTACTTGCCGAAGAGCACGCGGTCGCCGGCCTTGACCTCGAGCGGGCGGACCTCGCCCTTGTCGTTCGTGCGGCCGTTGCCCACGGCGATGACGGTGGCCTCGATCGGCTTCTCCTTGGCGGTGTCCGGGATGAGGATGCCGCCCTTCGTCTTCTGTTCGGCGTCGAGACGCTTGACGAGGATGCGGTCGTGGAGCGGGCGGATCTTCATTTCGGTGTCTCCTTGGAGTTCGTTCGAAGCGCTCGGGTGGCCAGGGCCGACCCTCGGGGCGCGGCATCGCTAATCACGCGAAATCGAGACGTCAAGCGCCGCCCTGCGCGAGACGCGCGGATCGACCCCCGCGCGTGCTACCCCTTCGGGGTGGTCCAACGCGTTCGGCGAGCGGCCCCGACGGATGGCGAGCGCCTGTACGAGGCGCTCGACGTGCTGCGCGCTGCGCCCGATCGCGGCTCGCGGCGCTGCGACGCGGCGTGGAGCGCGCTCGAGGCGTGGCTCGGCGCGCGCCTCCGCCACGACGAGGAGGACATCCACCAAGAGGTCCTCGTCGCGGTGTTTCGGCGGGTCGGGATGATGGAGGCGCAGGGCCCGGGCCAGGCGCTCGTGTGGCTCTCGGCGATCCTGAAGAACAAGCGCATCGACGCGCTGCGACGCAAGCAGCTCCAGCGCGAGCGCCACAGCGATCTCCACGAGGGCGTCCCCGGTGAGCGCGTCGCCGCGCCCGAGGGCGATCCGCCGCGCTCGGCGCGGGACGCCGAGGAGACGCTCGCGCGGGTCGAGGCGGCCGTGCGCGATCACGTCGACGCCTCGGAGAAGACGCCCTCCTCGCGAGCGGGCCGCAGGCTGCGCGCGCAGGCGTGCCTCGATCGGCTCGTCCGCGGCCTCGAGGCGGACGCCATCCTCGAGCGGCTCGCGCTCGACGAGCCGATCTCGCGGGGCCTCCTCGACAAGTGGGTCGAGCGGGGCCGCGCGCCCATCGAGGCCGCGATGACGGCGTGGGCCGCGAGCGCTCCGGACGACGAGGACGTCCAGCGCGTGGCGAGCCACGTCCTCGAGCGCGTCCGAGCGCGGCGCGCCGACCAGGGCCGACCTCGGCCCGCGCGACGCAAGCACTGAACGAATGTGTCGTATCCGTGTCAGTCCCTCCCTCCCCTCGACGACCCGAACCGCATGACCCGACCCAACCACCAACGACGCGAACCCGCGGGCGAGCCACGCCGGATGGCGGCCGCGCGGCGCGCCGGGCCCTGACGCCATGTCCTTCTTTCGTCCGCTGACATCGAGCCCGCTCGCCGAGGGCTTTCGCGCGAAGGCCGAGCTCGCGCTCCGGGGCTATCGCCGCGCGAGCGCGTCTGGAGCCGCCCCGCTCGACGCGCTCGAGCCCGCGCTCGAGGTGCTCGCGGCGCTCCTCGCCCTCGAGGTGACCGACGAGCTGAGCGCCGTCCCGAGCGCGCTCGCCCGAGAGCTCGAGGAGGTGGGCCCGGCCGCGCTCTCGCGAGCGGCCGAGCTCGGCGCGGTCCTCGAGGCGGATCCCGCGCTCGACGACGAGGCGAGCGAGCGGCGCGCGGCGCTCGCCCTGCTCGCGACGTACGCGCGCGATGGCCTGCGCGCGCTTCGAGGAGAGCCGCGCCCGAAGCCGAGCGGGGCGTCGCGGATCGAGCCCCTCGACGACGAGCTCGTCGGCCTCTTTCAGGGTCGCTTCGACGGGTTGCGCCTCGCCGAGATCGCGCGGCGGGTTCGAGGCTCGAGCGAGGCGGAGGAGGCCCTCGCCTTCCTCCGGATCGCGCCGCGGCTCGCTTCGGACGCGCCCTCTTCCCGCGCTCGCGCGGGGCGGCGCGAGCGGCCGGCCTCGGGCGAGGAGGACACGCCGGAGGCGCTCCCGCTGGCGCTCGCCGCCGAGGGGCTCGCGCCGATGCGCGATCCCGACGAGGGGCGTCGAGTCACGGAGCTGGAGCTCGGCGGGCGAGCCGTCGAGCTCTTCCGCTTCGACGACGGCGTCGTCGCCGCCTACGTCGCCGGCCCGACGCTCTTGCGGCTCGGGGGGGCCGACGTCGTCCTGCGATCCTCGCGGATCGGCTACGCGGAGGCGACGATCGAGCCTGGCACGCGGCGGATCGAGCTCCGCGTGGGCGAGCTCGTGCGGGTCGTCGAGCTCGACGCGGACGGCGGCGCCTGAGGGTGGCGCCTGACGGCGGCGGCGAGCGCGCCGATCGCCCGACGCCGGTCACATGGCGACGCCGGTGACGCTCGCGCGCGTCGCGGTGAAGGTGAGCGCGGAGGAGAAGCCGTCGGCGATGCGGGGATCGTCGTAGCAGCGGCGCCCCTCGATCCGCGTGCCGTCGCCGTCGATGCAGGCCGTGACGACCGGCTGGCAGCCCCGCGGGCCCGTGCTCACGACCTCGAAGGACTCGAGGCCATCGCCGTCGAGATCGACGTCGGGGGACGTTGGGCGGAGCCGGATGATCGCGATCTGCGCGCCGCCGATCATCATGTCGGCGAGCGTCGGATCCTCCGTCGAGCCGTCGCACGGATCGCCGATGTCGATCGAGAAGCCTCCGCCTCCGCCGAGCATCTCGAGCTGGCTCGCCGTCAAGAACGAGACGGTGGAGACGGGGATCCCGCCACAGAGCAGCCCGTCCTCGAGGCCGCTCAGCGCGCCCATCGACTGCATGGTCGTGGCGCTGAGGTGCCCCTGGCCGAGGGTGATCGGGAGGATGGCGATCGGGATGTCGATGTCCTCGGGCCCGCCCGAGAGGTGGCGGCTCGCGATCTGGCTCTCGAGCGAAGTCATGGGCGTCCCGTCGGCGTTGAGCGAGCCGCTCTGCACGCGATAGCCGCTCGCACCGTCGGCGCTGCCGAGCAGCCACGCGGCGCGGAGCGAGGGATCGTCGATGCCGGCCGGATCGTCGAGCCCGAGGAAGGAGATCAGGAACGAGGGGCCGCGCCCCCCGCCTCCGCCGGGGCCACCGCCGCCGAGGAAGGAATTGATCAGCCCGAGCGCGCCGCCGAGGGCTCGGGCGAAGCGGTTGTCGGGGCGGCCATCGCCCGAGTAGTCGCAGCCAGCGCCCTCGTCGGCGAACTGGAGGTTGCGCAGGAGCACGCTCACCTCGGCCCGGCAGTCGGCGCCGCAGCCGTCCCAGCGGCTCGTGTTGCCGTCGTCGCACTGCTCCCCCGCGCCGAGCGTTCCGTCGCCGCAGCCCGCGAGCGAGCGGCAGTCGGCCGAGCAGCCGGGCGTCCCGTCGCAGACCTCGCCCTTGTGGAGGTCGAGGACGCCGTTGCCGCACGTCTCGTTCGAGAGGCAGTCGGCGCGGCAGCCGTCGCCCGAGAGGTTGTTGTGGTCGTCGCAGACCTCGCCCGGATCGAGCACCCCGTCGCCGCAATGAGCCTCGCGGGCGCAGTCCGCGTCGCAGCCGTCGTCCGGCGTCTCGTTTCCGTCGTCGCACTGCTCGCCCGGATCGAGGTGGCCGTCGCCGCAGCGCGGCGGCGGGACGAAGGCGTCCGGTCGGCCCGGCGCGTCCGCGCTCGGCGCTCCGTCGCTCGCGACGGGGGGCGCGTCGCGATCGAGGATGATCGTCCCATCGGCGCTCGCTCCAGCGTCCTCGGCGATCGTGTTGGAGGCGGCGCAGCCGACGAGCAGGCCCGCCGCGGCGGTCACCAGGCAGAGGTCATCGATCCATCGCATCGTTCAACTCCCGCGCGAGGCGCCGAGGGGTGAGGAGAGCGCGAGCGTACCAGAGCGAGGGCGCTTCGAGGCGGGCGTTCGGGCGAGGCGGGCGTTCGGGCGGCGGCTCGCGCGGCGCGTCCGTGCCGACCCGAGGCGCGCGTCGTAGGCTCCGCTCGTGCCTCGAGCCTCGCGTTCGCCCGTACCGCCCTCGAGCGAGACGCTCGCCGCGCTCGACGGCCTCGTGGCCAACCTCGGCCACGACGTCCAGGACCGGGCCCTGCTCCTTCAGGCCCTGACGCACCGCTCCTTCGTCAACGAGCGCCCCGAGCTCGCGCCCGATCACAACGAAACGCTCGAATTTCTTGGGGATTCCGTCGTCGGACTGGCGGCGGCGTGGCTGCTCCGCGAGCGCTTCCCCGAGGCGCGCGAGGGAGAGCTCACGCGGCGCCGCGCCGATCTCGTCTGCGAGCGGACGCTCGCGTCGATCGCCGACTCGCTCGCGCTCGGCACCTACCTGCGCCTGGGGCGCGGCGAGGAGCAGAGCGGCGGGCGCAAGAAGGCGAGGCTCCTCGCGAGCGCCCTCGAGGCCGTGGTCGCCGCCGTCCTGCTCGACTCCGGCGTCGAGCGCGCGCTCGCGGTCGCGACGCGGCTCGTCGAGCCCCACGTCGACGCGATGCGGCCCGGCGAGGCGGACTACAAGTCGCGCGTCCAGGAGCTCCTCCAGGGCGCGGGCCGGGGCGCGCCGCGCTACATCCTGCTCGCGCGCGAGGGCCCCGATCACGCGGGGGTCTTCTTCGTGGCGCTCGAGCTCGGGGGCGAGGAGCTCGGGCGCGGCGAGGGGCGCTCCAAGCTCGAGGCCGAGCAGGCGGCGGCGCGCGCGGCGCTCGCGCGGCTCGCGGGTGAACGAGCGTCGTGAGGCGGTCCTCGAAGGCGGGCACGCTCGGCCTCTCTCTCGCCGCGCTCGCGCTGGTGCTCTCGACGCTCGCGCCGTCGCCGCCAGCGCAGGCCGACCGCACGCGCGCGCGCGCCTCGAGCCACACGCGCGCGCCGCGCCGGGTCCGCTTCGTGCCGCGGATCTCCGCCGCGCAGCGGCGACAGATCCAAAGCTGGCATCGTGCCGCGAGCCGTGAGGAGGTGCGGGCGTGGTCCCGCCGCGATCCGCCGCCGCTCGTCCTGCGCCCGCTCCACCTCGCCGAGCGCTTCGTGCTCCTCCCCGACGCTCGAGGCCGCTTCGACGCCGAGGCGCTCGCGCGCGCCGAGGAGGCGCTCGCGTACCGCGTCGACGACGCGCGTCACCCGATCCATCCGCGCCTGCTCGAGCTGGTCTACCGCGCCGTGCGCCGCTTCCGCGCGCCCTACGTCTGGGTGATCAGCGGCTACCGCGACGGGAACCCGCGGAGCCGGCACGCCGCCGGTCGCGCCATGGACATCGTGCTCCCCGGCGTGAGCAGCCAGCGGCTCGCGGCGTACCTGAGGCCGATGGGCTTCGTCGGCGTCGGGATCTATCCGACGAGCGGCTTCGTCCACCTCGACGTGCGCGCGCGGAGCTACTTCTGGTCCGACGCCTCGGGGCCCGGGCAGGCGCGGCGCGAGCGCAGGATCCTCGCCTCGCTCGGCCCGCGCCTCGATCGCGTCGCGCGAGCGCGGGGGGAGGAGCCCGTGGCGGACGTCGAGGACGAGCCCGACGAGAGCTCGGGCGAGGCCGCGAGCACGAGCCCGATCGACGACGCGCTCGAGGCGGCCTCGACGCCGTCTGACGCCGCGCACGACGCGGCGCCCTCGCGCTGAAGGCGCTCAGCGACCCGCCAACACCTCGAGGTGCGGCGCGAGCGCCGTCGCGAGCCCTCGGACGATCACGGCGGGGTCGGCCGCCTCGATGGTCGGCGTGCGAAGCTGGGGGACGTCGCCGATCGCCTTCGCGAGCCCGCTCGAGAGCCGATCGCCCGCGTTCCGGCGCGCCTTCAGCTCGAGCTCGACCTGCGCGATGGCGGAGCCGATGGCTGGCCAGCTCGGCGCGACCTCCCGCAGCACGCCGAGCCAGGGCGGTGGCGACTCGTCGCTCCGGTTGAGGATGACGCCGACGGGCCTCTGCTCGAGCCTGCCGAGCCGCTTGTGGAGGAAGATCGCGTCCGCCTGCGCCGAGCCGCTCGGCGCGGCGACGAGGACGTAGCGGGCGCGTCCGCCGACGAGGAGCGTCTCGCTCGTGCGGGCGAGCTCCGCGAAGCGGTCCTTGACGAGCGCGAGATCGGCGAAGAGCTGCGCGAGATCGCGCAAGAGGCGCGGGCTCAAGATGCGCGCGAAGAGCGCCTCCACGCGCGCCTGGGCGCCGGCGAGGAGCCCAGGGCTCTTCACGGCCTCGTCCCCCTCCTCGTTCACGCGCCGCGCGAGGCCGCCGAGCCAGCCGACGGCGCGGCCCTCGAAGAGCACGGCGAGCCGCCCGGGATAGCTGACGAAGTCGAGCGCGTTGCGCGAGGGGGCCGTGTCGATGACCAGGACGTCGAAGCGCTCCTCTTCGACGGCGCGGGCGATGAGGATGAGCGAGACGATCTCGTGCATGCTCGCGGCCGCGTCGGCCATCGTCAGGTAGACGGGGTTCTTCATCACGCGCGCGAGGTCGTCGGGGCGCCCCTCGAAGAGGATCTCCGCGAAGGTCGGGGTCGAGCGCCGCGGCTCGGGCATGAGCGCGAAGAGGCGGCCCTCCACCTCCGGCTCGACGTGGACGGGCTGCACGCGCTCGTCGATCTCGACGCCCATCGCGTGCGCGAGCCTGCGCGCCGGGTCGACCGTGACGACGAGCACCTTCTTCCCGCGCCGGGCGAGCGCGAGAGCGAGCGCGGCGCTCGTCGTCGTCTTGCCGACGCCGCCGCCGCCCGCGCAGATGATCGTCGTGGGGATGTGCGCGCTCACGCCGCCCCCCGCGCCTCGAGCCAGGCCGCCACGTCGCTCGCCGAGAGATCCTCGAGCGACTCCGGAAAGAGGAGGGTCGGGAGCGCCCGCGCGCCGTCCGGCCCCAGCTCCGCGAGGATCGCGAGGGTGTCCTCGCGCGCGCTCTTGCGGGCGTCCATCACGCGGAGCAGCTCCTTCGCGGCGTCGCCGACCCCGCCGCCCCTCGCGATGAGCGCGCGGGTCTGATCCCAGGCCTCGGGCGCGAGCTCGGAGGGGAAGCGGTTCACGACGAGGCGCGCCACGGGCAGCTTCACCTCGCCCTCGAGGGCGCGGCAGAGCTCGAGGGTCTCGGTCATCACGAGGCGCTCGGGGAGCGTCACGACGACGACCGACGCGCGCTCGGGCGCGATCAGCCGCTCGACGATGCGGGCGGCGAGATCGTGGATGGGGCCGCTCGCGAACATGTCGCGCATCTGGACGGGCAGGCGCAGCCAGGTGAGGCCGTGCCCGGTCGCCGGCATGTCGACGACCACCCGCTTGCCGGGCAGCTCCTCGGCGTAGAGGCGGACGCACTCGAGCATCGCGAGCTCCCGCATCGCGGGGGCGGCGCGCAGCATCGGCCGGACGGCGAAATTATCGAGGAAGACCTTGGCGAGCAGGGCCGACCCGAGCAGGTTCGCGACGGCCTTCTTCATCGCGTCCCGGGGGTCGACGACGCGGTGGATCACCTTGCTGCCCTTCCCGAGGATCCGGCGGCCGGACTCGCCGTCGCCGAACTCGACGAGCATCGCCCCCCCGTCACGGCGCGCGGCGGCCTCCGCCAGCCCAGCGGCGACGCTCGTCTTGCCGACACCGCCTTTTCCCGTGACGAGGACGAGCGGGCCGAGCGGAGCGAGTGCTCCGCCGTGGGGTTCCGAAGCCATCGAGGACGCGAGCAGTATCACACCTCACCCATCCCGCCCGCGCGCAATCCAATGATTGCGTAATCAACGAAAATATAATTGGGAGGCGGTCGGCTTGTTCTTGTGTCGCGTGCCGGGGTTTGTGATGCTCCGCGCGCGTCGAGCATCGTCGGACGGAGTGAGCGAGCGTGGCTCGGGCCTCGTCGTGGATCGGAGATGCGGAGCGCAAGAGACATCCAACGACGGAGAGAGACCATGACCAGCACCCTGAAGCTCGCGCTCGCGATCGCCGCCACCGCCGCCCTCGGCCTCACCGCCTGTGGAGGCGGCTCCGCCTCCTCCGACGAGTCCTCGAGCGGGACGGCGGAGAGCTCGGGCCAGGAGTCGACGGTCGCCTCGGACGAGGGCGCGACGAGCAGCGACGGCGCGATGAGCGACGAGGGCTCGAGCGACACGTCCAGCGAGGGTGGCGACGCGATGAAGTGAGCGTGGCCTCGGCCACGATCCGCCCTCCGGGGCACGGACGACGGAGCCGGCGCGAGCCGGCTCCGCTCGTTTTCGTGCGTGATGTTCGCCTCGCGCCTCGGATCAGGCGCGCGTGACCGCGTCGGTCAAGAGCTCCGCGAAGCTCTTGGCGAGCGCCGCGGGATCGTCGGGTGGGCTCCCCTCCGCGAGGAGCGCCTGCGCGTAGAGGAGCTCGACGAAGCGGTCGATCGAGGGGTCGTCCGCGTTCTCCCCGAGCCGCCGCTCGAGGCCGACGATCAGCGGGTGCTCCCCGTTGATCTCGAGGATCCGCTTCTGCTTGGGCGCGTCGGGCTGGGTGCGCAGGAGCAGGCGCTCGAGGTGAGGCGGGAGCGCGCCCTCGGGCGAGACGAGGCATGCGGGCGAGCTCGTGAGGCGGCTCGAGACGCGCACCTCCGAGACGCGATCCTGGAGCCGCACGCGCAGCCGATCGCGGAGCGCCTTCGTCTTCGCCTCCTCCTCCTCCTTCTTCTTCGCGCCCTCCTCGCCGTCGAGGGCCGCGTCGGCCTGGGTCGCGTCGACGAGCGGCACGCCCTCGACGTCGGGGAGCCCCTGGACGGCCCAGCCATCCACGGCGTCCGTCATCAGGATGACCTCGACGTCACGCTTCACGAGGCCCTCGATGTGGGGGCTCCCGAGGAGCTGGGCGCGGCTCTCGCCGAGCGCGTAGTAGAGCTCCTTCTGGCCCTCCTTCCTGCGCGCCTGGATGTCGAGGAGGCCGATCTTCGCCTCGCTCTTCGTCGTCTCATAGCGGAGCAAGGGGACGAGCCTCTTCGCCTGCTCGGGCTCGAAGTGGAGCCCCTCCTTCAGCACGGCGCCGAAGGTCTGGAAGAAGAGCGCGTAGTCGTCCGGCCGATCCTTCAGGACCTCGCCGAGCACCTCCAGCGTGGCCTTCACGATCTGCGTGCGGATCGTCTTGGTGAGGCGCGAGTCCTGGAGCAGCTCGCGGCTCACGTTGAGCGGGAGATCCTCCGAGTCGACGACGCCGCGCACGAAGCGGAGCCACTTCGGGAGCAGCGCGTCCGCGTCCTCCATCACGAACACGCGCTTCACGTGGAGGCGCAGGCCGTGCTTCGACTCGGGCGCGAAGAGATCGAAGGGCGCGCGCCGGGGGATGAAGAGGATGCCGGCGAACTCGGTCGTGCCCTCCACGCGGAAGTGCTTGACGGCGAGCGGGGGCTCGAAGTCGTGCGTGAGGTGCTTGTAGAGCTCGTCGTACTGCTCCCTCGTGACCTCCTTCGGTGAGCGCTGCCAGAGCGCCGTGCCCTGGTTCACGCGCTCGAACACCGGCTCGTCGCTCTTCTCGCGCTCCTTCTCGAGCTCGATCGGCCAGCTCAGGTAGTCGCTGTACTCGCGGACGAGGCGCTCGAGCTCCCAGCTCCGGAGGTACTCGAGGTGTGCGTCGTCGAGGTGGAGCGTGATGCTCGTCCCCTGCTCGACCCGCGTGGCGGGCTCGATGCGGAAGCCGCCCTCGCCGCGCGAGGACCAGCGCCAGGCCTCGCGCGTCCCGGCCGCGCGGCTCGTGACCTCGACCTGGCCGGCGACGAGGAAGGCGCTGTAGAAGCCGACGCCGAATTGGCCGATCTGGCTGACGTCCCCCCTCTGCGCCGCCTCGAGCCTCGCGAGGAATTCCCGCGTGCCGCTCCGCGCGATCGTGCCGAGGTTCGCCTTCAGCTCCTCCTTCGTCATCCCGACGCCGTTGTCGGAGATGGTGAGCGTCTTCTCGGCGGCGTTCGGCTCGATCCAGATGCGGAGCGTCGCGTCGTCGGGCAGCAGCTCCTTCTCGGTCAGCGCCCGGAAGCGGAGCTTGTCGAGCGCGTCCGACGCGTTGCTCAGGAGCTCGCGGAGAAAGATCTCCTTGTTCGAGTAGAGCGAATTGATGACGAGGCGCAGGACGGCGTCGACCTCCGCTTCGAAGCGGTGCTCTTCGACGTTCGAGGGGGTGGGGGGCTCGAGGTTCTCGTTCGGGCTCGACATGGCGGCCGCAGAATGGCCATCGGCGCCTCGTCGTCAAGGCCGCTCCCGCCGGGTGGTCAGGCGGCGTCGGCGCGCCCCGCGAGCCGCCGCGAGCTTGCCCGGGGCCCGGATTCGCGCGATGCACTCGGCGCTCGGCCGTTCACCGTGCCCGGAGGGGTCATGCGCTCGTGGTTGCTCTCGTCTCTCGTCGTGCTCGCCGCCTGCTCGCTCGGATCCGTGCTCTCGCCGGCGCGCGTTTCGGCTCAGCTCTCGCTGCCCCAGGCCCTCGAGCTCCTCGACGCCTCGAGCGCGGACGAGGTCCGCATGGGGATCGAGTCGCTCGGCCTGCTCGGCAACCCCGCGGCCGTCGAGCCGCTCGCGGCGCGGATCCGCCGAGGGCTCCCGCCCGATCTGCTCGCGCCCGCCGTCGACACGCTCGGGATCCTCGGCCGCAACGAGGCGGGGCCGATCCTCTACGAGCTGCTCACGCACCGCCGCCCCGAGATCCGGCTGCGCGCGGTGCAGGCGATCGCCACCTGTCGCCCCCGCGGCGCCGATCGGGCGCTCGTCGCCACGCTCTCGGACTCGAGCCGCGAGGTGCGCGAGGCCGCGGCCGCGGCGCTCTCCGAGCTCCACGCGACGAGCGCGCTCGACAGCCTCTTCCTCGCCTTCGATCACGACGTCGCCGCGGCCGGCCCCGCGATCGCGACCTTGGCGCGGCCCGAGGACGTCCCGCGCGTCCTCGCCTACCTCGGGCGGGTCCCCTTCGCGACGCTGCGCCCGATGCTCGGGACGCTGATCGGGCGCGCCGATCTCCCCCAGCCGCGGCGCCTCGAGGTCGTGGCTCGGGTGGGCGAGCTCGCGACGCCCGACGCGCGCGCGCTCCTCGACGAGGCGTCGCGCGCGCTCCCCGCGAACGATCCCGTGCGCCGCGCCGCGATCGACACGATGAGCCGCATCGCGGAGTAGCCCTCGCGCCGACCCCAGCCATCATCCGATGAATTCCAATACATCCGATCTTCGAGGTATCTCCATGCAGGGCAGCCCCCTCGCGGTCCGCGCGACGACGCTCCTCGTCACCCTCGCCTCTGGCGCGCTGCTCGGCGCCTGCGGGGCGGGCGTCGCCTTCGACGACACGTTCCCCGACAGCCACGGCGAGCGCGTCGCGTCCGTCCTCGCGCGGCTCGAGGCTCACGCTGCTCGAGCGCACGAGGAGGAGCGCGCCTCGCAGATCGTCGTCGCGCTGACCGAGCCACCGGCGCGGCTCGTCGCGAGCGATCTCGGCACGGGGAGCGCGCTCTGGGAGGCGCCCGTCGAGCTGGCCTCGACGCCTGAGCTGGCCGGGCGCTCCGTCGTCACGCACGAGGGCTCGGAGATCGTCGTGCGGAGCCTCGAGAGCGGGCGCGTCACCGCGCGCTTCGGCGACCACGCGCTCCAGCTCGTCGGCGCGGCGGGTGAGGGCGAGGACGGGATCGTCGTGCTCTCGACCGGCGGCGCGGTCGGCGCCTCGTCCGTGCTCGTCGGGCTGCGCGGCGGCGCCACGTCGTTCACGGCGACGATGAGCCAAGCCGTGGGCGCACCGGCCGTCTCGGCGGGCATGGCGTTCGTCCCGTGGGCGCACCAGAACCTCTCGGTCGTCGACCTCGGCTCGGGGAGCGAGCTCGCGCGGGTGCGGGCGACCCGGGGCGTCGCCGCGAGCGCGCGGGTGAGCGCGGGCCACGCGTTCTTCGGGCAGGCCAGCGTCGCGCCCCTCGGGGCGAGCGGGGAGCCGAGCTTCACGGGGCTCGCGGCCGAGCTCCCCGGGACGCCGCAGCTCCTGCGCGACGCTTACCGTCCGCCCTACGCGGCCAACGGCGCGCAGCATCGGGTGCGCCTCGTCTACCGCCCGATCGTCGATGGGCAGGGCGCGGGCTTCGATGGGGGGACGATCTACCTCGTCTTCTACCGGCAGATCTTCGCGCTCACGGACGGCGGCGCGGCGGTGCGCTGGGTCCGCGAGCTCCCGAGCGACGTCGTCGGCGCGGAGCTCGTGGACGCCGGGCTCTTCGTCTTCGACGCCGACGGCGGCGCGCACCTCTTGTCGGTCGACGACGGCCGTGAGGTCTGGAGCCGCGCCGTGGGCGGGGGGCGCTTCGTCATGGCGCTCGCCTCGGTCGGAGGCCTCACCGCCGGAGCGCCGACCGGGAGCGTCACGCCGCTCCGCGACCAGCTCCTCGCGGCCGCGGCGAGCACGGACGCGCGCATCGTGCCCGCGCGCGAGCTCGCCGTGCGGCTGCTCGCGGGGCTCCCCGACGAGGACGTGACGGCGAACGTGCTCGCGCTCTGCGACGATCCGTCCCTCACGCCCTCGGTGCGCCGCACCGCGTGCGACGGGCTCGCGATGCGCGCGACGGGGCCGGGGCCGATCCTCGCGGCGCTCGATCGTCACGCCAGCTTCCTTCGAGGCGTGCCCGCGCCGCCGGTCGGCGCGCTCGCGCGCGCGGCGCTCGCGATGAACGCCCGCGCCGCCGTCCCCTTGCTCGCGGCGCACCTGCGCGACCCCGAGACGAGCCCCGCCGATCTCGTCGCGACGCTCGACGCGCTCGCGCGCTTCGGCGACGCGAGCGTGACCTCGTCGATCGCGGACTTCATCCGCCTCTACCACGCGGAGTCGCCCGACGCGGGCCTCGGCCCGAGCCTCGCTTCGGCGCTCCGCGCCTACCGCGTCCTCGCGGGGCCGACCTCGCGCGAGCTGCTCGAGCAGGTGCGCGACGACGCGCTCGCGCTCGACACGGTGCGGCGCGCGGCGAGCGGGGAGCTCGCCGCGCTGGACGCGCCGGCCACCGCTTCGGCGCCCTCCGAGCCCACGGCGAGCGCGGAGGCCGAGGCGTCGGGCGAGGCGCGGGGGGCCGAGCCCGCGACGCCCGCGGAGCTGACGAGCGCGATGGTGCAGGCGCTCCTCGAGCCCTCGCGGCCGGAGCTCCAGGGCTGCCTGCGGACGAGCGAGCGCGTGTACCGGCAGGCGCGCGTCGTCCTCGTCGTCGACCCGAGCGGCAGCGTGCTCATGGTGACGGCGAACCCCTCGGCGGTGCAGGCCTGCGTCGAGCCGATCGTGCGGCGCGTGAGCTATCCGGCGACGCGCGCGCGCGCTCGACAGCAGGTCGTCTACGATCTGCGGCGGTGAGGGGCGCGACGCGTCCCGAGTTCGTCGATCGGACCTACACTGCTCCTTCGCTCGCCGGATCGCGCCGAGCCGAGGGCGCCGTCAGTCGTATCGCTCGGCGTGGATGAAGCGGCGGTCGACGCCGAGCACCTCCTTCAGCGTGCGGCGCACGTCGTCGATCATCCGCGTGAGCCCGCAGACGTAGACGTGAGGGGGCGTCCCGTCGGCCTGGCGGAGCTCGTGGACGAGCTCGGCGAGGTGGCGCTGCACGTAGCCGCGGCGGCCTCCCCAGCGCTCGTCGCCGCGCGAGAGGGTGGGGAGATAGCGGAAGCGCGCGTGAGCATCGGCGAGCGCCTCGAACTCGCTCCGGAAGAGGAGATCGGCCTCGGTGCGGCAGCCGTGGAGGAGCACCTGCGCCGTCGCCTCGTCGCGCCGGAGCTCCTCGTGGAGGATCGCGCGCATCGGCGCGAGCCCCGTGCCGGTGGCGACGTAGATGGCGGGCAGCGCGCGGTGCCGATCCTCGCGGACGAAGAGCCCGCTCGGCCCGAGCATCTCGAGCCGATCGCCGGGCGTGAGGCCGAAGAGCGCGCTCGTCCCCGGGCCGCCCTCGACGCGCGTGACCGCGAGCTCGAAGCGATCGCCCCCCCGCGCGCCGGGAGGAGCCGGCGGCGAGGCGACGGAATAGTCCCGATCGAGGCCGTTCGGCAGATAGAGCTTCATCCACTGACCGGCGAGGTAGTCGACGTGGCTTCCGTCGAGCGTGCGAAAGACGAAGCGGCGCACGTTCGGGGAGAGGCCGGACGTCTCGGTGAGCTCGATCGTCCGTCGGACGCTCGGGATTCTGCGGATCACGCGGGGTGCATAGAGAGCGTCGCGCGGCTTCGCAAGCCGCGGGCCGCGCCATCGGCCTCGTCGCGCGGGGAGGCGGGGCGCTCCGGGCGCGCGTCGCCGAGAATTTGACCTCCTCGAGCGACGAAGAGACACGTCGGTCATGGCCCCGCGGCGCTCGATCCTCCTCACCGCGCTCCTCGCCCTCGCCGCGCTCCTCGCGAGCGCGCGGGTGAGCGCGGATCCTGGCCACCCCGAGGGCGCCGCGAGCGCGGACGAGGCGCGCGGGAGGCCCTCCTCGCCCGACCCACGCGCTCCTCACGATCGTGAGGGGCTGGACGTCGCCGTCGAGCTCGACGGGGTGGACGACGAGGCGCGCGAGGCGGACGCGACGTCCGTCAGGCCGCCCTCCTCGCGCCGCGCGCTCCGTTGGTCCGACGGCCCGCGTCGCGTCCCGACCCCGAGAGGTGCCTCGAAGAGCCGCGCCGAGGCGCTCGGGCTCGGGACGCGCCTCTCCGCCTCGCACCTGCTCCACGCGCGCCCGGACGAGGCCTGGATCCGCGCGGCGCGCGGGCGCACGCCCGAGCGCCTGCTCTGGCCGATCGACGCTGGGCGCTGGGTGCGCGGGTTCGGGTACGTCCGGACGACGCGCCCCGACCTCATCCACCGCGGCGTCGACATCGCCGCGCCCGCGGGGAGCGTGGTCCGCGCCGCCGCCGACGGCATCGTCGCCTACAGCGACAACGGCGTGCACGGCTACGGGAACGTCGTGATGATCGTCCACCCGAACGGCTGGATGACGCTCTACGCGCACAACGCGCGCACGACCGTGCAGCCCGGCTACCGCGTGCGGCGTGGCGAGCGGATCGCCATCGTCGGGACGACGGGGATCACGCACGGGCCGCACGTCCACTTCGAGCTCTGGCGCGAGGGCCGCGCCGTCGATCCGAGCGCGCTCTTCGATGGGGGGCCGCCCTTCGTCGAGCGCCTCGGGGCCCGCGCGGCGCGGCGCGGCGAGGTGCCGCCGCCCCGCCCGGTGACGGCGGCCGATCGCCCGGACGAGCCGGCGCTCGCGCCGCACCCCGACGACGCTCAGCGCCCACGCCCCGAGGGCCGCGCGGCGCGGCGCGCGCGCGACGTCGCTCGAGCCGAGGGCGAGCGCTCGAGCCGACGAGGAGCGCGCTCGTGAGCGACGTCCTCGATCTCGACCGTCTCGGCGGGCCACGCGCGATCGATCGGCTCATCGACGAGGTGATCGCCGCGGGCGACGTCGCGCGGCGCATGTTCGAGGAGGGGCGCGCGGCCGTGACGATCAAGCCGGACCGCTCTCCCGTGACGCTCGCCGATCGCGCCGTCGAGGAGCGGATCGCGGCGCACCTCCGCGACGCGTTCCCGCGCGCCGGGTTCCTCGGCGAGGAGACGGGGGCGCGCGAGGGCGCGGATCCGAGCCTCACGTTCGTGCTCGATCCGATCGACGGGACGCGCGCCTTCATGCGGGGGCTCTCGACCTGGACCGTGCTCCTCGGGCTGCTCGAGGACGGCGAGCCCGCGCTCGGGATCGCCTACATGCCGGCCGAGCGCGCGCTCTTCTACGCGGCGCGCGGCCACGGCGCGTATGGCGACGGGCGGCCGCTCCGTGTCTCGGGGATCGCGCGGCTCGACGACGCGGCCTTCTCGCACGGGGCGCTCGCGCAGTACGTCGCGGACGGCTCGGAGGGGGCGCTCGTCGCGCTCGGCTCGCGCACGCACAGCCAGCGCGGGCTGACCGACTTCGACGGCTACCGGCGGCTGCTCGAGGGCAAGCTCGACGCGCACGTCGACCCCGCGATCGCGGTCTGGGACGTGGCGGCGCCCGCGATCCTCGTGCGCGAGGCGGGCGGTCGGTTCACCGACATGAACGGCGCCCCGACGATCCGTGGGCGCGGCGCGATCGCCTCGAACGGGCTCGTGCACGACGCCCTCGTCGCGCACTTCGCGCGCCCCTAGCCGGCGCGGCGCCCGGATCGGCCGCGCCGGGCGCGCTCGCGTTATGCTCCGGCTCCCATGCAGGCCCCCTCGCGCGCGATCAAGCGCTGGCTCACAAAGCCGATGAGGCTCCCTCGGCTCCGCCCCTACGTCCCGCGCCCGGACGACCCGCCGATCTTCGTCTTCAACCAGGAGCGTGACGACATCGTGCGCGAGGTCGTCCGCAGGATGAGCGAGCGGTGCGCGAGCGAGCGGCGCTCGCTCGACTACGTGCTGAACGAGGTCGCCTTCGAGGAGATCCGCCGCCTCGAGCAGCAGAGGGACGACGAGGCGCGCGACTCGCTCGGCTTCTGGCGCAGCTCGGTGCGGCGCATCGGTAAGATGAGCGAGCACGAGCGGCGAGAGCTCTTTCGCACGATCTCGGAGCGGATGGTGCGCGACATCGCGGGGAACTTCGATCCGCGCGTCTACGCCATCGCGACGCGCGCGGTGCCGCACCTCCTCACGGGCATCATGAAGCCCGGGTCGCTGCCCGAGGACCTGAGCCGCCTCGGCTCGGGGCCGATCGCCGTGGACGATCTCCTCCGCGTCGAGGGCCCGATCGACGCGCTCCGCGCGCTCGGGCGCGTGGGGACCCTCGTGTTCGTCCCGACCCACAGCTCGAACCTCGACTCGGTCGCCCTCGGCTACGCGCTCATGCGCGAGGATCTGCCGCCCGTCGTCTACGGCGCGGGCAAGAACCTCTTCACGAACCCGATCGTCAGCTTCTTCATGCACAACCTCGGCGCCTACCGCGTCGATCGGCGGATCCGCGCCAGCTTCTACAAGGACGCGCTCAAGTCGTACTCCACCGTGATGATCGAGCGCGGCTACCACTCGCTCTTCTTTCCGGGGGGCACGCGCAGCCGCTCCGGCATGGTCGAGAAGAAGCTCAAGCTCGGGCTCGCCGGGACGGCGGTCGAGGCGTTCGCGCAGAACCGCGTGCGCGGCCTCCATCGCCCCGTCTTCTTCGTGCCCACGACCATCAACTACGGGCTCGTCCTCGAGGCCGAGACGCTGATCGAGGACTGGCTCAAGGAGTCGGGGCGCGCGCGCTACCTGGTCGAGGACGACGAGTTCTCCCAGCTCGACCGCTGGGTGGCCTTCTTCCGCAAGCTCGCGGCGGTCGAGAGCGCCTGCGTCATCCGCTTCGGTGATCCGATCGACCCGTTCGGCAACGGCGTGGACGTCGAGGGCCGGAGCCTCGCGATCGACGGGCGCGCGATCGACCCGGGCACGTACGTCATGCGCCGCGGCGTGGCGCAGCTCGATCCCAAGCGGGACGCGGCCTACACGCGCGAGCTCGGCCAGGTCGTCGCGCGCGCCTACGAGCGCGAGACGGTGCTCATGGCGACGCAGATCGTCTCGCACGTGCTCTTTCGACACCTCGTCCGCGAGACGCCGAACATCGACCTCTTCGGGCGCGTGCGCCACCGGGGAGAGATCGCGATGCAGAGGGAGGCCCTGCACGCGGAGCTCGGGCTCGTCCTCGAGCGGCTGCGCGCGATGGAGGCGCGAGGCGAGGTGCGGCTCTCGGAGCGCGCGCGGACGTGGGCGCCCGACGCGCTCGTCGATCGCGTGATGCGCGCGTTCGTCGGCTACCACCGCAAGACCATCCTCACCGAGCAGGACGGGGGCGTGATCATCGAGGATCCCGCGCTCTGCCTCTACTACCAGAACCGGATGAACGCCTACGCGGAGCGCGTCGCCGACGACGCGAACCTGCCCTTCGCGCGCGAGATCGCGCGGCTCGGATGAGCGGGCAAAACGCGATCGTGGAGGAACCATGACGCTCATGAGGATCGGTGTGGTCGGCGGGGGTGGCTTCGGCGTCGCGCTCGCGAGGGCGAGCGTGCGCGCGGGGCACGTCGTCACGCTCCACTCGCGCCGCGATCCCTTCGGGGGGAGCGCGCGCCCCGAGCGGCTCGAGGTGGTGGGCGAGCTGGGTCGGCTCGCGGACGCCGAGCTCGTCTTCGTCGCCGTGCCTTCCGTCCACGCGGAGACGATCGCGACGAGCCTCGGCCACCACCTCGACGGTCGGCACTACGTGGTCCACGTGAGCCGCGGCCTCGTCGGCGCTCCCCTCGAGCCCGTGAGCCACGTCTTTCGTCGGCTCACGCCCGTGCGCCGCATCGGCTGCCTCGCGGGGCCCGTGTCGGCGGCGTGCCTCGCCGAGGGGCACCCGGGCGGCGGCATCGTGGGCACCGAATTCCCGGAGGTGGCGGACGCCGTGCGCGAAGCCATCGCGGGGCCGACGCTGCGCCTCTACCAGACCGAGGACCTCGTCGGCACGGAGACGAGCTCCGCCCTCGTCGGGCTGCTCGCGCTCGCGCTCGGCTACGCGCTCGAGCTCGGCTTTGGACCGAGCACCCTCTCGGTCTTGATGACGCGCGGGATGGCGGAGGCCGCGCGGGTGGGCGTCTCGCTCGGCGGCGACGAGCACACCTACGCTGGCATGGCGGGCTTCGGCGATCTCCTCTCGGCGGTCGCCGGCGACGAGCGGCCGGAGGTGCGCCTCGGGCGCGCGCTCGCGCGGGGCCTGTCCCTCGAGCACGCCGCGCGCGAGGCGAGCGCCTACGTCGAGGGCGTCGTCATCGCGCGCCGCATCCAAGAGCACGCGGCGCGCCGCGGGATCGACGTGCCCATCACCGAGGCGATGGCGGACGTGCTCGACGGGACGACGAGCCCGCGCGAGGTGCTCGAGAAGCTCATGCGTCGAAAGGTGCGGCGCGAGTGAGCCGCGAGGAGCGGCCTGGGCGCGATCCCCGCGCCGCGCCGGCGAACGTCGCCGCGATCCATCGGCGGACGAGCTCCCCGCGCGGGCGCAGAGGCCGCGGGGAGGCGAGCGTCGCCGAGCTCATGCCGCGCGTGCTCGGGGCGGGGCCGAGCGAGGCGACGCTCTTTCGGCTGATGGCCGCCTGGGAGCGCGCCCTCCCGCACCGGCTGGTCCAGAACGCGCGCCCCGTGCAGCTTCGGCGCGACGTGCTCGTCGTCGCCGCCGCGACGAGCGCGTGGGCGCAGGAGGTGACGCTGCGCGCGACGAGCGTGCTCGCGGCGCTCTCGCGCGCGGTCCCGGAGGTGAAGCTCGCCGGGATGCGCGTGCGGACGGGGCGCCTCCCCGATCGGATCGTGCCCGCGCCGGCTCCCGTCCAGCGTGTCGAGCCGCTCGTGCGCCTCCCCGACGCGCTCGAGGCGACGCTCTTAGCCGTGTCGGACGAGGCGCTGCGCGGGGCGATCGAGCGCGCCGCGCGCGCCTCGCTCGGTGAGGTGAAGCGCGCTCGCCGCGGGGGGCGCTGACCCGCGCGGAGGAGCCTCTCGACCCGGCTCGGGGCATGAACCCGTCGAGCGGATGCCGTGGTCCCTTCGTGGTCCGTCAGGCGAGCTTGAGCAGCTCCTTCACCTTCTGGATCACCTGCGGCGCCTGGATCGGCTTCGTGATGTAGGCGTTCGCGCCGAGCGCCATCGCGCGCTGGCGATCCTCGGTCGAGCCCTCGGTGGTGATGATGATGATGGGCGTGTTGGCGTGCTCGGCGTCGGCGCGGATCCGCTTGACCAGCTTGAGCCCATCCATCACTGGCATGTTGATGTCCGTGAGGATGAGGTCGAACTTCTGGCTCGCGAGCTTGCGGAGCGCGTCGACGCCGTCCTCCGCCTCGGTCACGTGGATGCAGCGCACCCTCGCGAGCGCGAAGACGAGGAGCTGCCGCATCATCGGCGAGTCCTCCACGACGAGGCACGAGTAGTCGGTCATCGGTCCGTGGCTCCGCTCTTGTCGGCGCTCGCGTCGGACTCCTTCTGCCGCGCGAGCTGATCGTGCATGGGCGCGAGGGCGATCCGTGGATCGGGGGTCGCGCCCTCCGGGAAGCGTTCGGCGTAGAGCGTCGCCGCGATGAGCGCCGTCCCGGCGTGCGAGCCGAGCAGGCGCAGAAACTCCCGGTCGACCTCGGCCCAGTGCTCCTTCTGGTCGAAGACCGACGTGATCGCGATGGCGCCGACGCAGCTGTCCTTGACGAGCATCGGGACGATCGCCACCGGCGCCTCGAGGCTCCCCGCGGGGTGCGGCGCGTCGGCCATCCGCGCGATCCCCGTCGCCATCACGACGCCGATCGCCCCCTCACCCACCTCGATCGCGGGCACGTCGGAGAGGTTCTCGCTGTACACGGGTCGCGCGGAGCGACCGTCGCCCTCGCTCACGTAGATCGCGAAGCCCTCGGCGCCGACGAGCTGCTGGAGCAGCTCCGCGAGGTGGCGCACGACGCGCCGCAGGGAGAGGGTGGAGTGCAGGTGGCTCGAGGCGATGTAGAGGTTGGCGAGGTCGTGGAGCTCCGCCTCGATCTCCGAGCTCCGCCGCTCGCTCTGGCGCGAGCTCTCCGCGAGCGCGTCGGAGCGCAGGAGCAGCTCGCGGCGCTCGGTCTCGAGGGCGTCGATGCGGCGGATGAGGTCGCGGATCGCCGTGTCGCTCGCGAGGTGGGAGCGAAGCCGCGCGTTCTCGTCGCGGACGCGGCCGAGCTCGTCTCGGAGCGTGTGGTTCTCCGAGAGCATCGACTCGGTGATCTCGAAGCCGCGTCGGAGGAATTGGCGCACGAGCACCTCCCTCTCGCGGCCGAGATCCGCGGGGGCGTCGCTCCTCCGATCTTCGCGATCGTCCGACATCGCGCAGACGGTAGCAGAGCGCGCCCCCGGCGGGAATCGGGAGCGGACGCGCCGTTTTTTTGCGCTGGCCCGGGCCGGCCTCGACAATCGACGCGAGCACGGCTCCGAGGTGGTCTCGGGGGCGGCTCCGAAGGAGAGCGCAATGCAGAGGTCGCTGGTCATCCTGCTCGCGGGCAGCCTCGTCGTGGGCGCGGGTGGAGGCCTCCCGTCGCTGGCCGCCGCCCAAGCCAGCGCGGAGACGCCGCCGCCGGCCTCGAGCTCGCGGGTCGAGGCGGTCTCGATGCGCGGCGGGGACGCCGACGCGGAGCTGACGATCCGTGGGACGTTCACGACGCCGACGTACGCGATCCGCAGCCGCGACGAGGGTCGCGTCATCGTGCTCGACGTCGAGGGCGCGTCGATGCCCGAAGGGGGCCTGCCCGTCGTCGGCGAGGCGACGCTCGTCGAGAGCTCGACGACGTCCGCGAGCGCGCACGGTGTGCGGCTCGAGCTGACCACGCGCTCCGCCGTCGCGTACCACGCGAGCGTCCGCGAGGGCCGCCTCGTCGTGCGGCTCGAGCGGCTCGCGCCCGGGGAGGGGCTGCCCGTCACCGGGAGCGCGCGAGAGCCCGCCGACCGAGCCGAGGCGGCGGGGCCGATCGTCGTCCGCGGCGTGACCCTCGAGCGCAGGGACGGCCGGGAGCGGGTGGTGGTTCAGCTCTCGCGCTCGGCGGAGTTCCGCGTCCTGCCCGGAGCGAGCGGGCCCGCGCGCCTCGAGATCGTGGGCGCGAGCGTCGATCCGGCGTCGCGCCGCGAGCTGACCGGGCTCGCGAGCGGGCTCGTCCGAGGGGCGACGCTCCGCGAGGCGCGCGATCGCGTCACCGTGGAGGTGGCTCGCGCCGAGGGCGCGGAGGGGACCGCGATCCGCGAGGGGAACCGCATCGTCTGGATGTTCGCGCCGGGGCAGACGGCGAGCGCCGATCGTCGTCCGCGCAGCCGGACCGTGGCGCGCGAGACCGACTACCGCGCCGTGATGGCGAGCGAGGGCGGCGCCGATCCGTCGATGCTCGAGGGGATGGACTCGGACGAGGCCGCCGCGTTTCTTACCGACGTGCCGCTCCAGCTGGACGCGGCGCGCGGCAGCCGCAGCTACCGCGGGCGCCGCATCGATCTCGACTTCAACAACGCCGACATCCACAACATCCTCCGCCTCTTGGCCGAGGTGGGCGGGGTCAACATCGTCACGAGCGACGACGTGAGCGGCAACGTCACGATCCGGATGCGCAACGTGCCGTGGGATCAGGCGCTCGAGGTCATCCTCCAGGCCAAGGGCCTCGGCATGGTGCGCCGGGGCAACCTCATCCGCGTCGCGCCGCTCGAGACGCTCGAGAAGGAGCGCGAGCTCGCCATCTCGCGCCGCAAGCAGCTCGAGGACCTCGCGCCCCTCGAGACGCGCCTCGTGCCCGTCAGCTACGCGACGGCGGGCGACCTCGAGGCGCGCGTCCAGGAGCTTTTGTCGCAGCGCGGGAGCGTGTCCGTCGACGAGCGGACCAACGTGCTCATCGTCCGCGACATCGGCGACAACCTCGACGACATCGAGGAGCTGATCCGCACGCTCGACACCCAGACGCCGCAGGTGCTCATCGAGGCGCGCATCGTCGAGGCGACGAGCACCTACATGCACGACGTCGGTATCCAGTGGGGCGGCGACGTCACGATGAACACGCTCACCGGCAACCCGACCGGGCTCTTGTTCCCGGCCAACGTCGGCCTCACGGGCGGCAACTACGATCCGCTGTCGCCGACCGCGGGCCTCTCTCCGTTCACGCCGACGGTGAGCACGCCGAACTACGCGGTGAACCTCCCCGCCACGACCGGCACGGGCCAGGGCGGCGCGATCGGCCTCACGCTCGGCGCGCTCGGCGGGAACGTGAACCTGGCCGTCCGGCTCTCGGCGGCGGAGGCCAACGGCGTCGTCCGGATCATCTCGAGCCCGCGCATCCTCACGCTCGACAACCACGAGGCGCGCATCGCCCAGGGCACGCTGATCCCGTACTCGCAGGTGAGCGCCCAGGGCGTCCAGACCGCCTTCCAGGAGGCGATCCTCTCCCTGCGCGTGCGCCCCCACGTCACGGCCGACGGCTCGGTCGCGATGCACGTCGCCATCACGCGCGACGAGCCGGACTTCAACCGCACCTCGACGCGCGGCGACCCGACCATCCTGAAGCGCAACGCGGAGACCGATCTCCTCATCGACGATGGGCACACGGCGGTGATCGGCGGGATCTACACGCGCAACACCGGCCACCAGGTCGATCAGATCCCGTTCTTCGGCGACATCCCGATCATCGGCGTGCTCTTCCAGCGTCGCCGCGTCCGAGACGAGCGGAACGAGCTGCTCATCTTCCTCACGCCTCGGATCGTCAACCGCGCGGAGGCGCTCCGAGAGTGACGGCGCGCCTCGCTCGACGTGACCCCTCGAGCGTAGGCCACGCTGGCTCGGCGGGAGGGGGGCTCACGCCGGTTCACTCGGCGTGAGGGAGGGGCTCTGGCTGCTCCTCCGACGAGGAAGGGACAGCGCGAATCAGGGCAACGGGTTCGTGCTGTGCGGGCGGCCCCGCGACCCGCATCGCGCCCGAGCTCCTGGCTCGGGCGCTTTTGCGTGCTGTCCGAGGGAGGCAGGCTGCTAGAGTCGATCGCTCGGGCCGCCCGGCGTCGCGAGCGGTCGGAGGTGAGGCGATGATGCAGAGCTCGGTCGTGGATTCGGTGGCCCGCTGGATGGGGATCCTCTCGAGCGGCCTGCTCATCGGCTCGGAGGCCGAGGAGGCCGTCGTCCGGGCGCGGCGGGTGCTCGGCGCGAGCCAGCTCCTCGAGCTGCGGGCCTTCTTCGACGGGCTCGGCCACGAAGCGGCGCTCGACGCCAAGGCGGCCGTCATCGAGACCTGCATCGCCGCCGCGCACGCCGACGGTCGCCTCGTCGACGCCGAGCGCGAGCTGCTCGAGGAGATGGTGCGCCTCGGCGATCTCGACGAGGCCAGCGCGGCGGCGCTCTCCGCGCGGATCGACGGCAGCCCCGACCTCGACGCCCTCGTCGCGCGGCTCCCCCACCCCGCGCTCCGTGAGCTCGTCCTCGTCATGGTCTGGCAGATCCTCACCGCCGACGGCGAGGTGGATCGCGCCGAGCAGCGCGCGTACAAAGGGCTCGCCGACAAGCTCGGCGTCGGGCCCGAGCGCGCGGCGATCCTCCGGACGATCCTCCGCAACGACGCCGCAGGTGGGGTGAGCGAGGCGTGACGAGCGCGAGCGCGGCTCGACGAGCGATCGGGCACGGCGTCGTCGTCGCGAGTCTGCTCGCCCTCGGCGCGGCGTCCTCCGCGAGCCCGCTCGCCGCGCAGGCCTCGAGCGCGCGCGCTCGGGCGCTGCTCGAGGAGGGCCGCGCTCACTACGGAGAGCTCGAGTACGGCGAGGCGGCGGCCTCGTTGACGAGCGCGCTCGCCCTCGCGGAGCACGACGACGCGCTCCGCGCGGAGATCCTGGAGGCGCTCGCGCTCGACTACTTCGTCATGGACCGAGAGGACGCGGCGCGCGCGAGCCTCGTCGAGCTCTTCACGCTCGACCCTTACTACGTCGTGCGCGAGCCGAGCGGCTCGCCCCGCGTGGCGCGCTTCGTCGAGAGCGTGCGACGAACGCGCGTCGAGGACGCGGCGCTCGACCCCGACGTGCGGCTGCGATCCGAGCTGCCGTCGGCGGCGCGCTCGGACGCTCGCGCCGAGATCGCGATCACCGCGGGCGCCCCCATCGCGCGGGTCCGCGTGTGGACCCGGACGGACGTCTCGGCGTCGTGGGAGGGGGTCGAGGGCCGTCACGTCGCGGGCTCGCGGTGGATCGCGAGCCTCCCGCCGCTGCGCGACGCGTCCGAGGTGCTGCTCTGGATCGAGGGGCGGGACGAGCGCGGGCGGGTCGTCGCGCGCGAGGGGAGCCCGCTCGCGCCCCGCGCGCTCCCGATCGTCGGCGTCGAGCGCCCGACGGACGGCGCCGACGTCGACGTGGTTCGCGAGCCCTGGTTCTGGGTCCTCGTCGGGACCGTGGTCGTCGGCGTCGGCGTCGGCGTCGGCGTCGGCGTCACGCTCTCGGACGCGGCGGTCCCCTCGGGGACGCTCGCCCCCGGCGTGATCCGGCTGCCCTGATCCGCTGGCGTGCTCGCTACGGCGACCCGCTCCTCACGGCACGAACCCGTTGCCCTGGTTCGTGCTGTTCCTTCCTCGCCGGAGGGTCTGCCCAGAGCCCCTCCCACCCGCCGAGTGGATCGGCGTGAGCCTCCCACCCACCGAGCCAGCGCACCTCCGCGGGTCGGAACACGTCGAGCGAGGGGCGCCGTCAGGGCGCGAAGAGCGTGACGCGGCCGCCCGCGCCGAGGAGCGCGAGTTCGGGCTCGCCGTCCCCGTCGACGTCGCCCGCCGTGAGGTCGAGCGTCGTGATCCGAGGCGCCGCGAGGGGCTCGAGGTCCGAGCCGCGATACACGCTCCAGCTCCCATCGTCGGCGCGGGCGACGACCTCGTCGACGCAGTCGCCGTCGAGGTCGATCGCGAGGAGCCGCGTGACCTCCGCCTCGAGCTCGGGCCCCGCGACGAGGCGGAGCCCGCTCGCCTCGAGGACGCCGAAGAGGAGCGCGCGCCCGCTCGCGGCGACGAGGCCGAAGCTCGTGAGCGCGACGGGCCCGCTCGCGGCGCGCAGCTCGGCGGGGAGATCGTCCGTCTCCGGCGCGACGACGCCACCCTCGAGCGCGAACAGCGCCGCGCCGCTCGGCCCGCTCGCGAGCGCGCGCAGCCGTCCGTCGAGCCGCCGCACGTCGAGCGACGTGATCGGCTCGGCGGAGAGCTCGTCGCGCGCGCCGGAGGGCCAGCCGATCGCGACGAGGCCCGCGGATCCCCCGACGAGGAGGCCGGGCTCGCCGCCCGGCCCGAAGGGCCCGATGCGAACGACCGCGGTGCTCACGTCGATCGGCGCGAGCGAGCGGCCGCTCTCTCCGTCGACCACGAGCGCGCCCGTGGAGGAGGCCGCGGCGAGATCGAAGGCGCAGTCGCCGTCGAGGTCGGCGACGTCGCTCAGGCCGCCATCCAGGGTGAGGAGCTCCGTGCGGCGGACCGAGCCGCGCGACGGATCCTCGGCGTCGAGGACCTGGAGCGATCCGTCCGCGCCGACGGCGAGCAGCTCGTCCCTCCCGTCCGCGTCCAGATCGCCCGCGAGGAGCAGGGGCGGAGCGCGCAGCGAAGCGAACGTGCCGCCTTGCCTCGTGCCGTGGACGCTCCGCGCGTGCGGCGCGCAGGCTCGGACGGAGAGGCGCGCGCTCGAGACGCCGCGCTCGGGGAACGCGAGCGTCGCCGCGCCTCGCCCCGAGGCGCGCGCCGCGTCGAGCGTCCAGCTCGCGACGCGGACCTCGCTCGCCACGAGCGCGCCCGGGACGAGCGAGACGCTGTAGGGCGGCGCGATCGCGTCGAGCGCCCACCCGTAGCGGAGTGGGGGATCGAGGCTCGGGTGCGTGACCCCCAGGCAGAGCGTCTCGCCGCGCGCGCTCACGTCGATCGAGAGCGCGATCGCTCGCTCGGCCGCGCAGCCCGCGAGGGCCACGCCGAGGACGAGCGCGAGGCTCGCGGTGAGCGGTCGACGACGCAGCGACCTCGGCGCCGGTGCGATCGTCCGCTCGCGGCGAATGCGAGGCCGACTCGAGGACACGAGCGTCTCATACCATGCGTCGCCGTCGCACCGCGCCCCGCGTCTCCTATACTGCCGCCATGTTCGCCCCTCCTGGCTTGCCGCGCCGCTCGGCTCCCCGCCTCGTGCTCCTCCTCGCGCTCGCGGTGGGCGGCTGCGGCGCCCGCTCGGGGACGCTCGACGATCGCGTCGAGGCGGGCGCGCTGCCGCCGCTCGGGCCGGAGATCTGCAACGGGCTTGACGACGACGGGGACGGACTCCGCGTGAGCGGCGTGCTCGACGGGGGCGCGCTGGACGCCGACCTGCGCGACGCCGACCTGCGCGACGGCGGCGCGCTGGACGCGGGCCTGCTCGACGCCGACGTGCTCGACGGCGGCGCGCGCGATCCGGACTTCGACCTCTTCATCGACGAGGACTTCCGCGACGCGCTCGGACGCTACGTGACGGACGAGCACTGCGGCGCCTGCGGCCACGGCTGCGGCGTGACCCGCCCGCACGAGCTCGAGGTCCACTGCGGGCTCGTCGAGGAGAGCCCGGCCTGCGTCGCGACCCGCTGCGAGCGGGGGTACACGCCGTCGCGCACCGGGCGCTGCGTCCCCATCCACGAGCGCCTCTGCCTCGCGTGCGCGGACGACGGGGACTGCGGCGACTTCGTCGGCGCCGGCTGCGCGAGCGTCGGGGGTGAGCAGCGCTGCGTCGTCGACTGCGCGCTCGGCTGCCCGGAGGGCTACGCCTGCGCGGCGGGCGTCTGCGCCCCGAGGAGCGGGAGCTGCAGCTGCGAGGCCGGAGACGACTTCACGCTCGCGTGCGCGCTCGAGGATCCGGAGGGCGAGCGCTGCGCGGGGAGCGCGCGCTGCCGGGACGGCGTGCTCTCCTCCTGCGCGGCGCCCGAGGACGTCTGCGACGGGATCGACAACGACTGCAACGGCGTCGTCGACGATCGCTACCGCGACGCGCGCGGCGCCTACATCGTCGACATCCACAACTGCGGCGAGTGCGGCGTCGACTGCACCCGCTCCGCCGTCCCCGAGGGCGATCTGGTCTGTGGCGGGGACCCCTTCGCGCCGAGCTGCGTCCTGCGCTGCCCCGACACGGAGGACGGGATCCAGCCAGGGGATCGCGTCGACGCCGATCGCGACATCGCGACCGGGTGCGAGTGCACGGTGACCGCGCTCGTCGACGTACCAGGACCCGTGCGGGCGAGCGGCGAGGCGCTCGACGTCAATTGCGACGGCGCGGACGGGATCGTCGTCGAGAGCCTCTACGTCGCGCCCGACGGTGATGACACAGGCCCCGGCTCGCCCACACGACCGATGCGGACGCTCGGCGCCGCGCTGGCTCGCGCGAGCGCGTCGCTCTCGACGCCGACGCCGCGCGGTCACGTCTTCGTCGCGTCGGGGACCTACACGGAGACGATCGAGCTGCCGGACGGGGTCCAGGTGCACGGCGGCTATCGCCGTGACTTCCTCTCGCTCGACCCGGATGGCTTCCGCGTGGAGATCCGCGCCCCCGCGGACACGACCGCGCCGGGCCACGCGGCGGTCGTCGTGCGCGGCGCGGGCGAGCGTGAGAGCGTGCTCGAGTGGGTGACCGCGCGAGGGCTCGACGCGAGCGCGCCTGGCGAGGCGACCTTCGGGATCTACGCGCTCGACCCTGGCCCTCGGCTCTCGATCCGCGAGGCCGAGATCCACGCGGGTGTTGGCGGCGCGGGGCAGGTCGGCGCGTCGGGGCTCGCCGGCGCCGGCTCCACCTCGCTTCCGTCCGAGGGCGCGCTCCCGCGCGGGGCGCTCGAGGACGCGAGCCACAGCTGCCTCCCGAGCGACGCGAACCGTGTCGCGGGCGGTCGCGGTGGCACGAACGTGTGCGACGGCGTCGACGTGAGCGGCGGCGCGGGGGGCTCGTCGTCCTGCCCGACGTTCGCGTCGTTCCAGATGAGCGGCGGCCCCGGCCGGAGCGCCGGGACGACCCGCGGCGGCGAGGGAGGGCAAGGCGGGCAGGACTCGCAGGGCCCGATCACGCGCGACACGGGCACCTGCCCGACGGACGTCTGCTGCGGCCTCGCGGACTTCTCCGTGCCGTCCGAGTTCATCGGCCCTCAGCCGGGGCGGGCCGGCGCGGCGGGGCGCGACGGGGTGGCCGGCACGGCCTGCACCGAGCCCTTCGGCCGCTTCGAGGGGGATCGGTGGGTCGGCGCGGCGCCGACGATGGGCACGCGCGGTACGCCCGGCGCGGGCGGCGGCGGCGGCGGCGCGGGCGGCGGCGCGCTCATGGAGTGGTACCCGCGGCTCTGCGAATTCGCGGACGGCCTCGGCGGCGGCGGCGGCGGCGGCGGCGCGGGCGCCTGCGGGGGTATGCCCGGAGCGCCCGGGACGAGCGGCGCGCCCTCGGTCGCGATCCTCGTCCGCTACTCGAGCGCCGCCATGGCGGCGCGCGGGCTCTTCGAGCTGCGCGCGAACCGGATCGTCCCAAGTGACGGGGGCGCGGGCGGTGACGGTGGGGCCGGCGGCGATGGCGGGCGCGGGGCGAACGGCGCCTTCGGCGGCGCGCTCGCGCGGAGCGCGCGCTCGACCCCGACCCTCGCGGGGCCCTTCGGGGGAGCGCGCGG
>JBDHVC010000057.1:0-32637 GCA_039809495.1 Sandaracinaceae bacterium
TGGAGACGGCGGCGGTGGCGCGACATGCCCCTCTAACGCCCGGGAATCAGCCAAAATTCCAAGGGGATCCTTCAGGTGTCGAGGACGACGCCACCGCGCCGCCTCCCGGCCAGCGTGTCCCCGTCGAGCTCCTCGATCGCGTGCGCAAGCGCGTCGGTGAGCTCACCGTCAACGTCGATCTCGCAGCCGAGGTGCGAACCGATGACAACGGCGGCGAGGTCCTGGTGCTGACCATCGGCCGGGCCGCTGGGGTCGCGTCCACCAGCGACGGTCGTTACTTTCTCCGCGTCGGCGACGGCTGTCGGCCGGTGGTGGGCGACGACGTGCTGCGGCTGGTGAACGAGCGCCCCTCGGTGCCGTGGGAGACGATGACCTCGCTCGGCGTCCTCCGTGAACGATGCGACGCCGAGAAGCGCGCCGCCCTGTGCGACAGGCTGCGGACATCCGATCGCGTGAAGCCATCCGTCCGCGAGAAGACGGACGACGAGCTGCTCGATCATTACGCGCTGGCGATCGGGGAGACGCTGACGAACCTCGGTGTCCTCTTGGTGGGCACGGCGACGGATCGGGCGCGGCTCGGCACCGCGCCTGCCGTCCTGGTGCTGAAATACGACGAGCGGGGCGTGAAGATCGGCAAGCACGTCTGGGACGATCACGCGCTCTCGCCGGTCGAGCTCGTCGATGCGGTCTGGAGAGGCATCGCCGACTTCCACGAAGCCTACGAGCTACCCGACGGCCTGCTCCGGACGCGCGTGCCGGCATACGACGAGGCCGTGGTGCGCGAGCTGCTCGTCAACGCGCTGGTCCACCGCCCCTACACTCAGCGCGGCGACATCTTCCTCAACCTGCACCCAGACCATCTCGAGATCGGAAACGCGGGGCGATTACCGCTGGGCGTGACGCCGCGGAACATCCTGCACGCCAGCCGGCGACGGAACGACGGTCTCGCTCGCGTCTTCCATGACCTCAAGCTGATGGAGCGCGAAGGGAGCGGCTTCGATCTCATGTACGACCGCCTGCTGACCACCGGGCGGGCCGTGCCGAGCGTGATCGAAGGTGCCGACTCGGTCTGTGTGACGGTCCCTCGGAGAGTGGTGCGCCCAGGCGTCATCCGGCTCATCGCCGACGCCGACGAGCGTCATCAACTCACGCAGCGTGAGCGCATCGCCCTGGGCCTGCTCGGCCAGTCCGAGGGGCTGTCCGCCACCGAGCTGACCGAGGCGCTCGAGCTCGGTGAGCCCGCATCCCTGCGGCCGTGGACCACACGACTCGTGAAGCTCGGGCTCGTGCGCACGGCCGGCCGAACACGGGCGATGCGCTACTTCGTGGAACCGACGCTGCTGCGCAACGCGGGCATCGATGGGCAGACGACGCTCACGCGGATCGAACCGCATCGGCTCCGAGCGCTCATCGTCGAAGACGTCGATCGCTACCCCGGCTCCGCCTCATCGGAGATCCATCGCCGCGTTGGCCCTGAGATTCCGCCCCGCACGTTCCGGCGGGCTTTGAGCGAGCTCCTTTCCGACGGTACGATCAGCGCAACGGGCGAGCGTCGGTGGCGGCGATATCACCCTGGCGCCTCCATCGGCCACGAGAACGGTGATGGCCGATAACGATCTCACAATCGGCCGGAAATACGGGCGATTCCAATCGGCCACCCACGGATCTTGGCCGATAGACACGTCCGACCAACAGCGTAGGGGAGCTGCTACCGTGCTGGGGCGGAAGCGCTCGGCTCCTGTGACCTGGCGATCGCGGCTCTCCCCAAGAGGATGTCGCAGCGGCGTCTGCAAACGAAGGTGATGCGTTCCCCATGAGCGACTCGAACCGGCCGATCGAGAAGAGCCCCGCCGAGTGGCGCGCGCTGCTCACGCCCGAGCAGTTCCGGTGCGCGCGCGAGGGCGGCACCGAGCGCGCCTTCACCGGCGTCTACTACGACCGCCACGAGCCCGGCGTCTACCGCTGCGTCTGCTGCGGGGCGGAGCTCTTTCGGAGCGAGGCGAAGTTCGACTCCGGCTCCGGCTGGCCGAGCTTCCACTCGCCGTGGGCCGAGGGCCGCGTCCGGACGCTCGAGGACCGCTCGCACGGCATGCTCCGGACGGAGATCCGCTGCGCGCGCTGCGACGCGCACCTCGGCCACGTCTTCGACGACGGCCCGCGCCCGACGGGGCTCCGCTACTGCGTGAACTCGGCGAGCCTGCGTTTCGAGGAGAAGGCCCGATGACGACGAAGAGGCCGAGCGTGACGGTCTACGAGCACGCCACCTGCGGCACCTGCAAGAAGGCCCTCGCGTGGCTCCGCGCGAACGACGTCGCCTTCGAGCGCGTGCCGATCGCGACGAAGCCGCCGAGCCGCGCGGAGCTCGCCTCGCTCGTCGAGCGGAGCGGGCGGCCGATCGAGCGCTTTTTCAACACGAGCGGCGGGAGCTACCGCACCCTCCTCGCCGAGCGCGGCAAGGACGCCGTGAAGGCGCTCTCGAGGGACGAGATCCTCGACCTCCTCGCCCGAGACGGGATGCTCATCAAGCGCCCGATCGTCGTGACGAAGGACGCCGTGCTCGTCGGCTTCGACGAGGCGGCCTACGAGGCGCGCCTCGCGAGGCGCTGACAGCGCGCCTCACTTGACGTGATCCGTCGAGTCGAGGCGCGCTGGCTCGGCGGGAGGGAGGCTCACGCGCAGACGACGCGATCGCGCCCTTCGCTCTTGGCCTTGTAGAGCGCGCGATCGGCGCGCGCGTAGAGCGCCTCGAAGCTCGCGTCCTCGGGGTCGAGCGCGACCACGCCGAAGCTCGCGGTGATGGTCACCTCCGAGAGCGCGCCGTCGAAGCGCAGGCCGCGCGTGCTCTCGCGGATGCGCTCGGCGACGGATCGCCCCCCCGCGACGTTCGTCTCCGGGAGCAAGAAGCAGAACTCCTCGCCGCCCATCCGCGCGGCGAGGTCCTCCGTGCGGAGCCGCGCCTGGCAATTGGCCGCGAACGCGCGGAGGACGCGGTCGCCAGCGAGGTGGCCGTAGCGGTCGTTGATGTCCTTGAAGTGGTCGAGGTCGACCGAGAGCAGGGCGACGCTCGAGCCGTGCCGGCGCGCGCGCGCGAATTCCGACTCGGCGCGCTCCCAGAAGCTCCGGCGGTTCGCGAGCCCCGTCAGCTCGTCCGTCATCGCCTGGGCCCGAAGCAATTCCTTCAGCCGAAAGAGCGCGGTGATGTCGGCGCTGAGCCCGATCACCGCCTGCGCGCCCTGCGGCGTCGCCGAGCGGACGATGACGTCCCAGGTGTGGATCACCTCGCCGTTGGAGCGGACGTAGGTCATCTCGCCGACGTGCCGCTCGCCGCTCGCCAAGACGCACCGCTCCCTCTCCCAGTGGGGATCCACCTGCTCCTTGGGGAGGACCTCGTCGTCGAGCCGCCCACGGATCGCTTCGGGGCTCGCGCCGACCGCGTCCGCGAAGCGCCTGTTCACGTAGAGATAGCGACGATCCGCGCCCTTCATGTAGACGTAGGCGTCGACGTTGTCCAAGACCGTGTCGAGCAGCTGGTTCTGCTGGCGGAGCTGCGCCTCGAGCTGCTTTCGCTCCGTGATGTCCTGGGAGATCCCGAGCATGCCGACGATCGCGCCGCCGCCGTCGCGGAGCGGCCGCTTGAGCGTCCAGTACGTGCGCACCTCCCCCGTCGCGCGCAGGACGTTCGTCTCCTCCTGCTCGATCGTCTCGCCGCGCTCGAGCACGCGGAGGTCGGCCTCGCGCAGCGCCGCGCCCTCGGGCGTCCCCTCGAGCTTCGCGAATTCGACGAAGGCCTTGCCGAGGAGCTCCTCGGGAGCCGCGACGCCGAGCAGCGCGGCGAGGCGCCGGTTCACGTAGGTGAAGCGGCCGTCACGATCGGTGACGTAGATGAAGGCGCCGACCTCGTCGAGCAGCAGGCGAAACGGGTCGGTGGCCGACGCATCGCCGAGCGCCTTGATCGCGTCTCCTGCCATCGAGAAGCTTGTATCCGAAAGCGCTCCGGCTCCGCTAGGGCTTCGAGCGGTGGCGCCCGCGCCAGCGCGTCGATCGCGCGGTCGGTTCTTGACACGACCGACGATTCGGCTAGCTTCGCGGCCCTTCGCCCAGATAGCTCAGTTGGTAGAGCAGAGGACTGAAAATCCTCGTGTCGACGGTTCGATTCCGCCTCTGGGCACTGATTGTTCCGTGATCTTGCGTGGGGATGCGCGTCCAGCGCGTCCCCATGGTCCCGCTGGACCGCCCCGCTCGCGCCCCATTCACGACGGGGCGGACCGCAGAGGCGTACGGCGAGCGCGCGTCGGTACGTGGCGTCATCGAGGTGGCCGTAGACGCGATCGACCACGCGCGGTGACGTGTGCCCGAGCAGGTCTGCGACGGCCCTGGAGCCGAGGCGTTCCGGGAACGATGTCTCGCCGCGTCCTCGGCCCCTTGAGCTGCGGAGTCGGTTCGTAAGATTGTCCATTACTAATGGACATGCTATCGAGGTGGACGTGGACGCTGCTGTCCAGCCATACGTCGAGCACCTCGTCCAACTTCCGTTCGTCCGCCGTGTCCGACTTCGCTGGGGCGATGGCGAAGTGGACGGGCAGGTCGTGCTGACGACGGCCGACCGCCGGAACGTCGCCCTGCCGTTCGAGCTGAAGCGCAGCCATCTCGGCGTCGAGACGGCGCACCGCCTGATCGGGATGGCGGGTAAGCTCCCGGGCCTGCTCATCATGGCGCCCGCCGTCGGCCTCGGCCTGGGGCAGCAGTTCGTCGAGGCGAACGTGAACTACGTCGACCTCGCAGGGAACTGCCACTTGAAGATCGGCGACCGCTACGTCGCGCACATCCAGGGGCAGCGTGGACGCGCGCCCGAGCCTGCGGGTCGGGCCCTTCGCACACCCGCCTTCCGGGTGCTCTTCGCGCTGCTCGCCGAGCCTGAGCTCGCGACGGCGACCACACGGGCCCTCGCGGAGGCCGCGGGCGGAGTGAGCCCGCAGACGGCTCACAATCTACGCACAAGGCTCGTGGCCGACGGCGTGCTGGTCGAGGCGCGCGGCGCGCTCGTGTGGGCGCCCGGCGGTCGGCGACGTGGGATCGATCTCTTCCTGACCGGTTTCGGTGCGCTCGCCGCGAAGCTCACCGTCGGGCGCTACCGCGCTCGCGGGGCCAACGTCCGCGAGCACGAGGCGGAGCTCACGCCGCACCTCGATCGACTGGGCGAGTGGCGATGGGGAGGCGGCGCTGCGGCCGATCGCCTGACGGGCTTCTACCGAGGCGACCGGACGGTCCTCTATCTGCGCGAGGCACCTCCGCCGGACGCTCTGCGTCGACTTCCGCTCGTGCCCGACCGCGAAGGCAACGTCGTCCTCCGCGTCGCCGTCGGTCCGCTCGCGCTCCGTGGCCCGAAGCCGCAGGCGGCCCACCCGCTGCTCGTGTACGCCGACCTGGTGGCGGAAGGGAACGAGCGGTCCGCCCTGGCCGCCGAGCAGGTCTACGAACGCTACCTCGCGTCGGAGTCGGCGTGACGCTGCCCATCACGACCGCGACGGCGCGGGAGCTCGCTCGCCTTCGCGCTCGCCATCCGGACGTCGACCTCGTCGTGATCGGCGCGGCGGCGCTCGCGCACCACGTCCCGCTGTCGCGGACGACCGCCGACGTCGACCTCGCGTTCGTCGTCACGCCCGCCGACCTCGTTACGCTGCTCGAGGGCATGGGCTGGCAGCGGGACCCACGCCTCGAGCACCGATGGAGTGGCCCCGACGCCTTCGTCGCCGACGCGCTGCCGGCGACGCCCGAGCTCGTGGCCGCCGGCGGCATCGCGTTCGAGGATGGCGGTCGCGTGATGAGCCTCGTCGGCTACGATCTCGTGTTCGAGCACGCGGCAGCGGTCGAGCTCCCGGGCACCGACCAGAGCATCCGCGTCGCCAGCTTCCCGACGCTCGTGATCTTGAAGATGGCGGCGTGGCTCGATCGACCCGCCGAGCGACGACGAGACCTCGGTGACCTCGTGCGCTCGTTTCGCGAGCGGCTCGCGGTCGACGACGAGCGACGCTGGGGCGACGAGCACGCGGTGGGTGCGAGCGGCCTGGATTTCGACGCACAGAGCCCATTCTTCGTAGGGCTCGAGGTCGCGGAGATCGCGCTCGAGCGCCATCGCGCTCTCGTCGACCGCTTCGTCGAGAGGTTCCTCGCCGACACCACCGCCGCCGCGGTCGCAGCTCGCGAAGCCGATCTCCGAGGCGAGGATGTCGAGGAGCTCGTGCTCTCGGACCTGCGCTCCTTCGATCTCGGGTTCCGTGGCGAACGTCGAGGGAGCTGACGGCTGCCGCGACCCACTCACGACCGGGTCGCCCTGGTCGCCGGCTTCACCAAGCGAAGGTCAGCAGCGACGCGGCCCGAGGCCTGCCCTGAAAATCCTCGTGTCGACGGTTCGATTCCGCCTCTGGGCATGACGAAAACCTCCGCGAACTTCGTGGGGGCTTTTGCTTGGCGGGGCGCGCGCGAGGCGGAAGCGAGCATCGCGGCGCGCGGGCCGGGGCGACACGCGCGCTCGATCCGCCCGATCGGTCGCGTGGCCCTGGGCGACGCGCGACGCCCCTCACCGTCGCACGCGCTCGACCTGGAGCGTGACCCCCTCGCAGAGCTCCAGCTCCACGGCGTCGCTCACGCGGACCGAGCGCACCGGCTCGCCGCGGTGGGTGAGGCCGTTGGTGGACGCGGTGTCGAGGACGAGGACGTCGTCGCCGTCGGCGAGGAGCGCCGCGTGGACGCGGGAGATCTCGTTCGGGAGGCTCTCGGCCTGCGCGCCCATGCAGCGCTCGTAGCGGCCGACGAGCACGGGATACTCGAGGTCCGCGCGGGAGACGGACGCGCGGAAGGTCCCCGAGCGGGAGCGGACGACGACCCGCGCCCAGGCGTCGCGGCGTGGAAGGACGTCCACGATCGATCGCGCGTAGGTGCCGAACGCGGCGCCGGGCTCGCGCTGGCGGGCCCAGCTCGGCCTCGCGGCGACCTCCTCCTTCGAGACGCGCGCGCCGTGCGCCGCCCCGCTCCGGTAGGGCGCGACGCCGAAGGCGTGGCCGTGGATCGAGAGGGTGACGAGGTCGCTGCTCACGTGGCGCGCGCACGGCGTCTCGTCGCCGTCGACGCAGAACCCGAGGCTCGTCCCGAGATCGTGGACGTGCAGCTCGACCTCGCCCGGGTCACGCTCGATCGCGAGGAGCATCGCGTGGCGGAGCGAGACGTCGAGGTCGCGCAGGCGGATGTCCGCCTGGGTGTGTCGACCGACGACGAGGTGATCCCCCACCGCGAGATCGCGCGACTGGAGCGCGCCATCCTCGTCCACCCAGCTCACGCGGTAGCCGCGGGTCCGCTGCTCGGCGGCGGGGACGAGCGTCACGTCGCGCTGCGCCCTCGCGAGCGCGCGCACCGCGTCCTCCCACTGGGGCCTGAAGGCGGCGAGGCGCTGGGGCCCGCCGGTCCCGCAGTTGGGGTCGTCCATCGTCTCCTCCTTCGTGGCGCGAGCGGGTGGCGCGCCGAACCGCGTGCGCCGCGCTCGTGTCGAAGCAGACGCGCGCCCGACACCAAGACTGACACGCGGCGAGGCGCACCGGCGGCGCGAGGCGGGCGGCCTCCTCGCGCCGCGGCTCCCCGCTCGGGGGGCTATCGGTTTCGAGCGGGTTGAAGTACGAGAGCCGCATGACGGACCGGAACGCCTCCTCCGAGACGCCCCTCGACGAGCTCATCTACGACTGGAACACGGTCGCGCGGCGCGCGCCGGTCGTGCTCAAGGGCGCGATCGAGCTGCACGACGAGACGCTGCGGGACGGCCTCCAGAACCCCTCGGTCCTCGATCCCGCGATCGAGGACAAGCTCGAGATCCTCCACCTCCTCGACGAGGTCGGCGTCGACACCTGCGACCTCGGCCTGCCGGGCGCGGGCCCGCGCGCGTTCGAGGACGTCCTCCGCCTCGCGACGGAGATCGTCTCGGGCAAGCTCCACCTCCGCCCGACCTGCGCCGGGCGCACGCTCGTCCAGGACATCGAGCCGATGGCGCGCGTCTCCCAGAAGGCGGGCCTGCCCGTCGAGGTGATGACCTTCATCGGCTCCTCGCCGATCCGCGCGCTCGCCGAGGACTGGTCCGTCGAGCTCATCCGCAAGCGCTCCGTCGAGGCGATCGCCTTCGGCGTGAAGGAGGGCCTGCCGGTGAACTACGTCACCGAGGACACGACGCGCTCCGATCCGCGCGTGCTCTACGAGCTCTTCAAGAGCGCGATCGAGGCCGGCGCGAGCCGCCTCACGCTCTGCGACACGGTCGGCCACGTCACGCCCGACGGCGTGAAGAACCTCCTCACCTGGACGCGCAACCTCCTCGACGCGATCGGCGCGAGCCACGTCGGCATCGACTGGCACGGGCACAACGACCGCGGGCTCGGCGTCGTCAACTCGATCTGGGCGATCGAGCACGGCGCCGATCGCGTGCACGGCGCGATCCTCGGCGTCGGCGAGCGGGTCGGGAACGCCTCGCTCGATCAGATCATCGTGAACCTCAAGCTCATCGGCGAGCTCGGCGATCGCGACGTGACGAAGCTCGGCGAGCTCTCCGACAAGGTCGCGACGGCGCTCGGCATGCCCATCCCGATCAACTACCCGGTGATGGGCCGCGACGCGTTCCGGACGGGCACGGGCGTCCACGCCTCGGCGATCATCAAGGCGCTCGAGAAGGGCGACGCGGACCTCGCCGATCGCGTCTACTCGGGCGTCCCCGCGGGCATCTTCGGGCGGCGGCAGGAGATCGAGATCGGCCCCATGTCGGGGGCGAGCAACGTGCACTTCTGGCTGAAGCAGCGCGGCATCCAGGGCTCGCCCGCGCTCGTCGCCGCGATCCTCGCCGCCGCGAAGAAGAGCAGCCGGACGCTCGAGGAGCGCGAGCTCCGCGCCATCATCGACGAGCCCCGCTGAGGCGCCGTGAGCCTCCTCGATCGCCTCCTCCGCTCCGATCGATCGGCCTCGAGCCTCGCGCGCGAGGCGCTCGGCCGCGCCATGGGTCCGCGCGGCGGGCGCCCCATCGCGCTCTCGCCCCTCGATCGCCTCGACGGCAGGACCGCGCTCCTCGCGGCGAGCCGTGAGCCGCTCGGACGCGCGCTCGCCGCGGAGCTCTTCGCTCGCGGCTGCCACGTCATCCTCGCGACCGATCGCGGCAGAGCGACGCTCGCCGACGAGGTGCGCCAGCGCTCGCAGGCGCTCACGCGGACGAGCGACGCCTCGATCGGGAAGCCTGGGACGCTCGAGGTGCTCGCGCTCGAGCGACGCGACCGCGCCTGCCTCGAGGCGGTGGCGAACGAGCTCGCCGAGGACGGCGTCGCGCTCGACGTCCTCGTGCTCTGCCTCGACGACGACGACGGCTCGCCCCGAGGCCGTGACGAGCTCGCGCCATGGCTCGCGTACGCGCTCCTCGCGCGCACGCTCCTCGCGCGAGGCGTCGTCGTGAACGGGGTCTTCGCCGAGCGCTTCGAGGACGATCCGGTGAGCGACGCGCGGCGCTTTCGGCCTCGCGTCGTCATCGCATCGAGCGGCGACGACGCCTCCGATCGCGCGCTCCGTGGCTGGGCGCGGGGGCTCGGAGAGAGGCTCCTGGTGGGCGGCGACGTCGAGGTCGCGGTCCACGTCTGCAGCACGAAGGAGCCGATCGAGGGGAGCGCCGAGCCGACGCTGCTCGGTCGCCTCTTCGCCCGAGGCCGCCCTCGCGCGGACGAGGGTCTCGCTCGCGACCTCGCGTGGCTCGCGTGCGCGCGCCCGCTCGAGGGGCGGACCGGCGTCGAGGTGCGCGACGGAAGCGAGCGCCCGCTCGCCTCGGCGGCGCGGCCGGACGAGCGCGCGTTCGAGCGCGTCGAGGCCCTCCTCGGGGCCGCGTCGAGCGCGTGACGGCGCGCCCACGCGAAGACGCGCGCCCACGCGAAGACGCGCGCCCGGTCGTGTGCGGACGATGGTACGCTCGCGCGCGATGATGAACGGCAGGAAGGTGGCGGTGGTCCTCCCCGGGCTCAACGTGCGCGCGACGCTCGAGCGCACGCTCTCGGCGATCCCCGACGCCTACGTCGATCATCGCATCTTCGTCGACGACGGCTCGAGCGACGGATCGGGCGAGCTCGCGGAGCGGCTCGGCTGCATCGTCGTCCGGCACGCGCGGAACCTCGGGTACGGCGCGGCGCAGAAGACCGGCTACCGCGAGGCGCTCCGCGAGGGCGCCGACGTCGTCGTGATGGTGCACCCCGACTTCCAGTACAAGCCCGAGCTCGTGCCCGCGATGGCGGCGATGGTCGCGCACGGCGGCTACGACGTGGTGCTCGGCTCGCGCCTGCTCGTGCGCGGCGCGCTCAAGGGCGGCATGCCGCGCTGGAAGTACGTCGCGAACCGCGGGCTCACCATCGTCGAGAACCTCCTCATGGGCTCGGGCCTCTCGGAATTCCACACCGGCTACCGCGCGTTCGGGCGGCGCTTCCTCGAGGAGCTGCCCCTCGCCGAGAACCGCGACGACTACGTGTTCGACAACGAGACGCTCGCGCAGGCGATCCACTTCGGGTACGCGGTCGGCGAGCTCTCGTGCCCGGCGCACTACTTCGACGAGATGCAGACGATCACGTTCGGGCCCGGCGTGCGCTACGGCCTCGGCTGCTTGAAGACGGCCTCGACGCTCCGGCTGCATCGCCTGGGGGCGCGCCCGAGCCCGCTCTTCGATCGGGGCGCCCGCAAGCTCGAGGACTGGCGCGAGGGCGTGCGGCTCGAGGGCGCGGCGCGCGCCGAGGCGAGCTGAGCCGATGGCGGCGAGCGAGCTCTGCGTCGCGGTCGTCGGGCTCGGATACGTCGGGGCCGTCGAGGCCGCGGTGCTCGCGGCGAGCGGCAGGCGCGTCGTCGGCGTCGATCTCCGCGAGGCGGTCGTCCGCGCGGTGGCCGAGGGGCGCGCGCCCTTCGCCGAGCCCTCGCTCGAGGAGCGCCTGCGGGTCGCCCGCGAGGCGAGGCGGCTCGAGGCGACGACGGATCTCGCGCGCGCGGTGGCCGCGAGCGAGGTCGCGCTCGTCTGCGTCGGGACGCCGCGCGGCGAGGACGGCGAGCTCGACACCCGCGCGCTGCTCCACGCGGTGCGCTCGATCGCGGCGTGCGCGCCCGTGGGCTCACCCTACGCGATCGTCGTGCGGAGCACCGTCCCGCCGGGCTTCTTCGCGAGCGCGACGCGGGCGATCCGCGAGGCCGCGCGAGACGGCGCGCGCGTCGGGCTCGCGCTCAACCCGGAATTTTTGCGCGAGGGGAGCGCCGTGCGCGATCGCGAGGCGCCCGAGCTCGTCGTCTACGCGACGTACGACCCGCACGCCGAGGCGATGCTCCACGCGATCTACCGCGAGCACGAGGCGCGCCTCGTCGCCTCCGATCCCGCCTCGGTCGAGGTGCTCAAGCTCGTGAACAACGCCTGGCACGCGCTCAAGGTGAGCTTCGCGAACGAGGTCGCGCGCCTCTCGCGACCGCTCGGCGTCGACCCCTTCGAGCTGATGCAGCTCGTCTGCCGCGACACGAAGCTGAACACGTCGGCGGCCTACCTGCGGCCCGGGATGCCCTTCGGCGGCGCGTGCCTCGTGAAGGACGTGGCGAGCCTCGCGACGTACGCCGCCCACCACGACGTCGACGTGCCCGTGATGGGGCACCTGCTCGCGTCGAACGAGGCCCACCTCGCGCACCTCGTCCACGCGGTGACGCGGCGAGCGCCCGCGCGCGTCGCGATCGTCGGGATCGGCTTCAAGCCCGGCGCGCCGGATGTGCGCGACTCGGCGCCCGTCGCGATGGCGCGGACGCTCCTCGACCGCGGCGTCGCCGTCCAGGTCGCGGACGCCAACGTGCTCGACGCGCGCGTCCCGCCGCTCGGCATCGACGCCCTCCGCATGGCGCTCGGCGATCCGCGCGCGATCGCCTGCGAGTCCGTCGAGCGCGCGGTCGAGGACGCCGACGTCGTCGTCGTGGGCCACCCCGCTCGAAGCGATCGCGAGGCCCTCGTCCGCCTCGCGCCGACGATCCGAGGGCGCGTGCTCGACGTGAGCGGCGAGCTCTCGCGCGCGCTCGGCGACGACGAGCGCAGCTCGCTCGCGCCGATCGACGTCCTGCGCGCCCACCACGAGCCCGCCTGATCCGATCGAGCGCTCGCGCAGCGAGCGCGAGGGGGTAGGCTCGCCGCGATGACCGCGCCGCACGTCCTCATCGTCCCGACGCACCCGGGGGTCCAGTACCACTTCTGTCGATCGGGGCTGCCGATCTCCTTCCTCGGGCACTGGGATCAATTCCAGTACTGGCGCCCACGCCCCGCCAACGTGCGCGACGTCCTCCCGGCGTTCGAGGACGCGCAGCTCGACTACGGCCCCGACGACTACGCGCGCCTGCTCGACGATCACGCGCTCGTCGGCTGGCCCGAGCGCTACGACGTCGCCTGGCTGATGTTCAACTGGCAGTGGAAGCTCTTCCGCGATCGCCCCGGCAAGAAGCTCTATCGCGTGTGCAAGCACGCGGAGCTCGACGAGCGCGAGTGGGCCGATCTCTTCTCGCGGAGCGACTTTCGGGTCGCGAGCTTCTACCCGAACACCGTCGCGTGGCTGCGCGAGCGCTTCGGTGTCGAGGTGCCCTACGTCCCGCTCGGCCTCGATCCCGCCGCCTACGGGCCCTGGGAGGGCCTCGAGGCGCCCGAGGACGAGCGGGTCGTCCTCTCGATCATCCACTCGTACCGCGAGCGCGGCTGGCACTACGCGAGCTACGTCGAGGCGATGGAGGGGCTCCCGCATCGACACGTCGATCACCTCGACGACGCGCAGGAGAAGGTCGGCTACGACGCGCTCCGGCGCCTGCTCCGGCGCTCGCGCCTCTACCTCCACGACGGAGAGCAGGAGTACACGATCACGCTCATCGAGGCGCTGATGACGGGGATGCCGATCGTCAGCTTCCGCATCCCGGGCATCGAGCGCTACGTCGTCGACGGCGAGAACGGCTTCGTGCGCGACGACGCGAAGGGGATCCGCGAGGCGTGCCGCGCGCTCCTCGAGGACGACGCGCTCGCCGAGCGGATGGGGCGGGCGAGCCGCGCGCGCGCGCTCGCCGATCACGACGAGGCGCGGTGGCGCCGCGACTGGGCGCGGATCCTCGGCGATCTCGTGGAGGGACGCGCGTGAGGGCGAGCCGCGCTCGCGCCGCGGCGCGCCCCGCTCGCTTCGACGCCGCCTACTACCGCCGCTACTACGAGGATCCGCGGACACGCGTCGCGAGCCGCGAGGACACGGCGCGGCTCGCGCGCTTCGTGTGCGCCTACCTCGAGCACCTCGGCGTCGCGCCGAAGACCGCGCTCGATCTGGGCTGCGGCCTCGGCTACTGGCGCGACGCGCTCCGCGCGATCCGCCCGACGATCGGCTATCGGGGCGTGGAGCTCTCCGAGCCCATCGCGCGCGCGCACGGCTTCGAGCACGGCTCCGTCGTCGACTACGCGGGCCCGGGCGCGGACCTCGTGATCTGCCAGGGCGTCCTCCAGTACCTCGGCGCGAAGGACGCGCGGCGCGCGATCGAGACGCTCGCGCGGACGACGAAGAAGGCGCTCTACCTCGAGGTGCTGACGCGCGAGGACTGGGAAGAGAACGTCGATCGACGGCGCACGGACGGCTCGATGCCGCTCCGCTCCGCTCGCTTCTATCGCCGCGCGCTCGCGCCGCACTTCGAGCCGTGCGGCGGCGGGCTCTACCTGCCGAGGACGAGCCCCGTCGTGCTCTTCGAGCTGGAGCGCGGACGGTGACGTACCGGGAGCCGACGCCTCGCCCCCCCGAGCGCGAGCCTCCCCGAGCGCGGCGGGAGGTCGTCCGCACGCCCGACGATCCCGCCCTCGTCGAGCGAGAGCGCAGGGAGGCCATCGGCGCCGAGCTCCGGCGAGAGGCCGCGCGGAGGGAGCGCGCGCTCGAGCGCTTCGTGGCGTCGTTCGACGCTCGCTTCCGCGCGTTCGGCGCGTTCGTGCTCCTGCTCGGCGACGCGGCGCTCGCCCTCGGCCGCGAGCAGCCGACCGTCGCCAGGGTCGCCGGCGCGCTGATCGGCGCGGGGCTGGCGATGGTCGCCCTCGGCGGGGGAGGCGCGACGTCGATCGGGGCGGTCCCGCGCTGGTTCTGGGGGATCATCGGCGTGGCGGCCATCCTCGGCGCGAGGCTCGCGATGTGACGACGCGGCGCTCGCGCGCGCCGCGAACCGTTGTAGGCTCCGCGCCTCATGGACGTCCTCGTCATCACCCCCGAGCTCATGCACTACTCGGGCTCATCCAGCCTCGCGATCTCCGCCGGCGCGCTCGCGAAAGCCCTCCGCGGCCTCGGCCACAAGGTCAACGTCGTCTCCCCGCTCTGGGCCTCCATCGATCCAGCCGCGCACCTGCTCGCGCGCCGCCTCGTGCGGCTCGAGGTCGAGAGCCGCGGCGAGAAGAAGCCCTTCTCGCTCTTCGAGGGCAAGACGACGGCGGGCGTCGACGTCTCCTTCCTCGGCGAGCCCTCGCTCTTTCCAGAGGGGGCGAGCGCCGCGGAGGAGGGCCCCGCGGGCGCCGCGCGCTGGGGCGCGTTCGCGCGCGCGAGCGCCGCCTTGATCGAGCGGCGCGCCGAGAAGGGCGAGGGGCTGCCGGAGGTGATCCACCTCTTCGGCTGGCAGCTCGGCGCGCTCCCCGCGGTCCTCGCGAGGCGGCCGTCGCTCGCGGAGATCCCGACGATCTTCACCGTCCACGAGCTCGCGCAGCGCGGCACCTTCGAGCGGAGCGAGCTCGCCGAGCTCGGCCTCGATCCGAAGCACTTCGACATCGACGGCGCGGAGTTCTTCGGGAAGATCTCCACGCTGAAGGCCGGCCTCCAGCTCGCGACGCGCGTGCTCGCCCCGTCGCCGGCGCTCGCCGCGCGCTTCGCCGTCGAGGCCGGCGGGGCGGGGCTCGAGGGCGTCGTCCGCGCCCGCGGCGACGCGTTCGTCGGCGTGATGGACGGCGTCGACGCCTCGATCTGGAACCCCGCGACCGATCCGCACGTCGACGTCCACTTCGATCCCATCGAGATGGCGACGCGCGGGCTCGCGAAGCAGCGCAACAAGCTCGCCGTCGCGAGGGCGCTCGGGCTCCCGGCGCGCGACGACGTCCCGCTGATGATGGCGCTCCTCCGCGGCCGGAGCGACGAGCGCGCGTTCCTCACGGCGCTCCCGCGCGTCCTGCGCAACGACGTGCAGCTCGTCGTGCTCTCGCGCGGCGCCGAGCACGAGGACGTCGCGGATCTCGCGCGGCGCTACCCCGATCGCCTGCGCTCGGTCTCTGACGCGACGGATGCGCTCGTCCACCGCGTCCTCGGCGGCGCCGAGCTCGCCATCCTCCCGGCCATGGAGGATCCCTTCGGCACCCTCGCGCTCGAGGCCGAGCGCTACGGCGCGATCCCCGTCGCGCGCGCGATCGGCCTCGTCGCCGACGCCGTGGTCGACGCCGACGCCGAGCTCGTCTCGGGGACGGGGTTCACCTTCGACGAGGCCTCCGCCGAGGCGCTCTTCGGCGCGATCATGCGCGCGAGCACCGCGCACAGAAACCGCGAGCGCTTCCGCGCCATGGCCGCGCGCGCCATGGAGCGCGACCACTCTTGGGATCGCAGCGCGCGCCAGGTCGAGCGCGTCTACCGAGCGGCGATCAAGCCCAAGGCTCAGGTCGAGGCGAGCGCCTGAAGGACCCAGCGCGCTGTCAGAGCGCCGTGAGCAGCGCCGCGAGCAGCGAGAAGACGAAGCAGCCGAGCCCGAGCGTGGTGAAGAGCACGGTCGCCTTCACGATGAAGAGGGTGCGCAGGTGGCCGACCCCTCGCGCGAGCCGGCGCGCGTCGAGCGGCGGCGTCGAGCCCGCGCGGCCGACGCGCGCGAGCTCGTAGGCGCCGAAGATCGTCGGGAGCGTGAGCACGAGCGCCACCGCGCCGATCAAGGCGTCGGGCCCGGCCGCGCCGCCACCGTCCCGGACGAGCCGCCCCAGGCTCACGCCCGCGAGCGAGGCGAGGACGAGCGCCTCGAGGACGAGCGCGAGGACGAGCCGACGCACCGCCCGGCGTCCTCCCCGATCGAGCCGCTCGAGCGCCACCTCCTCGGAGCCCGCGGGGGCGCTCGAGGTGCGCTCGTCGGCGGCGCTCGCGTCGGCCGCCTCCGGGCTCGGCGTAGGCGCGGCGCTCGCCTCACCGGCGCGCGTCGTGAGGAGGAACGGCGCCGTCTCGCGCTCGTCGGGCTCGGCCGTCACGAGAGGCTCCCGAGCCAGGCGAGGCCGAGCGTGACGAGGCCGAGGAGCAGGGCGTCGAGCACGAACGCGCGCGCGAGCGTGAGGAGCGCGTCCTCGAGGTAGGGCACGCCCTCCTGCTTCGCGTGGACGTGGTGCTCGAGATCCTCGGCCGCGTCCGTGAAGAGGATGCCCGCGCGCAGGACGAGGCCGCCGACGACGATCGTGAGGCCGATCGCGATCGCCATCTGGAGGGAGCTCACCTCCCCGAGCCGGACGAGGGGCGGCGTCGTCTCGGACTCGACCTCGGGGCGGGTCATCGACGAGAAGCCCCACCCGAGCGAGAGGACCACGGCGAGGAGCAGGACGAGCGCTCCGCTCAGCACCTCGAAGCGCCCCAACATCCCCATCCACCGCGCGGTCTTGTCGATCGCGCGCTCGTCCTTCGGATCGAGGGGCAGCGAGGCGAGATCGCGCGCGAGCGCGCGGCCTTCACGCTCCGGGGTCGTCGGATCGGGGGAGCTCATCGTACGAGGCGTGGGAGATGCGGGACGGAGCGTACTTCGCGGCGACGATCGAGACGAAGAACTTCACCGCCTCGGCTGCTATAGCTCGCTCGTGCGTGTGCTCGCGATCGACACCAGCGGCGACGTCGGCGCCGTGGCGCTCACCGAGGACGGCGCGCTCCGCGCGGCCATCCAGGCGCGCGTCGCGCATCGACACGGCGAGACGCTCCTGCCGCACGTCGAGCGCGTCCTCGCGCTCGCGTCGTGCCGGATCGAGGACGTGGAGCTCCTCGCCGTCGGGCTCGGGCCGGGCTCCTTCACGGGGCTGCGCATCGGCATCGCGACGGCGAAGGGCCTCGCGCTCGCGACGAGGCGGCCGATGGTCGGGGTCGCCTCGAGCCGCGTGCTCGCGCGCGCGGCCCTGGGCGCGCTCCGGCTCGTCGCCATCGACGCGAAGAAGGACGAGGTCTTCGTCGCGGCCTACGAGGCGCTCGGCGACGGACGCCTCGAGGTGATCTTCGAGGCGGAGCACGCGAGCCCGGAGGGAGCCGCGGCCAGGCTCCGGGGCGTGCTCGATCGGGCGCCCTCGGCGAGCCTCGTCGGCTCGGCGCTCGACGCGCACGCGGCGATCTTCGAGGCGGCGCTGCCCCGCGTCGTCCGGATGCCCCGCGCGTTCTTCGCGCCGAACGCCGCGCTCCTCGCGCTCGAGGCGGAGGAGGCGCTCGCCGCGCGCGGCCCCGACGACGCCGCGCGCCTCGCGCCGAGCTACGTGCGCGACGCCGACGCGAAGCTCCCCGGCTGACGGCGCGCCTCGCTCGACGCGATCCGCCGAGTCGGGGCGCGCTGTCACAGCGTCGGGAGGCGGACTCGCTCGACGCGATCCGCCGAGTCGGGGCGCGCTGTCACAGCGTCGGGAGGCGGATCGGCCCCTTGCGCCGCACGCGCCTCGCGCCGGGCGGAGGCTCGGGCAGGACGCCGCGCTCGTCCGCGAGATCGGCCACGAGATCGTGCTCGGCCGCGCCCGTGACGAGGGCCCTGCGCAGCTCGCCGCGCTCCGCCGTCCCGTTCGCCAGGAACACCTTGCCGTCGATCTCCGGCGCCTGCCCCCACCAGCGGCCCTCGAGCAGGAATTCGCTCTCGCTCGAGGCGCCCTCGACGAGCACCTCCACCTCGCGCCCGATCAGGCCCTGCGTCTTCTTGCGCGTGATCGTGCGCTGGACGGTGTGGAGCTTGCGCGCGCGCTGCCGCTTCACCTTCGCGGGAACGTCGTCCTCGAGCTCGAACGCGCGCGTCTGCTCCTCGTGCGAGTACTCGAAGACGCCGAGCCGATCGAACTCGGCCCAGCGCACGAAGTCGAGCAGCTCCTCGAAGTCCCCCTCGGTCTCGCCGGGGTGGCCGACGATGAACGCCGAGCGCAGGACCAGGTTCGGGATCGAGGCGCGCAGCCGCTCGACGACCTCGCGCTGGCGATCGACGCCGTGGCCGCGGCGCATGATCTTCAGCATCCGATCGCTCGCGTGCTGGAGCGGCATGTCGACGTAGGGGAGGACGCGCGGGTGATGCGCGAAGAGCTCGATCAGCTCCTCCTTCATCGCCTCCGGGTAGAGGTAGAAGACGCGCACCCAGCGCGCGCCGTCGAGGTCGGCGATCCGCCGCACGAGCTTCGCGAGATCCTCGCCGGAGCCCTTCCGGTCGCGGCCGTAGCCGATCGTGTCCTGCGAGATGAGGTTCAGCTCGACCGCGCCGTCGGCGATGTGCCGCTCGCACTCGCGCACGACGTCGTCGATCGGGCGCGAGCGCAGTTTTCCGCGGAATTGCGGGATCGCGCAGAACGCGCAGGTGCGATCGCAGCCCTCGGCGATCTTCACGTACACCGCGTGCCGCGAGAGCGAGGGCGCGCGCGGATCGCTCGCGCGGACGGTCCAGTCGGCGGGGTTGCCGACCATCATGCGCGGCGCCTTCGACGGATCCTCGAGGATGGCGCCGAGCTTCAGCATGTCGCTCGAGCCGAGGAAGTGATCGACCTCGGGCATCTCCTCGGCGAGCTCGTTCGAGTAGCGCTGCGAGAGGCAGCCCGCGACGACGAGGCGCTCGAGGCCGCCCTCCTCCTTGAGCTTGCCCATCTCGAGGATCGCGTCGATCGACTCCTCCTTCGCGGGCCCGATGAAGCCGCAGGTGTTGACGACGACGATCTGGGCCTCGCGCGGATCCTCGACGGCCGCGTAGCCCTTGAGCCCCGAGACGCCGAGCATCACCTCCGTGTCGACGCGGTTCTTCGAGCAGCCGAGGGAGATGAAGTGGATCTTGCGCGCGGTCACGGTGAGCTCCAGAGAGCCGCCATTCCTGGGCGCTCGCGCGGGTCGCGTCAAGCAGCGCCTCGCTCGCCGCACCCCGCGTCCTTGGACCTTTGACGCTCTCGGCTCGCCTCCGCATACTCGCATCGCATGGCGACCCACATCACCAGCGACTGCATCAACTGCGGTGCGTGCGAGGCCGAGTGTCCTCACCAGGCGATCAGCGCGGGTGACGACATCTACGTCATCGATCCCGATCGCTGCACGGAGTGCGTCGGGTTCTACGATCACGAGGCGTGTCAGGCGGTCTGCCCCGTCGAGTGCTGCCTCCCCGATCCGGCGCGCCCGGAGACGGAAGAGGTGCTCATCGCGCGCGCGCTCGCGCTCCACCCCGACGACGAGAAGCTGAAGGAGCGCGTCGCGCGCAACGACTTCCCCTCGCGCTTTCGCAAGTGACGTGACACGACTCGGGCACCGCCCATCGTGAGCCCCTCGCGCGCCCTCCCCGAGCCCCTCGAGCGCCTGCGCCTCGCCGCGACCCTGACCGCGCTCGCGTGGGTGAGCGTCGCCGTCGGCTGCGCCCCGGCGCTCCCCTCCCTCGCGGGCTCGCGCACGACGCCCACAGATCGCGCCGACCTCGCGCTCGGCGTGAGCGGCCGCGTCCCCTTCGGGTCGCTCGGCGAATTCGAGAGCGTGTCGCGGCTCGCGCCCGGCGGCCTCGCGCCCCTCGCGATGGGGCGCCTCGGCCTCTCGGACTCAGTGGACCTCGGGCTCGCCGTCGCCGGCGCCTCGGGGCGGCTCGAGGTGCGCTACGGCGAGGATCTCGGCCCCGTGTGGATCGTGGCGGGCCTCGCGGGCTACGGCGCCTACGCCGGCTCGCCCGACGCGCTCGGCGGCGTGGTGGGCGATGGCTACCGCGCGGGCGCGCTCGCGCCGCTCACGATCGGCTACGAGGTGCTCGCGATCCTCGAGGTCTGGGCGGGCCTGCGCGCCGGGGTCGAGTACCTGCACGGACGCTTCGGCGTCGAGGAGCGCGAGAGCGAGGCCGTCCACCTCCGCGCGGGCGGCGTCGTCGGCTTCGCCCTCGGGTTCCGGCGCGTGCACGTGCTCGCGGAGCTCGCCGTCGACGCCGAGCACGCCCTGGGCGAGACGCCGAGCGGGGCCTTCGAGCGAACGGGCGTCGCCCTCACGCCGACGCTCGGGCTCCGCGTGCGGCTCTGACGGCCCGGCCCCCACGGCGCGAGCCAGCGCGCCCGCGCGGGGCGGATCATGCGGAGCGAGGCGTCGTCACTCGGCCGACGCGTGGCAGTTCATGCAGCTGAAGCCCTCCCGCGTCTCCGGGTTGTAGAGCGGCTCCCCGAGCAGCTCACCCATGCGCGGCCAGACCTGGCGCGTCATGAAGACGGCCATCGGCTCCTCGGACTGGAACGCCGCCTCGATCTGCTCGTGCGTGAGCGGGTGGAGCCCGTTCGGCATGTGGAAATTCACCTCGCGCGCGTTCTCGCCGTGGCAGGTGCGGCACGAGAAGTTCGCGAAGCGCTCGGGGTCCTGCGCCTGAAAGAGCTCGCGCATCGTCGGGACGACGACGTCGTGCATGTACTCGCCGCGCTGCTCGGGGGTCATGTCCCGAAACGCGACGTGCGCGGCGCCGCTCGTCGCCTCCGCGCCGCTCGTCTCGCCGGACCCGCTCGCCTCTTCGCTGCTCGCCGCCGAACCGCCGCAGCCCGCCGCGAGCGCCACCACCGCCACCATCCCGATCCATCCACGCATCACGTTCACCTCCGCTGAGGAGGCGCACGCTAGCTCATGCGCGGCGCTCCGACCGAATGATGTGCGCGCTCTCGCGGTTGCGTTTCCGCAACGCTCGATCGCTCCGGGCTCAGCGCTCCGCGAGCAGCATCCCCGCGCCGACGGTGTCGTTCGTCGCCTCGTCGACGAGGATGAAGCTCCCCGTCGCGCGGTTGCGGCGGTACGCGTCGTAGGTGAGCGGCGCGCTCACGCGGAGCGAGACGCGCGCGACGTCGTTCAGCCCGACGCTCGCGACGCCCTCGTCGCGGTGGAGCGTGTTGATGTCGAGCCGGTAGGCGATGCCCGTCACCATCGCCTTCACCCACTTCGTCGTGTGCTTGAGGAGGTAGCGGCCGCGCGGCGCGAGCGGCTTATCCGTCATCCAGCAGATCATCGCCTCGAGCTCTTGGCCGACGACCGGGCGGTTGTTCGGGCGCGCGAGCATGTCGCCGCGCGAGACGTCGAGGTCGTCCTCGAGGTGGATGGTCACGCTCATCGGCGCGAAGGCCTCCTCGACCGGCCCATCCAGCGTCTCGATCCGCGCGATCTTCGTCGTGAAGCCGCTCGGCAGGACGACGACGTCGTCGCCCGGCTTCAGCACGCCGCCCGCGACCGCGCCCGCGTAGCCGCGGTAGTCCGGGTGCTCCGCGCTCTGCGGGCGGATGACCCACTGCACGGGGAAGCGCACGTCGACGAGGTTGCGATCGGAGGCGATGTGGACCGTCTCGAGGTGGTGCAGGAGCGAGGTGCCGCCGTACCACGGCATGTGCGTCGAGCGCTCGACCACGTTGTCGCCGTGGAGCGCGCTCATCGGGATGAAGACGATGTCCTGCACGTCGAGCTTGCTCGCGAAGCCGCGGAAGTCCGCCTCGATCCTGCGGAAGACGGCCTCGTCCCAGCCGACGAGGTCCATCTTGTTCACCGCGAGGACGAGGTGCGGGATGCGGAGCAAGGACGCGATGAAGGCGTGCCTGCGCGACTGCTCGACGAGCCCCTGGCGCGCGTCGACGAGCACGATCGCGAGGTTCGCGGTGGACGCGCCCGTCACCATGTTGCGCGTGTACTGGATGTGCCCGGGCGTGTCCGCGATGATGAATTTGCGACGCGGCGTGGCGAAGTAGCGGTACGCGACGTCGATCGTGATGCCCTGCTCGCGCTCGGCGCGCAGGCCGTCCGTGAGCAGCGCGAGGTTCGTGTACTCGTCGCCGCGGCGGCGCGAGGCGTCCTCCACCTGCGCGAGCTGATCCTCGAAGATGCTCTTCGTGTCGTAGAGCAGGCGCCCGATCAGCGTGGACTTGCCGTCATCGACGCTGCCGCACGTCGAGAAGCGGAGCAGCTCCGCGCCCTCGTCCATCACGAGCGCGTCGCGCGCCTCTAGCTCGGAGCCCATGACCTCTCTCATGACCAGCGACGTCCCTGCTCCCGAAGGAGCGCGGGAGATCGCGTCGATCGAGGGCGAAGCGGGCATAGCGGGAAGCGATCTTCGTGGCAAGCGCGGACTGGCACGAGGCGCGACGCGGCGCCTCCCCCCGAGAGCAGCCCCCGCGTCGCGCGCCGGGCGTTTCCTCGTCATAACAGGGCGCGATGGATGAGCAGCTCACGAAGCTCGGCGTCCCTCTGCCTTCGGCGACGCGGAGGTGGGTCCTCCGGATCGGCCTCGCGCTCCTCGCGCTCTTCGCGATCGCGGCGGGCGTGGCGTGGCGGAGCGGGCGAGGCTCGGACGCCCCTCGCTTCGCGACGGCGCCGATCGTGCGCGGCGAGCTCGTCCGGACCGTGACGGCCACGGGCACGCTCCGGCCGCGCAACACGGTCGAGATCGGGCCGGAGATCTCCGGCCGGGTCGCGCGCGTCGAGGTCGACGCGAACGATCACGTCCACGCCGGCCAGCTCCTCGCGGAGATCGACACGACGCCCATCGACGCGCAGGTGGCCTCGGCGCGCGCGAACCTCGCCAGCGCGAGCGCGGGGATCGAGGTCGCGCGCGCGAGCCTCGCGGAGCTCGAGCGGACGCTCGCCCGCGTGACGGCGCTCCACGCGCGCGCGCTCGGCTCGGACGCGGAGCGCGATCAGGCCGAGGGCGCGGTCGAGCGGGCACGCGCCGAGCTCGCGGCGGCCCGCGCCCGCGCCGGGGTGGCGCGCGCCGAGCTCGAGCGCGTCTCGAACGATCTCGCGCGAGCGCGCATCGTCTCGCCCATCGACGGCGTCGTCCTCGCGCGCACCGTCGAGCCGGGCCAGAGCGTCGCCGCGACGCTCAGCTCGCCCATCTTCTTCGTCATCGCCGAGAGCCTCGACGCGCTCGAGCTCGAGGTGACGATCGACGAGGCCGACATCGCCCACGTGCGCGAGGGGATGGAGGCGAGCTTCCGCGTCGACGCCTACCCCGATCGCGAGTTCGCGGCCCGCATCCGGCGCGTCCACCTCGCCTCGCGCACGGTGCTGAACGTCGTCACCTACCCGGCCGACCTCTCGGTCGACAACGCCGAGGGCCTGCTCCGCCCGGGCATGACGGCGACCGCGACGATCGTGAGCGAGCGCGAGCCCGATCGGCTGCTCGTGCCGAACGCCGCGCTCCGCTTCGCTCCGCCCGTCGATCTGCGCTTCGGCGGCGCTCGCCCGGCGGCCCCCGAGGGCCCGACGATCTGGCTCCTCGCCAGCGACACCGCGGATCCGAGCCCGCTCGCGGTCGAGCCCCACGGCACCGACGGACGCGCCACCGCGATCACGGGCGAGGGCGTGCGCGAGGGGCTCCGCGTGATCACCGGCCTCGCGCGCGACGAGGCGAGCCCGCCGAGCCGGTGACGCGATGACGAACCTCGTCGAGATCCGCGACATCCACAAGATCTACGGGTACGGCGAGACGGAGGTGCGCGCGCTCGACGGGGTCTCGCTCGACATCGACGAGGGCGACTTCATCGCCGTGATGGGCCCGAGCGGCTCGGGGAAGTCGACGTTCATGAACCTCCTCGGCTGCCTCGACACGCCGACCTCGGGCAGCTACCGCCTGCGCGGCGTCGAGATCGGCAGGCTCGATCGCGACACGCTCGCGCTCCTGCGCCGCCACCAGCTCGGCTTCGTCTTTCAGGGCTTCAACCTGATCGCGCGCACGAGCGCGCTCGAGAATTGCGAGCTGCCGCTCCTCTACCAAGGCGTCGCGCGCAAGGAGCGCCGGGCGCGCGCCCTCGACGCGCTCGAGCGCGTGGGGCTCGCCGATCGCGCCCATCACCTCCCGAGCCAGCTCTCCGGCGGCCAGCAGCAGCGGGTCGCGATCGCGCGCGCCCTCGTCACGCGGCCGGCCGTCATCCTGGCGGACGAGCCCACCGGGAACCTCGACTCCGCGCGCAGCGAGGAGATCATGCGGCTGCTCGTCGAGCTCAACGAGGCGCAGCGGATCACGATCGCGATGGTCACCCACGAGCCCGACATGGCGGACTTCGCGCGGCGGATCGTCGTCTTCCGCGACGGTCGCGTGACGAGCGACGAGGCGCGGCGGCCCCTGCCGAGGGGAGGCGACCCTTCGTGATCGGCGCGACCATCCTCATGGCGCTCACCGCGGTCCGCAGGAACGCGATGCGCTCGTTCCTCACGACCCTCGGCGTCATCATCGGCGTCGCGTCCGTGATCGCGATGGTGACGCTCGGCCGCGGCGCGACGGCGAGCGTCACGCGCGACATCTCGGCCCTCGGCGACAACATGCTGATCATCGTGCCCGGCGCCGATCGCCGCTTCGGCTCGAGCGCGAGCGCGCGGCCCTTCACCGCGGACGACGTCCGCGCGATCCGCGAGGAGGTGCCGAGCGTCTCGAACGTCGCGCCGACCTCGGGCGGCGCCGGCCGCGCGGTCTACGGCAACCAGAACTGGTCGACGGGGCTCACGGGCGCGGACAACGCCTACCTCCGGGTGCGCAACTGGGGCGTCGCGCTCGGCCGCGAATTCACCGACGCGGAGGTGCGCTCGGGGAGCGCCGTCTGCCTGCTCGGCGAGACGCCGCGGCAGAAGCTCTTCGGCGCGCTCGATCCCCTCGGCGAGTCGATCCGCGTCGGCGCGCTGAGCTGCGAGGTGATCGGGATCCTCGAGAGCAAGGGGACGTCGACGTTCGGCGAGGACCAGGACGACTTCATCCTCGTCCCCCTCGTCACCTTCCAGCGCCGCGTCTCGGGCAACGAGAACATCGGCGCGATCCTCGTCTCCGCGCGCGCGGGCGTCCCCACGCGCGACGCGCAGCTCGACCTCATCTCGCTCCTGCGCCAGCGGCGCCACGTCCGGCCGGGCGACGAGGACGACTTCATCGTGCGCGACATGCAGGAGGTCGGGCAGCTCGTCGGCACGGTGACGGGCGTCTTGACGACGCTGCTCGGCGCGATCGCCGCGGTGAGCCTGCTCGTCGGCGGCATCGGCATCATGAACATCATGCTCGTCGCGGTGACCGAGCGGACGCGCGAGATCGGGATCCGCATGGCGATCGGCGCACGCGCGGGCGACGTCCTGCTCCAGTTCCTCGTCGAGGCGATCACGCTCTCCCTCCTCGGCGGCGTGCTCGGCATCTGCCTCGGGCTGCTCGGGAGCTGGGCGACGACGCGGGCCTTCGGCCTCCCCTTCGTCCCCGGCCTCGACGTGATCCTCGGCTCCTTCCTCTTCTCCGCGCTCGTCGGTGTCTTCTTCGGCTACTACCCGGCGCGCAAGGCCGCGCGCCTCAACCCGATCGAGGCGCTGCGCTATGAGTGAACCGCGCCCCATGGACCTCGCGCCGCTCGGCGCCCTCCTCCTCCTCCTCTCGCTGCTCGCCCTCGTCTTTGGCGCGCGCGCAGAGGCCGACGAGCGCGCGCCGTCCAGGACGAGCGGCGCCGCGCCCGTCGACGCGGCGCCGAGCCCCGACGCGCCGGTGGGCCTCGACGGAGCCGCCGCGATCGAGCGCGCGCTCGCCGCGCACCCTGGCTATCGCGCCGCCGCCATCGAGCTCCAGCGGGCCCGGCTCCACGCGCGCGCGGAGGCCTCGCGCTGGGTGCCGACCCTGCACCTCGAGGGCGGCCTCAACGTCGGCAACACGCCCTCGCTCCAGGCCAACCGATCCGTCGCGTTCCCCTACAGCGAGGTCGTCCAGCTCGCGGCCGAGCTCGCGCAGCCCTTCGACACTGGGACGACGCTCGCGCTCCGCATGACGGGATCGCGGCGCTTCTCGCGCTCCGTGCTCTCCTTCATCGAGGGCGCCGACCCCTTCACGTACGTCCTGGGACCGGGCTACGGGCTCGACGTGACGCTCACCGCGACGCAGGCGTTCTTGCGGGGCTTCGGCCCCGACGTCGGGCGCGCCGAGCAGAGGAGCGCCGAGGCGGCCCTCGAGACCGCGGAGGCCGGGCGCGCGCGGCGCGCGAGCGAGCTCGTCCGCGACACGCTCCGCGCCTACGCGGAGCTCTGGTACGCGGAGGAGGTCGTCACGCTCGACGAGGCCGCGCGCGCGCTCGCGATCCGTCAGCGGGACGACGCGCGCGCGCGCCTCGAGATCGGGGTGATCGCGCCCGCGGACGTCCTCGCGTTCGCGACGCGGGTCGCCTCGCTCGAGGAGGCGCTCGCCCTCGCCTCGGCCGACCGTCGAGGCAAGGCCGTGCTCCTCGCCACGCTCCTCGGGATGCCGCTCGGGAGCGAGCTCCACGCCGAGCGCGAGCCGCCTCACCTCCCCGCCGAGATCGACGAGGCGAGCGCCGTGGCGCTCGCCGTCGCGCACGCGCCCGAGCTCGTCCAGCTCCGCGCGCGGGTCGAGGAGGCGCGGCGCGCCGCGCGAATCGCCGCGGAGCCGCTCCGGCCTCGCCTCGACGCCCAGGCGCAGCTCGGCCTCCACGGCCTGGCCTACGAGGACGCCGCGGAGCCCTTCGCGCAGGTCGGGACCTTCGCCGCGTTCACCGCGATGCTCAACCTCGTCTACGAGATGCCCCTCGACGACGCGCGCCTGAACGCGGAGGCCGAGCGCGCCCGCCTCGCCGTCGAGGCCGCGCAGGCGCAGGCGGACGAGGCGCGCGTGACGATCGAGCAGCAGGTGATGGCGCTGCTCGAGCAGCGCCGCGCCAGCCAGCGACGCGTCGAGCTCGCGGAGGAGACGATCGAGCTCGCGCAGAGGAGCGTCGAGGCGGAGCGCGGCCGCCTCGAGGTCGGCACGACGACGCCGATGACGCTGCTCCTCGCGGAGGAAGAGGAGCGCAGCGCGGCGCTCCGGCTCCGGCGCGCCCGCACCGACCTCTACTCGGCGAACGTCGCGCTGCTCGCCCTCACGGGCCAGCTCCTCGACGGCCTCGAGCTCCCCGAGTGATCGACGCCCGCGTGCGCTAGGATCCCGGCATGAGCGAGCGCCCCTCGTCCGCGAGCGAGCCGCCCCCGATGCCCTCGCGCCGGCGCGCCCTCGAGCTCGGGCTCGCGTGGGAGATCGAACACTTCTTCAGCACGTCGAACCTGCTCGCCGCGGAGCCCGCGGAGGAGACGCTCACGCTCGTGCTCTCCGTCCGGGTCACGGTCGAGACGCGCGAGAGCGTCGATCGCGAGGAGGAGGTCAGCCCAGCGCGCCTCCCCGCGCTCGTCGCCGCGGCCTCGATCGAGCGCGCGCCCTCCGGGCGCGGCATGTGGCAGTGCGTGACGAGCGTCCATGACGCGACGCCGAGGGCCTGCTCGGCGTGCCGCTACGGCCCTCCCCTCTGCTCGGCCTGCGGCGGATCGGGGAAGATCGTCATCGAGCGCGGCAACGACGACAACCAGTGGGTCAAGTGCGTCGGCTGCGACGGAAAAGGGCTCATCCCGTGTGGGATCTGCGACGGCCTCGGCCTCGCGCAGCGCGTGACGCTCCGGACGATCACCGACGAGACCGCGTCGATCTCGCGACGCTTCTTCCCCGAGCACCCGTACCCGCTCGGCTGGGAGCTCGAGGAGGCGCTCGCCCACGCCACCCTCGAGGACGCGCTCCGCGTCGATCTCGCGAGGCCCACGAGCGCGGCGCTCGGCTCGTACCGATCGAGCGAGGCGAGCACGGCGCCCCGCTTCTTCGGGATCGACACGGCGGGCGCGCTCCCCAAGGCGCGCGCCTTCGTCGAGGGCGTCGCCCGCGCGCCCGCGACGCGGCGCGTCGACGTCGTCGCCCACGCGGTGCCCGTCGCGCACCTGCGCTACCCGCACCACGACCTCGCCCTCTTCGGCGGACACCACCTCGAGCTCGTGGGGGCGAAGCGCTGATCCCGTCCGCTCGCAGGTCGGCGCGCGCCCGAGCGAGAATTTGCGGCGCGAGGCCGCTCCGCTCTATCCGTCGGGCATGACGATGGAGACGCTCGAGGGCTACGCCGGGCGCGTGCTGATCGCGGGCTTCGACGGAACGACGCTGCCCGACACCCTCCGTCGACGGATCGCCGAGGACGCGCTCGCGGGCGTGATCCTGTTTCGGCGCAACCTCGGCACGATCGAGGAGATTGCAGAGCTCACGGCGACGATCCGCGAGGCGAGCCCGGCGCGGACGCCGCTCGTCGCCGTCGATCAGGAGGGCGGACGCGTCGCGCGGCTCGGCCCGCCCGTGGTGAAGCTCCCGCCGATGCGCGCCCTCGGCGAGCGCGGCGATCCGACGCTCACGGCGCGCGCCGGCGCGATCCTCGGGCGCGAGCTCGCCGCGCTCGGCTTCAACGTCGACTTCGCGCCCGTCCTCGACGTCGACACGAACCCCGAGAACCCCGTGATCGGCGATCGGAGCTTCGGTCGCGATCCCGAGACGGTCATCGCCTACGGGCTCGCGTTCGCGAGGGGGCTCGCCGCGTCCGGCGTCGTCGCGTGCGGCAAGCACTTCCCGGGGCACGGCGACACGGACCTCGACAGCCACCTCGCGCTCCCGCGGATCGGGCACGATCGCGCGCGCCTCGATCGCGTGGAGCTCGCGCCGTTCCGGGCGGCGTGCGGCGTCGTCCCCGCGATCATGACGGCCCACGTCGTCTTCGACGCGATCGATCCGGCGATCCCGGCGACGCTCTCGCGCCGCGTGATCACCGGCCTGCTCCGCGAGGAGCTGGGCTTCGACGGCGTCATCGTCTCGGACGATCTCGAGATGAAGGCCGTCTTGGATCACTGGCCCGTGCGGGAGAGCGCGGTCCGCGCGATCGACGCGGGCTGCGATCTGCTCATCGTCTCGCGCCGCCTCGAGCTGGTCGAGGAGGCGATCGCGGCGATCGCGCGACGCGCGCGCGAAGATGCGCGGTTCGCGACGCGGCTCGCAGAGGCCGCCGCGCGCGTCGACGCGCTCCGGGCCCGCATCGCCTCGCGAGCCGCCGCGCCCGGAGAGGCCCACGCCGCGCTCGGAGGGGCCGAGGCGCGCGCGCTCGAGGCGAGCCTCGCGTCCGACTGACGGCGCGCCTCGCTCGACGTGATCCGCCCGCGCGGGCGCGCCGCTTCGTCGAGAGCGCTTGATGTTCGCGCGAGCGTCGTTGTATCGCTCGTGGGTGCGAAGCTCCCCCCTCGATCCGAGCGTGATCGTGGTCGCGCTCGCCGCCCTCGCGCTCGCGGCCGGCTGCCCGAGCGCGCCGCGGGCGCGAGAGCCCGCGCGCGCGGTCGAGCCCGCGCTCATCGAGGCGCCCCGCGCCATCGGATCCGAGGCGACGGAGGCGGGCAACCTCGAGGTGCCCGAGGAGGACGCGGCCCCCGACGGCGTCGCCTGCACGCGGACGAGCGACTGCGAGAGCGGCCAAGCCTGCCGCGGCCCGCGCGGCTGCGAGAGCGCGTGGGCCTGCGGCGAGGCGCTCGACTGCTCGGGTGAGCGCGTCGCCTACTGCGACTGCGACGGCTCGACGTTCTACGCCCCACGAGGCTGCCCTGGTCGCCCCTACGCGTATCTGGGCGCGTGCGACGCCGTGGGCCCTCTCGCCGGCGCCGACGAGCTCGGCATGCACGCCTACGACGAGCAGCCCACCACGGCCGATCGCGCGTGCACGAGCAGCGCGGAGTGCCCGAGCGGCCGCCAGTGCTACGGCCCACCGGGCTGCGGCGTGACGTGGCGGTGCGAGCGGCTCCGGGGCTGTCGTGGCCCGCGCGTCGAGCTCTGCGGCTGCGACGGCGTGACGTTCCGCGCCGTCGCCGCGTGCGCGGGTCGCCCCTACCTCCACGTCGGGGCGTGCGACGGCGAGCTCGCGGTCGCCGAGGCCACGCCCGGAGGCGCGCCGCCGCGCTCGAGCCCCACCGGCCCCGCGGCAGCGACGAGCCCCACCGCAGGGGCGAGCTCGACGAGCGCACCGCCCGCGTCGCTCGCGCCGGCCACGGGAGGCGAGCGCGCCTGCGCGAGCCAGCGTGACTGCCCCCGCGGCGAGATCTGCGAGGGCCCCGAGGGCTGCGGGGTGACCTGGACCTGCCGCCGCCCCGCCGCGCGGTGCAACCCCGACACGCAGGTCTTCTGCGACTGCGAGCGCAACACGTTCCGCGCGAGCATGACCTGCCCGGGACGCCCCTACGCCCACCGCGGCTCGTGCGAGATCGATCGCATGCTCGAGCTGAGCGGCGCCTCCGCGCGCTGACGGCGCGCCTCACGGCGCGAACCGTCGAGCCGATCCGCGCGGCTCTCCTCTCAGCGATCGCGGCGCTCGTCCCGCCTGCGGGCCTCCTCGAGCGCGCGCCGGACCGTCTCGCGGACGGCGTCCTCGTCGACGGCGTCGTGAGGGGCCCCGGGCCGCGCCCGCGCGGCGTCGGCCCGCGCCGTCGTCGTGCGCGTCGAAGAGGGCGCGCCCGCCCGGTTCATCGCGCGGCGACGGCGGAGGGCGCGCAGGAGGCCGGGGAGCTTCCAGATCTCCGCCCCGTCGAGGCCCGGGAGCGGGATCAGGTTGAACGCCGCGATCGCGAGGTTCGTGCTCGTCCACGTCGCCAGGAGATCGAGCGCGAGGTCCGGCGGCTTCACGCCGCCCGCGCCGAGCGCCGCCTCGAGCGCGAGCGCGAGCGCGAAGAGGGCGAGCTGGGCGAGCACGCCCCCCGTCGCGACGATCGATCGCTCGAGCGGGCTCGGCGCCCCGACGTAGGCGCAGTGCCCGCCGAAGCCGTGCAGCATGACCTCGCGCACCCGCAGCCGAGCGCGCCAGGCGAGCGAGGCGTGCCCGAGCTCGTGCGCGAGCACGACGACGAGCACCCCGATCCACGCCCCCGGTCGAAAGCTCCACCCGCTCGCGAAGAGGCAGAGGATCGGCACGGTGAAGTGGACCCGGATCGGCGCGCCGCGGACCTTGGCGATCTGCATGTAGCCCGAGCCGAACATCGAGTTCGCATTCTACGAGCTTCCAGCGTCGTGGGGAGCGACAGGCGGCCACGAGTCGTGCATCCTCGCGGGCATGCGAACCCACGGTATCGGGCTCACGGACGTCGGCCGCGAGCGCTCGCTGAACGAGGACGACTTCTTGGTCGATCCGGAGCTCGGGCTCTACATCGTCTGTGACGGCATGGGCGGCCACGCCGCCGGCGAGGTCGCCTCGCGCACGGCGACGACGTCCATCCACGGCTACCTCCGCGAGCACGAGGCCGAGCTCGCGTCGATCGACGAGGGCGGCTCGTCCGATCGCATCGAAGCGACGATGCGGCGCGCGGTCGAGCTCGCGTCCGCCGAGATCTACCGCCTCGGCCTCTCCGACAACGGCAAGAAGGGCATGGGCACGACCTGCGTCGCGCTCCTCCTGCGAGGCGAGAAGGGCTACATGGCCCACGTCGGCGACTCGCGCCTCTACCTGCTCCGAGGCGACACCGTCCACCAGCTCTCGGAGGATCACACCTTCCTCCAGGAGGCGCTGCGCCACGGGCTGATGACGAAGGAGGAGGCGAAGCAGAGCGAGCACAAGAACATCATCACGCGCGCCGTCGGGCCCTTCGAGCAGGTGCTCGTCGACACGCTCGCGTTCGACGTGCTCGAGGGCGACACGTTCCTGCTCTGCTCCGACGGCATGCACGGCTACGTCGAGGACGCGAGCGAGCTCGCGCCGCTCCTCGGGTCGAGCGACCTCGACGCGGTCCCCGCGCGGCTCGTCGCGCTCGCGAACGAGCGCGGCGGCGCCGACAACATCACGACGATCGTCGTCCGCATCGAGAGCGCGGACGACGCGACGGTCCACGACACCCCCCCCTCCGAGCGAGCGAACCTGGTCAACCGAGGGCTCGAGACGATCCGGCACATCCAGCTCTTCTCGGAGCTCACGATGGCGGAGCTCTTGCGCGTCTCGAGCGCGTGCCGCGCGAGGGAGGTCGACGCGACGCAGGTGATCATCCAAGAGGGGGACGCGAGCGAGGCGCTCTTTCTCATCGTCAACGGGCAGGTCGTCGTCGAGCGCCACGAGCAGCCGGTGGCGGTGCTCGAGGCGGGCTCGCACTTCGGCGAGATGGCCCTGCTCTCTTCGCGACCGCGCTCGGCGACCGTGCGAGCGCGCACGCGCGTCGATCTCCTCGTCCTCGAGCGGCCCGCGTTCTTCGCGATCCTCCAGCAGGATCCGGTCCTCGCGACGAAGTTCCTCTGGCGGCTCGCGCAGTCGCTCTCGCTCCGCCTCGACGACTTCTACGATCTCCAGGAGGCGAGCCTGCCGACGGTCAAGACGACGCTCCGCTTCGGCCTCTACCCCTCGCCCTTCCACGCGATCGCGCGCCCCGACCGCCCTCCGTCGTCCGAGGGCTGACCGCGCCGGGTCGCTCGACGCGATCGGGCGAGCGAGGACGCCCTGGCGCGGCCGGAGAGAGGCTCCCGAGGCGTCACGCCGGAATCGGCATAGGGGCCCGAGGCAATCCCTCGGGACCCCTGCCACACCACCGGACAAGCGGGTCCGCATCCGGCGGT
>JBDHVC010000058.1:0-31065 GCA_039809495.1 Sandaracinaceae bacterium
CGACTCCCGCCGCACCTCGCCCACCGTGCGCGCCGCCTTCGACGCCGCGCGCGCGCGGCGCGCGGCCGCCTCGCCGACCGCCGCCGACGCGGGCGACGAGGCGGGCACCGCGCGCTGACGGCGCACGCCGAGCGAGGCGCGCCCCGTCACTCGGCCGCGAGGATCTCCCGCACGTCGGCCGTGGTGAACGGGAGCGGCCTGCGATCGGGGCCAGCCGCCTTCGCGTCGGTGACGAAGAAGCGATGCCACCGCGCCGAAGGAGCGAGATCGCGGGCGAGCTCGCGCTCCCAGCGCGCGTCGATCAAGGCCTGGGAGAAGCTCCACCCGCGGAGCTCGAGGCGTGCCTCCTCGAGCGTCGATCGGACGACCACGATCGCCCCCTCCGCCTCGAACGCCGCCTTGAGCGCGCCCGTCTCGGACCGGCGCTCACCGACGATGAGCACGCGTCGGCGCGCGGCCGCGGCTCGCTCGCTCGGGGGCGGCGCGATCGCGGGACGCCGCGGCATGGGCTCGGTGGGAGCGGAGCGCTTGGAGGGACGACGCGGGAGAGAGCCGGGTGATGCCATGAGCATTGCGCCCTGTGAGCAAGCGCAGTGCCATCACGCGTGGGCTGGATCTTCGGGCCCATCTCGCCGTCACCGCGCCCTCGTCGCGCGCCATCGACGGACGATCGTCGGCTCCCCCCTACGATCGTGGGCTCAAGCCGAGGCCTTCGCGAGGCGCTCTTCGACGATCTGGTCGGCCACGCGGAAGCTCGGCACGTTCGTCCGCTTCGCGCGATCGACGATCTCGAGGATCGTGTCGTGGATGCCGAGCACGCGCGCGCGCGCGCCGTCCGCGTCGAAGCCCGTGCCGCGCGCGTGGCCGCGCCGCTCGGCGTCGACGTTGATGAGGCCGCCCGCGTTGATCGCGTAGTCCGGCGCGTAGACGATGCCGCGCGCGTGGAGCGCCTCACCGTGCCGCGGCTCGGCGAGCTGGTTGTTCGCGGCGCCCGCGACGACCTTGACGCGCAGCCGAGGGATCGTCGCGTCGTCGAGGATCGCGCCGAGGGCGCAGGGCGAGAAGACGTCGGCGTCCTGGTCGAAGATCCGATCGTTCGGGACGACGGTCGCGCCGAATTCGTCGCGGACGCGCGCGGTCCGCGTCGCGTCGATGTCGGAGACGACGAGCTTCGCGCCGAGCGCGTGGAGCTCCTTCGAGAGGTAGTAGCCGACGTGCCCGACGCCCTGGATCGCGACGCGGACGCCGTCGAGATCGCGGCCGAACGCGTGGCGCACCGAGGCCTCGATGCCGCGGCGCACGCCGAGCGCGGTGAGCGGCGAAGGGTCCCCGCCGCCGCCCTGCGCGGGCGGCAGCCCCGTGACGTGCTTCGTCTCCTCTCGGATGACGACCATGTCCTCGACGCTCGTGCCCGAGTCCTCGGCGGTGATGTAGCGGCCGCCGAGGTGCTCGACGAAGCGGCCGAACGCCTGGAAGAGCGCCCTCCGATCGAAGGCCCCGGCCGGCTTCATGATCACCGACTTGCCCCCGCCGAGCGGGAGGTCCGTGATCGCCGCCTTGTACGTCATCCCGCGCGCGAGGCGGAGCGCGTCGACGAGCGCGAGCTCCTCGTGCGCGTACGGGATGAAGCGGCACCCTCCGAGCGCGGGACCGAGGCGCGTGTCGTGGATCGCGACGATCGCCATGAGGCCGCTCGCCGCGTCGCGACGCACGTGGACTTCGCCGTACTGGTACTTCTCGAGGTGCTCGAAGAGGTTCATGCGTCCGCTCTATCCGAGCGCTCCGAGCCTCGCAACGACGCACCGCGTCGAGCATCGCCATCCTGCGCCGCGGGTGTGAGGAGGCGCGCGGTCAGTCGCCGTGGACCACCTCGACCTCGGTCTCGCCCGAGGCGGGGGTCGGCTCCTCGCCCGGGAGCGCCTCGCCCCGCGCGCGGCAGAACCCGATCAAGACGCGGAGCTCCGGCCGCGCGGTCGCGTTGAGCGAGCACGCGCGGTAGGCGGCCCGAGCGAGCGCGAGGAAGGGGCGCGACTGGCTCTCGACCAGGTCGCGATACATCCCGAGCACCTCCGGCTCGCTGTCGAGCTCCGAGGGCGCCGGCACGGCGAGGAGCGAGCGCGCCAGATCCTCGTACATGAGGCCGACGACCGCGCCCCCGAGCACGCGCTGATCGGGCTCCTCCTCCGCCGCCGCGTCGAGATCCTCGCGCGCCGCCTGGATCGCGTGCGTCTTCTGCTCGAGCCACGCGCGGAGCGCGCCGTCGCTCCAGCGAGCGAGGGTGCTCGCCTCACGGCTCTCGGGAGCCTCGGGAGCGGACACGCGAAACGAGGCCTCGGCCAGCGTCATGCCGCGTCGAAAGCGCTCCGTCGTGGGCGAGGAGAGCTCGACCTCCGGCAGCGCGCTCAGCGTCGCTCGCCCGTCCGTGCGACCGGGAAACGACGCGCGCGGAGCGGATGACGAGGCGCCCCCGCAGCCGAGCGTCGCGCTCGACAGGGCGAGGGCGACGAGCGCCCCGAGGCTTCGGCCCGACACCACCATGGCGGCTCCGAGGTTAGCGCGGATGGGCCCGGACGACACGACCCCCGCTCACGGCGCGGATCACGGCGCGCCTCGCTCGACGTGATCCGCCGAGGGCGGGCGCGCCCTCAGCGACGCGAGCGCCACCCGGCCATGTCGAGCTCCTGCGCGGCGGCGTAGCGCTGCTGGACGCGCAAGAGCTCCGCGTAGCGGCGCGGCAAGCTCGGCGCGAGCGCGAGCAGGACCCGGCCCGCGGCCTCCGCGTCGTGGCTCGCGCGGTGCGCGCTCTCGAGGACGACGCCCAGGCGCGCGCACACGTCGAGCAGCTTGTGGCCCCGCTCGCCCTTCTGGAGCTCGCGGGCCCACACCAGCGGATCGATCCAGACGCCCCCCTCGACGAAGGCCGGCGGGGCCGCGCGCCCCGCCTCGTCGAGCTCGGCCGTGGAGCGGCCCGCCCGTCGCAGCTCGCTCAGGAGAAAGCGCGCGTCGAAGGCGTGGTTGTACGCGACGGGGATCCGGCCCTCGAGCCACGGCTCCACCTCTCGGATGACGACCTCGAACGGCGGGGCGTCCTTCACCATCGCGTCGTCGATGCCCGTGATCTGCGTCGTCTCGGGCGGGATCGGGATCCCGGGGTGGACGAACCACGCGCGCGCCTCTTCGAGCGCGCCGCCACGGAACCAGGCCACGCCGATCTCGATGATCCGGTCGGTGCGCGCGTCGAGCCCGGTCGTCTCGAAGTCGAGCACGACGAGGGGCGCCTCGGCCCAGCTCGTCTCGGGCTCGAACCCCGGCGCCATGCCGACGACGCGCGCGAGCGATCCCTCGAGGCGATCGGCGATGCCGGGGTAGTGCCGACCCGTCGGGAAGCAGCCGCAAGCATCCGTCGCTCCACGCATCGCGCGGAGGCTAACCCGAGCCGCGCTCCACCGTCGACGCCGCCTTCGCTCGAGCCGCATCTTCGGGTTGACACGCCGAGCGACGGCGAGGAAACGAGGGCCGTGCCCGACGCTCGATCGAGCCAGAGAGCCTCGCTCCTCTTCACGCTGGTCCTCGCCGCCGCCACCCTGGGGACGCTCGTGCTCCTCGCGCGCCGCTCCCCGAACGAGCCCGCGCCCATGACGATGGAGCCGATCGAGCCGAGCGACGAGGCGAGCGTGGGGGCGCCCGGGGACGCCCCCTTCGTCCCCGACCTCCCGCCGGTCCCGAACCTCGCGGAGCGGCCCGCGCCGAGCGAGCCGAGCCCCGATCCGACGGGCGACGCGCTCCTCGCCGAGATGCGCCTCGTCTCCGAGGCGCGCGCCGCGCTCGAGAAGGAGCCGCGCCTCGCGCTCGATCTGCTCGACCAGCACCGCGACCGCTTCCCCGACGGCGCCCTCTCCGAGGAGCGCGAGGGGTACGCGATCCTCGCGATGATCGCGCTCGAGGCGCCCCCGGGCGACGTCGAGCGGCGCTTCGGTGATCTGCTCGCGCGCTACCCCGAGAGCCGCTTCGCGTCGACGATCCGCGCCGCGATCCAGCGACACGAGCCCGCTCGATGACGAGCGCTCCCTTGCGCCTCTCGGTCGTCGGTCACCCCATCGGACACAGCCTCTCTCCGCGGATGCATGGCGCCGCGCTCGAGGCGCTCGGCGTCCGAGGGACGTACGAAGCGCGCGACGTCCTCGCGCACGAGCTCCCCGCCGTCTTCGACGCCCTCCGCGGCGGGGGGCTCGACGGCGTCAACGTCACGCTCCCCTACAAGGTCGTCGCGGCGAGGGCCTGCGATCGGCTCGAGGAGGACGCGCGCGAGACGGGCGCCGTCAACACGCTCGTCCGCGAGGAGCGCGGGCTCGTCGGCGCGAACACCGACGTCGAGGGCCTGCTCCGAGCCCTCTCACCCCACGCGCAGGAGCTCCGCGGGCGGCGCGTCGTGATCCTCGGCGCGGGCGGCGCGGCGCGCGCGGCGCTCGTCGCCGCGAGGCGGCTCCTCGCCTCGGAGGTGATCGTCGCCGCGCGCGATCGCGCGAAGGGGCTCGCGCTCCACGATCGCGCCGTCTCCCTCGGCGAGCGGGCGGCGCTCACGCGCGCCTTCGAGGGCGCCGCCCTCCTCGTCCAGGCGAGCAGCGCGACGCTCGGCGAGGGCGCGGACGCGTTCGCGCGCTCGCTCCCCCTCGAGGCGCTCGGAGGGGACGCCCTCGTGATGGATCTCGTCTACCGCCCGCGACGAACGAGCGTCCTTCGCGCGGCCGAGGCGCGCGGGCTTCGAACCCTCGACGGCGTGGAGCTGCTCGTCCGGCAGGGCGCCGCGGCGCTCGCGCGCTGGCTCGGGCGCGACGCGGAGTCCATGCCGATCGACGCGATGCGCGATGCCGTCGTTCGCGCGCTCCTCGCCGACGACGCGCGTCCTTGACGGCGCGACCCCGGGGCGACGGGCGATCGCCTCGAGGTCGCGGCCCGCTCGGAGCGACGACGCCCGCGCTCACGCCTCGGCGTGGGCGGCGGGGGCGGCCGGCTCACGCCGGAACGCGAGGCCCTCGCCCGCCGCCGCGCGCTCGACGAAGATCGTGTCCCCCGGGAGGTAGGTCCCCGCGAGGAGGTCCTCGGCGAGCCGGTTCTCGAGGTGCTTCTGGATCGCCCTCTTGAGCGGCCGCGCGCCGAACGTCGGGTCATAGCCCACCTCGCCGAGCCAGTCCTTCGCCGCGTCGGAGACGACGAGCCCCATCTCGCGGTCGGCGAGGCGCTTCGTGAAGCGCGCGATCTGGAGATCGACCACGCGGCGGATGTGATCCTTCCCGAGCTTGTGGAAGACGATGATCTCGTCGAGGCGGTTCAAGAGCTCGGGCCGGAACTGCGCGCGGAGCTCCTCCATCACGCGGCCCTTGATCACGTCGAAGGGCTCGTCCTCGAGCATGAAGCGCGAGCCGATGTTCGAGGTCATCACGATCACGGTGTTCTTGAAGTCCACCGTGCGGCCCTGGCCGTCGGTGAGGCGTCCGTCGTCGAGCACCTGGAGCAGCGTGTTCCACACGTCCGGGTGCGCCTTCTCGATCTCGTCGAAGAGCACCACCGCGTAGGGCCGGCGACGCACCGGCTCCGTGAGCTGCCCGCCCTCGTCGTACCCGACGTAGCCCGGCGGCGCGCCGATCAGCCGCGAGACCGAGTGCTTCTCCATGTACTCGCTCATGTCGAGGCGCACCATCGCCCGCTCGTCGTCGAAGAGGAACTCCGCGAGCGCACGCGCGAGCTCGGTCTTGCCGACGCCCGTCGGGCCGAGGAAGAGGAAGCTGCCGATCGGGCGATTCGGATCGCCGAGCCCCGCGCGCGAGCGGCGGACGGCGTTCGCGACCGCGACGAGCGCCTCGCTCTGGCCGATCACGCGGAGCCCGAGGTTCTCCTCCATCTTGAGGAGCTTCGCGCGCTCGCTCTCGAGCATCCGAGAGACGGGCACGCCCGTCCACTTGGAGACGACGGCCGCGATGTCCTCGTCGGTCACCTCCTCCTTCAGGAACGCGCGCTCCTTCTGCACCTCGGCGAGGCGCCCCTGCTGCTCCCTCACGCGCGCCTCGAGCGCCGGGATCTCGCCGTTCTGGAGGCGCCCGACGGCCTCGTAGTCTCGGAGGCGCATCGCGCGCTCGAGCTCGATCCGCTTCTCCTCGATCGCCGCCTTCTCGTCGCGGATCCCCGTGAGGATCTCCTTCTCGGTCAGCCACTGGGCCCGCATCGTGTCGCGCTCGACCTTGAGCTCGGCGAGCTCACGCTCGCACTCGACGAGCCGCTTCTGGCTCGCGGCGTCCGTCTCGCGCTTGAGCGCCTGCCGCTCGACCTCGAGGGCGACGAGCCGGCGCTCCACCTGATCGATCTCGGTCGGCAAGGACTCGATCTCCATCTTCAGGCGCGAGGCCGCCTCGTCGACGAGGTCGATCGCCTTGTCCGGCAGGAACCGGTCCGTGATGTAGCGATCCGAGAGCGTCGCTGCCGCCACGATCGCGGCGTCCTGGATGCGGATGCCGTGGTGGACCTCGTAGCGCTCCTTGAGCCCGCGCAGGATCGCGATCGTGTCGCTCACGCTCGGCTGCCCGACGAAGGTCGGCTGGAAGCGCCGCGCGAACGCGGCGTCCTTCTCGATGTGCTTGCGGTACTCGTCGAGCGTCGTCGCGCCGATGCAGCGCAGCTCGCCGCGCGCGAGCGCAGGCTTCAGCATGTTGGACGCGTCCATCGCGCCCTCGGCCGCGCCCGCGCCCATCAGGGTGTGGAGCTCGTCGATGAAGAGGACGATCGCGCCCTCGGCCGCCTCGATCTCCTTCAGCACGGCCTTCAGCCGATCCTCGAATTCGCCCCGGTACTTCGAGCCCGCGACGAGCGCGCCGAGGTCGAGCGCGAGCAGGCGCTTGTCCTTGAGCGACTCCGGCACGTCGCCGGCCGTGATGCGCTGCGCGATCCCCTCGACGATCGCGGTCTTGCCCACGCCGGGCTCGCCGATGAGGACGGGGTTGTTCTTCGTCCTCCGCGCGAGGACCTGCATCACCCGGCGGATCTCCTCGTCGCGGCCGACGACCGGGTCGATCTTGCCGCTCTTGGCCATCCGCGTGAGGTCACGGGTGTACTTCTCGAGCGCCTGGAACTTCGCCTCGGGATCCTGATCGGTGACGCGCTGGCTGCCGCGCACCTCCTGGAGCGAGCCGAGGAGCTTGTCGCGGCTGAGCCCGAGGCCGCGGAGCGCCCGCTCGAGCTCGTCGTCCTTCTGCTTCGTGATCGCGAGCAGGACGTGCTCCGGAGAGGTGTACTCGTCCTTGAGCGCTTCGGTCTCGGTCCAGGCGTCCGTGAGCACCTTGTTCACCCGCCGGCTCATCGCGGGCTCGCCGCCGCCCTTCACCTTCGGCATCGCGTCGATGCGCCGGTGGACGGCCTCGACGAGTGCCTTGGGATCGATCCCCGCCTTCTCGACGATCGGCCGCGCGACCCCGCCCTCCTGCGCGAGGAGCGCGAGGACGAGGTGCTCGGGCTGGAGCTCGGGGTTGCCCAGCGACGCGGCGATCTGCTGAGACGCCATCAGGGCTTCGCGGGTCTTGGTGGTCAATCGATCGAGACGCATGGACGTGTGCCTCCGTGCTCCTCGCCTGGCGAGGTGCGTGGTCTGGGTTCCTCGACGCCTGAGACGGCCCCTCCTGCCATCGGGGCGGTCGAACGCCGTCGGACGGTAAGCACTCCCGCTCGCGGGTCAACGGCCGCGCGTCGCGGCTCGCCGCGGGCCCTGCCTCGAAGGGCAGCCGCGCGAGGGCCGAGGCCGCGACGCGCGGAGCGGTCGGCGCACCCGCGCGCAACGCCGCGAGGCTCGGCTCGACAAGGCGCCATCGGAGGTTCCATGGTCGAGATCCAGCGCGCGGCGGGCCCACGGGTGATGGGCCCCGGAGAGTCGGACGAGCCGAGCTGGGGCGGGCCCGACGCGATCGATCGCGGCCGAGACGGCGCACCGCTCGAGGCGACGCTCGCGGCGCTCGACGACGCGCTCGCCGCGCTCGACGCGCTCGCGAGCCGTCGAGCGGGCGAGCCGCACCCCCTGGCCGACGCGCGCGCGCCCGAGGCGCCGACGAAGCGACCCGACCCCGACGCCGCGGACGCGGAGCCGACGCGGAGCTGGGCCTCGACGAGCGATCCTCGCGAGACGACGCGCCCGCTCGAGCGGTCGATCGCGACGCTGCGAGACCCGGCGCGCGCGCGCGCCTCGCTGGCGACGCTGGCCGCGCGCTTCGGTGTCCCCGAGGGCGGCTTCGGGGGGCAGGTCTCGCTCGAGCACGGCGGACGTCCACGGCTCTCGTGGGCGATGACGCGCCTCTTCGACGAGGCGCACGAGCGCGCGCTCACGGCGAACCTCCGCGCCGCGGCGAGCATCCACCCGGATCGGGCGCTCTTGCTCGCCGTCACGATGCGCGAGCATCCCTCGAGCTGGACCGCGCGCGGCCTCGCTCGGATCGACAGCTACGCGGAGGGCGGGCTCGATCACCTCGGCGGGGACCTCGATGCGCTCGTCGGCGTCGTGCCCCCGCGCGTGCTCGCGCGCTGGGAGCCCGCGGAGCCGGCGCTCGGGCGCGAGCGCGGTCGAACGCACGCGATCCATCCCGCGCGGATCCCAGCGGCCGATCAGCTCGTCGCGTACGCCGCCACCCTGCGGCTCCGCGAGGCGCGCTTCGAGTCCCACGTCCGCGAGGTCTTCGGCGCCGAGGCCGAGGCGCTCCTCGCGCGCTGCGCTCCCGACGCGCGGCGGGCGTGGATCCAGGCGACGTTCGGGCGGCCGGGGCGGACGCGCTACGACGAGGCGCGCCAGCGCTTCGAGGTGAGCGCGGGGCCACCCCACCGCGAGCGCCCATCAGCGTTCGGCGCGCTCGAGCGGATCCGGAGCGAGGCGCGGCGGACGGGCGCGGAGCCGAGCCTCGACGCCATCCTCACGGATCCGATGCTCGCTCGCTACGCCACGTTCCAGCGCGCGCGAACCACCGCGCTCGAGGCGCGCCTGCTCGAGGACGCGGGCCTCGCGCGCGCGGCGGGGGAAGAGCCGTGAGCCGCTCGACCCCCCTCACGCTCGCCGCGCTCGCGTGGGCGAACGTCCTCGCGTGCGCGCTCCTGGTCGCGCCCGGCGCGCTCGCGCAGGCGCCCTCCCCGAGCCCGATCGCCCTCCCCGAGGCGCTCCGCGATCGCCCGCGCGCCCAGGCACGCGCGGCGCTCCTCTCGGACGCGGCCGCGTGGCTCACGGCGAGCGGCCTCGACGAGCTCGTGCTCGCGCGAGGCGACGCGCCGCTCACGGACGAGGCCGACCCCCACCCGCGCGAGTGGACCTTCGCGCGCCGGGGGACGTCGATCCTCGCTTGCGAGCGGGAGCTCTGCGCGGACGCCGGCCACGCCGCGCGGCTCGGCCCGTCGTTCGAGGGGCAGCTCGGCCTCTACGAGCCGAGCACCCGGACGTGGGACGCGCTCCTGCTCGAGCGAGCCGGCGCGTCGCTTCGGATCGTCCGCGGCCAGCGCACGACCTTTCGCGCGCCGGCCCCACTCGTCGATCGATCGATCGCGCTCCGCGACGCCGCGCGGCCGCTCCCGCCCCTCGCGCGGGCGGCGCTCGGCGACGACGACGCGTGGCGACGCCTCCACGCCATCCACGCGCGGCTCGGACGGAGCGAGGAGTGGGGCGAGAACGAGCGGATCGTCGCGCAGACGCTCGCCGAGCGCGGCTCGACGCGGATCACGCTGGTGACCTACGCCGACGATGACGACGAGGACGCGAGCCTCGGCGTCGTCCTCGTCCGCGACGGCGAGCGCGTGCTCTACTCCCCGATCGCGCTGCTCGGAGAGACGCGCGTCGAGGAGGTGCTCCGCGACGACGCGCCCCTCCTCGTGCGCACGCTCGACGCGATCCTCTCCGTCGGCGTCGACGGAGGCGACCTCCGGGTCGAGCGCGTCGCGACGCGCGTCCACGGCGACGACGAGATGGCCGGCTGCCCACAGGATCCGAGCGAGGCGTGCGTGCACGTCCAGCTCTGCGAGCGGGAGATCGCGTGGGACGACGAGCGCCACGCTCACCTCGGGCCGCCGATCCGGCGGGCGTATCGCGTGCCGCGGGGAGGACGCGCGCGCCCCGTCGCCGCGCGCTTCGTCGGCTCCGTCGAGGAGAATTGCCCGGAGGAGCGCTCGCTCTGTCTCGATCCGACGGGGCTCGGGGACTGCGCGGGCGCGCCTGGGGCGGGACGCTGACGCGCGCGCCGCGCACCGACCTCGCTCCGGACCGGCGCCGATGGCATGGTCGGGCGATGCGGGTCGATCCCAGCCCCGACCACCTCGAGCCGGACCTGCCGCGGGCTCCCTACGCCGCCGTGGATCCCGACGCGCCCACGATCGCGGGCTCGACGCTCTTCACCACGCTCACGTTCGCGCTCGGCTTCGTCGGTGGGATCGTCTTCGCGCCCGTGGCGCTCGGTCGGAGCGCCGCCGCCCTTCGGCGGCTCGCCACGCGCTCCGCTCACCCTCGGATCCTCGCGGGCGTCGTGCTCCTCGCGCAGCTCGCCTTGCCGCTCCTCGCTGGCGTCGCGCTCCACGCGCGGCTCGACTCGGGCGCGCGGTCGTCGAGCCTCGGCATCACGATCGTCGGCTTCTTGGTCGCGTCCTTCGCGAACCTCCCGCTCTTCTCGCGGCTACCCCTGCTCCTGACCGAGCGGCACGCGGAGGGCGCGCCGCGCTCGCTCCGCGACGCCGGCCGACGCTCGATCGAGCACGCGCTCGATCGCCCCGTCGAGGCGCTCCTCCTCGCCGCGCTCTTCGTCGGGGCGAGCCTCCTCCCCTCCGTCCTCGGGCTCGCGCTCGTCGCGGTCGGCGGCTCGTTCGTCTTCGCGATGATCGTCACGCTCGCCGCGCTCGCGCTCGTGGTCACCGCGGTGCTCTACGTCGTCTCGGCGCGCACGCCGGTCGGCGATCCGAGGCCGATCGGCCTGGCGCGCGGCCTCCGCCGCTTCGGCGCGCTCTACGCGCTGCCCTTCGCGCTCATCCTCGTGGCCGGCGCGCTCGCGACGCGTGATCCGCTGCCGGTCCAGGTGGTGACGGACGGGCGCGGCGTCCAGCCCGTGCGCGGCATGATGCGCGAAGATCGTCCCCGCGGCCGGTACGCCGAGCCCGCCTTCTCGATCGAGGGAGAGGTCGGGTCCGTCGTGATCCATCGCGCGGGCGAGGACGAGGTGCTCCGCGCCGCGTACGATCCGAGCGCGGCGTCGATGGTGCGCGAGGCGTGCAGCGGGCTCGGCGCGGCGCTCACGCGCGACTGCCGCTCGATCGCGATGCGCGGGCCGGACTGGGAGCTCCGGCTCCGGGTCGACGGCGAGGGCCGGCGGCTCGACGACGCGCCGCTCGATCGAGCGCTCGCGCGGATCGGTGGGCTCGGCGTCTCCGCCATGCTCCTCGCCCTCGCGCTCGTCGCCTTCGGGGCCCTCGCGAGCCTGCGCGTGCGGGGCCTCGCGCGCAGGCTCGCGGCGCGCGACAAGCGCCACCGCCTCCGCGGGAGGCTGCTCCTCGGCGAGGGAGGCCGGATCGAGGGCTCCATCATTCACGGCGAGTCGAACCAGATCGCGCTCGAGGAGGGCGATCGCTCGCTCCGGCTCGCGGATCGGCAGGCGATCGTCGGGATCGAGGCGCGCCTCGCCCGCGCCGCCGCGCACGCGGGCGCGGAGCCGATCCCGAGCCTCGTCGCGCTCGACTCGCTCCCCGCGGGCCCCGCGCTCCGCTCGATGGACGAGCCGATGCCGGAGGGCGCCGTGCTCGTCGTCGGGGACCCCGACGTGATCGAGGCGGAGGCTGCGTCCCGCGCGCTCTTCACGATGAGCCCCTTCGCCTTCGCGATCACGCTCTGCGCGGGCTCGGTCGGCGTCGCGCTCGCGTTCGCTTGACGCGCCTCGCCGCTCGGCGGCCCCCCGGGCGCGATCCGACCCGCTCGGCTACGAAGCGACGATGACGCGAACGCGGCCGCGCGAGAGCCCGCTCCCGATCGACCCCGAGCTCCCGGAGATCGTCCGTCGCGTGCGTGAGCGGGGGGCGCTCGTGCTCGTCGCGGAGCCGGGCGCCGGCAAGACGACGCGCGCGCCGCGAGCGCTCCTCGAGAGCCCCCTCGCGAGCGAGGGTGAGATCATCGTCCTCGAGCCGCGCCGGCTCGCGACGCGCATGGCGGCCTCGCGCGTCGCCGAAGAGCTCGGCGAGCCGCTCGGCGAGCGCGTCGGCTACACGATCCGCTTCGACGACGTCCGCGGTCCAAAGACGCGCCTCCGGTTCGTGACGGAGGCCGTGCTCACGCGCCGCCTCGTCGAGGATCCGGCGCTCGAGGGCGTCTCGTGCGTCGTCCTCGACGAGCTGCACGAGCGCTCGCTCCACGCGGATCTCGCGCTCGCGCTCGTCGCGCGCCTGCGCCGCGAGCGCCGCCCGGACCTCCGGCTCCTCGCGATGAGCGCGACGCTCGACGCCGAGCGCGTCGCCGGCTTCCTCGGCGCGGACGTCCTCCACGTCGCGGGGCGCCCCTTCGACGTCGCGATCGAGCACCTCGAGGCGAAGGACGCGCGCCCGCTCGAGGTCCAGGTCCGCGCGGCCGTCCGCAGGCTCCTCCTCTCGGACGAGGGGCGAGGCGAGGCGAGCGGCTCGCCGGGGCACGTCCTCGTCTTTCTGCCGGGCGCAGCCGAGATCCGGCGCTCGCTCGAGGCGCTCGAGGAGACGGCGCGGAGCCTCGAGCTCGACGTGCTGCCTCTCCACGGCGAGCTGCGGCCCGAGGATCAGGACCGCGCGGTCCGCCCGAGCGCGCGGCGCAAGGTGATCCTCGCGACGAACGTGGCGGAGACCTCGCTCACGATCGACGGCGTGCGCTTCGTGGTCGACTCGGGCCTCGAGCGCGTCGCGAGCTTCTCGCCTTGGTCCGGCATGGCGGAGCTCGTGACGGCGCCGATCTGCCGCGCGTCCGCGACCCAGCGCGCCGGGCGCGCGGGCCGCACGGAGCGCGGGCGAGCGCTGCGCCTCTACACCGCGAGCGACCACGACGCGCGCCCCGCCTTCTCGAGGCCGGAGATCCAGCGCGCCGATCTCGTCGAGACGCGGCTCGTGCTCGCGCACCTCGGCGTCGAGGACGCGAGCGCGTTCCCGTTCTTCGAGGCGCCGAGCCCCGCCGCCCTCGAGCGCGCGGAGCGGACGCTCGTCGCGATCGGCGCGCTCGACGTCGAGGGAAGGCTCACGCCGATCGGGCGCGCGCTCGCGAGGCTCCCGATCCACCCTCGCCTCGGGCGCGTCGCGATCGAGGCCGCGCGCGCGGGCCTGCTCGAGCGGGGCGCGCGGCTCGTCGCCGTCCTCGCGGAGCGGGAGGCGCGCCTCGCGCTCCGAGCCGGGTTCGAGCCGCGCCGCGGCCCGATCGAGGTGACGAGCGGGGACTCCGACGCCCTGGCGCGGCTCGAGGCGCTCGAGGCCGTGAAGGAGACGGGGCCCCTCTCGCCGGGCCGCATCCGCGAGCACGGGCTCGACGTCCCGGCGACGCTCGGCGCCGCGCGCGCGTCGGAGCAGCTCGCGCGGACCCTCGGCCGGCTCCGCGTCGAGGTCGAGGACGCCGCGCTCCACGAGGACGAGGACGAGGCGCTCCTGCGCGCGCTCCTTACGGGGTATGGCGATCGCGTGGCCCGCCGGCGCCGAGCGAAGGCCCCCGACGTGCTGCTCGCGGGGGGCGGCGCCGCGCGGGTCGCGGAGACGAGCGTCGTGCGCGAGCCCGCCTGGATGGTGGTCATCGACGCCGAGGAGCGGCGCGGCGCCCTCGAGGCGAGCGTCGTCTCGAGGATCGAGCCGGAGTGGCTCCTCGAGCTCGCCGCCGATCGGGTGAAGGAGCTCCGCGCCATCCGCTTCGACCGCGAGAAGGAGCGGATCGAGAAGGTCGCGTGGCTCGAGTACGAGGGGCTCACGATCGACGAGTCGCGAGGCGATCCCGTGGGCGAGCCGGGCGCGAGCGAGGTGCTCGCCGAGGCGGCGCTCGCCGCGGGGCTCGGGCGCTTCGTCGAGCTCGAGGCGCTCTCGCAGCTCCGGCTCCGCGTCGAGCTCGCGCGCCGGCTCGACGCGTCGATCCCCGCGCTCGACGACGCGCGCGTGCGCGCCGCGCTCGAGGAGCTCGCGTCGAGCCGGCGCAGCCTGAAGGAGCTCGAGGGCGCGGATCTCCTCGGGGCGCTCACGCGCGGGCTCGGCGCGGGGGCGCTCGCGCGGCTCGACCGGCTCGTCCCCACGCACGTCGCGCTGCCCGGACGCGCGAAGGTGAAGGTGACGTACGAGCGCGATCGCCCGCCGTGGATCGAGAGCCGCATGCAGGACTTCTTCGGCCTCTCGGACGGTCCGCGCGTCCTCGACGCGCCGCTCGTCCTGCACCTGCTCGCGCCGAACCAGCGCGCGGTCCAGGTCACGACCGACCTCGCGGGCTTCTGGGCGCGGCACTACCCGGCGCTCCGCAGGCAGCTCGCCCGCGAGTATCCCAAGCACTTCTGGCCGGAGGATCCGCGGACGGCCTCGCCGCCTCCGCCGCGGCGCCCGCGCTCGCGCTGACGGACCCATGGGGAGCGAGGCGCCCCGAGCGCGGCGCGGGTTTGCCTCCATCGACGAGCGTGCGAGAGTCGCCGCCATGCGCTCGGCGGTCTCCTCCACGCTCACGCTCACGCTCGCCCTGGTCGTCGGTGGGCTCGCGGGCTGCGCCTACCCGCGGCGAAGCACGTCGCTCTCTCCGATCGCGTCGGCGTCGTCGATGGTGATCGGCCCGGGCGGCACGCCGTCCGACGTATACCGGTTCACGGCCGTCTCCGCGATCATCCCGGAGCAGAACCGAGGCGCGACCCAGTGGGACGACAACGGAGGCCTCCCCGACGCGGTCCTGCGCCTCTATCGCGACGACACGCTCGTCTGGGAGTCGCGTCGCATCAACGACTCCCTTCGTCCGGAGTGGAACGAGACGGCCCCTCGCAACATCGCGTTCCCGCCGAACGCGCGGATCCGCATCGAGGTCTGGGACATCGATCCCCTCGGCGGCGATCCGGTCGGCATCTGGCGCGGGATCGGGCTCCCGCCGAACGCGCGCCCCGGCATCGACGCGCGCATCCTCCTCGAGGGCGGCGCCTACGTCACGGTTCGGATCGATCCCCCCTCGCCGCATCGCGGCGTCGGGATCCGCACGTTCGAGGTCCACGACGACGATCTCGAGATCGTCGCGGTCGAGCCCTACTCGCCCGCGGCACGCGCGGAGCTCGTCCCGGGCGATCGGATCACGGCGATCGGAGGCCAGACGGTGCGGCAGCTCGGCGGGCAGCGCGCCGCCGGCGCGCTCTCGATGGCCAGCGAGCGCCAAGAGCCGCTCCGCGTACGCGGCGCGTCGGGCCAAGAGCGCACCGTCACCCTCGATCGGGGCTACGTCTGGCTCATCCTCTGACCCACGCGCGGCGCGCGGTGCCTTGAACTCCGCGGCGGGCTGCGACATGACGCGGGCTCCATGCTGAGCATCGACCTCACGGGCAAGCGCGCGTTCATCGCGGGCGTCGCGGACGACGGCGGCTTCGGCTTCGCGATCGCCAAGGCGCTCGCCGAGGCCGGGGCGAAGGTCTCGGTCGGGACGTGGCCCCCCGCGCTCGGCATCTTCGAGGCGCTCCTCGCGCGCGGCAAGATCGACGCGGCGCGCAGGCTCTCGGACGGCTCGCTCCTCGACTTCGAGCTCGTCGTCCCCTTCGACGCGGACTTCGACTCGATGGAGCTCGTCCCCGAGGACGTGAGGAGCAACCGGCGCTACCGCGAGCGCGGCGACTTCACGATCGAGGGCGCGGCCAGGCTCTGCGCGGAGAGGCTCGGCGAGCGGCCCTTCGACGTCGTCGTGCACGCCCTCGCGAACGGCCCCGAGGTGAAGAGCCCGCTCCTCCAGACGAGCCGCAAGGGCTACCTCGCCGCGATCGGCGCGAGCGCCTACTCGTTCGTCTCGCTCGTCCAGCGCTTCGCGAAGCTCACGAGGCCGGGCGGCTCGTTCCTGAGCCTCACCTACCTCGCGTCCGAGCGCGTGGTCCCGGGCTACGGCGGCGGCATGTCGAGCGCGAAGGCGGCGCTCGAGAGCGACACGCGCGTCCTCGCCTACGAGGTCGGGCGCGCCCACGGCCAGCGCGTGAACGCGATCAGCGCGGGTCCCTACGCCTCGCGCGCGGCGTCCGCGATCGGGTTCATCCAGAAGATGATCGACTACTACGATCACGCCTCCCCGCTCCCGGGCGAGCTCGAGGCGAGCGAGGTCGCGAACGCCGCGGTCTTCCTCGCGAGCCCGCTCGCGAGCGGCATCACGGGGAGCGTGATCCACGTCGATCGCGGCTACCACGCGATGGCCGTGCCGCACGACCTCGACGCGCTGATCACCCCGATCGCGGAGGCCAAGGCGGCCCGCTGACCGAAGAAGGAGACGTCGATGACGACCCACGCGCTCCCGCCCTGCGGCATCTATCGCACGCTCGACGCCATCGGCGGCATCCCGGCCGGCCGCCTCGTCTACTTCCACAACCACGGCGATCCCGGCGCCGGCATGTACCTGCCGGAGTCGTGGATCGGTAACCGAGCGCGCTTCGCGAAGCAGGGCCACCTGCTCCCCAAGCCCGAGGACGCGGAGAAGCTCGTCCCGCTGCCGCCCGAGGGCTTCTACCGCGTGGAGAAGAGCTTCCACTGCTGCTCGAAGAAGTGCCGCCTCTACGAGCCCGACACGCTGGTCCAGCTCGGCTACAGCGGCGACGGCACCCCCATCCTCTTCGATCCGAGCTGGGAGGGGGCGTCGATCCAGCTCCCCGATCGTGGGACCCGCATCGACTTCGAGTCGCTCCTCGCGATCGCGCCCCTGCGGGTGAACGTGAAGGAGAGCGGCGAGGGCGCGGTCGACCCCTTCTTCGTGCACTGACCGCGCGAACCCGGGCGGAATCGCCGAAACCGCGCGAAAACGCGCGAAAACGCGCGAAAACGCGCAAAAACGCGCAAAAACGCGCGAACCCTGGGCGGCTCCGCCCGAGCGGCGCGCGCGCCACGCCGCGCTAGACTCCGCGGATGGCTTCTCCCCTCTCACGGGTCTTCGCGCTCGGCGTCGCGGTCTCGATCCTCGCGCTCCTGCCAGGGCCGCGCGCTCACGCGCAGGGGTCGGCGCCGGGGCGAGACGACGAGGCGCGCGAGGTCTTCGAGCGGGGGCGGGCTGCGTACGCGCGCGGCGAGTACGAGGGCGCGCTCGCCGCGTTCCAAGAGGCGTACGAGCTGAGTGAGCGCCCCGAGCTCCTCTACAACATCGGTCAGACGGCGGATCGGCTCCGCCGCGATCGCGAGGCCCTCGAGGCCTTCGATGGCTACCTCGCCGCGCTCCCCGACGCCCCCAACCGCGCCGAGGTCGACGCGCGCGCTCGCGTCCTGCGCGAGCAGATCGCGCGGGACGACGCCCTCCGCGTGGAGGCCGAGCGTGCCCGCCAGCCGCGCGAGGATCCGCCGATCGTCGAGGCGTGGTGGTTCTGGACCCTGATCGGCGTCGCGGTCGTCGGCGCCGGCGTCGGGATCGGCTTCGCCGTGGGGAGCCACGACGAGATCGCGCCTCCCACCCGCGGTGATCTGGGGCCCGACGGCGTCATCGTCGCGCTCACGTCCTTCTGAAGGAGCGGCCGAAGCCGCGGGCCAGCGGGCGTCACGGGGGCCGTGTCCGTCCGCGCCTCGAGCCCCGAAACCGTCGATGATGCCCTGGAGTGAGCATGCCAGTTCGACACACACTCTTCTCGATCCTCCTCGCGACCTCGATCCTCGGCTGCGTCACCGTCCGCACCCCGACCGAGGCGGTCGTCGACGTCCTCGCGGAGCCGCGCGTCCGCGACGAGGCGACGAGGCTCAGAGTCACCGTGCGAGGCGGCAGCGACCTCGCCGCGCTCGAGGTCAGCCACGACGAAGAGCTCAGGCCTCCTCGCTTCCCGCTGCGGGTGACGCTCGTCCCTCGCGACGGGGACGCGTCACGCGTCTTCGAGGTATCGGCGGTCGCCTACGGGCGAGAGGAGACGGTCATCGGTCGGCGCGTCGTGCGCGGCAACTTCCAGGCGGGCCGAACGTTGGCGATCCAGCTCCTGCTCGAGGACTGCTGCTATGACGTGGCCCCCACCTGCGGCCGAGGGCAGACCTGCGACGACTGCCGCTGTCACGATCCGAGCGTGATCACGCCCGAGACCGACGCCGGCCCTCTCCTCGACGCCTTCACCCCCGCGGACGCCGTAAGCGCGATCGACGCCGGGACGCACGCCGACGAGGACGCCTCCACCGCGGAGCCCGACGCCTCGACCACGGAGCCCGACGACGCCTCGACCCCTCCCGACGCGTTCGAGCCGAGGGGCGTGTGCGCCGGGATGCCGGTGGGCACGATCTGTCGAGCGGCGGCTGGCGCGTGCGACGTCGCCGAGACGTGTGACGGCGTCAGCCCGGATTGCCCAACGGATACGCTCGCGCCCCCGTCGGTGACCTGTCGGGCATCCGTGGGAGCGTGCGACCCGGCGGAGCACTGCACGGGCTCGAGCCCGAGTTGCCCAGCGGACAGACATGCGTCAGCGGGTACGTCGTGTGGTCTGGGGCTGACCTGCAACACGGACGGTTTCTGCGTGGGGAGCTGTTGGATCGTCGGGTCTCTGTGCCATATCTCGGACAATTCGGAGTGTGGAATGGGGAGATGCCAGTCGGATGGGAGCTGCGCCAACACGCCGGATCAGATCTGCCACTGCAACGGGACGTGCATGGACGGGGGGTGCGCCATCGACTGCGGCGAACGGAGCGAGTGTTGTGCTCTCATCGATCCGCCGATCTGCGTCGGACGGGGAGCGTGCACGGGCGGCCCGTGAGCGACGCGCCGTCGATCGGAGCGGCCCCCCCGCGATCGGCGTGACCGACCCACGGAACGAGGCCTCCTCCATGACGACGAAGCCGAGGACCCGAGCGAGCCGCGCCACGCCTGCGCGGTTCAGCGTCGAAGCGACGCGGGCCGGCGACGAGGCGAGCGAGGGCTACCGCGGCGGCCACCCGCTTCGGATCGAGCCGAAGCTCCGCGTCTGGGATCGAAACCCCGCCCTCCGCGGCGGCGCGGCGCTCATCGGCGCCCTCGACGTGGGCGCGCTCACGATGCTCCTGCGCCATCGGCGCGACGTGCTCGAGGCGGGCGGTCCGCCGCTCCTCATCTTTGCGATCCTCGCGCTCCTCGTGATCGGGATCGCCCTCTACCGCTCCGCGACGGAGCGTCGCTGGATCGTGGAGGGGGACGGCGACGAGCTCCGCGGGCGCTCTCCGGTCGGCCTCGCGGACCGGGTCATCGCGACGAGCGCGGTGGAGCGGCTCGAGGTCGTCGAGCGGATCGGTCGCCACGGGCGACCCTACTTCGTCGTCACGGCGCTCGACGCAGCGTCGCGTCGGCCCCGCGATCTCGCGATCCTCGCGTCGCGCTCGGAGGCCGAGTTCATCCAGGCCGAGCTCGAGGAGCACGTCGAGGCCGCGGCGGCGTGGCGCGCGCTCTCCGGGCGCTCGCCGCGCTGAGCGCGGACCCGAGCGCGATCGCGACGCACGACCTCCCGCGTGCTCGCGCTCGTGTTCGCGCTCGGCTTCTTCGAGAGGCGGCGCAGACCGCGCCCAGGGACGCCTGCGTCCGGGGTCGATCCCTCGAAGAGCGCGGAGGATTCCGCCGCACCGTGAGCGCCGCGGACCCCCCGCACACAGGCCCTCATCGCTCGCCACGCCAGCGCGAGGTTCGATACGCTCCCGAGACCCGCGGGCGCGCCCCACGCGCACCGGGGATGTCGAACGGGAGGAACATCGGCGTGTCGCTCTTCGTCGTCCGGTCCACGAGCGCGGAAGCCCTCGTCACCCAGCTCGCGGAGGACCTCCGCGCGAGCGCAGAGGCCGATCCCTTCGCGCCCGAGGCCGTCGTCATCGGCTCTCGCGCGATGGAGCGCTGGCTCCGGCACCGCATCGCGACCGAGCGCGGGGTCGCCGCGGCGCTGGATTTCCCCTTCCCGAAGCCCGCCCTCGACGGGGCGATGGCCTGGGCGCTCGGGGACGAGGGCGCGAGCGCACGCACGTACTGGCGATGGAGTCGGCCAGAAGAGGCGGAGCGCTGGAGCGTCGAGGGGCTCACGTGGCGGGTGATCCCGCTCATCCGCGAGCGCGCGGAGGACGCGGCGCTCGCGCCGCTCACGCGCTACCTGCGCGGCGACGAGGGAGCCGAGGGCGGCGCGCCGACGACGCTCGAGCGGCGCGAGCTGCGCTTCGCGAAGAGCCTCGCCGACGTGCTCCAGCGGATCGTGCACGAGCGCCCGGAGAGGGCGCTCGACTGGGCGCGCGATCGGTCGAAGGCGCCCGAGAAGCACCGCTGGATCGCGACGCTCCTCGGCGACCTCGGCGTCGCCGAGGAGGCGAGCTCACCGGCGCTCCGCCACGAGCGGCTCGACCAGCTGTCGAAAGAGAACGCGAAGCGCTCGAGCGAGCGCCCCGGTGTCGGGCCTCGTCCGGTGCTCCGCCTCTTCGGCCTCACGGCCCTCGGCGACGGAGAGCGAGCACGCCTCGTCGCGCTCTCGCGCCTCATGGACGTCCACCTCTACGCGATCCGCACGCGCGCTTCGGCCTCGAAGGGATCGAGCCCGATCCAAGCGTCCCTCGGCGCCGCGGAGCAGAAGCTCGACGGTTGGATCGAGAAGCACGTACCGCCGGCGAACGTGAATGAGGTCGCGCCACGCGACGCGCCGAAGAAGCGGACCACGACATCCAAGCTCGCCGCGGTGCAGGCGTGGATCTCGGGCGGAGGCGCGATCGACACGAGCCGGGCCACGGCGACGGACGACGACTCCTTCCGCGTCGACTCATGCCACGGCGCCGTCCGCGAGGTCGAGGAGCTGCGCGACCGGCTCCTCGCGGCGTTCGCCGAGGATCCGCGCCTCGAGCCGCGCGACGTCCTCGTGGTGACGCCCGCGCTCGGGACGTACGCGGCCCTCGTCGAGGCGATCTTCTCGGAGCCCATCGAGCGCGAGGACGAGGGTGCGAACGCTCCGAGCGCCGCGAAGAACAGGGAGACGAAACACGTCCCCGCGATCCCCACCTGGGCGCGGAGCCTCGGCACGAGCCGCACGAACCCCGTCGGCGCGGCGCTCCTCCAGGCGCTCGAGGCGAGCGCCGAGCGCGTCACGGCCTCGCGCCTGCTCGCCTTCTTCGAGCTCGAGCCCGTCCGTCGGCGCTTCGGGCTCGCGTTCGAGGATCTCGCGCTCGTCCGCGAGCGGGTCATCGACTCGGGCCTCCGCTGGGGCCTCGACGCCGAGGACAAGGCGCGCGAGGGCCAGCCGCGACGCGACGAGAACACCGTGCGCTTCGGCCTCGAGCGGCTCGCGCTCGGCGTCCTCGTGCCGGACGAGGACGAGCTCTTCGTGCTGCCGAGGACGAGCGAGCGCGAGACCGTCATCACGCCCCTCGACACCGAGGACGACCGCACGCTCACGGTGATCGGCGCGCTCGCCGGCGTGACGCGCGCGATCGAGCACCTCCGCGCCGAGGTGGGAGACGGCGCGGCGAAGCCCTACCCGAGCCTCGCGCGCTGGCGCGAGCTGCTCCGTGAGCTCCTCGACGAGCTCACCGAGACGAGCCTAGCGGCAAGCTTCCTCCGCGCGAGCGTCGACGAAGAGCTCGAGACCCTGCTCCGGCTCGGCGCGGCCGTGGCCGACGTGCCGACGAGCCCCCGCGCCCTCCTCGCGCACCTCGAGGACGCCTTCGAGCTCGAGGTGCGCGGCGAGCGCACGCCGCACGGCGCCGTCACGGTGGTGAGCCTCGATGCCCTCCCCTCCGTGCCCTTCGACGTCGTCGCGGTGCTCGGCCTCGACGCCGCCACCTTCCCCCGAGGTGGCGAGCCGATGGCGTGGGATCCTTTCGCGCGAGCGACGCGGAACGGCGAGTTCACGCTCCGCTCCGACACCGAGACGGACGCGCGCGAGAACGACCGCCACCTCTTGCTCCAGGCCATGCTCTCCGCGCGAGAGAAGCTCTGGCTCTCCTACCCAGGCGGTGATCCGAAGAACGGCGAGCACCGACCGGCCTCGATGCCGCTCGAGGAGTGCATCGACGCGCTCACCCGCGCGAGCGACACCGAGCGCGAGAGCTGGGTGACCCAGACGCGCCTTCAGCCTTGGGCGCGCGGTCGCTTCGCGGAAGAGGGAGAGGACGGCTCACGCGCGAGCGCGGCGTCCTTCGACGCTCGGATGGCGCGCGCGGCCACGAACCGCGACGCCGTCGCGCGAGGCGGCGAAACCAGGCGTCGAAGCCTCGCGGGCGCACCTGGGGATCTCCTCCCCGAGGAGGAGCATCCCGTCACCACGCTCTCGCTCGACGCCTTCGCCGACGCGCTCGCGCGCCCGCTCAAGGGCTTCATGCGCGATCGGCTCGGGATCTACGTCCCCGAGGAGGAGGAGCCGACGCCCGACCGCGAGCCGCTGGAGACGACGGGCCTCGACTCGTGGCAGCTCCGCGACCGGATCGTCACGTTCCTCCTCGAGCGGCTCCGAGAGGACGCGTCGCGTCGTCAGATCGACGAGAAGCTGGACGAGGAGCGGGAGACCTACGCCGAGCAGTTCGTGACGCGCATCCGTGGCGAGGGACGGCTCCCGCTCGCCGCTGGCGGCGCGCTCCCGATGAAGGACGCCGTCTCCGAGGTCGTCGAGGCGTATGAGATCTTCCGAGGAAGGGGCGCGCACCTCGAGCTCGAGCCGCTCTCGCTCTCCGTCGGCTCGCTCACGCTGGACGCAGCCACGCCGTTCGCCGTCACGAGCGAGCGCGAGGGTGGCGAGCCAGATGGCGTCCTCCAGTGGATGCACGCGAGCAGGAGTGAGAAACCGAAGCCGCTCCTCCTCGCGCACCTCCACCTCCTCGCCCGTTCCGTCCACGGCACGCGCGTCGGATCGAGAGAGCGCTTCGTCGCCGAGGTGCTCGGCGCACAGAAGGTCGATGACGAGCACGAGGTTCGTCGGCTCCGTTCGGAGACCCCACGCTTCGACTCCATCTCCACGCTGAACGACCTCCTCGCGATCTGGTCCGAATCACGCCGACGCGCGTTGCCGCTCTTCGAGCGCACCTCCTCCGCGGCCGCGGCGGTGCTCGCGAAATCCTCTGCGGCCAGCCTGGCGGAGGCGCTCGGCAGCCTCGACGACAAGGCGTTCTCGAGGCTGCTCTCGAACGTCCATACTCAATGGTGGGGCAGCCCATGGGTCACGCCAGAGCGCGAGGATCGCCACGTCGCGATCTTCTTCGCGGACTTCGACCCGGTGGACGACGTGAGCGCGAGGAACGTGGAATCCGGGAGCTTCTTGGATCTCGCGTGGCGAGTCTGGGTGCCCGTCTTTTCCCGCGTCGAGGCCAGCTCTGACGCGAAGCCCAGGAACGGAGCCTCGGAATGACGACGAAGTACGAGCCGTGGGACCCGACCGCGAAGCTCCCCGAGTCCGGGATCAGCGTCCTCGAGGCGAGCGCCGGTACCGGCAAGACCTGGCAGATCGAGGCGATCGTCCTCCGCCTCGTCGTCGAGGAAGGCATCGAGATCGAGCGCATCCTCGCGATGACGTTCACCAAGGCGGCGGCCACCGATCTGCGCAACCGCATCCGAGGCCGTCTCGCGCGCGCGAGAGACGCATTCTTGAGCGACGAGAAGGACGATCCGGAAGATCCCGTCATCGGGCTTCTCCTACGCAACTCGCGCAAGAAGCTGACCAGGGTCGAGGCGAGGGGGTGGATCGAAAACGCGCTCGCGCGCATCGACGACGCGCCCTTCGTCACCATCCACGGCTTCGCGCAAGGCGCGCTCGGGCGGCTCGCGTTCGAGTCGAACGAGGAACTCGCGCTCGACGTGCTCACGGTCCCTCGCGACGTCGTCGAGCAGATCGCCTGCGACACCCACGCTCGCGTCCTCGCCGAGACGACCGCCTCCGAGCTCGATCGCCTCCGCTCGTGCGGCTGGCGGCTTTCCCGGCTACGCAAGGTCGCGTCGGCGATGCTCTCTCCGATTGCGATCCCGGTACGTCCTTCCGTCGCTCCGGGATCGACCGCCGAGGGAGGCGTGAAGGCCATCCTCGAGGAGCGATCTCGGATCTTCGCCGACTTCCGGGCACGGTGGAACGCCCCCGACGCGGACGTCGCGCGGCGAGCAATTTTGGAGATCAGCAAGACCGACGCGAAGGGCCGCAAGGGGAGGATGTGGTTCCCGAAGCGGGACGTCGGCAAATGGGAGGATGCCTTCCGATCCATCGACGCGACGCTGCGCTCCGGCATCATCGACAGACCGAGATCCAAGAAGGCGCCCGCGTGGACGATCTTCGATCGCCAACACATGGAAGAGAGGTGGGGAGGTCCGACACCCTTCGACGGGCCGGAGACCGCTCCCTTCCTCCCGCTGATCGACGCGTTCAGGGCGTTTCGTGACGCGCTGGACGAGATCGACGCCTCACTGATGGCGTGGTTCGCGAGCGGCATCCGTGCACGGTTCGAAGCGATCGTGCGCGACCGAGGTCTGCTCACGTACGACTCGATGATCGGTCGCCTCGCCGAGCGCCTCGGCGATCGCTCGAGGAGCAGCGTCCTCGTGGACGCGCTGCGCGCGCAGTACGACGTCGCGCTCATCGACGAGTTCCAAGACACGGACGAGGCTCAGTGGCTCATCGCGCGCGAGGCATTCGGCGGCTCACCTCGTCATCGACTCTTCCTCGTAGGCGACCCGAAGCAGGCGATCTACAGCTTCCGCGGCGCCGACCTGGCGGTCTACCTCGACGCCGCCGCAAACGCCGACTCGCCGCGCTCCACGCTCGACGTCAACTACCGGAGCGACGTGGGTGTCGTCGACGCGATGAACGCCATCTGGGGTCAGCCGAAGACCATGCCCTTCCAGCCCGATCCCGTCTCCTCTCCGGCGATCGAGTACGTACCGGTACGCGCTCGCCCTCCGGCTCCTGATACCGAGAGAGTGGGTGGAACCGACGCCAATCCGTCACGCCTGCCCTTCGAGCTGCGCTGGATCGATGACGAGGCACCGGCCCCGGAGAGAGGGACGAGCGCCGCGCCGGCCCGGAGCGCGCGCGCGGACCTCCCCGAGGCGGTCGCGAGGGTCTGCACCGATCTGATCCAAGGAACCGAGAAGCGCTGGGAGGCACGCCGGATCGCGGTCCTGGTACGGACTCACTTCGAGGGACAGAAGGTCCGCGACGCGCTCGCGAGTCGGGGGATCCCCGCCGTCAGTGGCAGCGAGGTGTCCGTCTGGAAGAGCCCCGTCGTCGGCTGGGTGAGAGCGTGGCTCCGAGCCGTCGCGGAGAGCGACGACGAGCAAGTCGCTCGCGCGTTCGCCGCGACACCCATCGTCGGCTGGTCTGCGCTCACGCTCGCTCAAGCCCTCGACGGCGACGTCGACGCGGGATTCGAGGGCAGCCGAGAGGATGCATCGCGGTGGGAGGCCCTCCGCAAGGATCTGCGCGCCGCTCAGGAGGCGTGGACCACGAGCGGCTTCTTCGTCCTCTTCCAGCGCACCCTCGCCCACCACCGGAGCCTCGAGGGGATCCTCGAGATGGACGGCGGCGAGCGGCTTGCCACGGATCTCCGGCATCTCGTCGAACTCGCCCACGACGAGGAGCAACGCACGCGCTCCTCCCCCGCGGCGCTCGCGGCGTGGCTCGGCAGGTACCTGCGAGGAGACGCCGACGATTCTACCGACGAAGACGACGGAAGATCGAGCGCGCGGCTCGAAACCGACGAGTCGGCTGTGCGAATCTCGACCATCCACGCGAGCAAAGGGCTCGAGTACGACGTCACGCTCGTCCCGTACTCTTGGTCGGAGCGCAGAACCGACGTTCGCGACGAACCTCCACTGCGAGTGCGACCGCGGAGCAACCGGGCGAGAGACCCCCGAGCGAGAGCCGCGCTCGTACTCGACCTCCATCGAAGCGGATCGGCCATGCGCGCGGAAGCGCTCGCGTGGGCGAACGCAGATCGCGTCGAAGAGAGCCGGCGACTCCTCTACGTGGCGCTCACCCGCGCGAAGCACCACGTGATCGCGTGGGACGGCGATTTCGAGGGCCTGGACGCGATCAACCCGCTCCGGTCCGTCGCGTGTCCACACCTCAACTTCGACGATCTGAAGCTCACGAGCAAAGGTGACGCCGGCGCGAGAGCGAAGAAGCAAGCGGTCGAGCGTGTGCGAGCCGCGTACGAGTCCCTCGCGAAGGCACACCCGACGCGCATCGGCTTCACATACGAGTGCTTCCCACCTCCGACGCCGAGCGCTCCGGCCGCGCTCGACGATGATGACGAGCGTTCATCCTCGCTCCACGCGCGCCCCTGGGACGCGAGCCGCAAGTTCGACGGCCGCTTCATGGTCGCGAGCTTCAGCTCGATGCGCAACGCCACGAAGAAGGGCGCCGACGCGGCGGGGCCGTCGAGCGCCGAAGCCGCGGAGACGCCTGCGCCCACCTTCGACGCGAGCGAGTCGCCCGCCTCCGTCGAGACGGGCGAGCCCGCGCTCGACGCGAACCTCCGAGCCACACCGATCGCGGCCGATCGGCTCCCGGCCGGGACCGAGGCCGGCAAGTTCGTCCACGAGCTCTTCGAGCTGCTCGACTTCGAGACGCGTGAGCGACGCCGCGATCGCCCGAGCGTCGAGGCCCAGGGTCGGCTGGCCCTCATCCAGGAGCTCCGCGCGAAGTACGGCATCCGAGAGCGCGTGCGCGTGGGCGACTCCGAGCGGGAGGTCGCGGCGCTCGTCGACGGCCTGGTCCCGGGGTGGCTCGAGACGCCGCTCGGCTCCACGCGCACCGACGATCCGGTCCACCTCTCGCCCGATCTCACGCTCGCCTCGCTCGGCATCACCGATCGGCTCGACGAGCTGAAGTTCGATCTCGCCGTCGCCGGCGGTCTCGACGCCACGCCCGCGGTCGGCGGCGCCCCCGCGAGCCAGGTCGACGGCGACGCCGTCCGTGTGGTCTTCGCGCGCCTCGCGGACGAGAGCACCGCCGCGGGTTGGTGGGCGCGTCGCCTCCTCGAGCGCGAGGCCGCGATCGTGCCGAAGATCCAGGGCATCCTCACAGGCTCGATCGATCTCACCTTCCGCGACTCGAGGACCGGGCGCTACTTCGTCGCCGACTACAAGACGAACCGCCTCGCCTCGCGCGCGCCGGACGCGCGCGGTCAGCGCGTGAGCACGCGCGCCCACTACGCCGCGCCCTGGCTCGACCACGCGATGGCGCACCACGGCTACCACCTCCAGGCGCTGCTCTACACCGTCGCCCTGCACCGCCTGCTCGAGGAGCGCCTCGGTGAGCGCTACGACTACGACACGCACGTCGGCGGGTACCTCTACCTCTTCGTCCGCGGGATGGAGGGCGACGACACGCCGCGCGATCCCGCGACCGGCCGCGCGCTCGGCGTCCACGCCGGCCGCTTCCCGCGCGAGGTGGTGCTCGGCCTCGACGCCGCGCTCGACGGACGCGGGGAGGACGAGGTGAGCGCGATCGTGAGAGGGAGCGCGACGAAGGCACGCGTGAGCCGACCCCAGAGCGAGCCCCAGAGCGAGCCCCAGAGCGAGCCCCAGAGTGGCCCCGTGAGCGACGGCGAGGGCGCGAAGCCGAAGCGAGGACGCGCGAAGAAGAGCGGAGGCGAGCCGTGAAGAGCGAGAGGCCCATCCGTCTCGTCAACCCTGACTTCGCCGAGCGCGTCGAGCCGCTCCGTGCGGCGCGCATCGTCGAGGACGCCGAGGTCCACATCGTCGACGTCGTCGCTGCTCGCTACGGCGAGCACGACCCCGACGTGCTCGTCGCCCTGACGCTGGCGCTCCGCGCGAGCCGCGAGGGCCACGCCGGCGTCGACCTCGCCGAGCTGGACGTCCTCCTCGGTGAGCGCGAGCGCCCACGCGTCGTCGGTGAGCCCGACGCCCAAGAGGAGCGTCGAGAGGAGGACGAGGAGGACGGCCCGCGCGGCGGCGACGACGAGGCCGAGGTTGGCCCCGACGAAGAGCTCGACGACGAGGGCGAAGACGAGGACGCCTCGGGCCCCGACGGCGCGAGCGGCGCTCACCTCTCGCTCCCAGAGTGGCTGAAGAGGCTCGGCCTCCCCTCGGACGCGCAGAGCGCCGCCGACTGGAACGAGCGCGTCGCCCGCTCCCCGCTCGTCCAGCCCATCGGCTCGGACGACGCGCGCCCGTTCGTCGTGCAGGAGCGCCTCGAGCCGGGCGCGCGCCTCCTCCTCACCCGCCGGATGGCGCGGGAGCAGGAGCGCCTCGTCGACGCGCTCCGCGAGCTCGCGGCCTCCTCGCCCAGGCCGAGCTTCGCGCTCCCGAAGAAGCTCCCCATCGAGGTCGACGGCCGCGCGAAGGAGGCCGTCGAGCGCGGCGTCACGCATCGCCTCTCCCTCGTCACCGGCGGGCCGGGCACGGGCAAGACCTACAGCATCAAGCTCTTGCTCGCGACGCTCCTCGAGCTCCACGGGAGCGCGAGCGAGCCGCTCCGCGTCCACCTCGCCGCGCCGACGGGCAAGGCGGCCGTGCGCATGACGGAGGCGCTCCACGAGGGCCTCGACACGCTCGAGGGCGCGAGCGAGGCGACGCGCGAGGCGATCCGCGGGCTCACCTCGAGCACCGTCCACAAGCTCCTCCGCGCGCGCCGCGACGGCACCTTCCCGAAGCGCGGGCAGCGGCCGCTCCGGGTCGACGTGCTCGTGGTCGACGAGGTCTCGATGGTCGGCCTCACGCTCATGCGCCGCCTGCTCGAGGCGATCCCCGGGGGCGCGCGCCTCGTGCTCATCGGCGATCCCGCGCAGCTCGCGAGCGTCGACGCCGGCACCGTCCTCGCCGACCTCGTCTCGAAGGAGGGCGAGGCGCTCCTCGGCACGCACCACACACGGCTCGTCGAGGCGCATCGCTTCGCGAACCCCGAGCTGCTCGCGATCATCGAGCGCCTGCAGACTCCCACGGAGAGCGCCCTCGACGGCGCGGTCGGCGCGCTCACGAAGCTCCCCCATGCTCAGAAGAACGCGAAGGCCAAGCTCCGCTACCTCGGCGCGAGCGAGGACGGGCGCCCGACCAGCGCGCAGCTCGACCTCCTCGCCGAGCCCTACCTCGAGGGCTACGCGAAGCAGCTCGCGGAGAAGCTCCGCGCGGGCGCCGACCTCCGCGACGAGGAGACGCAGCTCGAGCTCCTCCAGGCGTTCGGCCGCTACCGCGTGCTCGCCGTCCACCGCCGAGGCCCGCTCGGCGTCTCCGGCCTCCTCGAGAGCCTCGGCGCCCGCGTCCGCGACTTCCTCGAACGCGTCCACCGCGAGCGGGGCGCGACGAGCAACTACCCGACGAAGGCAGGCCACTGGCTCGGGGAGCCCATCCTCGTCACGCGCAACGACTACGCCGTCCACCTCTGGAACGGCGACATCGGCCTCGTCCTCCCGGGCGACGGAAAGGACAAGCTCGTCGCCGTGTTCGAGGTCGAGCAGGGCGGCGAGCCCACGGTCCAGCGCGTGCCGCTCGATCGCCTCCCGCCCCACATGGGCGCGCTCGCGATGACGGTCCACAAGTCACAGGGCTCGCAGTTCGACCACGTCGCCCTCGTGCTGGCGGGTCGGTCGTCACCGATCCAGACGCGGGAGCTCGTCTACACGGGGATCACGCGAGCGAAGAGCCGGCTCGACTGGCTCGGGACGGATGACGAGCTCGCGGAGGCGCTCCGGAAACCGATCCGGAGGACGTCGGGGCTGAGGGAGCTGCTGAGCCACCCAGACCTCGGAGCGTGACCCCTCGATCGGCGAGCCTCGTTCTCGCCCGCCCTCGGCGTGGGGGCTCGCAGCACGAATCCGTTGCCCTGACTCGTGCTGTTCCTTGCCATCGGCCCCTCGCGCGTGTTCAGGCGAACGACGAAAAGGCCGGAACCTGGGTTCCGGCCCTTCGTACGCCTCGATGGTGAGGCTCTCTCGGGTTTGGACGTACTCGGGATCGAACCGAGGACCTCTAGAGTGCGATTCTAGCGCTCTCCCAGCTGAGCTATACGCCCGTGAGGGGCGCTCTCTTATGCGATCCCGAGAGGGTGTGCAAGGCCGATCTGCACGCTACCTGGCGGCGGCGGGCTCAGCGCCGGCTCAGCGCGGCGTAGGAGCGCTCGTCGCCCGCGCCCGTGGCCGAGGGGAGACCGCGCTGCGACCAGCCCTTCTCGGTGAGCTGCCCGAACGCGTCGCGCTCTCCACCCCAGCCGGCGCGCTGGTCGACGAGCGCCGTGTAGCCCTCGGCCTCGAGGGCGTGGAGCGCCTCGAGCGAGCGGTGGCCCGCGAGGCACGAGAGCACGAGCTTCGTCGCGCGATCGGGGAACGCGGCCTGGACGACCCGCACGAAGTCGGGGTTCGGCCGTCGACCGTGCTCGTCGAGGATGACCCACGGGACGTTCCACGCGCCCTCGGGGTGCCCCGCCTCGAATTCGACGACGGAGCGGACGTCGAGGAGCGCGTAGCCCTCCTCGACGACGAGGCGGTGGGCTTCTTCGGGGCCGACGCGTCGCGCCATGCGGCGGGTTCTACCCCGTCGGGCTCCGTGCACCACATCCTCTCCACATCGGGCTTCCCTCTCAGCGGCGGATGGTCCGACTATGTCGCCAGGATGGCGGAACGACCCTTCGCCTCGAGCTCGAGACCGCTCCCGCGGCGCCCGGAGGAGCCCCCCCTGCTCAGGATCATCGAGACCCGTCATGTGAGCGCCGAGGGTCGATGCTCGGAGCTTGGAAAATGAGGTATCGGAGAGCGGATGGCTGAGCGGCAGCAATTCCCCTTGGGCGGAGAGGGGCAGCAATTCGACCGAAAGTCGTTGCGGATGGTCATGGGGAAGACCGCCGATTTCGTCGAGCTAGCCAAGGACTGCGTCTGCTTCGCCAACGGCCCAGGCGGGCAGATCCTCATCGGTGTCGAGGCTGAGGCATCCCCTCAGATTTTCCCAAGCATTTCGGTCAACTCCTGATGCTCCTCCAGGACCTCGACGAGAGCGGC